>NZ_JBHUME010000016.1:0-27518 GCF_042684925.1 Paenibacillus gansuensis | reverse complement strand
AAATACTCTGAATCAACAGAGTCTGCGCAGACTTACACTTCACTTCATATCCAGTTTTCAGGGTGCAAATCCTGAAAGTTATAATGTTCCCTGATAGCTCAGTTGGTAGAGCACTCGACTGTTAATCGAGTTGTCACAGGTTCGAGTCCTGTTCGGGGAGCCACCTTATGGAGAGGTGTCCGAGTTTGGTCGAAGGAGCACGATTGGAAATCGTGTAGGCGCCAAAAGCGTCTCGAGGGTTCGAATCCCTCTCTCTCCGTTCTTATATAAGGCCCGTTGGTCAAGGGGTTAAGACACCTCCCTTTCACGGAGGTAACAGGGGTTCGAATCCCCTACGGGTCACCATTTTAGTATGTATCTTACCTAATTGTAAGAAATTATGACTTGAACATAATGTCAAGATTATGTTAAGATACTATTTGTCCTCAGGATATGGAAGCTTAGCTCAGCTGGGAGAGCATCTGCCTTACAAGCAGAGGGTCGGGGGTTCGATCCCCTCAGCTTCCACCATAATGACGCGGGGTGGAGCAGCTCGGTAGCTCGTCGGGCTCATAACCCGAAGGCCGCAGGTTCAAATCCTGCCCCCGCAATTGTTTTACCTTAGTGTGGAGCCGTGGTGTAGAGGCCCAACATGCCTGCCTGTCACGCAGGAGACCGCGGGTTCGAATCCCGTCGGCTCCGCCATTTAACTTCAAATGTAAGGCTCGGTAGCTCAGTCGGTAGAGCAGAGGACTGAAAATCCTCGTGTCGGCGGTTCGATTCCGTCCCGAGCCACCATTTAAAGAATTGAATATGCCGTTGTAGCTCAACTGGTAGAGCAACTGACTTGTAATCAGTAGGTTGGGGGTTCAAGTCCTCTCGACGGCACCAGCTTTATCTTGGAGGATTAGTGAAGTGGCTAAACACGGCAGACTGTAAATCTGCTCTCTGACGAGTTCGGTGGTTCGAATCCATCATCCTCCACCATTTTTATAGGGGCATAGTTTAAAGGTAGAACAAAGGTCTCCAAAACCTTTGGTGTGGGTTCGATTCCTGCTGCCCCTGCCAATAAACTTCTGATATGGCGGTCGTGGCGAAGGGGTTAACGCACCGGTCTGTGGCTCCGGCATTCGTGGGTTCAAGTCCCATCGATCGCCCCATATCATCCTAATTAGAAACCAACAAAGTTGTTGGGGATTAGCCAAGCGGTAAGGCAACGGACTTTGACTCCGTCATTCCAAGGTTCGAATCCTTGATCCCCAGCCATTTATGCGGAAGTGGCTCAGCGGTAGAGCATCGCCTTGCCAAGGCGAGGGTCGCGGGTTCGATTCCCGTCTTCCGCTCCATCATTACGGCGCCATAGCCAAGTGGTAAGGCAGAGCTCTGCAAAAGCTTTACCCCCAGTTCGAGTCTGGGTGGCGCCTCCACTACTTTGCCGGAGTGGCGGAATCGGCAGACGCACAGGACTTAAAATCCTGCGGTGGGTGACCACCGTACCAGTTCAAGTCTGGTCTTCGGCACCATCTTTTTTATCTTTAACATTTTGTGCCCTTAGCTCAGCTGGATAGAGCGTTTGACTACGAATCAAAAGGTCAGGAGTTCGAATCTCTTAGGGCACGCCATTTTTATGAAGTGCCGGTGTGGCGGAATTGGCAGACGCGCGCGACTCAAAATCGTGAGGGAAACCGTGGGGGTTCGAGTCCCTTCACCGGCATCATGCGAAACCGATTGAACTTAGATTCAATCGGTTTTTTCGTTTTGTTTTCTATATGTACATGAACAACGCACCCTGGATCGAGGGTGCGTTGTTTTATTTCAACTCTAAATAATGGACAAGCCACCCTAAACTGGCTCCAATCATGTAAGCAAGGATCAGACTCCCTCGAATTCGCTTCATAACCACCCGGACCGCCTCCCGAAACCCCGATATGAGTGAGTAAGTTGTTCTGCATTCTATGCAGCAACAGGCGGGCCCGTGCAGAATAAACGAAGAATTGGGCTAACTTGCAACAGCTGCAAATTGCAAACACTTTTACAGCTATGACATAATCATTTTATATACAACATATAGCATTGCAGTGAGAATGAAAGGAGAACCGCCATGGAATTAAGACAGTTAACCTTAGAAGAATTCGACCAAAGTATGGACCTGTCTTCCTTTGCATTTCAATATCCGGTGTCGGAAGACGAAAGAGAGTCCAGGAGGAAACTTTTTAAACCTGAACGGATTTGGGGCTATTTTGAACTGGGCCAATTGATGGCTAAAGCAGGGCTGCTTCCTTTTACAGCTTGGATTCAAGGAAAGGCTTATGCCATGGGAGGCATTGCAGGTGTGGCTACCTGGCCGGAGTATCGCCGTAGAGGGTTAGTTGCGGGGCTTCTGAAGCATTTGCTGCAGAACATGAGAGATCAAGGATATAGTGTTTCTTTCCTTCATCCATTTGAATTCTCGTTTTATCGCAAATATGGATGGGAAACTTATTGTGAATATAAGAACTGTACCATAGAGACCTCAAAGCTTCCGGAACGAACCTTGTACCCCGGGAGAATCGAAAGGATCCAGCAGGACGCGAGCCGGTTGAATCCGATTTATGAGCAATACGCAAGCAAATTCAGCGGTACGATTCACAGGGATGCTGATTGGTGGGAACAGGCCGTTTTTGCGCGAAAAGGAGGCCAAATTGCGGTTTACTCCGATAGTAAAGGGGAAGATCAGGGCTATGTGCTGTATGAGGTCAAGGAAAGAAAATTCCATATCCGTGAGCTGGCAGCACTGAATGACGAAGCGGAGAATGCACTATGGACGTTTATTGCGAATCATGATTCCATGATTGAGAAGGTGGAGTTTCGGGCGCCTGTGAGTGACGGGTTAAGCTTTAAACTGAGTAATCCGAGAATCCGTCAGGAAATAACCCCCTATTTTATGGCCAGAATTGTAGATATGGATACATTTCTCCAAGCATATCCGTTTCTGCCTTCAAATGACGAGGAGTTTATTTCTATTCAAGTACGAGATGAGCATGCTTCGTGGAACGAAGGCGTCCGTATGCTCCGGCTTGGGTCCGGCGGGCAAGTGACACTGCTGGAATCAGGACCAAATGAAACACCGGCACTTCAAGCGGATATCCAGAGCTGGACGGCTCTATTTATGGGGTACAAGCGACCGGCCGAACTACACCGTATAGGAAGGCTCCAAGGAGCGCTGGAAGACGTGCTAAGACTTGATAAACGGATTCCTGCTAAAGAAACTTACTTAATGGACTTTTTCTAAACGCAGTACCTTAGCTGCAGATACCAAAAAAACCGTCAAACGGCCATGCCGTTTGACGGTTTATCAGTTAACCGGGATTTCCTCACAACCATCTTTCTCCCCAGTTCTGAATGGACTCAATTACTTCTTCCAAGTCCTGGCCTTTCTCCGTTAAAGAATATTCAATACGCACAGGCGTCTCCGCGTAAACCTTGCGTTGAACCACTCCAAGCGTCTCAAGTTCCTTCATTCGCTCCGTCAGGATTTTATCGCTCATATCTGGAATCTGCTCTTTAATATCCTTGAAACGACGAGGGCCACCAAGCATTACGCGAATAATTAATCCTGTCCACTTCTTGCCTAGAAGATCAATGGCGCATTCGTAGCGTGGGCACATTTTGGAATAATCCATTGCTCATCACCTCTTCATTCTATTTTACCACAATAGCTTTAAATAAGTAAGTGAAGTCGTAACTACCCTAATTTCAATATATTTAGGAAAGTTGCTTGACAAAAGTAAGTTAAATAAGTTAATATAAATTCATAAGTTACACACAATAATAAAGTAAGGTGAGGTTGGGAAACATGGAAATGATGGATTTAGGTCTTTTAATTATCAGGGTAGTTGTCGGTTTGTTGTTTGCCGCACATGGTGCGCAGAAGGTGTTTGGCTGGTTTGGCGGTTACGGTCTGAAAGGCACCGGCGGCTGGTTTGAGTCCATTGGAATGAAACCAGGTGCGACTGTTGCTTTCTTTGTAGGTGCTGGTGAGCTGCTCGGCGGCTTGTTATTCGCAGCAGGGTTGTTCACATGGGTTGGAGCGTTGCTGATGATCGTTCTTATGATTGGAGCAATTGCAAAAGTGCATGGTGCCAACGGTCTGTGGTCAACACAAAACGGTTATGAATACAATTTAGTGTTGATCGTAATCGCATTAGGAGTTGCTTTTATCGGCGCGGGTGAATACTCGTTAGACGCTTTGTTGAAATAAGTATGTTAGGAGGCCGCTGAAATGATCAGAGTATATAAAGCTGATACAAGGTATTTTACCGATCACGGGTGGCTGCAAAGTAACTTTAGTTTTTCCTTTGCGGATCATTATGATCCTGAGAATATGAATTTTGGACCGATGAGGGTGCTGAACGACGATATTATTCAGGCAGGCAAAGGCTTTGGGGCACATCCTCATCATGAGATGGAGATTGTATCGCTTGTATTGCGGGGGAAATTGCGCCATCAAGACAGTCTTGGCAATACCGCAGTGACCGGGTTCGGTCAGATCCAAAGGATGTCTGCAGGAACAGGCATTGTACATTCGGAATTTAATCCATCCGAAGACGAAGACATGAATCTGCTGCAAATGTGGTTTATGCCATCGGAAAGAGGGCTCGCTCCCTCGTATGAAACTACTGATTACGATCCATCTGCAATGGTAAACCGTCTGCTGCCTGTTGTTTCTAAAGAAGGCAGCCCTTCGGTGGCGAAAATTCACCAGGACATGACGATCTACCTGTCGAAGCTGGAAGCCGGCAAGGAAATCTCATTTACTCCAAAAGATGGCCGGAGAATCTTTCTCTTCGTACTGGAAGGTGCCGCTGAGCTTGATGACGGAACTGTGTTAGAAAGACGTGACTCGGCAAGAATGGAAGAGATCACGGAACTTACCATCCGTTCGTCCGAAGGAAGCTTTGTCATGATGATCGATTTGCCTTAACTATAGATAGCACTTAGAAAAGCGGCTCTTATCCAGAGCCGTTTTTTGCGTTCATTGATTGTGACGATGCTATCTACCTTAATGATTGACTCTGGTTAAGCACGTGGTTCCCGCCCCATTTTCGCGCTTTAGGGCTGTGGTACAATGAACCCAAACTACGATATGAAGGAGTACTTATGACACTAAAATTATCTGTTTTCACGGTCTCAGCCCCCCATGAAACACCTGAAGAACTATGTAATATTGCTCGGGAAACGGGAGTGGAAGGGATTGAATGGCGCTGCACGGATATTGATCCTTCGTTTCTGTCTGAAGAGCCTAGTTATTGGCGCAATAACCGTTGTACGCTGCCCTTGTCTGCAAGTGATGAAGAGATCTCAAGATTCCGGAGTGCGGCGGAACAAGCTAACCGTAAGATCATAGCTTTAACGCCTTATCTAGGCTGTGACGATCTTGAGAATACAGAGCGGGCTTTTCGCTCCGCGGCCAAATTAGGCGCTAAGATGATGAGGGTCGGAGTTCCCGGTTATAACCGGCAGGAAAATTATAATGATCTTTTTGACAAAGCAGTTCGTTATCTGTCTGAAGTAGAATCCCTATCGAAAAGCTATGGCGTGAAAGCTCTTGTGGAAACCCATCATGTTACCATTACTGCAAGCGCTTCACTGGCACACCGGTTAGTCAGCCGCTTTCATCCGGATCATGTAGGAGTTCTGTATGACCCGGGCAATATGGTGTTTGAAGGCTACGAAAATTACCTGCTAGGCATGCAGCTGCTCGGACCGTATCTGGCTCATGTACATGTCAAAAATGCAGGGATGTTCCTGCAGAATGAACAACATGGAGTAGACCATGTATGGTCGGGATCCTGGCTTCCTTTGAACGAAGGGATCGTGCCTTGGAAGCAAGTTCTGGCTGATCTAAAAGCTGTAGGGTATGACGGATGGTATGGCGTCGAGGACTTTACAGGCAAATACAGTGCGAAACAGCTGCTGGAATTTTACGTAACGAAAATGAAAGAATGGACGGAGGAATCGTGATGGTCAACAATGTCGTAAGATATGGTATTGTCGGAGTCGGAAATATGGGAACAGGACACCTGCACACCCTTTTAAGCGGGAAAATTACAGGTGCGCAGCTTCATGCGGTATGCGATGTTTCAGAAGCTAGACGAGAGACGCTTAAGAAGGAACACCCTGATCTTCACGTGTATGACAGCGCCTCCTCCCTGTTTCAATCAGGAACGGTAGACGCGGTTATTATCGCTACTCCCCATTATGATCATCCCGATGAGGCGATCGAAGCTTTTCAAGCAGGGCTTCACGTGCTGGTTGAGAAACCCGCCGGTGTGTACATAAGCCAAGTCGAGCGCATGAACCGTGCGGCGGAAGCGACCGATCGAAAATTCGGAATCGTTTATAATCAGCGCATGAATCCGCTGTATAAAAAGCTGAAAGAGCTGGTAGAGAGCGGCGAACTGGGCGAGATCCGCCGTACGAACTGGATCATTACGAATTGGTACCGCTCCCAGGCTTATTACGATTCGGGTACATGGAGAGCAACATGGGCCGGGGAAGGCGGAGGCGTTCTGATCAACCAATGTCCTCACCAGCTTGATTTGTGGCAGTGGACGATTGGCATGATGCCGTCCCGGATGAGAGCTTTCTGCCAGTTCGGCAAGCACCGGGACATCGAGGTGGAGAACGATGTGACTGCCTATGTAGAGTATCCTAACGGTGCCACAGGTGTCTTCATCACTTCCACTTCGGACGCGCCGGGCACAAACAGGCTGGAAGTATGCGGAGACCGCGGAAAAGTTGTCATTGAAGACGGGAACCTGACTTTTTGGAGGCTCCGGGAAACGGAAACTGAATTCAATGCCAGAAACAAGCAACTATTTGGACAGCCTGAGTGCTGGACGATTTCGATACCTGTTGACGGAACTAACCCTGAGCATGCGGGCATTCTTCAAAATTTCACCGATGCTGTACTCCACGACGCTCCGCTTGTGGCGCCGGGAGAAGAAGGCATCCGCGGACTTACGATTTCCAATGCGATGCATTTATCGACTTGGCTTGACGATTGGGTGGAGTTTCCCTTGAATGCAGCGCTGCATGAAGCAGAATTAAGGAAGAGAATCGCAGGTTCCAAATTTAAGCCGGAAAAGGCGGATGCACAGGCTCAACCCGCGGATTTAAGCGGCACTTATTAGTACCTGCTTTGCAGAAAGGGAGCTTACCGATGAAAGAAACGAAGAGAAATGACGGTATGAACTACGCGCCGGTGTCGCTGGTTAAGCCGGAACCTGTCTGCGGACCGGGCGAATTTACGTTTGCTGCGATGGGATTGGATCATGGGCATATCTACGGCCAGACGAATGGGCTGCTGGAAGCGGGGGGCACATTGAAATGGGTCTATGATCAGGACCCGGCGAAAGCGGCCGCTTTTGCAAAAACCTACCCGCAAGTACGCATTGCCCAAAGTCCGGAAGAAATTCTGGAAGATGGACATGTAAAGCTGGTAGCAGCTGCGGCTGTGCCTTCAGAGAGGGCCGCGTTGGGCATGAAAGTAATGGATCACGGGAAAGATTATTTCACAGACAAAACCCCTTTTACAACCATAGAGCAACTGCAGGCTGCACGTGAAAAGACGGCTGCTACCGGCCAAAAATATATGGTGTATTACAGTGAACGGCTGCATGTGGAGAGTGCGGTGTACGCAGGACGGCTAATTCAGGAAGGCGCCATTGGAAGAGTATTGCAAGTGATGGGAACGGGCCCGCACCGGTTGAACAAAAGTTCGCGTCCGGACTGGTTTTTCCGCAAAGAGCAATACGGCGGCATTCTCTGCGATATCGGGAGCCATCAGATCGAGCAGTTCCTGTTCTTTGCCGGATGCAAGGACGCGAAGGTTCTTCACAGCAAGGTAGCCAATTTCAATAATCCCGACGTGCCGGAGCTGGAGGATTTCGGGGATGCTGCTCTGCTCGGCGATAACGGGGCCAGCAATTATTTTCGGGTAGACTGGTTTACTCCGGATGGGCTGTCCACTTGGGGAGATGGACGCACCTTGATCCTTGGAACCGACGGATATATTGAATTGAGGAAATATACGGACTTGGCCCGGGACCGTCAGGGAGATCATGTTTATATGGCCAACCATGAAGGCGAATATCATATGGCTGTGGGCGGACAGGTCGGATATCCCTTTTTCGGAGAGCTTATAAAAGACTGCCTGCATCGTACAGAACAAGCCATGACCCAAGAGCATGCGTTCAAAGCAGCTGAGCTGTGTCTTGACGCCCAGAAGAACGCGATCAAGATTAGCTAGACTTTTCGTTCGCATCCTTGCCGAACCCGTGTTAAAATTTGGACAGAAGGCTCCAATGCCAAAAGTCCAGAAGTATAATGGGGGTTGCAGGGATGCGGTACGAAGCGCAATGGCAGCATGTGTTTGATATTAACTTCGCGAATCAGGAGCCGCTTTCGGCGCAGTTTCATTCCCATGCGATGTACGAAATTTATTATTTTCAAAGTGGAATTTGCAATTACCTGATCGGTGACAGGTTAATTACCCTTCAGCCCGGAGATTTGATTCTGATGCACGGAATGACGCTTCATTGCGCCAATCCCTCCAGAAGTGTACCCTATGTCCGGTCTATCCTGCATTTTGATCCGGTACTGGTGACCGGTATGCTTCAGGAAGGATCCGCTAAGGAACTGCTGCTGCCTTTTGATGAGATGAGAAATGTTCACCTCTCGTTAACGGAAGAGCAGAGACAGGAGCTTGAATCCATGTGGTCCGGGCTGTACCGGTTGTTTGACGCTAGAAAGGGAAGGGGAACGTTCTCCGGCGAGAGATTCGTGTATCCTTTTCTCGAATTGCTGCATGTCATTGCACAGTGGTACCGCCAAGGTGCAGACGACCGCGGTCCGGTGTCCTATAAAGAAGAGCATGTCCAAAAAGCGATTACCTTTCTGGAGATGCATTTCTCCGAACAGATTACGCTTGATGATGTTGCCCATGACCTGCATCTGACAAAGCCTTATTTGTCCAACGTGTTCAAAGAGGTTACGGGTACGACGATTATGAAATATTTATATAACCGCAGAATCAATCAGGCTAAAATGATGTTCCGCCTGGACCCTCAGCTTCAGGTAGCCGAGGTTGCCAAGTCCGTAGGACTAACCCACCCTGCGCATTTCACTCGCCTGTTCAGTGCTGTGGAAGGGTGCTCTCCAATGGCTTATCGGAAACGGATGCTGGAGAACCAAGGGATTTTAAATAACACGTTATAGCTATAGAGATTAGGTGAGACCGGCGTAAGCCGGTCTTTTTGCATTGTAAGAGCAGATTACAACCATGGGGCGGACAAGCCCTGTGGCTGGAGGAGGTGTCCCTGCCCGACTAAGGTCTAGGTTCAAAAACCGCCGGGGGTCCGTTTTGGCAAAACGCTGTAACGCCTACAATAAATACATAAGGAACAGCAATAACGAAAGGCGGTGAAACAAATGAGATTGAACGGTAAAAACGGATTTGCAGTAATCCTGATCGTACTTGGAGCCATGATTGTACTTGGTAAGCTGGGGATCATCAGCGGACTGTTCGGTTTACTGATTCCGGCCGCTATGGTGGCTCTGGGTTACATCGGTATTAAGAACGGCAGCAGGTTTTTCGGATGGGCGCTGGCTATCATCGGTCTGCTTGTATTGCTCGGCAAATTGTCAGGAATCCTGTGGATCGTATTCGCGGCGGGATTCATCGTTTACGGCGTATCGATGCTGAAAAAAAGTTCAAGAGCCTAGGCCTTAGAATACTAGATAAACAATCGAATAGGAGGCAAGAGAATGAGCGTTTTCAAAAGAATGCGGGACATTACACTGGCAAATTTTCATGAGATGCTGGAGAAATCGGAAGATCCCGTCAAATTAATAGATCAGTACTTAACGGCACAAAGCCAGCAAATTATGGAGTCGGAAAAGGTATACCAGCAGCTGACGGCTCATGTGAACCAACTGAGAATGCAATATTTGCAAGCGGCTCAGCTGAGGGATAAACGGGAAGAGCAGGCTGCCTTAGCATTAAAAGCCGGAGAAGAACTGCTTGCCAGGACCGCCCTTCAGGAGAAAATCAATCAGGACGAACGCAGCAAACAGTATGAAGCCTTGTATGAGCAAGGGAAACAATCTTTATCCGAACTGGAAGACCAATTAAGGCAGTGGAAAGCCGACTACCAAAGCGTGTACGATAAACGGCATTTCTACGCAGCGAAGCTGGAGTCAATCAGGCTGCAGCAGCGGATGAACGAGCGCCTGAACAACGGGATCGGCGGAGCGGGAAGCGGGCGAATGTTCGACAGGCTGGACGAAAAACTGACGGATATGGAGCATGAAGCAAGAAGTTTGCGCGAACTGCGCAGGGCCGGCCAGGAATTCGCCCTGCATGCCGGAGCATTAGTCCAGTCTGCGTTAGATAAGGAAATGCAGCGTTTGAAACAGAAATTGGAACAGGAAGGGTGGACGCAGCGATGAAAAGATTATACCGCTCTCAGCGGGACCGCAAAATATTCGGAATTTGCGGAGGTTTAGCGGAGCAATTCAACATTGATGCGACGCTGCTCAGGCTGCTGGTTGTCATTGCGGCGTTCTTCTCGGGCGGCGTAGTGATTCCGATTTATATCCTGGCAGCGCTGGTGATCCCGAAGGAACCTACTTTCGGCGGACCGTTCCACGATCCGTTCCAAGCATCTCCTTTCGGCGGTACACCGAGTCCCGGCGGAAGCAAGTTTACTAACGGATTTAACGGTTTCAATCCAAACCAGAATCAGGCCAGCCAACTGGATGAGATGATGAAAGACGTTGAAAAGAAAGCAATGAAACGTGAGATTGAAGAGCTGAAAGCCAAGCTCGCTAAATTAGAAAAGGGAGATGTATAACAATGGGAGTATTCAAACGGATTAAGGAAATGACAGTAGCGTCGATGCATGAAGTGCTGGATAAAGTGGAAGATCCGGTAGTGATGCTGAACCAGTACCTTCGCGATATGGAAAGCGAAATTCATCAGGCGGAATTAACAGTTGCCAAGCAAATGGCTAACGAGCGCAAGCTGAAGCACCGCGCCGACGAAGCGGCCCGTTTGAGCGGTGAGCGCGAACAGCTGGCTGGCCAAGCGCTGGCTGAAGGCAACGAAGCTGCAGCCCGTGCGCTGCTGGAAGAAAAGCTGGGTTATGATCAAAAGTCGGCTGAATACGGAACACTGCACATCCAATCCAAAGATCAGGCTGAAGCGCTTGTCGCCCAGCTCCATGAGATGAAGGAAGAGTACTACCGTTTACGCAACAAGCGTACGGAACTGGCGACACGCGCCCAAGTTGCGAAAGCGCAGAAGCAGATGTCCCAGATTACGAACGTGAATACCATCGAAAGCGGCAATGCAGCCCGAGGCTTCCACCGGATGGAAGAGAAAATTATGCAGCTGGAAGCGGAAGCTGAGGTGTCGCGCAGCGTATCTGGATATGTCCGCTCTGCAGCAGGCGTAAACAGCGCTTCGACCGGTTCCAATCCTGCATTGGATCTGAAGCTCGATGATGAGCTTCGCAGGCTGAAAGGCAAGCTGGACGGATCTGAAGCAGAGACAGCTTCGCCGGCACATGAAACGGTAAGGTTAGAAGAGGAAGAGGTTAAGTAATCCGGCTTCCGCGTAACGGAAAATAATCTTTGTGGGCTCCGGCCCCAATGTGATATGCTATTGGAGGAAAAAGCCATCGGGCGGTATATAATATGCCTATGGCTTTTTTGCCCGTAATTGCAGCTAAAGGAGGTGCGGCATGGATCAACGGAAACGCAATACGGCCATTGCTCTCATTGTGTTCGGCGTCATCATTTTGTTCGGCAAGTTTGTCGGTTTCTTCACCATCGTCGCCTTGTTTATGATCTGGTTCGGCATTCACCGGATCCGCACCTCCAGGCAAAGTTCAGGTTATGTTCTTCTGGCGATCGGTACTCTGATGATCGTATCGGAACATCTGACGTTCATTATTGCGGTTGTGCTGATTTCTTTGGGGCTCTTTTATATAAAATCGAAACAGGCGCACAAGCATACCCCTTACTCCCAGAAACAGAGCTTCGTACAGTCGCTGCGCTGGGACCGGGAGCCCTGGGTGCTGAAGAATATGAGCATGTGGTATGTTGTAGGCGAAATTCATATGGATTTGTCTTTGGCTCTGCCGGAGGAGAAAGAGGTCACTATGATCCTTCAAGGCGTCGTGGGCGATATCGACATTACCATTCCTGAGGACATCGGCGTTTCGGTTCAGGCTTCGGTCCTGTTCGGTCAAGTGGATATCCGTTCCGAGAAAGAGACGGGCCTGTTGAACCGCATGGTATGGACCTCCCCGAACTATGATACGGCTACTCATAAAGTGAAACTATCGCTTTCCTATCTCGTAGGAGATATTGATATCCGGATTATGTAAACGGCGGCCCAGCCGGAAAGGAGCGGTTTTACGGCAAATGGAGAATAAACGGCTGACGAACATGGTTTGGCGCGGGATGAGCGAATCAATTATGCTGAGCCTGCTCCTTTGCGGCGTGTTCCTGTATTTTGTAAACTATTATGTCTCCCCCTTGTCTAAACTGACCTGGCAGGGAGGACTTCATCTAGGGCTTACACTTGGCGCTGCTGTCATTATGATCGGCGGGGCTTATGGCTTTTGGCAGTTTCAGAAGATGAAACGCCGGCTGGAAGTGCTCCATGAATCGATGCTTTATTTGGAAAAAGGAAACCTTGCCCGTCCAGTACCTAAGCTCGGCGAAGATGAAATCGGCCGTCTTGGCGAACAGCTGGGCCGCATTAGCCGCAAGTGGGAAGAGCAGGTGAACAGCTTGCAGCGTCTGTCGACGAACAACGCGCAGCTGGCGGAGAAAGCCCGCTTCTCGGCGGTTGTCGAGGAGCGCCAAAGGCTGGCGAGAGAACTGCATGATGCGGTTAGCCAGCAGCTTTTCGCTATTTCAATGACCGCGACCGCCGTAGGGCGGACGTTGGGTACCGATTTTGAAAAGGCACAGCGGCAAATCGGACTGATCGAGGAAATGGCCTCGGTCGCCCAGTCGGAAATGCGTGCGCTGCTCCTGCACCTGCGGCCTGTCCATCTGGAAGGCAAGAAGCTGTCCCAAGGGCTTCAGGAACTCATTCAAGAACTAAGCGACCGGGTACCGATCGATATTTCGTTCGACATGGATGAGCATATCAGGCTGGTGAAGGGCGTGGAGGATCACCTGTTCCGTATCGTGCAGGAAGCATTGTCCAACACCTTGCGGCATTCCCGGGCGACGACGATGGACATTAAAGTGCAGCAGCGGGAAGATACCGTAAAGCTGCTGATTATAGATAACGGCGTCGGATTCGATCTGGAAGCGCAGAAGCACGCCGCCTACGGGATTGTCTCGATGAAAGAACGAGTCACCGAAATCGGCGGATCGATCAGTATCGTGTCCGCACCGGGCAAGGGAACGCGGATTGATATCCGAATCCCGGTCATTGTAGAAGGAGGAGAAGACGTTGGCCGTAACTACCCCCATTAAAGTTATGCTGGTGGATGACCATGAGATGGTTAGGATCGGGCTGGCGGCAGTGCTGTCAACCGAGGACGGCATCGAAGTGGTCGGCGAAGCCAGCAACGGGGCCGACGGGATTCGTCTGGCCGAGGAGTTCAGGCCGGATGTGGTATTAATGGATCTGGTTATGGACGGGATGGACGGTATCGAAACCACACGGAAGCTGCTTCAGATACATCCTGATTGCAAAGTCATTGTTCTAACCAGTTTTCTTGATGATGAGAAGATGTACCCAGTCATTGAAGCGGGGGCATTCAGCTATCTGCTGAAAACTTCACGCGCAACTGAAATTGCGCAGGCGATTCACGCGGCTGCGCGCGGACAATCCATTTTGGAGTCCCAGGTGGCCTCCAAAATCATGAACCGCTTCCGTCAGCCGAAGGCGGAGGCCGCACCGCATGAACAGCTTACGGAGCGCGAGATGGAAGTGCTTCGGCTGTTGTCTAAGGGCAAGTCCAATCAGGAAGTGGCCGATGAATTGTTCATCGGCATAAAAACGGTAAAGTTTCATGTCACTAACGTCCTTGCCAAACTAGGTGTAGAGGACCGCACGCAGGCAGCCATCTACGCGTTCAAGAATGGGTTGGCGGAATAGCCGCCGCTAAAGTAAGAGATTCCGCAGTCAGGCGGAATCTCTTTTTTTTGTCATGGTTTTTACAATAACAGGGCCAGCAAAAGGATAAGCTCCACATCTAAGAGCAAGGGGGGGCCGAAAAACGCGCGGGGACCGGGATATCCAAATCCTTCCCGTAAACGGGAATCCGACACTTCGCCTGAAGCGCTCTCTGAAGACAGTCCAGCTTTGCGGGTCTTTTTGGATACGTTAGCCTGTTTTTTGCCGTTAGGATGTTTCTCGACGGTTGTTGATCGATGATTTTCTTCCGTTTCATTCAAAATCAGCTTCCCGTTATGCACTCTGCTCAGAATGCCGACATGACGCGTACCGTCCTTTAAAACAGCGCACACCAGCTGACCTGAGAAGGGAAGAACCGCGTCTTTGGTAATGGGGTAAATAGGATACATGCGGTTACACCTCCTGTTTTTTGTACACAATATTCACTAGACGTTTGTTCCGTATGGACACACGCCCGGTAACAGCCGCCTATTTTTGGGTAAAGATTCTGGTGCGGAAAATTATCAAATATTTTTATAGAAGCGATATGTTATCTGGAATAGCGCTTCATTTTCGAATGTGCTACACTACTCAACATAGGCGAGAAATCGCATCAAATTACATAGGAAAGAATGATGATCGATGACGAATACGCATAACGACTTAACTATAGCGGCAAATGCATGTTTTCTGATCTTCGGAGCAACCGGTGATTTGGCGCGCCGGAAACTGTTTCCCGCCTTATACAGCCTTTACCGGGAAGGCAAGCTGGAAGAGGATTTTGCAGTTGTAGGCATTGCCAGAAGGGCCCGCACGAATGAAGAGTTCCGGGAGGATTTGTATCAATCCATTCAGGAATTTTGCCGTTACAAAGCGGATCGGGATGACCAATGGGAACGGTTCGCTCAACATTTTGAATATAAATCCCTCGACAGCTCGAATGTACTTGGCTTCCATGAACTGCGCGAGTTGACGAATCAACTGGATGTGAAATTTAATATACCGGGCAACCGTTTGTTCTACCTGGCCCTGGGGCCTGAGCTTTTCGGCAGCGTATCGCAGAATCTCCGTTCCGGCGGCTTGCTGGATTCTCCAGGCTGGCATCGCCTGATTATAGAGAAACCGTTCGGCTACGATTTGAAATCGGCCGAAACGTTGAATGCGCAAATCCATGAAGTGTTTAAAGAAGATGAGATCTACCGTATTGACCACTATCTCGGCAAAGAGATGGTGCAGAACATTGAAGCGATCCGCTTTGCCAATGCGTTCTTTGAACCGTTATGGAACAACAAGCATATTGCTAACATTCAAATTACGCTTAGCGAAACTGTAGGCGTGGAAGAGCGCGGAGGCTATTACGATAAATCCGGGGCGCTGAGGGATATGGGGCAGAACCATATGCTGCAGATGGTAACGATGATTGCCATGGAACCTCCAAGCCGGATGCTCCCTGAAGATATCCGGGACGAGAAGGTAAAAGTACTGCGCTCGCTGCGCGGATACTCTTCTTCCGAGGAAGTCCGCAACCATGTGATCCGTGGTCAGTACAGCCATGGCTCGCATAAAGGCAAGGACCTTCCTGCATACCGGGAAGAGGATTCGGTGAATCCGAGTTCCACGACGGAGACTTATTTTGCCGCGAAAGTGTATGTGGATAATTTCCGTTGGGCCGGCGTTCCTTTCTATGTGAGAACAGGGAAAAGGCTCCCCGTAAAGACAACGGAAATCGTAGTTGAATTCAAGAATGTGCCGGAGAATGTGTATTTCGCCAAGAAAAGTGTTCTTCAACCGAACCTGCTGGTCATTCGAGTCAACCCGATGGAGGGCATCTTCATCAAGATTAACACAAAGAGATCCGGCTCCGAGAGTGTTATCATTCCGATTGCTATGGAGTTCTGCCAAAGCTGTGAGATCGGTCATAACACGCCTGAAGCTTATGAGCGGCTGATTAACGATGCGGCCCGGGGGGATTCCACCTATTTCACCCGTTGGGATGAAGTCGCATTAGCTTGGTCCTTCGTTGACAGGATTGCTAAGGCATGGTCTGAAGACGCTTCGGACCTGCACCATTATCCTGCGGGATCCTGGGGTCCTGATCAGGCTAACAACTTGCTCGCTGACGACGGGTTCAAATGGTGGCCGGTTAACGGCCAAGACGAAGATGACGTGATTTGGATATCTAATAAACAAGGATAAAGTATCGGCCGGCCCTCTGTCATGAGAGCCGGTCGTTTTCTTTATAAGGGGGGAAGAGAGGATGGGTTGAACCGTCTCAGCGAAAACCCATACCATCTTGGCCAGAAAGGCATACAATGTAGAAATTTTAACAACAGGGATGATTCCGCATGAAAAAGTCTAAGCGAACGACAGCCCGGCGCAAGGCCGGCAAGAGAGCGGTTGTTAGAGCCTCCGGAAGGCCCCCTATCCAGTGGCCGGATTTTCTTGGGCCTGCTCCGCCGATGTTGGGGGCTGTTCAAGAAGGCACGTTCCTTCCGCCAGCCTGGTCTTCTTTCTTCACAATGACCCCTCAGTCCCTTGCCCAAGCCCAGACACCGAAGCCGGCGGCCCCCGCCTCTACGGCTCCACCGCCGATTCCATCGATTCCCCAGGCTCAGGCGCAGGGTGATTTTAACGCGCTGTGGAAGCAAATGGGCGGATTGGACGGCATGATCAAAAACTTAGAAAAAATGCAGAAAATCTACAAAATGTCCCAAACGTTCTCCCCCGTGCTGAAGCTCTTTACGAAGTCCGCACAGCCGGGGAGTGCGATGGCTGAACATCGTAGAAGAGGGCCAGTTCCGAAGAAATGGCCATAGTGCCGAAAGAGGCATCTATAGTAAGGAGCCGCAACTGAACCGGTTGGGGCTCTTTTTTTCTAAAAATGAAGCTTAGAACCTCGAATAGAAAGAAAGACTGGAAAGAAGTGCAGGTTTCTGTGCAAGGTAACCGAAAAACAGCTATAATAGAAGTTGCGATTTCAGGCACAACCGTCTAAATGGACGAATTTCATAGATCGAACAGGAATACTAACGATTTAAGATGAAGGGAATAGGATAGACCATGAGTAAAGGCTTAGCGCAGGAATTACAGAGTGAAGTCCAGAAACGGCGGACGTTCGCTATTATATCTCACCCCGATGCGGGGAAAACGACTCTTACGGAGAAGCTGCTTCTGTTCGGAGGAGCGATTCGTTTAGCAGGTACAGTTAAAGGCCGTAAGGCTAGCCGACATGCTACCTCCGACTGGATGGAGATTGAGAAGCAGAGGGGGATTTCGGTTACTTCCTCCGTCATGCAGTTTGATTATGAAGGGCACAAGGTGAACATTCTGGATACGCCGGGTCACCAGGATTTCTCCGAGGATACGTACCGTACGCTTACGGCAGCAGACAGCGCAGTCATGCTGATCGACGTCGCCAAAGGGGTCGAGGCCCAAACGAAAAAGCTGTTCCAGGTATGCCGCAAGCGTGGGATTCCGATCTTCACATTCATTAACAAGCTCGACCGTGAAGGACAGAATCCGTTTGATCTGCTTGAGGAGCTGGAGCAGGTGCTCGGTATCCGGTCCTACCCGATGAATTGGCCGATCGGGATGGGGAAAGAGTTGTGCGGAGTGTATGACCGCCACAAAACCCAAGTGGAACTGTTCCAGGGCGATGATCACACGACAATCAGCGTACGCAAAGTTTCGGGTTATGAAGATCCGATTATCAAAGAGATGGCCGGGGACTATTTTTATAACCAGCTTCAGCAGGATCTCGAACTTCTCGATGTAGCGGGCGAGGAATACGACTTCGAGAAGATCGCAAGCGGAGAGCTCACCCCCGTTTTCTTCGGCAGTGCTATCAATAACTTTGGCGTACAAACGTTTCTTGAGAATTTTCTGGAACTGGCGCCGTCGCCGACTCCGCGGAACAGCAGCGCAGGAGAAGTGGAGCCTACGGAGGAGAAGTTCTCGGGTTATGTTTTTAAAATCCAAGCCAATATGAACCCTGCGCATCGCGACCGCCTCGCGTTCCTGCGGATCTGCTCCGGGAAGTTTGAGCGCGGGATGGCAGTCAAGCATGTGCGCGCAGGCAAGGAAATCAAGCTGGCACAGCCTCAGCAGTTCCTTGCCCAAGACCGTGATATTGTGGACACTGCTTATCCGGGTGACATTATCGGTCTGTTCGATCCGGGCATCTTCCGAATCGGGGATACGCTTGTGCAGGGCGGCAATTTTGTATTCGATGAGCTGCCGACGTTCTCTCCCGAAATTTTTGCCAAAGTGATTGTGAAAAATGCCCTGAAGCATAAACAGTACCAAAAGGGAATCGATCAGCTGACGGAAGAGGGAACGGTTCAGGTATTCAAAACTATCGGGTTTGAAGACACCCTGCTCGGCGTTGTCGGCCAGCTGCAATTTGAAGTGTTCGAATACCGTATGAAGGCGGAATATGGCGTTGAAATTCAACTGCAGCGGATGCCTTTCCAATTCGCGCGCTGGATTGTGGACGAGAAGATCGACCCGTCGAAGTTCCGTATTAATTCTCAGTTGGTTAAAGACAAGAACGACAACTATGTGGCCCTGTTCGAGAATGAGTATGCGATGCGTACAGCAGTGGAAAAGAATCCGACCGCTGCATTCTTAGAAACGGCGCCTTAAGCGATATTCTGTTAGTACAAGAAAAGCTGCTCCGGAGGAAGACCGGGGCAGCTTTATTTTTATTGAGTCAAAAAGGGCATTGACAAGAAAAGGGTTTCAAGCGAAAATGTACACGTGTACATTTTGTTTTCATCAAGCTATTTAATTCATCTCTAGTGTAACTCAAAGGCATGGAAATCGGAGGGCTTGTCATTAACAGAAAAGAAGTGGCTAAACTGGCTGGCGTCTCGGAAGCCACGGTGTCGAGGGTGCTTAACAACGTCGGACCGATCGCGGACAGAACACGCCAGCGGGTGCTTGAAGCGGCCAGGCAGCTGAATTATCATCCCAGCGCCATCGCGCAGAGCTTCGTGAAACGGAAGAGCGGTAATATCGGCGTGATCCTTCCCTATGTTCCGAAAGTACATATTTTCTCTACTTATTATTTTTCGGAAATTCTCAGCGGGATCGGCGAGCAGGTGAAGCGGAATGGTTATGATCTGCTGCTGCTGTTTCTGACGCCGGAGGAGGAGCTGAATTATGCCCAATACTTCCAGAAGCAAAAGATTGATGCCTGCATCATCCTTGGTGCACGGGATGTTCCCCAGGAACGGAAAGCTCTGCTTGAACTGGAGCGGGGCGGTTATCCGTTTTGCCTTGTAAATCAGCGTTTCGAGGGCTGCCGATATTATGGCGTTGACGCGGACCATGTGACTGGAAGCTATGAAGCCGTGAGGCATCTTGCCGAGCAGGGCGCAAAGGATATCGCGTTTGTCAATGGACCGATGATGTACTCGAACAGTGCCGATAGGCTGGAAGGGTACAGGCGGGCATTGGAGGAAGCGGGATTGCCTTATCGTCCTGAGAGGGTGTTTGAGGGGAATTACAGCAGAAAAAGCGGATATTCCTTATCAGCATCTTTAACGCTGCAAGGCAGCCGCCCGGATGCAGTATTCGCCGCTAACGACAGGATGGCGATCGGACTGTTGCAGGGATGGAAGGAGAAGGGATTAGAGGCGGGCCGGGATATAGCCTTGGCCGGGTATGATGATTCGGATGCGGCCAAGTTGACCGGACCTCCGTTAACGTCAGTAGATGTGCCCTTCTTCGAGATGGGCGGGAGAGCCGTGGAACATCTGATCAGGCAAATGCAAGCGCATTCGGAAAGTATTGCGGGAGAACCGTTTTATGAAATTCTGCCAACACGCCTGATGGTTCGGCCTTCTTCTAAGTT
This sequence comes from Paenibacillus gansuensis, assembly GCF_042684925.1. Classification (NCBI taxonomy): domain Bacteria; kingdom Bacillati; phylum Bacillota; class Bacilli; order Caryophanales; family Paenibacillaceae; genus Paenibacillus; species Paenibacillus gansuensis. The sequence continues at coordinate 7,491 of NZ_JBHUME010000016.1, read as the reverse complement.
CAACCCGCGGAAATGATGGATGAAAACCACTCATGAGGAGGAAATTAGATGGCTAATAACGTACGAATCGGCATGATCGGCTATAAATTTATGGGTAAGGCTCACAGCAATGCATACCGTTCTTTACCTATGTTCTTCCCGCAAACGGCAAAACCCGTAATGAAGGCGATCTGCGGACGTGATCCCGAAGGCGTAACTTCTGCAGCGGAACAGTTCGGCTGGGAGAGCAGTGAAACCGACTGGCGCAGGCTGATAGAACGGGATGATATCGACCTGATCGATATCAATGCCCCGAGCAATGCGCACAAAGAGATTGCGATCGCCGCAGCAAAGGCGGGCAAGCATTTGTTCTGCGAGAAGCCGCTGGCCCTTACGCTTGCGGATTCCCGCGAAATGCTCGCAGCTGCCGAGGAGGCGGGCGTAAAGCATATGGTAGGCTTTAACTACCGCTTTGCACCAGCCGTACAGCTGGCCAAGAAACTGGTCGCCGAAGGCCGGCTCGGGGACATCTACCACTTCCGCGCCTGGTTTCTCCAGGATTGGATCGTGGATCCGGAGTTCCCGCTCGTTTGGCGGCTTGATAAAGAGGTCGCGGGCTCCGGGTCTCACGGTGACCTGGGTGCGCATCTGATTGACTTGGCGCACTTCCTTGTCGGAGATATGGAAGAAGTCATCGGCATGAGCGAGACGTTCATAAAGGAACGACCTATCGCTTCTTCCATGACAGGGCTGAGCGCCAAAGGTGCAAGCGATGCGCCCAAAGGGCAGGTCACCGTGGACGACGCTACGCTGTTTCTCACACGCTTCGCTTCCGGCGCGCTTGGCAGTTTTGAAGCGACCCGGTTTGCTCCCGGCCACCGCTGCACGAATTCGTTCGAAATTAACGGCAGCAAAGGCAGCGTGAAATTCGATTTCGAGCGGATGAACGAGCTGCAGGTGTATTTCACGGATGACGATGCGGATGTGCAAGGGTTCCGCAGGGTACTTGCAACCGATCCATCCCATGCTTATGCGGATGCCTGGTGGCCGCCGGGCCATACCATCGGTTACGAACACACTTTTATTCATGAAGTGGTGGAACTGCTGGAAGCAGTGGGCAGCGGACGCCAGCCTTCGCCGAATTTCCATGACGGCGTAAAGTGCCAAGCCGTACTTGAGGCCGTGGACCGTTCCATTGAACAAAGACGCTGGGTAAGAGTAGACGAAATGTAGCACGTGTTCGAGATGATTAATTATAGCAGGTGGAACAGGAGGAACGGGATTGCGTAAAGCGCTGATCGTACAAGGAGGCTGGGATGGACACCAGCCTAAAGAGGTGGCCGGGATTTTGGGCGGCCTGTTGAAGGAAGAATCGTTTGAAGTGGAAATTTCCGATACGCTGGACAGCCTGAAAGATGAAGAAAAGCTGAAAGCGCTGGATCTCATTGTTCCTGTGTGGACAATGGGGGCGATTACTCAAGAGCAGCTGAACCCGCTGCTTTCTGCCGTCAAACACGGAACAGGCATCGCCGGATGCCATGGCGGAATGGGTGATTCCTTCCGGAATGAAACGGAATATCAGTATATGGTCGGCGGGCAATGGGTGGCTCATCCCGGGAATGACGGGGTTCGATATGAAGTAAACATCACGGACCCGGAGCATCCGTTGACAAGCGGGATCGAGGATTTCATCGTTGTATCCGAACAGTATTACATGCATGTCGATCCGGGCAATGAAGTGCTCGCCACCACCAATTTCGGTCAGGTAAAAATGCCTGTAGTGTGGACCAAGCGGTACGGGGAAGGCAAAGTATACTATTGTTCGCTTGGACACCAGGCCAATATTGTTGAAATGCCGCAGGTGCTTGAGTTGATGCGTCGGGGCATGGTATGGGCAGCGAAATAGCAGGGTATCGTTCATAAGAAGAGGAGCGGGAGATAAAGCATGGATAAAGTGAAAGTGGGCATTATCGGCTGCGGAAATATCAGCAGCATCTATTTTAAGAACTGTAAGCAGTATGAAAATCTTGATCTGATTGCTTGTGCCGACCTTGATAAATCAAGAGCTGAGGCAAGGGCCGAAGAATTTCAAATTCCCCAGGCCTACAGCGTTGATGAACTTCTCGCGGACCCTGATATTGAAATTGTTATTAATTTGACAATTCCTGCTGCGCATGCGGAGATCAGCTTAAAAGCATTGGAGGCCGGCAAACATGTTTATGTGGAAAAGCCTCTGGCCGTTACCCGGGAGGAAGGGCAAGCCGTGCTGGCTTTGGCAGCTGCCAAAGGGCTGCGTGTAGCGTCTGCGCCGGAAACCTTTATGGGCGGAGGGATTCAAACATGCCGTAAGCTGATCGAGGACGGCTGGATCGGCCGGCCTGTTTCGGCAACCGGTTTCATGATGTGCGGCGGGCATGAGAGCTGGCATCCGGACCCGGCTTTTTATTACCATGTTGGCGGCGGACCTATGTTTGATATGGGCCCTTATTATTTGACTGCTTTTGTCACCTTGCTTGGACCGATCAGACGTGTAACTGGCTCGGCGGTTATCACTCATGCAGAACGGACGATTACAAGCAAACCCAAATACGGCCAGAAGATTACGGTACAAACGCCTACTCATCTTTCGGGAGTGATTGATTTTGCCTCGGGAGCGGTAGGTACCCTGATTACCTCGTTCGATGTCCCCGCCGGATGCGGGCTCCCTAATATTGAAATTTACGGTACGGAAGGAACCTTGCGTGTCCCTGACCCGAACAGTTTCGGCGGGAAAGTTCAAATTCGCAGAACCGGCTCACAGGAATGGAGCGAAATCCCGTTGACACACGGATTCACGGACAACAACCGGGGAATCGGAGTCGCCGATATGGCCTATGCGATCCGCAGCGGACGCAATCACCGGGCTAACGGGGAGATGGCCTATCACGTCCTGGAGGCGATGCACGGCTTCCACGATGCTTCTGCGGAAGGAAGACATTACAACATGCAGAGCAGCTGCGAGAAGCCTTTGGCAATTCCTATGGGAAACGGTCTTGAGGTGCTGCGCTAAGCAGATGAATCGGCAAATAACCTTACTCCGCGTGAGTAAGGTTATTTATTTGCCTTTATTTATGGGCGGCCGCCGTAGCGGGCAAATGCTGTTGAAGGATGCCGACAAGTTCATTTTGCTTTTCTTGGCCGCAGTTTTTCCAAATGGTTTCAAACAATACTCCCAGACCCGGCAGTGCACGTTCATCCGCATCTACGGAGTTCTCGATCATATCGAAAATTTCTTCGTCGGGCTTGTTCTGCACTTTTTGCATAATGGCTTGCCTTAGGGTAATTAGAATCATAACCAAAACCTCCGTAATCTGTTATCTCTCTTTTACTATGCGCACTTGTGGCGGCATTTATCCGTTTTCCTCCGGTTCGAACACAGGGAAGGCGGTCATGCTATAATGGAGGGTATAAATTATGTGAAAAAGGAAGCAGACGAGATGGAAATTACTTCAGTACATAATCCGCGCGTAAAGCAGTGGGCTCAACTATTGGATCGAAAAGGAAGAATGGCGCAGGGCAAATTTCTCATTGAAGGGACGCATCTTGTGCTGGAAGCCCTTAAATCTCAGGAGGAACTGGAGTGTGTAGTTTTCTCGCTGGACAAAGGAATTCCGGGGGAATTGACCGAATATGCCGGACAACGGACGGAGTGGCTGGGCGCATCGGATGCCGTTATTGCCAAATGTACGGACGCCAAAACACCGCAGCCTGTATTTGCCGTAGTCCGTAAACCTGCCGCAGATGATGCTGCTTGGCTGCAGGATCCTCAAGCTTTGGTCGTAGTGGTGGACGGTGTACAGGATCCCGGGAACTTGGGGACTATTATCCGTTCGGCCGATGCGGTAGGCGCTTCCGGCGTTGTCCTTGGCAAAGGCACTGTAGATTTGTTTAATCCGAAGACAGTCCGCTCAACGATGGGATCGCTCTTTCATTTGCCTATTGTGGAGGCGGATCTTACCGAACTTCTGCCAAAGGCGGAAGATGCCGGCGCGAAAGTGATCGGAACCAGCCTGCAGGCGGACAAAAACTGTTACGAACACAACTTTACCACAGCATCCTGGATCGTTCTGGGAAACGAATCGGCCGGGGTAAGCCCGGAGACCGAAGCTTTTGTGACGGACCGGTTGATTATCCCGATGCGGGGACAATCGGAATCGCTGAATGTGGCAATGGCTGCTACCGTTTTGTTATATGAGGCGCTGCGGCAGCGGGAATATTATCAAAGGTAAACGGAGATGGTTCACCGATCAAGGATCGGGCGGAGAGTTTTTAGTATGGAGCTCTTCCGGCTTACGTGAGCAGACAAACTTCCAAATTCATGCCATACTGATGATAATGGATTTCCTACAATAAATTGCAGGGAGGCTGCGAAGTAATGAATAATGCACTGGATACCGTAATCCAAAAACTGAATGCACGAAACGAAAATCAGCCATTGTCGCCAAAGCAAATATGGAACGAGGAATTGGACCGCGAAATTGCCGGGCTCCCCTTAGGAAAAGATAAAGCTTCAATTACACTGAAAGCAGGACTTCACTTGCTGAACGACAGTCTGGACCGCTCTCACGCTTATGCGCAGCAGATTGAGGACACTGCAACGGGTGCCTATTGGCATGGGATTATGCACAGGATGGAAGGCGACTATTGGAACGGGAAGTACTGGTTCCGTCAGGCAGGTTCGCATCCCGTTTTTCAAAAGGTGAGAGATCGCGTCGCCCCTCTGCTGCTTAATGAAGAACTCGAGTTGCTGCATGATGACAGCATCAAACAACTGCTGCAACTTCTCGCCGGTTCCGTTGCATGGAATGCCTCAGCGTTCAGCGATGCTGTGGAAGCTTTGGAGCAAGGCGGCGGGACTCAGACGGAGCGGAATCTGCTGGAGCGGGTCCAAGCGGTGGAGCTGGAAGAACTCTTTAACTATACTTTGCAACAAATCGCATAAACCGGAGCTGCCGTGCCAACGGCGGCTTCTTCTTTTTCCGGGGAAAACAGCATAGATATGGAGGTAGACAGGGCAGACAGGGGGTGCGCATGCTTGCAGCGCAGAAAACGTTGGAGAAGCAGGACCGTGAAACCGGGGAGCCGGAGAAAAGTGTTTTTCATAACCTTGGTCATCATGTTTTTCTTTTCTCTGCAGACGTTCATTTTTATTGAGAAAAATTTGAGGCCCCCGTTAATGAACGTTGCCAAGATCCGCGTGAAGCAAATGGCCACCCAGGCGATCAACGAGGCGATCTCCAATCAGATATCCCAAGGGCAGGATACCCAGAAGCTCATTGACTGGAAGACGGATTCCAACGGCAAAATCACGGGCTTTATGCTGAATTACGCTGAACATATGAGAATTACCTCGGAAACGATCGGGGTTGTGCGCAGCCTTTTAGATGACATGAAGGATATTCCGGAAAAAATACCTGTGGGGCAGGCGCTGAATAGTGCAATCTTAGCCTCTTTCGGGCCCGATATCCCTGTAAAGCTGGTTCCGGCGGGTTCCGTGAAGGTGGACTTGAATACAAGGCAGCAGGATGCCGGGATCAATATGATATTGGTGGAGGTATATATCCGTATTATTGCTGAGGTCGCTATTATTATCCCGTTTGATACGGAGCCTGAGCTGGTCGAAACCGAAATCCCCATTTCATATTTGCTCGTGGTGGGCGATGTGCCTATGTATTATTACGATAACAAAGGGAATCCCGTAGGGAATTCGGCTTCCGGCGCTCCAAGCTTATCTTTGCCTAACCTGCAGATGAGCCCGGGATCCAGCCCTTCCTCCACCGATGAAACAAAAGAAGGCGAAGCCGCGGGTAACGGATCCTCGCCTCCACCTGAAGGTCAATAATAGTTAATGAGACTTATTTGTCGTTCTCTCGCTGCGTTCCCACCGTTTTAAAAGAGGATATGGATCAAACGACCATTCGGTAAGCCCGTTATCCCTGTAAACTCCATAATGTAAATGGGGAGGGAACTTGCCGGATGTGCCGGGCTTTCCGTATCCGGAGGAACCGACCCAGCCTATCACTTGGCCTGGAGTCAGCAGATCGCCTTCCTTCAGGTTTTTATCAAAACCCTGCAAATGGGCGTAATAATGATAAATATTATCCGTATCCCTTATGCCTATACGCCAGCCTCCATAGGGATTCCAGCCTTTGTTTTCAACAATTCCGTAGCATGTGCTTCTTACAGGAACTCCATAGCCGGCGAAAATATCCGTACCCTCATGAATCCGATAGCCTCCCCAGCTGCGGCCTGCGCCCCAAGTGCTCCGAAAGGAATACCGGGATCTAACGGGAACCGGAAAAGCATGCTGGCTGAGATCCAGTGTATTTCTGGCGGCATATATTTTGGCGAATTGCTCGATGCGTTCAATACTTCGTGAATTTTGATAATGCTCCCATAAAGCGATTCTCAGGTCATCCTCTTTATTGCCGTAAGCAAGGATATGGGACGCCATACTGTATAATACGTCTGCATCGTTAGTCAGATCGGCTTTTCCGTCGCCGGAACCGTCACGGCCGTACCCGCCAAAGAAAGAGATAGAGCTGACGTTCCTGTCCAGTTCATCCGGATTCATCATGCCGACCCATTCCAGCGGGGTGAAATAGATGCCGATAAGGCCCTCGCGAGGGGGTCTTTTTTTCGGTCGTGCAATGCTTAGCGTTCGTTCGTATTGATCGATAGCAGCCAGGTAGAACCATGGAATACCCGTTAGGGTACTGATTTTGTGGAAAAGATCTTTACGTTGAGCGTATGGATTTTCATCAGATGAAACTTTATTTTCAATAGATGCCGAGGGGGCGGCCAGAGCTGCAGAGGCAGTTGGACTCTGGTTCCAGAGCAGGGGCAAAGCCAATGCGGCTATCAGGCACCGCCCGGCAGTACGCATCTGACGCTTGAATAAGTGCATATGGCTACCTCCAGATCGAAAAGGCTTGTATTAGGTAGGGTATACAACACGAACCTAATTATTCTGCACCTGTCGAAATGGGTCGAAATTCCTTGTTGCTATTTAAGTGCGTGCGTGATATATTATGAGTCCGGCCTTGAACGAGCCATGAAATTCCGGACTTAGTAATGTAACAATGCATACTTGGAAGGAATTAGCGCTTGCGGGATGGTCGAATGTATGATAAGATATTTTCTTGTGACTGACTGATTTCAATAAAGAAGCTGAAGCTACTGGAAGAAATTACAGGTTGCATGAGTGAATGAGAATATGATATGATCTAATTCCTGTCGCTGATAAACAAGCGGTGGTGAATAAGACAGTTTGATCTTTGAAAACTGAACATCGAGCGAATAAGCAGTCACATGACAGTGACTTTAATAAACAAGTCAGCTAGTGCTGAAACGAAGACCCTTGCATGAGGGTCGGAGGCTTCAGCCGGATTGAGCAAGTCAAACGAACTTACTTTTATGGAGAGTTTGATCCTGGCTCAGGACGAACGCTGGCGGCGTGCCTAATACATGCAA
>NZ_JBHUME010000015.1:0-275214 GCF_042684925.1 Paenibacillus gansuensis | reverse complement strand
GTTCGTCCTGAGCCAGGATCAAACTCTCCATAAAAGAAAAGCTGATGACTCATTCCGGCTGAAACCTCCGACCCTCATACAAGGATCTTCGTTTCAGCACTAGCTGACTTATTTATTATAGTCACTGTCATGTGACTGCTTATTCGCTCGATGTTCAGTTTTCAAAGATCAAACTTCTTACTCTCGACATTCGCTCTTTTCAGCGGCGACTTGAATAATATATCACATCCGCCTATCTCATTGCAAGCTTTTTTTTAGAAAACTTATTCAATGTCTTCAAAAGCGTCTGCGTTTTTCATGCACCGCTCGAAGCGGCAAGAAGTAATATACCATGCCCTCAACATTAGTTGCAACAGGTAAAATATGACTGTAGGTTTCCCCGGGTACACGTTTTTTATACAATGTGAATTTGTTTCTTCTATATATAAGTAAAAAAAAGAGCGCCCCGAGGGACACTCCTTTATCTATTAACCTGCGCTTCCGTAGAATGCATAACGCAGAACTACCAGAATCGCCAGTACCCACATCAGCCAGTGAACTTTATGCTCGCTCTTGCCGGAGATGTTGGAAACTGCAGCGAGAATTACATAAGTCACAATACCGAAGGAAATACCGTTAGCAATATTGTAAGTGAAAGGCATAAATACGATTGTAAAGAAAGCAGGAATGGCAATGACGTAATCCGTAAAGTCGATTTCCTTAATAGACTGGATCATCAGCAAACCCACGATAATCAGCGCTGCTGCTGTAGCGGACCCCGGAATCAAGGCTGCTAACGGAGCAAGGAACAAGGAAAGCAGGAAGAATACGCCTGTTGTTACCGAAGTAAGACCTGTGCGGCCGCCTTCAGCTACGCCTGCAGCAGATTCAACATAAGCCGTTACTGTACTTGTACCCAAAAGCGCTCCACCGGATACGCCGATAGCATCTACCAGCATTGCTTTACCTACACGTTTGTGGCCTTCTTCCTGATTCTTCATCAGGCCGGCGCGGTTCGCCGTACCGACCAGCGTGCCGAATGTATCAAAAAGCTCAACGAACGTGAATGTTGCCACTACAGAAACGATTCCCGCTGTCATGACATCCGCGAAGTTAAAATCAGCGAAATTCAATTGGGTGAAATCCGGAACCCATGGAGTCAGTTCTGTGGAGATTGGCGCAACTTCACCCATAAGTGCAGCCACAACCGTTGTAGCCAGAATTCCGAATAAAATCGCTCCGCGAACCCGCAGTACCATTAGAACGGAGATAAGCAGCAAGCCGATCAATGCAATTTGTACGTTAGGGTCAGTCAGGCTTCCCATATGAAACACAGTTTGGAAGTACTTCAATTCCGTAAAGCCGGCCGGAATCGGCTCAGTTACGTCCGTAGCGATGGTCAGCAATCCGCTGTTTTTAATACCAATGATAGTAATGAACAAGCCGATCCCGACGGTAATTGCATGTTTCAAACTGTCCGGAATCGCAACCAGCATCGTCTGGCGGAATTTCGTTACAGTAAGGAGCAAGAAAATGATACCGGAGATGAATACGGCTGTTAATGCCATCTCAAATGTGAAAGTACCGTTGGAGCTAAGGATGACCGTTGCGAAATAAGCGTTCAAGCCCATACCTGGAGCTAAAGCTACAGGGAAATTCACGAACAATCCCATCAAAATCGTAAAGATACCCGCCGCAAGCGCAGTTGCCAAGAACACCGGGTACCACTGCACACCTGTCGCCCCAGAGCCGAACGCACTGAGAATGTTAGGATTGACTGTGAGAATGTAAGCCATGGCCATGAACGTAGTCAAACCCGCCATAATTTCCGTTCTTACATTGGTACCGTGTTCCTTCAACTTAAAGAAACGATCCATTTTCTTTGTTACCCCCTAAATGTATTAGAAAACACAAAAAACCGGAGTGCGTACTAGCTCTCAGGTTCCGAAAAAGAATGAAACTTCCCTCCGTGCGGCAAAATAAAGCCAATAGAAGTGGAGTTTCCCCATTTTCGTAGCCAGATCATTACGGTGATCCTGTAGAGACTCTCAGGCCTATTCCCGAGAATATACGAAAGTGATATGCAGTTAAGATTACCTACTTATATTAATGCTGCTGTCGGATCATGTCAATATAATAATACGAATTTTATACATGAAATATGTACCTAACGTTCGGTTTTAATCGCCTTTTGCCGGTTATGAGCCCATCTTTTCCAGTATATTCATATCTTTAATGAGTATTTTCTTTCGGTCAATGCTGATCAGCCCTTCTTCCTGAAGCTCAAGCAGGACTTTGGTCACTGTTTCTCTTACCGCACCTACCATATCGGCGATTTGCTGATGCGTCAGTTTCAAGTTGATCATCACTCCGTTCTGTTTCGCGACACCATGATCATCGGACAGCCGGATCAGCATTTTGTAAATGCGTGTTCTCACATTAAGAAAAGTCAAATCCTGAATCTGTTCATTCGCCTTGCGCAGCCTGTCCATCGTCGCAAACAACAAATGCTGTGTGAGCTTATTGTTCGTTTCCAGCAGTTTCTCGAAATCCGCGCGTTTAAGCACATAAAGCACAGTCGGTTCCAGCGTCTCCGCCGTAGCGGACCGGAATAGCCCTTTTTTCATCAAAGCCATCTCTCCGAAAAAATCCCCGTCCCGAAAAAAGGCAAGAATGACTTTGCGCACTCCGTCAAAGCTATATATTTTAACAACACCGGATTTGATAATATAAAAATCGTTACCTTCGTCGCCCTCCAGAAAAATCACCGAGTTCTTCTTGTACTTCTTCTCCTGAAATAACGGCATGATGGTCTGAAGCGCTACAGGGTCAAAGTCCGCGAAGAACGGGAGACTGCCTAGAAGCGTCTTGAACTTCCGCTCCGTCGCCATCGTTCGTTCCTCCTGCTACTATGTACTTCCTATCATATCTGTTTTCTGGAGGTTGGCAATATGCTTTTTCGGTATAACCGAATGCGCGCGAAACAGGAGGCTCATTATTGGCCTTATCGGCCAAGATGGAACCTCCCGCTGACAGCGAGAACACAACCCCAGCGTAACAAGGGCTCGGGAGTGTTCTTCTTATTGAATATGCTTGTCCCTTTGTTGTTAACGGAAAAACTCCATAAAAATTCGGACGGTTTCTTGCGGTTTCTCTTCAGCAATCCAATGACCGGCTTTATCCAGTTTCGCAATTTTAACATCAGTTGCATAGTTACGCAAAAACGGTTCAAGCCCGAACTTGGAACCACCAATACCGAGAACCGGCACTGAAAGCTTTTTATAAGTTTTCAGATCCTCAACATCCTGCCTTAATGTTTTATACCAGCCATTACTTGCCCGAATCGCCTCAGGGTTTGCATAACTCGAGGTGTAGACTGCTCTATCCTCTTGAGGCATAGCAGCTTTGTCATAGATCTGGTAATCAAATATCCAGTTTTGAAAGATCGCTGACTGTTCTCCTTGCAGCAATTGCTCCGGCAGTTCCGGTACGTTATTCAATGCAAACCACCACGGAAATTTAGGGCTATCTGGATTATTAACATCGTAAGATCCAGGCGGAGGCAAAATCGGTAATTTCAGAAAGTTCTCGTTTGGATGAGGAACATCCAGCATGGCTAGTTTGTTCGTAGCTTGGGGGTATTGGGCTGCATAAGCGTAAGCAACCATGGACCCGATATCATGACCTGCTATATTGATTTTCCTATAGCGAAGCTTCTTGGCCAAGGCATAAATATCTGAAGCCATCGTCTTCTTATCATAGCCGGCTTCAGGCTTGCCGGAACTGCCCATTCCACGATAATCAATGGAATAAACATGATATTTCTTCGCTAGCGCCGGCATAATTTTGTGAAATGCATACCAGTTTTGCGGCCAGCCCGGAAGAAGGAATAACGGGTCACCCTTGCCGCCCTCTACATAGTGAAGCGTAACTCCATTTACCTTTTTGTAACCGTTTTGGAAACCTGGTAGTTTTCTGACGAGTTCCATATCAGAATAAGCCTGGTTTGCTGCTTGGTTTGAATCCTCATTGCCTTTATCCGTAAGCATTTTATTCTGAGTTTTATCGGCTGCGTACTCTTTTGGCCCATTTTTCTGCTTGTTGTTTGCTGCGCAAGCTGTCAGAAGCATTAGCGATATGATAAGCATAATGGAAATCAACTTGGCAAAGAATCTCGATGTTGTTCCGGACAATACAATCCCCCCACAGATGACTTCATGTTTGCTATTACCTTTTCCCATATAAAGTAATGTATGCATGAAGTTGTCTCTGGCTGGTGTTCACAATTTTTAATATATAAAAAAGTTTGTATAAGAATGCCTATTCGACACTAACAACAAGAACGCAGTATACAAAAAAACTCCCTTCTATTGCACAATACAACGCAATAAAAGAGAGTAATTTCAGTATTTTATTGTTGCCTGGGTTGGATTTAAATCTGTTAACGCTGTAAACTCTCTTGTATCAAGGCTTCTGAGCTATGGACAACATTAAATAGGTCCAAGCCTATTCCCATTCGATCGTAGCCGGCGGTTTCGATGTAACGTCGTAAACAATCCGGTTTACGTTGTCGACTTCGTTCACGATACGAACAGAGATCTTCTCCAGCACGTCCCAAGGGATGCGCGCCCAGTCGGCGGTCATGCCGTCGATGGAGGTGACGGCGCGGATGCCGACGGTGTAGGAGTAGGTTCTGGCATCTCCCATTACGCCGACGCTCTTCATATTCGGAAGTGCGGTGAAGTACTGCCAAATTTCCCGGTCCAGTCCAGCCTTAGCAATTTCTTCGCGTAGGATGTAATCCGAATCGCGGACAATCTTCAGCTTGTCCTCTGTAACTTCGCCCAGTACGCGGATCGCAAGACCCGGGCCAGGGAATGGCTGACGCCATACGATTTCCGCAGGCAAACCGCACTCTTCTCCGACTTTGCGCACTTCGTCTTTGAACAGCGCCTTCAATGGTTCTACTAGTTTAAATTTCATGTCCTCAGGCAATCCGCCCACGTTGTGGTGGGATTTAATCGTTTGAGCCGTAGCCGTTCCGCTCTCAACGATGTCCGTATACAGCGTGCCTTGCGCAAGGAAATCGAAATCGTCGAACTGTGTGGATTCCTCTTCAAAAACACGGATGAATTCAGTACCGATAATCTTCCGCTTTTGTTCCGGATCGTCGACGCCTGCCAGTTTACCCAGGAAACGTTCCTGTGCGTCGATTTTGACCACTTTCATATCGAATTTGCCGACAAACGTTTCCATCACGCTTTCGGCTTCACCTTTACGAAGGAGACCGTGGTCGATAAACATACAAGTCAGTTGATCGCCGATCGCTTTGTGAATCAGGATAGCTACTACAGAGGAATCTACCCCGCCGCTGAGTGCGCAAAGGACCTTTTTGTCGCCAACCTGCTCCCGGATGTCACGGATCGTGTCGTCAATGAACGTTTCCATCGACCAGTTGCCTTCGCAGCCGCAGATTTTGTATAGGAAGTTGTGGATCATTTCGTTTCCTTTGATGGAATGGCGCACTTCCGGGTGGAATTGTACGGCGTACATGTTCTTGTCCGGATGGCTCATCGCTGCAATCGGAGCGTGCTCTGTGGATGCATCAACGATAAAGCCTGTCGGAGGCTCCACAACCAAATCGGAGTGGCTCATCCATACCGTCTGGTTTCTCTCCAGCCCGTGTACTAAGTGAGAGCCTTCTGTAAACACTACGTCCGCTTTCCCGTACTCGCGCTTGCCTGCCCGCTCCACTTTTCCTTGAAGCTGGTGGCTCATCAACTGCATGCCGTAGCAAATACCCAGAATCGGCACGCCAAGATCATACACGCCCGGATCTACCAGAGGCGAGTTCTCCTCATAAACACTTGCCGGTCCGCCGGAGAAAATGATCCCCTTAGGCTGAAGCTCTTTCAGCTTCTCGGCCGTTGTGTTATAAGGCAGCAGCTCGCTGTAAACTCCCAAATCACGGATCCTGCGCGCGATCAATTGGTTGTATTGTCCGCCGAAATCCAGTACTACGATTAATTCATTTGGCTTATCCATCCGAGTCTCCTTCATGAACAGTACTAAAGTTCTCTAATTTAATTGTTAATTATATAAAAGGGCGTACAACCCCGTCAAGGAAAGCCAGGCAAAAAGGCCGATATTTCCTAACCTCACCAACAATTACAGTTTGCGCCTGCTCAAGCCACATTATGTCCCCCTGATTCATAAGCAAACACGGGGCGCTCCATCAGCTCCATAATGCCGCGCAGCGGTACATATAGCCGGCCGTCCAGCAGCAGAGTGCCGGTAGGACCGGTCACGTCCCCTTTTTCCAGCTGATAGGAATGGCTTTTCTTGCCGTAAAGTAGTGTAACCGTTCGGTCCGCCGGTTTCCAGCGCAGGCTCCCTCCGGCTTCTTGCACAGTCTTTCGCAGTGGAACATATAAACTGCCGTTCACCAGCAGAGTCTCTTCTGAAGAAAACTCCATTCGCTGCGTTTTCCACGTTACGGATACGTCTTTATCTAATCGGGCGTAGGCCGCTTTAGCCTTCACCGGGTTCCGTACCGGCTGCTCGGGAACTGCCGCAAGGGGTGCCTTTTGCTCATATGGAAATGATCCCCTGCTGCTTAACGCCCCACCCTTCAGGAAATCGTCCATGCTCATCCTGCGGTCCCATTTGGTCGAAGCCCCCAGCGTAAACAAGACGGGCTTCACCTTTTCGCTAAGTGCGGCGAACCGGTATCCTTTGTCTTTGAACAATTGGATAATGGCAGGCAGCGCCTTTACGGACTCCTCATGCCCCGTACCGTCATGCAAAAGCACCACCGCCTCATGGCTGAACCGGCTGTTCCGGACGGAAGAAACAATTTCGGAAGCAGGTACATGCTTCCGCCTAGCGTCAGCGCTGTCGATGTTCCAGTCATGAACGGTATAGCCCGCCTGATCCAGATAGTAGAAGTAAAACGCGTCAAAGTTCCGGTACGTTCCTCCCGGTGCACGCAGCAAAGCAGGAGCCTCGCCTACGGTGCGCAGAAACGCCCTCTCCGTCTTCGCCACCTGATTCCAGAAACGCGGGAAATCCGAATATAAATCTTGATATTCATGATCATAAGTATGATTGCCAAGCGCATGACCTTCTCTGACCACTCGTTTCACAATGTCCGGATACGACTCCACATGCTCGCCGACTTCGAAAAAGGTAGCTTTAATATTCTCTTTTTTCAAAATGTCCAAAATTTTCGGAGTGAGCAGGCTGGGCCCGTCATCGAAGGTTAAATAGACCGTTTTCTGCTGCGGCGACTCGTAAGTTCTCGGCTGTAAAATCCTCTCTCCGCGGGAGAGCCTTTTATAAATATGGTCGTTATAAGAAATGGACTGCCGGCCTGATGCCGCAGCATCCGAAACCGGCACCATGATCAGCACCGCCAATAAACAGAATACGAATCCCCATACCATACTTTTAAATATGACGCGTGCCCCGCCCGGTGTTTGTGCTGCCGACGCTTTCTTTCCTCTCATATCCGTTCCCCCATACGACCGTGAAGTCGAAGATTTGACCGTTCTAGTAGAGGATATGGAAGATTACCCGCTTTTATACCACGGCGTGCCCGGAAATGAAAAAAACCTTCCAGGCTTATGCCTGAAAGGTTTCTTCTTCCCTTTTACAATTCCTTAACAGCCTCTATGACCTCTTGCACATGGTTTTTGACTCTTAGGTTGCGCCACTCTTTTGCTAGATTTCCCTCTTTGTCGATCAGGAAGGTGGAGCGTACGACGCCCATATACTCTTTGCCGTACAATTTCTTCAGCTGCCACACCCCGAACAGCTCGCAAACCTTCAATTCCGTATCCGACAAAAGCGGGAAAGGCAGTTCAAACTTCGCTGCAAATTTCCCGTGCGACTTCAGATCGTCCGGCGAGATGCCAAGCACTACCGTATCCAACTGCGCAAACTGCCCGTTGTAGTCACGGAAATCGCAGGATTCCTGTGTGCAGGCAGGCGTATTGTCCTTAGGATAAAAATAAATCACGATCTGTTTGCCTCTGTAGTCGCTAAGGGAAATAGTTTGTCCCGTAGATGAAGGCAGCGTAAAATCCGGAACCGGTTGTCCGATTTGAATAGTCATAGTTGGTACAGCTCCTTCGTAGCCAGATTAAGATCCCGCGCCGCGGTACCGTTTCACTCCATAGTTCCATACACTCAGCCCGATCCAGAGGAATACCATCCCGACCACTGGCGTGAGCAGCGAAAAGCCCCGGGACACTTCTTTATGCAGAAAGAACGCCGCCGGATAAATCCCTACGAAAGCAAACGGCAAAATCCACGTCAGCAGAATGCGGATTGCTTTATTGTAAATGGTTACGGGATAGCGTCCGTAGTTCTGAATATTCCACATCAGCGGCAGAATGCCCGTCGGTGCATCCGAGAAAAAAGCAATGGCCGTAAGCGCCGTGTAGATGCCGAAATATATCATGGAAGCGCCGATCACCATCAGCACGAAAATAAAGGGATCATACCACATCAGTGACAAATCGAGCTGGAACCAGGCCCACACCATGATGATGAACCCTACAACCGAACCGATCAGGGAAGGAGGGTCCATATTTTCCAGAATGACCTGAAACAGATTATGCGCCGGGCGTGTCAGAACGCGGTCCATCTCGCCTTTGGTAATGTAGCGTTCGCTGAAGCCCCACAGGTTAAAAAAGCAGCTGAACAAGCCGTAAGGCACCATGAAGAATCCGTAAATAAAAATGATTTCAGCCTCAGTCCAGCCTCCAAGCAGCTTTGTATGCGTAAATACAATCAGGATGAAGAACAGGTTCATTCCCTGGAACATCAGGTCCGCGAGCATTTCCACGACCAGATCGGCGCGGTACGTGAGCTTGGTTTTCATGTAATTTTTGAAGTATTCCCCAAACAGTCTCATATAGAACATTGAATCAGCCTCCCTGCACGAACAAACGGTTTCTGGCGGCGCGCCACACCAGGGCGATCGGCACGATCAGCACAGCGAACCAGACGATCTGTACGCCAAGGACCTGCAGGACCGCGGAGCCGGTGGTTTTGCCTGTGAAGACAGAACCCGGCAGGTACGTTATCGCTTGGAAAGGAAGCCAGTCCATCAAGGGCCGGAACCAGCCCGGGAAGAAGGAAATAGGAACGACCAAGCCGGAGAAAAGATCTACGATGACCCGCTTCATCCGCATCATGCCCTCATTATTTTCCACGAAAAAAGCGAATAAGCCCGTTAAAATGTTAATTTGCGAATTGATCAGGAAGCTAAAAAATAACATGACCAGAAATACGGCCCATGTGCCTGGATCGGTCGGCAGACGCACCGGAAATAAAAGCGTCACGATCAGCATGCCCGGAATCATAAACAACAGGAAGCGGAAGATGCCTTCGCCGAATCCTTGCATCATTTTGACCAAAAGATAGTTGTACGGCCTGATGAATTGAATGGCTACGCTACCGTCGCGGATGTCATTGGCGATCTCCCTGTCCAGGTTGTTGAAATAGAACGCCCGCGCCATCCAGGAAACCGCAACGTAAGTCGTCATCATCGTCACGGTCATGCCGCCAAGCTCCGCCTGCGCTCCGTATATCGCCTTCCACAGGAAGTAATAGGCCCCGATATTAATGGCGTAAATAGCGATCCCTGAGTAATAATTCACCCTATAGGCAAGCATCATCAGGAAGCGGATCCGGATAAAGTCGAAATAAGCGCTAAACATGGACGGCTTCACCCGCTGACCCGGTTTTGTAGATTTCGCGCACAATATCATCGGTGTTGGTTTCAAAGATTTTGATATCCCGGATTTCGGTCGATCCTACCACTCTGCTGAGCACATCGGACACATTCACGTCCAGCGGGATCCAGACTTTTGCCGTAACCTCGTTCTCTTCGGACCATTCTACGGGAAGGCCGGCCGTCAGTAAGCGGAGTTTCGTGATATCATGCCTGTCAGCGAACTGAAACTGGACCTCTTTCCCC
This sequence comes from Paenibacillus gansuensis, assembly GCF_042684925.1. Classification (NCBI taxonomy): domain Bacteria; kingdom Bacillati; phylum Bacillota; class Bacilli; order Caryophanales; family Paenibacillaceae; genus Paenibacillus; species Paenibacillus gansuensis. The sequence continues at coordinate 265,247 of NZ_JBHUME010000015.1, read as the reverse complement.
TTGCCCCACTTCTCTTTCATTTCCTCCAAGCCGCCGTCATAAATGATTTGGCCGTCGTCGAGCATAATAACTCTAGAGCATAGAGCTTCTATATCCTGCAAATCGTGGGTCGTGAGCAAAATAGTGGTTTCATACCGCTGGTTCAGGGATTTCAGAAAATCCCGGATCTCCGTTTTCACCACGATATCCAGGCCGATCGTAGGCTCGTCCAGAAACAGGATTTCCGGATTGTGGATGAGCGAGGCTGCCAGCTCGCAGCGCATCCGCTGCCCAAGACTTAACTTGCGTACCGGGCGGTTGAGCAATTCGTTTAACTGCAGGCGCTCGACCAGCTCGTCCAGCCGAAGCTTGAACTCTTTTTCACCGACCTTGTATACTTTGCGCAGCAGCTGGAACGATTCGATGACGCCGATATCCCACCACAACTGGCTTCTCTGGCCGAACACGACGCCGATCCCCTGCACGAACTTCTCTCTTTCCTGGTGCGGTACAAAGCCGTTTACCTTGATATGGCCGGCGGTCGGGACGAGGATGCCTGTGAGCATTTTGATCGTCGTCGACTTGCCTGCCCCGTTCTCGCCGATATATCCGCAGATTTCCCCTTTGGGTATTTGGAATGAGATATCTTTTACCGCAGTGACATGAGTATATTCCCTCCGGAATAAATCTTTAAGAGCGCCGGTTACGCCCTCCCGGTTTTTTTGAATCTTGAATTCTTTGCGTAAATCCTGCACATCTATGGCAAACATAGAACGGCATACACCTCCAATATTCGACAGTTCCTGCCGTAATTCTATGGAAAATACTTTTTTTTCCTAGTATAATGTTATGATGACTTAAATATTTTACAGGGTAACCGAGGGAACATCAAGGAAAGGGTAGATCATATGAACCGTAAGTGGAAATGGACGCTAAGTATCGTGTCCTTAGCTATCGTTGCTTGGGTTGGATACTATGCCTACGGCATTTATAATGCAGCAAACAATTTCAGCAAGGCGCCAGACAAGTCCCGCTTCGGCAACTTCACTCCGGTGAAGGAACAGGAACCTCCCAAGTGGGAGGGTAAGGAGCGCGTGAACATTCTGCTGCTTGGCGGAGATGAGCGCGGGCTCCGCCAGAACGAGACGCCTCGATCGGACTCTATTATGGTGGCTTCCCTCGACCCCGTTACGCATAAAGCGCATTTGTTTTCTATTCTCCGCGATACCTATGTAGATATTCCGGGATATAGGGATAATCGTATCAATGCTGCATTGAGCCTGGGCGGACCTGAGCTCTCGATGAAGACCGTGAGCGATTATCTGGGAATTCCCATTCAATATTATGTGTACACCGATTTTCAAGGGTTTATTGCTTTGATTGATTCGATCGGCGGCATCGATTTTGAGGTCGAGAAGGATATGCATTATGTCGACGCGGCTGACGATCATGTATATGATATCGATTTGAAAAAGGGCATGCAGCATCTGGACGGCAAAAAGGCGCTGCAATACGTGCGTTTCCGGCATGATGCCCTTTCCGACTTCACCCGTACGGAACGGCAGAGGAATTTCATGAAGGCGGTAGCCGATAAGCTGCAGTCCACTACCTCCCTGCTGAAGCTGCCGGCCATTCTGAACAGCGTCAGCCCGTATATCGAGACGAACCTGTCCGTAACGGATATGCTGAAACTCGCCAGCCTCGGTTATGAAAGTAAGGCCTCCGGCGTGAAGACGGTGCAGATCCCTCCGAAGGAGCTGATCTACAGCGACCGGGTTGGCGGCGCATCGGTGCTTCGCGCGGACGAGGAGAAGCTGCGGGTTTATGTCCAGGAGCTGTTCCAGGCAGCGGATGCACCGGCGGGAGACGGAACGACCGGCGGCGACTCCGGGAGTTCAGGGGATTCCGGTAATGCAGGGCAGTCGGGTAATTCGGGGGAATCGGCTAGTTCGGGGGAGTCGGATGCTTCCGCTGATTCGGCCGGCAATGCTGACGTTCAGGAGACTGCGGCGGATGAGAGTTTGACGGAGTAGGTTAGTTGTGAGAGCTTCTTCCATTGGGAGAAGCTCTTTGTTTTTGGTACAATGGGAGAGGCTGGTTTACGTTGTAATGATGAAAGGATGTTGTAGTTTGAGTAGAGTTCAATCGGAACTGTTGTATAAAGATGCTTTGGAGCATATCGTCGGGGGCGTCAACTCCCCTTCCCGCTCGTTCAAGGCAGTGGGCGGCGGTGCTCCCGTATTTATGAAACGTGCTGAGGGTGCGTATTTCTGGGATGTGGACGGCAACAAATATATTGATTACCTGGCTGCATACGGTCCGATTATAACAGGTCATGCCCATCCGCATGTAACGGAAGCGATCGTGAGAGCGGCTCAGAACGGCACGTTGTATGGTACGCCGACAGAAAATGAAGTCGTGTTCGCACGTATGCTGAAGGAAGCGATTCCTTCGATGGATAAAGTCCGGTTTGTGAACTCCGGCACGGAGGCGGTAATGACGACGATCCGTGTTGCGCGGGCCTTTACTAAGCGCAACAAGATTATTAAATTTGCGGGATGCTATCACGGGCATTCCGACCTTGTGCTGGTGGCGGCAGGCTCCGGTCCGTCCACACTGGGCATTCCGGACAGCGCCGGGATTCCGCCAAGCATCGCGCAAGAGGTCATCACGGTACCGTTCAATGACCTGGATTCGCTGCGGGCGGCGCTGGAACGCTGGGGCGACGACGTCGCGGCGGTCATGGTCGAGCCGATTGTCGGCAACTTCGGCATGGTGATGCCGCACGACGGCTTCCTCGAGGGGTTGTGCCGGGTCACTCGCGAATATGGCGCACTCGTCATCTACGACGAGGTAATCAGCGCCTTCCGCTTCCATTACGGCTCAACCCAGACCTACGCGGCGTTCCCTGATCATGCCGCGATCGAGCCGGACTTGACCGCGCTCGGCAAGATCATCGGCGGCGGGCTGCCGATCGGCGCTTACGGCGGCCGCAAGCATGTGATGGAGCAGGTTGCCCCGCTTGGCCCCGCCTACCAGGCGGGAACGATGGCAGGGAACCCGGCCTCCATCTCGGCAGGCATCGCCTGCCTGGAGGTGCTGCAGCAGCCGGGCGTATATGCGCGCCTCGAGCAGCTCGCTGCGCGCTTGGCGGACGGCCTCGCGGCGTCTGCTGCGCGGTCCGGGATGCCTCTGACGGTGAACCGTATCGGCGGTGCGTTCTCGACGCATTTTTGCGGTCATCCGGTCACCAACTATGAGGAGGCGCAGAGCTCCGATAGCGAGCAGTTCGCGCAGTTTTTCCGCGCGATGCTGGAGCAGGGCGTCTGCTTGGCGCCGTCCAAGTACGAGGCATGGTTCCTGACCACTGCCCACACGGATGCTGACATCGCAGCCACGCTGGAAGCCGTGGACCGGGCTTTTGCGGGGATGCGGGGATAAATGCCAAAAAAGAACCTTCGGCTTAGCCGAGGTTCTTTTTTTTTGTGTGTCGGGCAGCGCCGAAAGGTACCCGATGCGCGTGCAGCGGTACTTTTGGGCGTTACAGTGGGTCCGGTGCACGTGTAACGGTACTTTTGGGCGTTACAGTGGGTCCGGTACGCGTGTAACGGTACTTTTGGGCGTTAGACGGGGGCCGATGCGCGTGCAGCGGTACTTTTGGGCGTTACAGTGGGTCCGGTGCGCGTGTAACATACTTTTGGGCGTTACATTCTTACTCTACCTCCGCGGTGGCGTGCTCAGGACTAGATACTACACCTGCAGCCACCATACGCCAGTGCATTCCGGCAGAATGCGGGAGCCTGAGGCGCGGACGCGTTCTGCCAGTTCGTCCCCGAAGAAGAAACGCGACAACGACTCCGCCTCCTCCGCGGATGCGAACTCGTAGTCGGTACGGATCCACGTGTGCGTGAATCCGTACCGTTCCTGCAAAGCCGCATAATACGGCTGCAGGAAATCCGGTCCGGCTGGCGCCTCGTGGCCGGTACCCAGCGTCTCGAGCACGATCACCGTGCCTCCCGGACGGACAACCCGCTTCATCTCCCCCACCGCGGCGGCCAGGTCGGCCTCCCAGTCCGGGTTGTTCGATGAAGCCAAATAACACACCGTCCAGCCTGCCGTTAACACGTCGGCGGACGCATCCGCAACCGGCAGCTCCCTATGGTCGGCCACCGCTGTCCTCCACGTACCGGCCTCCATGTCCGTCAGCCTCCCTGCGAGCACTTCCAGCATCGCCGCAGAGGCGTCTGTTGCTGTCACCGAAGCCCCTTCCGCCGCCAGCAGGCAGCTGAGCCTTCCCGTTCCCGCTCCCATGTCAACGAGGTGTTTTCCTTGAAAGGAGCATATTTCTTTTAGCGTCCGCAAAATGTTACCATCTTTGTCCTCCCGCGAAATTAACAGCTCATAGCGGGCCGCTTCCTCGGCATAAATCTGATCATGATCCGGCAAACCATTCTCCTCCATTCTTTGATCAGTAGAGTACATGTGGTTGGCGTGTGTTGATGATATGTCTGGGTTAGTGGATGGTAGGCAGGGAGTGTCCCCCTGCTCTACGATGTCCCGACGGTTTATCTCTTTCGCTGAAAGCCAGTACCGTCAGGGTTCCCGTCACAAACGGGCATGACTTCCCCCTAAGAAACCGGCTCCGCAACGGCCGCCGGCGCCTCAGGCGCCTCTTCCTTCCGCTCCCGCCGGATAAACATCCACACGCCGCCGATCAGCAGCGCCCCTGCGAAAAACTGCACCGGCGTAACGACTTCCCCAAGCAGAAAAAAGGCCAGCAAGGTGGAGCCGAGCGGCTCGCCAAGCACCGCCATGGATACCGACGTGGCGTGCATGTATTTTAACAGCCAATTAAACAGGTAATGCCCCAGGATCGTCGGCACGACCGCTAACAGGCCGAACATGGTCCAATCTTGAGCGCTGTACGCAACAAAGGAAAATCCGCGAAACGCACTGTACGCGGCCAACACGCCTCCTGCAATGAAGAATACGGCCGAGCTGTAGGTTACGGCGGACATCTTTCCGCGCATGCTTTGTCCAAACAGCATATGGAATGCCACCGCGGCAGTACCGATCAAAGACAACAGGTCCCCTTGAAGAGCCCGGGCAGACAATCCGAAGTCGCCCCAGCCTATGGCAATGGCACCCAGCACGGCAATCCCCATACTGGCCAAACGGCGTCCATCCGTTCGCTGCTTGAATACCCACAAGGAACCGATCATGACCAGCACGGGTTCCAAAGCAAGCAATGCCGTCGAGCTCGCCACTGATGTATACCTCAACGATTCCATCCAAAACAGAAAATGAAGCCCTAACGCCGCACCCGATCCAAAAAGCATGGTCCAATCACGGCCAGTCAGTCCTTTCAGTTCCCGGCGGGAACGCCACGCAAAAGGAAACAGCAGCGCATTCGTGATCCAGAGCCGCCACATAGCTGCAATCGCCACAGGAGCGGCCGTCCATTTGATGAAAATGGAAGAAAATGAAATCGCCACAATCCCTATGACCAGAATCAACACGATCAGAAGCGGCTTCGGCGCCGATCGTGATGCAGACAAATCAGTCTTATTCATGATGCCATTCAACTCCAGATGCAAATGTAATAGGGCGCAAAAAAATAGGCCCCCGTATCAGGATAGCCTATTTGCATTGCATAGGTAAACTAGATTATGGAGAGAAATCAGACGCCCCCGGCAGACAACAACGTGTCCTTAAGCTCTTCATGAATCTTTCCGTTGGTTGCCAAAATGTTACGGACGCCCAAATGATACGGCTCACCGTTAATATCCGACAGCCTGCCGCCCGCCTCTTGAATCAACAGCGAGCCTGCAGCCAAGTCCCAGGAACTCAAGTTCATTTCCCAGAATCCGCTCAGCCGGCCAGCAGCGATATAAGCCAAATGAAGGGCTGCGGAGCCGCCTGCCCGGATGTTGCGGACTTTGGGAGCTACCGCCTGAAGCTGCGCCATGTTAGCCGGGTAGGCAACGATGGGATCCGCGGGAAAGCCCGTGGCTACCAGACTGTCGCTGAGCACCTCTTCTTCCGCTACGGATAGCTTACGGTTCCGCAAGTAAGCTCCTTTTCCTTTTTCAGCAACGAATAACTCATCTCTGGAAGGATCATAGACGACGCCGACAATCACTTCCCCTTTATACGCCAAAGCAATGGATACCGAATAAAAAGGAAACTGATGCACATAATTCGTTGTCCCGTCGATCGGATCCACGATCCATAGGTATTCCGCGTCCTGAACGTTCCGAAGGGCTTGGGCCGACGCTTCCGGGCCGGGCTCCACGCCTTCTTCCCCTAGAAATGCATGGTCCGGAAAGTGTGTATGTACGAGCTTCCGGATGAGCGCTTCGGCTCCTTTGTCCATCTCGGTTACCAGGTCCTGACGCGAATATTTTGTATTTAAACTGGTGTGCGTGCCCAGCTTGATCTTGATCCATTCCCCCGCTTTCGCGGCACAGTTGACGGCAACGGCAGTAAAGCTCTTGCTTCCTACCACATAAGGCTGTTCAGCTGTATTCTCTACCGGCATCTCGCTCTCCCCTTTATGATTGAACTCTCTACAAATATACGTCATTTCACGCTAAACGTTTCGTTATTCTCTATGAAATCCCCGCTTGTCTACGTCCAACCTTCGGCGATCGTTTTCACTGCTACCCCGAACATCGTGATTCTCAGCAGCCAAAGCAGCCCTTTTCCGCTCAACTTTCCCGCGATCCAGGCACCCGCCTTCCCCCCGATCCAGGCACCCGGAGCAAGCGCGGCCACACTCATCCAATCCACATCGCCGTTCCACATATGTACCGAGCTTCCTAAAATAGCCGAGAAAAAGATGACGAACATGGAAGTAGCCGTAGCAATATGGGCGGGATACCCGAATAAAATGACCATAACCGGCACAAATAGAGAACCTCCGCCAATCCCGAACAGTCCGGACACGAGTCCGACCAGAAATCCGAGGAGTAAAGCCGACAAGATCGTATAGCCGTAATGATAAGTCTGGCCTTGAGCGTCTGTAAAAGACCTTTTGATACTCCAATCGATTTGAAAAGGTTTAATGTAATCCCTTGCAATCAGCAGTCCTGCCATCGCCAGCATGAAAAAACCGAAGATGAGCTGAAAGCGGTCGGGGTTAAGCACTCCGGTCAAAGCAGCTCCCAGCATGGAAGCCGGGCCGCTTGCCGCAAAATAGAGCCATCCCCCTTTGTAGTCAATCTTCTTTTGCTTCATGTACGTTAAAGAGGAGGATAACGCGGTAATGATCAAGACGGTTAAGGAAGTTCCTACAGCTTCTGTTGCAGAATACTCCCTACCCATCAGTACAGGGCCTAAGTACATCAGGGCCGGCACCGTGATGATCCCTCCCCCCAGCCCTACAATACTGCCGAACGTGGCCGAAACCAAACCGATCAGCAGCAGAATTACGATTGTCAGCACTAGGAAGCCTTCTTTCACTTAAAAAATGATGATTACTTTACATCATAAAAGGTTTTGTACCAATCTACGAATCGACGAACGCCTTCCTCCACCGGGGTGCTCGCCGTAAACCCGGCATCACGCCGTAAATCCTCCATGTCGGCATACGTTTCTATAACATCGCCGTCCTGTAGAGGCATATACTTCTTTTCCGCCGTTATTCCCAATGCCTGCTCAATATACTCTATGAAACGAAGAAGCGAGACCGGTTCATGGTTTCCGATATTATACAGGCGGTAAGGCGCGCGCGAGGTTGCGGGATCGGGCTGCAATCCGTTCCAGGCCGGGTTGCCCTCAGCTGGCTGGAACAGCACGCGCACCACGCCGTCGGCAATGTCGTCAATATAGGTGAAGTCACGCTTCATCCGTCCTTCATTGTAGACTTCAATCGGTTTCCCCTCCAAAATACTGCGCACAAATTTGAAGGCAGCCATGTCAGGGCGGCCCCAAGGTCCGTAAACCGTAAAGAACCTGAGCCCCGTAGTCGAAATTCCGTACAAATGACTGTAGGAGTGCGCCATCGCCTCATTTGCGAGCTTAGTTGCGGCATATAAGCTAAGCGGATGGTCAGCTCCGTCATGCACCGAAAAAGGCATCCGCTCGTTCGCCCCATAAACGGAGCTCGAAGAAGCGTAGACCAGGTGCTTCACAGGATAATGCCGGCAGGCTTCCAGCATATTTAGAAACCCTGACACGTTGCTTTGAACATAAGCTCTAGGCTCCTCTAGACTGTATCTTACGCCCGCCTGTGCCGCCAAATGCACAACATAGTCAAAATGGTTCTTTCGGAACAGTTGTATCATGTCGTACTCCTGCTCCATAGAGAGGACATGGAAGGCAAAACCTGAATATCCCTCCAGCTGTTGAAGTCTCGCCTCTTTCAGTCCGGGATCGTAATAATCGTTCATGTTATCGATTCCGGTTACTTGGTATCCTTGTTCCAGCAGCAGTTTGCTGACATGCATTCCTATAAATCCGGCCGCGCCGGTCACCAATATCGATTCTTTCATGCGAACTCCGCCTTGTTCTTAATTAGTGTAATGTTATTGTGCCTTGGATACGGCAAAAAACGCATGACCCCACGCCCAGCACGGTAGTCATGCGTTATTTACAATCCGGCCGAAGGATTAGATGCCGACGATGTTATAGCCGCCGTCTACATAGATCACTTCGCCGGTGATGCCGCGGGACAAGTGGCTCATCAGGAACATAGCCGTGTCGCCTACTTCGGCGGTCTCGGTTGTGCGGCGAAGCGGAGCTTTCTGTTCCACTTCACGCAAAATCGCATTGAAATCTTTAATGCCTTTAGCTGCAAGCGTCCGAATCGGGCCTGCGGAAATGGCGTTCACACGTACATTGTATTGTCCCAGGTCAGCTGCAAGGTAGCGTACGGAAGATTCCAACGCCGCTTTGGCAACGCCCATGACGTTGTAGTTGCGAAGCGCGCGCTCGGCACCGAGGTAGGTCATCGTCATGATGCTGCCGCCTTCGGTCATCAGCGGATACATGCGCTGTGCTACAGCAACAAGGGAATAAGCGCTGATGTCGTGAGCAAGAGCAAAGCCTGCCCGGGACGTGTCCACGAACATGCCCTCAAGCTCTTCGCCTTTCGCGAAGGCAATGCTGTGCACAAGGCCGTGAAGTACGCCGAGGCGCTCCTTCAGCTGCGACGCCAGCGCATCGATTTCCTCATCTACCGTAACGTTACACTGCAGCACTTCGGATCCCGGGATCGTTGCCGCCAGTTTGTTCACGCGTTCTTGTACGCGTTCGTTCTCGTATGTAAATACCAGGCGCGCGCCTTGCGCAGCGAGGGATTGAGCAATCGCCCAAGCGATACTGCGATCGTTGGCAACGCCCATAACTAGAATATTCTTGCCTTCTAACAATTGGCTCATCTAAGGAAGCTCCTTTCAATACGGAAAAATAGACAGGTCTGCCTGCAGTTTCTTCTTGTCCACCGTAACCCATTTGAGCCTCAAATTCAAGCGAAAACTTCCACGGATGCTTGGTTTATCTGTCGAATTCCCTCGGTATCTCGCAAATCCTCCATCAAGCGGAACAATGCGGCGTCTTTCATCTTTGCTTCAATCATCACATCCAGCTTGGCGGTCTCCGGAGCGATCGCCCTCAAAAAACCCAGAAGCTGTTCCTTGTCCACATAGTCGGCGTGGCCGCGGGGATCTTTTTCACTTTTGGGACTGGAAACGTGAATTTTGGGAGGCAGGTCCTCCATCGGGATCCCTGCCCTGTTGTTCCGCCATGTGTCCAGCACACGTGTCCAGAATCCGTACCCTGCATCTTCTTCATGGTTTACGGCATGGTGGTGAATGTCCAAAACCATCGGCACCTGAACCTCTTCGCAGATCGCCAGCGTTTCCAGGGCGTTGAATGTTTTGTCGTCATTCTCAAGCGTAATCCGTCTGGCCAGCCGTTCATCCATCGTTTGAAAATTCCGGATAAACCGTTTGGCCGCCTCTTCTTTATTCCCGTAGGAGCCGCCCACATGAATGTTGCACATAGCGGACTCGTCCAAACCCATCGCTTCCAGCATCCTTACATGACGATCCAGGTCGGCCAGGGACTTGCGCAGGATATCTTTTTTGGGCGTGCTTAACACGGTAAAATGATCGGGATGAAACGACACCCGCATCCCATGTTCTTTGGCATAACCGCCGGTCTCAGCAAAAGCAGGAGTAAGCGCGGGAATCGGGTCCCACTCCTCGAGCATTTCATGGCCCAGGAGCGGCACCAGCTTGGATGAAAAGCGGTACAGCTTAATATCATGTGCCCGGTTATGGCGCAGCAGGCGCAGCGAATTATGAAGGTTCTCTCCTGCAAGCCGCTCCAGTTTCCGGACCGCCGCCTCCCGGTCGGTAATGCTGCTGAACACGGTAGCGGTCATTGTTTTTGAGGGTGAGGCGTTCTTCACAACAGCGGACATGGCTACGTAGCCGAAACGTACGATCATTCTGATTTCCTCCGTCACTTCGCCAGGATATCCATAATTTGCCCTTCGGCAGATTTTTTACTCTTGACAATGTTTTTGTCTCAATGCTAAGATCATGGAAAATAATTCTTATTTAATCCATCGGATTAGTCATATAAGAAGGCGCGACCGGACCACCGGAGGTCTCCTTTTCCCGTTTTATGCGGGTTAAGGGGGCCTTTTGCTTTGGTTATATGACTGTCTGGCGGAGGAACCAATTAGGAGAATGGGGGAAAAAGGATGAAGAAACGCTTATCGGCAATTGCACTTACCTTGGTTTTGGCGGTGGTATCCGGCTGCGGAGGAGGGAATGACAGCGGCAACACAGAACCGGCTAATGCCTCTCCCGCTAACACTGCCAATGCTGCAGCAGAAGCGAATGGTGAGCAGAAGGATATCACCGTCCGCATCGGTTATCAGAAATACGGCACCATTAATATTTTGAAAGCGGACGGCGCACTGGATAAAAGGCTCTCGAAGGAAGGCATCAAGGTGGAATGGACTGAATTTCCGGGCGGTCCTCAACTGTTGGAAGCATTGAATGTCGGCAGTATCGATATCGGCCATACGGGTGAGGCTCCGCCCATTTTTGCGCAGGCTGCCGGGGCCCCGTTAGTGTATTTGGCCCATGAACCCGCGAGCCCTGCAAGCGAAGGCATTCTTGTTCCTAAAAATTCGCCGATCCAATCCGTGGCGGACTTAAAAGGCAAGAAGGTTGCTTTAAACAAGGGTTCGAACGTTCATTACCTTCTGGTCAAGCTTCTGGAACAAGCCGGAGTGAACTACTCCGACATTGAAACTAAGTTTCTTGCTCCTGCCGACGCGCGGGCAGCGTTTGAAAAAGGCAGCGTAGATGCATGGGTCATCTGGGATCCTTTCCTTGCAGCGGCACAAACCGCCACAGGCGCCCGGCTCCTCGCCGACGGCAAAGACGTGGTGGATAATCACGAATTTTACTTGGCTGAGCGTTCTTTTGCAGAGAAACATCCCGAAGTGACTGCGATCCTGCTGGAAGAGGCGGATAAGATCGACGCATGGGCGAAGGATCATCCGAAAGAGCTGGCTGAGAAGCTTTCCCCGCAGCTCGGTATTGACACAGCCTCCTTGGAACTGGCTGCCGGGCGCAGACAATACGGCGTCCAGCCGATCGATGAGAAACTGATTGCGGCACAACAGCAAATTGCCGATACGTTCCGCAAGCTTGAACTGATTCCGAAAGATGTAAACATTAAGGAAGCCATTTTGACCAAGGAGTGATCGATATGAACTTATTCTGGTTTATTCCAACACACGGAGACGGAAGATACCTCGGAACCAGCAGCGGGGCCCGGGCCGTGGATGCCAATTATATGCAGCAAATTGCACAAGCCGCCGATCAGCTGGGCTTTGAGGGTGTACTGATCCCAACGGGAAGTTCTTGCGAAGATCCTTGGATCGCGGCCTCCTCGCTGATTCATTCCACGAAGAATCTCAAGTTTCTTGTTGCGGTCCGGCCTGGCCTGATGTCTCCGACACTGGCGGCCAGAATGGCCTCTACTTTCGACCGCCTTTCGGGCGGGAGGCTGCTGATTAACGTAGTTGTCGGCGGGGACCCGGTGGAGTTGGCTGCTGACGGGCTATTTTTGGAGCATGATGAACGATATGAGCTTACCGATGAATTCCTTCACGTATGGCGCAAGGAACTTGCGGGCGAAACCGTGACCTTCGAGGGAGACCACATCCGGATTGAGGATGGCCGCGTGCTCTACCCGCCGATTCAGTCGCCCTATCCTCCGCTATGGTTTGGAGGCTCCTCTCCGGCAGCAATAGACGTGGCAGCGAAGCATACGGACGTCTACCTTACCTGGGGCGAGCCTCCTCAGGAGGTGGCGAAAAAGATTGCCGCTGTCCGCCGGGAAGCTGACAAACAGGGACGCAGCGTCCGCTTCGGCATCCGTCTGCACATTATAGTTCGGGAGACGGAAGAGGAAGCTTGGGAAGCAGCCGAGCGCTTGATCCAACACCTGGATGACCGCACGATTGAAGAGGCGCAAAAGATTTTCGCCCGGTTCGATTCCGTCGGCCAACAACGGATGTCTAGCCTGCACCGCGGGGACCGGTCCACATTGGAGATCAGCCCGAATCTGTGGGCCGGCATCGGCCTGGTGCGCGGGGGAGCGGGGACCGCTTTGGTCGGTGACCCCGTTACTGTAGCGGCACGGATGAAGGAATATGAAGCTTTGGGCATTGAAACGTTCATTTTCTCAGGATACCCGCATCTGGAGGAAGCCTACAGGGTGGCCGAATTGCTGTTTCCTCATCTGCCTCTGAAGCATCGAACCCACAATGGACCGACTTCCATCAGCCCCTTCGGCGAATTGATTGCAAATAATGTGAGGCCTGCTCCTAAGGCTTCCGTACACTGACCAAGGAGGCGCGGCAATGAGATCGTCAGGCAAAAGGCTGTCCACGTTCAAGGAAGGCTCTCTTCCATGGCTGATCCCTGTCTTCGTTCTGTTCGCATGGCAGTCTCTTGGAGCAGCAGGCTGGATATCGGAACGCGTCCTTCCTACTCCGGTTGCCGTATTTGAGGCAGGCTGGAAATTGACTCTGAGCGGCGAGCTTGCACATGCCATCGGAATCAGTACCGGCAGAGCTTTTGTCGGGTTCCTGATCGGCGGGTCTATCGGCTTCGTCCTCGGCTTGCTGAATGGAGTGATCCCCGCTGCCGAAAAGCTGACGGATTCCTCGATCCAGATGATCCGCAACGTTCCGCATCTGGCCTTGATCCCGTTAGTTATCGCATGGTTTGGAATAGAAGAACCGGCTAAGCTGTTTCTAGTAGCGCTGGGAGTCGCTTTCCCCATCTACCTGAACACACTGCATGGCATCCGCTCGGTAGATCCGGGTCTTATCGAAATGGCCAAAGTATATGGGCTGAGCCCGCTGGAGTTGTACCGGAAAGTCATTTTGCCCGGCGCCCTGCCTTCGATTCTCGTCGGTTTCCGGTTCGCGCTTGGCATCATGTGGCTCACTCTAATTGTAGCGGAAACGATTTCCGCTGATGCAGGAATCGGCTATATGGCGATGAATGCACGGGAATTTTTTCAATTGGATGTAGTAGTCTTCAGCATACTCGTCTATGCCGTATTGGGCAAACTATCGGATCTTGCCGCTAAATTGCTCGAAAGGAGGTGGCTGCAATGGCATCCCCACTTCGGAAAACAAAGCCGCAGCTCGAGGGCCATTTAGGCAGCGAGGCACAAGTCGTGCCCGTTGAGGCGGTGCGGACGGCACCTCATCAGGCTGCGCATGGTGCGGATCGCGGTACAGCCATCCATGTGGAGGGCGTCTCGAAAACTTTCGGGTCCAAACAAGTTCTGCACGGCCTGAATCTTACTGTCCAAAGCGGAGAGTTCGTCGCCATCGTCGGACGGAGCGGCTGCGGAAAAAGCACTTTGCTCCGCCTTCTTGCGGGACTTGAGGAAGCGGCCGCAGGGACGCTCGCGCTGGACGGCAGACCGGTACGGGGAATCCATCCTCTGGCACGGGTCATGTTTCAAGACGCCCGGCTGCTTCCTTGGAAATCAGTGCTGGATAACGTGAAGATCGGGGTTACTGCAGACTCGAAACGGGAAGCTCATGAGCAAGCTCTGGAGGCGCTGAAACTTGTCGGCCTGGAGGACCGGGCCCATGAATGGCCCTCCGTCTTATCCGGCGGACAAAGGCAGCGTGTCTCCTTAGCCAGAGCGCTGGTTGGCCGGCCGAAGCTGCTGCTGCTGGATGAGCCGCTTGGAGCGCTCGATGCCCTGACCCGGATTGAAATGCAGCGGTTCATTGAGCGCCTTTGGACCCAACAGGGGTTCACGGCCCTTCTGGTTACCCATGACGTAAGTGAAGCGGTGGCTCTTGCTGATCGTGTTATTCTGATCGAGGAAGGCTCAGTCGCACTGGATCTTCCTGTGCAGCTCAGTCGCCCCAGAGAAAAGGACAGCGGTTTCTCTCATTACGAAAAAGCAATCCTGGACCGGGTTTTGCAGCCTGAACAGCTGTCGCCGCAGCCGCGGAACAAAGATCATTATGAGATTTGACAAGTCATGATCACGGGAGGGTTACATGCCGAACAATCCTAAGTCATATCAACCGCTTATAAAGGACCGGATCTATATTGGCAGTGCAGAGGATATTGCCGATATGCTGAAAAGCGAACATTGCGATGTGGTACTGGATATCTTCGAGCCGAGGTTCGGGCACCTCTGCCCGATGAAACAGAACGCCCAATCGAGCGCATCCATGTTCCACTGCAAAACGATTCCCCTGAAAACGGGCAGGAAGAAGCTTACGCCGAAGCTATTCAAAAAGTAACGGCGGCCTATATAGATGAGAAAAAAGTAGCCTTCCACTGCGCGGCCGGATATGGCAGTACAGGCGCAGTGGCTGTAGGTTCGCTGCTGGAACTTGGATTGTTCTCTTCCCTTGACGAGGCTGAGAAGGAAGTGAAGCGCATCCGGCCGGGTGTACAATTAAATGAGACCCAGCGCAGAGTTCTCGAACACCTTTATCCTTATGCCAAAGAATAACCAGAAAGCCGTCTCACCCGAACCGGGCAGACGGCTTTCTTTTATAATGGCAACTTATTCGTTTCCGTAATTAATCTTTTGTTTCTCCGCGTGCCTTTGCACCGCCAGGTCGATCAGCGTATCAAGAAGCTGCTGATAGGATACTCCGGTTTCTTTCCATAGGAGCGGATACATGCTGAACGGCGTGAAGCCGGGCATCGTGTTCACTTCGTTAATAAATATCTGCTGATCGGACTTGCGTACGAAGAAATCCACACGGGTTAAGCCGGATCCATCGATGGCCTGGTAAGCGCGGAGCGCCATCTCCTGCAGTTTCAGAGAAAGTTCTTCTGAAATTTCGGCCGGAATAATCATTGCGGACTTGCCGTCTACATATTTAGCCTTATAATCGTAAAACTCACTTGACGGGACGATCTCGCCCGGCACCGAAGCCCGGGGCTCGTCATTGCCAAGCACGCTCACTTCGATTTCCCTTGCCTCTACATTCTCTTCCACAATGACTTTGCGGTCATACCGGAACGCGTATTCTACCGCCTCGATGAACTCATCCCGGTTGCGCGCTTTGGAAATCCCAACGCTCGAACCAAGATTAGCAGGCTTCACGAAGCATGGGTAACCGACGGACACTTCGATCTCCATCAGGAAGAACGGACGGTCCTTTTCCCACTGCTTCCTTGTAAAGTGGCGGAACACCACCTGGGGCAGCTGTTCCTGGGCAAACACTTTCTTCATCATGACTTTGTCCATGCCCACCGCAGAAGCGAGTACACCTGCGCCGACATAAGGAATGTTCGTCATTTCGAAAAGGCCTTGAATCGTACCGTCTTCCCCAAACGTGCCGTGCAGCAGCGGGAATACCACGTCCACGGAAGGTGCCGCAGCGCCTCCTCCAACCGCTGGAGAGCTGTCGCGGAACAGCGACGGGATAGGAAGCGTGCTTCCCTGCGGGGCTGCCGTGTCAAACTGGAGCTGGGCCGCATTCTCCGCAGGCGCTGTCAGCTGCGGTCCCGTTCTCCACTCGCCTTGTTTAGTTATATAGAACGGAACGATGTCGTATTTGGAAAGGTCAAACGCTTTGATGACGGCCAGTGCCGTTTGCAGTGAAACCTCGTGTTCTCCGGACTTTCCGCCGTAAATTAATCCGACCTTCAATTTTCTCCCCATTGGAACCTCCATCTGAATGAATGAGATAAACCTCTATCGAGGCATTTCGAAGCTGAGCGACCGAGTTAAGATGTAGGTTTACTCGCCAATAAGAAAGGCGAAGTTCTTGCATCCTGCTTCTCTTCATCCCATTAAACGCTTCACTGTTAAAAGAAATCATGAATATGAAAAAAACGATATTGAGTGTTCTCCGTCCAGGCATAAGAGTCGCGGTAATCCCAGTAACGGTGCTTGCTCTCAACGGTATGGGCATTCACAAGGGGCATGCCGTCCGCATCCAGAGCCGCTACGAACGTGCTGTGCGAAAACCGGCCGTCGCCTTCCCAGTCGTAGAAAATTACGTCGCCGATCTGCAGCTCTGCAGGCGACTCCACACGGGTGCCTGCCAGCCCTCCGCTCTTTCCGCCATTGCCTAAAAACAGCTGGAGGCTGTGCGCCACCGCCCAACTGTAACTCCATAACTCCTGTCCGTTCATGCGTCCTTTATACCACCAGCCCGAACCTCTTGTACCAGTATAATTCATAGGCGCCCCGCCTGCAAAGAGACACTGGGAGACGAAATTGGTACAATCGACCTCGAATTTTAAAAAATTAGGACTCGCATTCTCCCAATGCGTATCTGCATACAGGGCGGCTGCTTCCCTGTCATACGGAATTGGCGCCCTCTCCGGTTTATCCCGCTCCAAAGCGGCATAGTTTAGGTACGGCAAGGAAGCGGCAGGCCGAGCTGTGCTTGCGGCAGCGTCATCTTTCCCGTGCAGGGGCTGGCCGGCCGCAGCAGCTTCCCTCTCTCCGGCGGCGGTCTCTATAAGCGTCACTTCGTACCTGCCGTCTGACTTGCTAAGAAAGATTCTCTCCCGCTCAATCCGCTGCTCGGTGCGTTCCTTGTTTCGATGCATATAAACAATTTTTCTCTGAAGCTTTAGGTCTACCCGAAGCTCTTTTCCCGAAGCAGACATGGATTCGATCGACGCCCGGGTTTCCTTGCGTTGAATCCGGATTCTCCTGTCCCGGTGATAACGCGACAGCTCCTTAAGCCGTTCCGATCCGCGCTTAACCACAGACCCGTCACGAACAAGCGGAAGCAGCGGAAGCACCGAGTACTCCAGCTCTGAACGGTTTTGTCTTTGAACATAGGAAAACAGCGCTTTCTTCCAATCTTCCTTCATGAGGCCCCTCCCCTAAGTTTCTGTTATAATTAACGAGGTTAACCTTTCCGCGCCGTGCCGATAACTGCTTTCAAATATATGAAACGGAATGGGCAAAAATGAGTTAAATATGGACTTTACTAAGGCAGAGGATGAAGGTATACTTAAGGTAGATGTTATTTTGAAATCGCGTTTCACAGAATGAAACCGATGGATCCATTTTAAAAAACAGGAGGCCGTTATTGATGCCAAGAAAAGATCATTTTTCTGTACGGACATCCCTTGAGGTAGGGGGTAAGCAATACCAGTACTTCCGCCTGCAAGGATTGGAAGAAAAGGGCCTGGGCCAAGTGTCCAAGCTTCCGTTCTCCATCAAAGTGCTGCTTGAAGCCGCTGTGCGCCAATTCGACGGCAGAGCGATTACGAACGACCATGTAAAGCTGCTTGCGAACTGGGCTGAAGGCCGCGACCACAACAAGGAGATCCCTTTCATCCCTGCACGTATCGTGCTTCAGGATTTCACCGGCGTACCGGTAGTTGTTGACTTGGCTGCTATGCGCGACACCATGAAGCGCGCTGGCGGAGACCCGAAACGGATCAACCCGCTTGTTCCGGTTGACCTGGTTATCGACCACTCCGTAATGGTAGACGCGTTCGGTACCCCGCAATCCCTTGAATACAACATGAACGTAGAATTCGAACGGAACAATGAACGTTACCGCTTCCTTCGCTGGGCGCAAACGGCGTTCGATAACTTCCGCGCTGTTCCTCCGGCTACAGGTATCGTTCACCAAGTAAACTTGGAATACCTAGCTTCCGTTGCAGCCACGAAGACAGTGGAAGGCGAAACCGAAGTATATCCGGACTCTCTGGTAGGTACGGACTCCCACACTACCATGATCAACGGTTTGGGAATCGTAGGCTGGGGCGTCGGCGGTATCGAGGCGGAAGCCGGGATGCTGGGGCAGCCGCTTTATTTTGTAACCCCTGAGGTCATCGGTTTTAAATTTAAAGGCCAGCTAAGCGAAGGCGCTACGGCGACTGACTTGGCATTGACAGTAACTCAAATCCTTCGTAAGAAGGGCGTTGTAGGCAAATTCGTAGAATTCTATGGACCGGGACTTGATTGCCTGAGCCTGGCGGACCGCGCTACGGTTGCCAACATGGCTCCTGAGTACGGCGCTACGATCGGTATTTTCCCGGTAGACGGCGAAACGCTGGAATACCTGAAGCAAACCGGCCGTTCCGACGAGCAAGTGGCACTGGTGGAAGCTTACTACAAAGCTCAAGGCATGTTCCGTGATGAGAACTCCCCTGAACCGGTTTATTCCGATTCGCTTGAACTTGACCTTTCCACGATTGTACCGAGCCTTGCAGGTCCGAAGCGTCCTCAAGACCGTGTAGAATTGACGAATATGAAAGAAGCTTGGGACTCCATTATCCGTACTCCGATCGACAAAGGCGGCTACGGCTTGTCCGATGAGAAGATCGAAGAAAAGGTACAAGTGAAGCACCCTCGCGGCGACGTATCCAAGATGGGAACAGGCGCAGTCGTGATTGCGGCCATCACTTCCTGTACGAACACTTCCAACCCTTCCGTTATGCTGGGTGCAGGCCTTGTAGCGAAGAAGGCGGTTGAGCGCGGCCTGAAAGTTCCTGGTTACGTAAAAACAAGCTTGACTCCAGGCTCCCTGATTGTTGCGGATTACCTAGACAAGACGGACCTGATGAGACCTTTGGAAGAGCTGGGCTTCTATGTAGCGGGTTACGGCTGTGCGACATGTATCGGTAACTCCGGTCCGCTTCCGGATGAAGTAAGCCAAGCGATCGCTGACAACGATATGACTGTTGCCGCTGTATTGAGCGGTAACCGTAACTTCGAAGGCCGCGTTCACGCTCAGGTCAAAGCGAACTACCTGGCATCTCCTCCGCTGGTTGTTGCTTATGCGCTTGCCGGTACGGTGAACATCGACCTGGCGAACGATCCGATCGGTTACGATCAAAGCAACCAGCCTGTGTACCTGAAAGACATCTGGCCGACTTCCGAGGAAATTAAAGAAGCGATTTCTATCGGTATGAGCCCTGAATCGTTCCGTGCGAAGTACAGCAACGTCTTCAACGCTAACGAGCGTTGGAACGCGATCCCTGTACCGGAAGGCGAGCTGTACGAGTGGGATAAACTGTCCACTTACATCCAAGAGCCTCCGTTCTTCGCTGACCTGGCTCCTGAGCTGGACGACATTAAAGACGTGGCAGCTGCGAAGGCATTGGCTATGATGGGCGATTCCGTAACGACAGACCACATCTCTCCTGCCGGTAACATCAAGGCTGACAGCCCTGCCGGCCGTTACCTGATCGAGCATGGCGTGAAGAAAGAAGACTTCAACTCCTACGGCTCCCGCCGCGGTAACCATGAAGTCATGATGCGCGGTACGTTCGCTAACATCCGTATCCGTAACCAAGTGGCTCCAGGCACTGAGGGCGGCGTAACGACTTACTTGCCTACAGGCGAAGTGATGTCGATCTACGATGCTTCCATGAAGTATCAGGATCAAGGCACGAACCTGGTTGTCATCGCCGGTAAAGAATACGGTACGGGAAGCTCCCGTGACTGGGCGGCAAAAGGTACGTTCCTTCTGGGCGTCAAAGCGGTTATCGCTGAGAGCTTCGAGCGGATTCACCGCAGCAACCTGGTAGGTATGGGTGTCCTTCCTCTTCAATTCCATGAAGGTATGGGATGGAAGACGCTGGGGATTACAGGTACCGAAACCTTCGAAATCAAAGGACTGGATAACTCCGTTCAACCGGGCCAAAACGTCAAAGTGACGGCAACCCGCCAAGACGGCAGCACATTCGACTTTGACGCGATTGTCCGTCTGGACAGCATGGTGGATGTAGACTACTACCGCAACGGCGGTATCCTGCAGACCGTCCTGCGCCAGATCATCGCTGAAAGCAAGCAGTCGGTATAAAATTAAATCATAACAAAAGCCCCGTGGGGAGCGATGGTATCGCGCCTCACGGGGCTTTCCTCTGTTTTGGGACCTGATTTCATACGCTGATCTGAGGACCGAATAAAGAGAAATCAATAGGTACCCAGCCCAAACGGCAGGCGGGCGAATCGGGCAGAAGCCGATAATCGCCGACTTGGCTATTCACAAAGCCTGGCGGAGCAAACAAGGTATGAGCGTCATACTTGCCGTCGAGCAGAGCTCGCCAGGTTTGCCATTCGTATTCGTTACCCCAGACCGCATTGAGCCCCGCGGGCTCCGCCGGCAGCTTTCCTGCCACCCTGCAGGGTTCCCCGCTGCGCCAGAACAAGTTGTGATCGGCCTGCAAGAACCGGTCAGGACTCCAGTTGACAAAGCAATACAGGTGCCCGGAATTCGAGACGATGTTCCTCTCCACCACAATATCACGGGCAGCCTCCCCGGCCATCTCCTGTGAGCCCATGGCACAAACGGCGTCCGGGTTATCGACCATCAGGTTATTCACAATACGGTTACCGATCCCCTTGGAGAAAATCGCCATCCATAACTTCCCGTTATTTGTGCTGTATAAATGGTCGAGTACATTATGCGTCACTTCAACGTCATCCGAGGCGTCGTCGAGGTAAATGCCAAACCCGAAGGAGAAGTGGATCCCGCTATGGTGCAGGCGGTTGCCTATAATCCGGTTTCCGCGGCCGATTCCCCAAGATTCGATCATTCCTCCGTCTTGGCTGTCAGTCATTACGTCCGAGATGTCGTTATGCCGGATGCGGTTCTGTCTCGTGAACAGAAAGTCCCAGTGATTCTCCCACGTTACGGGCACACCCCACATTTGATCGGGCATCACCCGGTACCTTAAGCCTTTCAAGGAAATGCCGTAACGGGGCATATGCGCAATGCGATTATGGGAGATGTCGCATTCCCCGCATTGATACAGCACGATTCCGCTGCCATGACCGACAAGTTCTCCTCCGTGTTCAATTACGTTGTTTGTAATCAAATGCCCTTTATTAACATAAGGGGAATCCGTTCCCTTGAAATCTCCCTCCCCCGGAGCGTAACCCGATGCGTACACTCCCGTATAGCCGATTCTTTCTATATGATTATTTACAATGGTGATTCGCTCGGCGCAGCGGTCTAAAAAGATGCCGCAGGTTCCGGACTCCCGAATGGTGCAGGAACTGATATCAATATCCGAGGCATTACGGATGTAGATCAAGCCATGGCGGTTTTCACCCGGTTCGGCATTATCCATTCCCGGCTCACTGCGCATCATCCTATGATCCTCATAGAAATCCGTACAGGCTAAAGTGAGTCCGCGAAACGCAAGTCCGGCCACCCGCCGATCCACAGAATCTCCCTGAATGTCAATCAAACGCGTTATAACAGGGGCAACGACTGTCTGCTCATCCGGTGTTCCACTCATAGGCCGGTAGTGCAACATGCCCTCAGCTTCATTCAAATAGAATTGGCCGGGTTCCCGCAGAAATGCCAGTGACCCCTGCAAATAGTATCGGGAACCCTCGCCGATCTCCCAGGTGGCCGGACGCTCAAACTCTATATACCGCCTAACATAATCCAGCTTGCGAACGGGAATGGTTTCGGAGAACCAATTCCATTCCCCTCTCCCCGGCCATACGAAGACCTGAAGGCCTGCGGGGTCAACATGATCCGGAACATCCTCTTTCCGGAAGCCCATGCCCTCAAGATCCTCTTTTCCCTCCGCAGCATTCGAAGTGAAATAACCGTGAGCAGGCAGTCTTGCTTTCACAACCCGCTCCCCGTTCGCGTACAACGTCTGGAACCGTACCGAAGAGGGCACGGGCGTCCGCCAGATTCCTTCCTGCCATGGCTCCCACTGCTTAAGTACGATGCCTCCCAGCAATACCGGCCTTTCCCCGCTTGCGTTTCGATAAGTAACCCGGCACTGTTCCCCCCCTGCATCACCTGTTCCGAACCGCAAAGGCTCCATCAGTTCATAGCTGCCTCCCCGGAGATAAACTGTTATCTCGCCCGTGTACCCGCTCAGGATGACTTCCCGCACCGCTGCCTGCGCAGCTTGTATCGTACGGAAGGGATTTCGTGAGCTGCCGGTACCCGCATCGTCCCCATCATGAACACTAACGTAAAACTGGATACCATTCTTTTCTTTAGTTCCTTCCATGGATTCGCCCCCTTTGATTTGCTGGTTCTATCGTGTCAAAAAGAGGCTTGCCGCGCTACTGCTGATAATGTTAATGGATCATGGTGCAACTGTGAAATCTTCGTTTACCTGCATAAACCCTAACAAAGACTGCCTCCTCTTTCGGAAAGCTGCACTGGAACATGAATCCATAAAAATCATAATCCCGTCAACAGGAATCCCTTATTCCCGCTGTATGCACATAAAAGCGGATGTGCCATGATGATCCTGTAAGCTTGAGGAAAAGATGGAGGAGATGGATATGAGCAAGACAGACTCCGCGATATCGCGGAAAACCGGAGACACACCAGCTAAGGCATCAAGACCCGCCCCCGTCTCCTGGATTGGAAGAGAAATAAGGCATTTGCGAAAGAACCGTGAGCTGTTGCTGCTTGCACTGCCCGGCATCCTGTTCAAATTCGTGATTGCTTACATTCCGATGGTCGGGCTGATCCTGGCCTTTAAATTCTACAGGTACGATCAAGGCATCTTCGGAAGTAAATGGGTCGGCTTCAGCAATTTCGAATTTTTATTTAAATCACAAGATGCCATCCGGGTCATTCGCAATACGTTGGCTTACAATTTTGCGTACATCATTCTCGGAACGATCACGGCCCTGGTGTTCGCCTTACTGCTGAACGAGCTGACAGGAAGAATGATCAAGATTTATCAAACTACGATGTTCCTGCCCTTCTTTATTTCTTTCGTGCTTGTCGGTTATATCGCTAACTCTTTTTTAGACCACGAGAACGGATTCTTGAACAGTTTACTTCAAAAAATCGGCATGGAGCCCCACAACTGGTATTTCGAAACAGCACCCTGGTTATTCATCCTGCCGCTGGTTTCCATCTGGAAAGGCGTAGGATTCTCAACCCTTGTTTACTATGCGGGCATAACCGGCATTAACAGCGACTATTACGAAGCAGCTAAGCTCGACGGGGCCACCCGTATCCAAATGATGCTTCGTATTACGCTTCCTCTGCTCAAGCCCTTAGTCATCATCCTGTTTATCCTTGGCCTTGGAAACATCTTCAGAGGCGATTTCGGGCTGCATTATTTTGTTCCGAATAACGTCGGCATGAACTTCGAAACAACGGACGTGATCGATACTTACATTTACCGGGCCTTGACCAAACTCGGCGATATCAATTCCGGTGCGGCTGTCGGTTTCCTGCAATCCGTACTAGGATTAATCACCGTGGTATCCGCCAACTACATCGTGCGGAGAGTAGATAAAGACAACGCCCTATTCTAAACAAAGGAGATGCTCTTATATGTCAGCTACCGGCTCCGACAGGCTTGCCAGCTTGTTGATCAACGGCTTCTTTACAGTCGTCTGCCTGTTCATAGCGATGCCGTTTATTCTGTTAATCATCGTATCGGTTACTTCGGAGAACAGCCTTGTGCAAAATGGATATCAGTTCATCCCAGATGAATTCAGCCTGGAGGCGTACCGTATTGTGCTGAGCAAGCCAGGGAGTCTGCTTAAAGGCTACGGCGTCACCATTCTAATTACGGCGGCCGGAACCCTGATTTCCCTGCTGCTTACGGCTATGACCGCCTACCCGATTTCGCGCAGCGATTTCCGGTATAACCGGCCGATCACGTTCTATATCTTTTTTACCATTCTATTTAACGGGGGAATGATCCCGTTCTATATTCTGATGACGCAGTATCTGCATCTGAAGAATACCCTTGCCGCGCTCATTATCCCGACCGTTCTCAGCCCCTTCAATATCTTGATCATGAAGGGCTTTCTGGATAAAATCTCGAAAGAGATTATAGAGTCCGCAAAGGTTGACGGCTCCGGCGAATTCCGGATCTTCTTCCGGATTATTCTGCCGCTTTCCACACCGGCGCTTGCCACCCTTGGCCTCTTCATCTCTTTTGGCTACTGGAACGAATGGTTTTATGCGCTTCTGTTTATCGATAACGATAAATACATTCCGCTGCAGCTGCTTCTTGTTCGGATCCTCTCGCAAATTGAGTTTCTTGCAAACTCACCGATGGCCGAGGCCGCGAGCCGCTTACAATATGCTAACTTCCCTACCCTTTCCGTTAGGATGGCGATGGCGATTCTTGCCGGCGGACCCATGCTAGTCATCTTTCCTTTCTTTCAAAAGTATTTTGTCAAAGGGATTACGGTTGGATCACTGAAAGGATGAGAATGTAACCATGATCTATCCTTTCGGATTTCTTTAAGGAGGTGGGGCTGCCTTTTTGCAAGCGGATACATGTTTAGTTCAATATCATATCGGAGGGTTGATCCATGAAAACGAGAAGAGTTAACGTCATGAAATTTTGTGTTATCCTTATGTGCTTGGCGCTATTCGCCGCTTGCTCTAACAACGCCGGCAGCAAAACAAACAACAATGCGCCCAAAGCTGAGGAAAAACCGAACGGTACCGCCAATAACACGGCCCCAAAAGAAGAAGAGCCAGCAGAAACCCCCGCACTCCCGGAAGCGAAGCTCATCTTCTACTATCCGAGCAATCCGCCCGGAGCCGACCAAAAGCTTGTACAGGATGAGATCAATAAATACCTCAAGGAGAAAATGAACGCAACTGTAGAATTAAAACCGCTATCGTTCGATGAATACGATACCAAATTAAACGCAATGATGGCCGCAGGAGAAGCCTTTGATCTTGCATGGTCTTCCCGCTACTGGCTGCTTCCTTATCAGGGCAACGTGGACAAAGGCGCCTTCCTGGAACTCACGGACGATATGATTAATAAATATGCTCCCGAGGCGCGCAAGAACATTCCTGATAAGTTCTGGCCGGATATGAAAGCGGTAGACGGCAAAGTGTATGGATTCCCCATCTACCAGGTTGCTGCTAAGACGAAAAGCTTGGTGATCCAGAAGAAATATATTGATAAATACAAGCTGGATGTCTCCACCATCCAATCGTATAAAGATCTTGAGCCTTTCCTGAAAACCTTGAAGGAGAATGAGAAAGATGTGATCCCGTTTGGTATGGCTCAAAATTCTTGGGGTATTTATGTAGACCGGAATCGGGTCGGAGCGGACGGTCTTGCCGTTACTTATCAGAAGGACGACACAACGTACAAAAACTTGACAGAAATTCAGATGCTTGAGGATAAGAAGGAATACTATGACACCATGAGAGCATGGTACAAAGCCGGTTACATTAATAAGGACGCGCCGGTGCTGAAGAACATCAACGATCTGAAAGCGAAGGGCAATGTTGCTGTCGGCATTGAATTCACCTCAAAGCCGGGCGGCGAAGTGGAAGAGAAGAATGTCAACGGAGGCAATGAAGTCGTTTACGTTCCGATCTCGGACAGCTATTTCACGGGCATTTCCAGTGCGATGCATGTCATCAGTAAAACTTCCAAAAATCCGGAACGCACGCTCATGCTGATCAATCTGCTCAATACGGATAAATATCTTTACAATCTGATCTGCAGCGGCATAGAAGGCAAGCATTACACCAAGAAGGACGATCTCTATATTGAACCGATCAAGGATTCGGGATATGCTCCGAATGTCGATTGGGTGTTCGGCAACCAGTTTAACGCCTACCTCAAACCGGGCCAATCCCAGGATGTGTGGGAACGAACCGTAACATTGAATGACAGCGCACTTGTGGCTGCTTCTTACGGATTTTCCGTCAATCAAGAAAGCATCAAATCCGAGATTGCCAACGTTCAGGCAACCAAAGAAGAGTTTCAATTGGCACTGGAAACCGGCGCCGTAGAACCGAAGGATTTACTGCCGAAATTTATTGACAAACTGAAAGCTTCCGGACAGGACAAAATCGATAAAGAGACCACTGCACAATGGGAAGCATTCCTGAAAGAGAAAGGCCTTAAATAACATAGAAAAGGCTTCGCCGGTGATTCGGCGAAGCCTTTTCCCGTTTCTTCAGGTATCCGTCATCCCAGGCTTTTCTTAAGCCTGTATTCCCGGGGGGTTACCCCGTATTTCTTTTTGAACAATTTAAAGAAGGTGCTTTCATTAAGAAACCCGACCAGCTCCATAATTTCTTTAATGCTGAAGCTTTTGGTCTCCAAATACTCCTGCGCATGCCTAAGCCGGACTTCGTTAAGGTACTCTCCTACCGACATAAATTCGCTTTGCTTAAACTTCAATCCTACATAAGCAGGCGTCATATGAAGTATGGATGAAATCCCCTGCAGGTTTAAATTATTGTCCCTATAATTTACTTCTATGATTTCTTTAATCGCATCCATCAGAGCCGTGTTCTTGTCGTGATCGAGCTGGCGGAGCTTATCGTGGATTTCCGTACAGGCCTGCACGAACAGCTCCTCTATCTCCTCAATGGTTTCCTTCTCCAGCACCTGCCTGCTTAATGAGCTAAGATCCACATACAGCGATACGACCCGATTCTTGTTCATCTCGCGGACCGTCCCCTTCAGGATGTCAACTACATGCAGAATACCGTGAATAATATGGTCGAAATGGTAGACGGAGAGCTTTTTCAAGATCTGATGAATAGTGGTGATCATGCCGTCCTGATCGTTCGTTCTGATGCTCTCCGACAACTTTCTCTCGAGATCGTCAGGGAAGGCATATTCGAAATGCTCCATGTTCGGCCGCACTTTATCCGGTGTCAGAATGGCGTTCTTGCCGTACAGCAGTTTATACATCGAATATTGGGTCACGGCGGCATACCCCTCTGAAATGGCCGTATGCTCCAGGATCAGGTCACTGACCGTCATGGACAAGGACAGCTTGTAATAACCGTTGATGACCTCCTGTATTTTCAACAGAAGATGGACCAGCTGCTCCAACTCCAACCGTTTACTGCGGTCAGAGCTCACAAGCATCACTAGATGATCGCTGCGCATATCCGCGATTTCACAGCGGAACGGACTGGGACGCATAATCTCTTCTGCAATATTTTGAATGGCAAAATAGTACAGCAGCCGCTGATTGTAGCTCACATTCTGCATGAAGCTTAAGTAATCGTCCAATTTCATCATGACGAGCCGATAAGGGCCTTCCGGCTCAATATGTAATTCGTTGTGCGCGATACTTTCGGCAAATTGCCCTGCGTTGAAAGCCATGCTGCCGGAGATGATGGTGCGGAGATGATAGTTTTTTACGATATTCTTCTGCTTATCCTGCTCATTTGACACCAGATACAGCTTCTGCGCCATTTGGCTGTACATACTGGCGACATGCGACAGTTCATCCCGATTGCCGTTTCTTTCTTCCCGCTCCCCGGAAGGAGACGTGCCGATTTGGGCAATCATCCGGTCGATCGGTTGGTAAAGCTTGTGCGCCATGATCACAGAGAGGATTAGGGAAAACAGCAATAAGGCCGCACTTACCAGATGGGAGGTCGTTTTCATTCTCTGTACAGGACCGATCACGGCATCATACGGTTGAACGGAAACTACTTTCCAGGAGGAAACCTCGGTGTTCATAAACGTGATTAAATAATCGCCCTCGCCGCCAAGGCTATTTCGGAAAGAACCAAACCTTTCCGGGTTCATCGCACTGCGCTCATGAACTGCAGCTCTTAATTCATCCAGATTGGACAGCAGACTTTGGCCTTGGCCGGATAAGATCACATTACCCGATTGATCGATGATAAAGATGCCGGATTGGTCAGGATTGGCAAAATCGTTGACCGCGCGCATATTTTCCATGAGCCATTCCGGCTTGATGTTTAAGACAAGCGCACTCTCCCGGCCGGTATTCTCGGAGTAATAAGTTTCGTAAATGACGAGGGAGAAGAAATCCACAGACCGTTCATGTCCGCTTAGATTCATAGGGAGAAGTTCCATTCTCGGAAGCTTGTTCTTTCGCTTCAGCAAGCTCACCAGCTCGGCGGTCATCGATTGATCCGGCTTGGAAAGACCAAGTTCCCCGACCGCATAGGTCTGGTCCGCATATCCGTTATATACGACGATGGAATGAAGAAAGGAGGATAGGGAGTAATTCTGATGAAGATCATTTACCGATTGGATTACTGTCATGGGATCCGGCTCCCGCATCGTCATCAGCGCTACGATCCTCTTTTCCGTAAACAGATTTACGGCAAAATTGCTTATAATGCCGGTCATGTAAGAGATGTTGTAATTGATCTGGTTCATGACTTTGCGGTTTGCTTCCTGCTGCATGGTCACTGCGCTTCGTTCCGCATTGTATTGCAGCGCCAGAGATGAGAAAAACTGCACTGCGAACATCAGCAGCGTTAAGGACAATAAAATTCGGAGAAGATACTTCTTGGACTTATAAGCCTTCAGCATGCGCATGACGAAACCCCCATGATAAAAGCGTTTTCATAATAAGGATATGAACAGTATCTCATAGTTGGCGAAGAGGCTCTACTATGATTTTTGCGGAAAGCTTCTCCCAGCTGAAATTATTGGGCTGTACGTTCTAACAACATAAAAATCCGGTCCCTCTCAAGGAAGGACCGGTCTCTTATTTCTATAGGTTCCCATTTCACTTCAGCCTAAGGCTTCATTAGCTTGCCCATACGTGCAGCCGCCTCCATGATGACCGGAGCCTGCTGCTTCATCACTTCGGGCGTCATACGGCTGGACGGCCCGGACACCGCCAGCACGGCCGCCAGACGGCCGGTGCGGGCCAAGATCGGGGCCGCCACCGCCGCGGCCCCCAGCTCCCGCTCGGCGACGCTGGTGGCATAGCCGAGCCGCTTGATCTCCGCCAGCTGCTCGAGAAAATCGCCTTTGGCGATATGCTCCGGCCAGCCGGGCGCGTCCAGGATGGCGGCCTGTGCCGCTACGTCGGCGAAGGCCAGCAAAATCTTGCTGGATGCGCCGACATACAGCGGCATCCGCGCACCCACGGGAGCAACCCGGCGGATCGCCTGGTTGCTCTGCACCGCCTGAATGCGGACGCGCTCATCGCCGTCCCGCACATACAAGCTGACCGTCTCATCCAGACGGTCGCGGAGCGCTTCCATCTCCGGCAGCAGCAGCACCGCCGGATCGTCCGCATGCGACATATTCGCGTACAGCTCCAGAATGCGCAGGCCCAGCCTGTACTTCTCCGTCGCCTCATCCCGCTGCACAAACCCTTTTCCCTCTAAAGAAGCCAGCAAACGGTGAACTGTACTTTTATGAAGCTCAACCCTCGCGGCAATTTCAGTTAACCCCAAGTCCGTCTCATCCGTAAAACACAATAAAATATCCAAGGCCCGCTCTACTGCGCGAACCGTCAATTTGGAATCATCCATACCAAGTCACCCCTCCCGGAGTTTCACTATATGAAACAATGTATCATAAGTATAAACCAAACTACCTGCCAAAGCAAAGAAAAACGACGAAAAATTACAGCCATATTACAGTTAGATTACATTTACATGAGACCATTGACCTAGAGGTAGTTAAGGCCTAATATAATAAATAATACAAAATATTAAAGCGCTTTCAAACATACGCAGCACGCTTATTTTTCTTCCAAGATGAACTGGCTGGCATCATCCATTAAGACGGACAGTTCGCTTCATTCCAGAAAAATATCCCTTCCTACCCGCAAGAAAGCCGATCAAGCCAGAGACAGGGGGATCCCGCCATGAAATCCGTTATCATTTCTCCGGATTTAACTCCAATCCAAGACTTTTTTGAAACCGCCTCCCGTATGCGGAAACAGCCCTTTGTGCTTGCAGGCATGTGCCTGCTGCTGTTACTGGGCTCCCTCACTTTGGCGTTTCACGCTTTCATTGCCTATCGGCTCTTACACCCTTTTGTGGACCCGCTGTACTCCAATCCGCTGAAGGCCAAGAACTTGGCCTATGAAGATGTCAGCTTCTCCAGTGTAAACGGCAAAACGATGGTAAACGGCTGGTATATCCCTGCCGAGAAGTCGACACAAACCGTCATTTTCAGCCATGGCTATGGCGCCAACAGGGAAGAATATTGGGTTCCGATGTATGACTTAGCCGAGAAACTGCATCTGCAGAACTATAATGTCGTTATGTTCGATTACGGCTTTGCCTCAACCGTCAAACGCCAAGTGGTGACCGGCGGCAAGCAGGAATCCCAGGAGCTGCTGGGAGCGGTGAAGCTGGCGAAGGAGCGCGGTGCGGAGCATATCTACATATGGGGCTTCTCTATGGGCGCGGGTACGGCACTCCAGGCTGCTCTGCAAACCAAGGACATTTCCGGTATGATTTTGGACAGTACGTTTATCCTCGATCCCGATACCTTGTACCATAACTTAAAAAATTATATTAACGTTCCTAAATATCCTTCTCTGGCGCTTGTCCGGTGGTCTTTCCCTATGCTGAACGGGCCCAGCTTGAAGCAGATTCCGATACAGCAGGTAAAAGCAACGCAATACCCGATTCCGATCTTCATGATCCACAGCACACAAGATGAGAAAGCGCCATATGAGCTGGCACAGGCTATCGCTAAGAATCAAAAGAAAGAGCATGACTCCAATTTCTGGCTGGTTGAAGACTCCATGCATGAATTGATTTTCCGGATGCACAGCGACCAGTATCTCAAGAGAACCTTCTCCTTCCTGCGCGGCATCTCCGATCCGGGCGATGTGCAGCTGGCAGATAAAGGCGATGGAACGGAAGCGGGAACTAACTCAAACAACCCGGAGCAGTCTTCGGGGAACATAGAACTGGCCTCTATGAAATAAGTACAGCCGAAAAGCAAAAAACCCCCGCCGATCCAATGATCAGCGGGGGTTTTCCAGCTCTTACCCTTTAATTAACGACAAAAACTCCGAACGCGATGCCGCATCCGTACGGAACAATCCGCGTACGGCAGAGGTCATCGTATGGCTGCCCGGCTTCTTCACGCCGCGGGAGCACATGCACAAATGCTCGCCTTCCACCACAACCATAACTCCATGCGGCTTCAGCACTTCGTCCATAATGTCCGCGATTTCGGAAGTGATGCGTTCCTGCACCTGAAGACGGCGTGTAACCGCCTCTACCAGACGGGCCAGCTTGCTCAACCCGGCAATTTTGCCGCTGGGAATGTATCCGATATGGGCTTTGCCGAAGAACGGCGCCATATGATGCTCGCACTGGCTGTAATAAACGATATCCTTAACGATGACCAGCTCTTCATGCTTCTCATCGAAGGTGACGCCGAGCACTTCACGGGGATCCACCTGATAGCCGGCGAAAATCTCCTCATACATCCGTGTAACACGCGCAGGCGTCTCAAGCAGCCCTTCACGGTCCACATCTTCCCCGATCAAGCGGAGAATTTCACGAACATGCCCTTCGATCGCTTCCCGGTTCTCTTCCACCCGGTGATTCACATAATCCTTCATACCCGCCATAGCTTCCTGCCTCCTGACACCGCCGGACCTGCCGGTAACCGGCGTCCCTTGCGCACTTTATTTGAATTTCTTGTTAAAGTTCTGGTTTTTCATCATGTTCTGCATTTTATTCATCTGCTGTTTATTCAGGTTATATCCCATTTGCTTCGCCATCTGCTGAATCATGGCAGGATCGTTCTGCATCTTCTCCATTTGCTTGCGAAGATACCAGACACCGATCAAGAATCCCCCGACCAGTCCCACAATAAGGGTAACAATCGGAATTACGATGTTGTACCATTCCACGGCTCGTTCACTCCAATAATAGTTAGTTAAAGAATCAATGTTATCATAGCATGTCCATCCGCCGGACACAATTGCGCACCAGCCTTCGGATTCCTTAGGCTATGACGCTGTCAATGAACACCGTCGTCTGCCTGGCCAGGTCGATCTCTTTTACTTCAAAATCATCTTCCGTTCCACGTACCACCCGCACGACCGGCCGCCCTGGAAGCCCTCTGTGCTGCCCTACGACTACCCCTGTTTCTCTGGTCGTCAGCTTCACCGAAGTGCCTGTCGGATACACAGAAACCGTACGCAAAAAATCAATCACAATCTCCCGGTCCAGCTTCGTTCCCGCCATGGCCATCATATGCTCGCAAGCTTCGTGAGGCAAAAGTCTCCGTCCGGCTAACTTCTCGTTAAAAAGCAAATTGTCGTACGTGTTGGCCACGGCTACAATTTTGGCATATACATGAATGGAATCGGCCCCTACCTGACGCGGAACGCCAAGTCCGTCTTCGGTTTCGTGATGCTGGAACGCTACGTGGGCGATCAGGAGATTATACTCCCGTTTATTCTTCAGAATCTCAAAACCTCGCCAGGTATGGTGTTTGCGCATTTCCTCCGATTCATCGTCATAAGCGCCCACTTTTCCTACATCATGCAGCAGCGCCCCGATCGCCAGCTCTTTCAGCTGAATGACGTTCAAGTTCCGGTGGAGGCCCATCAGCACGGACATCATACATACGTTCAACGCATGGACATACATCTCGTTATCCTGTGTTCGAATATCGGACAGGTGCACCAGCAGGTCCCGGTTCTTCATGATATCGTCCAGAAGGGAATCGACGCTTTGGCTTACCGCCTTCGTACTGAAATCTTTACCCGAACGCAGCGCATCCATCGTGTCCGACATCTGCTTCATCACGGCTCTTTTGGTTTCTTCGGACAAAATATCCTCAATTTCGATATCCTCAAAGTGCTCATCTTTAATATATACCATCGTAACACCGATTCGCTTTAGCGTATTAATCATAAACACAGTTAATTGTACGCCCTCCGAAAGCAGGACGGTGCCGTTGCTGGAATAGATGGTTTTGCCGAGCAGGTCTCCCGGCTCTACCGTTTCCACAGAAATGTATCTCATTAAGCACTCTCCTTACCTTTATCGGCAAAATAGGACCTGGAACCCGCTAGTTCATTACCTGCTTCTTCCGGGCCCGTTCCAGCGCGTTCCTTAGCGCTTCCAGCACTTGCGGGTCCTGCTCTCTCGTATCGGCCGTTTCCAGCGCCTCCACAGCCTCCGTTGTCCCGATTTTGCCCAATGCCCATGCACAAGTCCCTCTCATATCAGGGCGCTCGTCCTTCAGCAGCATGTCACGAAGCAAAGGAACCGCGGAAGCATCCTTAAAGTTGCCCAAAGCGATAACCGCATTGCGTTGGATCGGCTTTTTGCCTCGCCAGGAAGCGGAAATCGCCCCGTACTTCTCCTTGAATTCACGGTTGGTCAACGTCAGGAGCGGTTTCAGCAGCGGCTTCACCAGCTCCGGATCGGGCTGCAGATCTTCATGGTGCGTCCAGTTCTTCTTGCGGTTCTTCGGGCAGACGATCTGGCACGTATCGCAGCCGTAAAGCCGGTTGCCGATCTTCTCTTTCATCTCGTCGTCAATCCAGCCTTTGGACTGGGTGACGAACGAGACGCAGCGCCCGGCGTTCAGCGAGCCGGGCGCCACCAGTGCGCCGGTAGGGCAGGCGTCGATACAGAGCGTGCAATCGCCGCAATCCTCCGTAATCGGGGTGTCGGGCGGGAAGGGGAGATTCGTGATCATCTCCCCCAAGTAAACCCACGACCCGAATTCCGGAGTGATGATGGCGCAATTCTTGCCGCTCCAGCCTACGCCGGCCCGCTCGGCCACCGCACGGTCCACCAGGGCGCCGGTATCGACCATGCTTTCGAGGCGGGCTTCCGGGACGCGGTCCCGGATAAAGCCCTCCAGCTTCGAAAGGCGGTCGCGCAGCACCTGGTGGTAGTCTTGGCCCCAAGACGACCGCGAAATGATCCCGCGGTAGGCGCCGGGCTCCGACTTCGGCGGGTTCTTCATTGCCGAAGGATAAGCAACCGCGATCGACAGAATCGATCGCGGTTCCGTGAAGAGAAGCGCGGGGTTGACGCGCTTCTCGATATCCGGCTCCTCGAAGCCGGATTCAAAGCCCTGCTCGCGGTGCCGCAGCAGAATCTCCTTCATGTCGAGGAATGGATCGGCGGTCGTGAACCCGATCTTGTCGATGCCAAGAGATGCTGCGGCCTGCTTGATGTCTTCTTTGAGCTGCTGCCAAAATGCGGCGCCTGCGCCGGGTTCCTTCCTATCCATGTCCTCACCTCCATGCAGAATATTGTACTGCCGCGTCATGCCGATCCATTTTACTTCGCCGCCAACATGGCCTTGATCGCGGCCCTTGCCAGTTCATCGCAGCGATTGTTGAATTCATTGTCACTGTGGCCCTTCACTTTGATGTACTCCACTTTGTGGATGTTCATCAGGTCGAGCAGCGCTTTCCACAAATCCTGATTCTCTACAAGCTGCCCTTTGCTGTTCTTCCAGCCTTTGCGGATCCAGCCGCTGATCCAGTTCTGTTGAAAACAGTTCACGAGATAAGCCGAGTCGCTGTATACCTTAACGGCACAAGGCTGTTTCAACCGGTTGAGCGCTTCAATCACCGCCTGCAGCTCCATCCGGTTGTTCGTCGTATGCTTTTCGCCGCCGGAGATTTCCTTGCGCTTGTCTCCCGCCATCAAAATCGCGCCCCAGCCGCCCGGGCCGGGATTGCCGGAGCAGGCTCCGTCCGTATAGATCGTTACTTCTCTCATTCCGTCCTCCATCATGCCGCAGCCCGGTTCGCCCGGACCGCAGACTCATAAACTGCCCATCTTGCCGAACGGCCACAGGATGAAATCCGCCCTGCCCTTAATCAGCTTCTGCGGCACAGGCCCGAAAAACCGGCTGTCCTTGCTCGAATACAAATGTCGGTTGTCACCCATTACATAATATGCTCCCTCAGGCACCACAACCGCTTCTACGTCGTCGCCTTCCACTTTCGTATCGGTGTATCCTTCGGCCAGCGGCTTTCCGTTAACCAGCACCCGATGCTTCGTGATTTCAACTCGGTCCCCCGGTACGCCGATGACCCGTTTGACAAGGTACTTTTTGTCCGGGTCCGTCGGTGCCGGGTCTGTCAATATGACCACGTCTCCCCGGTCCGGGCCGTCCCACAGATACACCATTTTGTTCACGAAAAGCCATTCTTTCTCCTTGAGCGTAGGTTCCATAGAATGGCCCAGCACCGTTGACAGGTTAAACACGAATAAATGCAGAAAAATGACCACCACAAGCGCTGCTGCGATGGATTTCGCCCAATCGGCCGCTTCTTTCAGCGTCAGCCCCGTTTCCTCGCCGTCTTGGTCCTGGTTTCCGGCACTTCCGGCCTCCGAAGCTTTCACGTCCATTAAGCTTCCCCTCCGCTCATTTTCCAATGCTGATAGTATTCTTGAACGAGACTGTCCTGAAAAGGAGGCAGCTTCCTGCGGACCCGGTCCAGCAGTATGGCGAGGCCTTCCTCGACCTTTTGCACCACTACGCCGGAGTAATGATAGTTGATTTTGTGCGTATCGTATTCGTCCTGGTCGACCACGTGAATTTCCCCGGATGGCAGCAGGATCACGTCTAGATCATAGTCGATATAAGTAATGACATTCCCGTTCCTATAGGGGGGCGATGCCACATTGCAATAATAGCGGACCCCATGCTCCTCAAGCAGAGCAACCACGTTAAACCATTGACCCGGTATAAAAAAAGACACCGCCGGAATCCGGCTGATCCACTGCTTGCCGTCGGCCTCCTGTATCTTCGTCTGGCTGTTGATGAGCACCATCATGGATTCCGCGGCATGGTCCGGGTGGAGCAGCGCTTCCGGCAGCATCCAGTTCTCCAGCCACATACGGTGCAGATGCCCGTCATGTTTGAAACTTTTGATCACTGAAGAAGTGTATATTCCCATCATAAGCCCTCTATCTCTATAAATTACGACTATTATACCACAATTTGCGGACAAAAAGGGTGCTAAGCGCCTGCTGTGCAAGCGTTAGAGGTAGGTTTTTGGCGGAGGCGTTTCGCTTGGTTGCGTAGGTTGGCGTTGATTCCGGACACGGCAATGGTTGCAGGTAATTTTCCGGCTTGGTTGCTGGTGTTGGCGCTGTGTTGCGGGTGGTGCCGCGAGGTTGCTGACGTAGTTGGTGCTGGCAGTAGGTTGCTAGTGAGGTGGCGGAAGAACTTAAAGTAACTTTTTTCCTTGTGCTGTTGCGGGTTTACGCTAAATGGGCTCATTTTTGAGTTTGTGTAAGGAGATCGACAGCGTTTTTCTTTATTCGGTTCACCTCAAGGCGCGATAAGGAAATTCAGGTACCTTCTTTCAGCAGAAGGTAGATGAATCCAATAAGTAACGCAATTGCGCCGCAAAATAGCGAAATCGGTTACCTTACCAAACAAAAAAAGCACACTCCGCCGCCCCGCAGGGCCTTAGAATCTGCTTAATCATCACAATATCAAAGCAAGTTGAAGCAGGAATTATCCGTTCATAATGCTGAGCTTGGAAAACGATCTTAGGAAATCGGTCGCTCTGTAACCAAGAGACTCATACAAAGGCAGGATGGGTTCATTGTGCGGGTCGGCCGTCACCAGAATGCGGCTGACTTTGCGCTGCACAAATTTCTGTTTTAAATTCTCCACCAGGGCTTTGCCAATGCCTCTGCGCTGATAGGCTTGTCCGACCGCGATACGGTAATAGTAACCTTTGTTGTTATCGATCGTTCCGATAATGATCCCGACGATTTGCTCGTCAGCTTCGGCTACAGTCACCAGGTCGCTGTCCCATTTCAGCTGTCTTGCAAGGGCCCCTATCGTTTCGTCGTAGCAGCTTTCCGTCAATACTTCAGCCAGCAATTCCGTTACCGGAGCGTAGTCTGATAATTGAAACGTACGTAGTAGCATCCTAAGTCTCTCCCACTTTGGAAAATTAGTTCTCCTGTCACGAATCGCTGTAACAGAAACGACAAAACTCTTTTTAATTGTAAAAAAAACAGCGAAAAAGTCAAGAGAATGTTAACGAGAGGTTAATAGAGGCGTGAAAACGCTTTAAAATGACGTAAACAGGCTTATTTCGGTTGTTTTTGAACAAAAATGGGGTTTACGATGAAAAAAAAGAATATTTTTCCTGCAAAAAAAGCATCCTATTCTTGGTGTTTCAAAGCTTGCAAGGAGGTGTAAAAGATAGATGGACCAAGGATACGAAGGCAGAAGTTTTCCCGAATTGATGGATGTCCGGTTTGAGCAGTGGGAACAGCACGAGCTGGAACATCATCACCGGATGATGAGCGATTACTCCCCTTGGCTGAACGCGCAAGGAACTTCGCTGCACAGCGATATCATTAAAGAAATTGTAAACCGCGGAGGCGTGCAGTGACTTTCGAAACATAAATGTTGATTTTATATCTTAATTGAGTGATAATGAGATTGAA
The DNA here is from genome assembly GCF_042684925.1 of Paenibacillus gansuensis. Lineage (NCBI taxonomy): Bacteria > Bacillati > Bacillota > Bacilli > Caryophanales > Paenibacillaceae > Paenibacillus > Paenibacillus gansuensis. The sequence continues at coordinate 227,647 of NZ_JBHUME010000015.1, read as the reverse complement.
TCTGCTGCATCGTAACGATGGCAGCCAATACATATCCGGGAGGTAGTTAACCATGGCATTCGAATTACCGGCATTACCTTATGCTAACAATGCTCTTGAGCCTCACATCGACGCTCAGACAATGGAAATCCACCACGACCGTCACCACAACACTTACGTGACTAACCTGAACGCAGCTTTGGAAGGTCATGCCGACCTTCAGAATAAATCGATCGAAGATCTGATCGCGAACCTGGACGCTGTTCCGGAGAACATCCGCGGCGCTGTCCGCAACAACGGCGGCGGCCACGCGAACCACTCCCTGTTCTGGGAAGTAATCGGACCTAACGGCGGCGGCGAGCCGACTGGCGCACTGGCTGATGCCATCAACAGCGAGCTTGGCGGATTCGCGAAGTTCAAAGAAGATTTCACAAAAGCAGGCGCAACCCGCTTCGGAAGCGGCTGGGCATGGCTTAGCGTAACGAAAGACGGCAAACTGGAAGTTTCCAGCACGCCTAACCAAGACAGCCCGATCATGGAAGGCAAGACACCGATCCTTGGTATGGACGTTTGGGAGCACGCTTACTACCTGAAGTACCAGAACAAGCGCCCTGATTACATGAACGCTTTCTTCAACGTAATTAACTGGGATGCAGTAGCTCAGCGTTACGCTGCGGCTAAGAAGTAATATTGATTTGCGGACCCCGGCCTTTGGCCGGGGTTTTTGTGTTGGGTTGGGTAGTTGGGTTCCATCCTTGGGCGGCGGGTTCTGGCTGCAGGCGGAGGCTGTGGAACTGGTTGGTTGTTTAGGTGAGCGGCTAGGTAGAACTGCTGGTTCTTTGCATGGGCTGATAAGTAGGTGATGATTAGGCGGTTGCTTTGCACAGCTCCGTGACTAGGTGTCATTGCGCCAAGGCACCGTCCGTGGGTGAGTGATTTGTTGGTGATCGGCTTGCTACATAAGCGTGGATGGTAACTAGTGTGATTGAATGGTTCTAAGGCGGCAATAAAGGTACTTAAGTCCACCCCTTGCCGGCTAACGAATCTGAGACACCTTATTTGGTGGTTTTTGAGTAACTTTTGATTCTAACGAACTTTGGTATCGTTATTTACCCTGTTACAGGGGTTATAAGCTCAATAACAAGCAAATAAGATGGCTGGAGTTCGTTAGAGTTTTGAAACGTCAGTTTTGGGTGAAATAGCGTGTCTGGAGTTCGTTAGCTGAACCGTTCAGCGGAAAGAGACGGATGCGAAGATTGGGATTAGGCTAGAGAGGCTTTGTCTTGCTAGATTGGGGCCAAAATACTATAAAACACCGGCAGGTTAAGCCCCCATAAGGGCAAATAACCTGCCGGTGCTGTGGTGTGAAGCTATGCGCCCGAGTCCTCGAGATATCGAGAGATGATGCGCAGGAACACGTTCGGGAACGCGTACTCCCGCCACGTATGGGCATCGACCCATACGTAATCGGCCGGGAGGCTCCGTTCCGCGGAACGGGAAGCCGCGCCGGCCGCGCCGGGCAGGCCCGGGGCCAGCTCGCACACGTACACGCCCATATTCCAATGAATATGGCTGAACGTGTGCTCGGCCTCCATCAGCCAGTGCAGCGGCTGAAGGCGCAGCCCGGCCTCCGCGGCCAGAGCGGCTTCGAGCGCGTCAGCGCCCGCTCCGCCGCCGCTGACAGCATACGCTGGCTCAGGGGACAGCACGTGCGGCAGTTCCCACATCCGCGCCAGCAGCCCGGTCTCCGGGCGCTGGCGGATGAGGAACTGCCCGGCGCGCTCGCCCGAGCCGCGGATCAAAGCCGCAAGCCGCGCTTCCGGGCGCGGGGGCTTGGCTTTCTTCTTGATGGGCAGCGACTCTTCCTTGCCCTCGAGCCGGCCCGCGCAATGCTCCATCACCGGGCAGGTGAGGCAGTGCGGCGATTTCGGCGTACAGACCAGCGCGCCCAGTTCCATCAGCGCCTGCGTGAAATCCCCCGCATGCCCCTCCGGGAACAGCTCGCTGACCAGGTTCTCCATGCGGACGCGGGTGCTGACCTTCATAATATCCTCTTCGATTAGGAAGTATCGGGACAGCACACGCATTACATTTCCGTCCACCGCAGGCACCGGTTTATTGTAAGCAATACTAAGGATCGCGCCGGTGGTGTACGGCCCCACTCCTTTGAGCGCCGACACCTCCTCCTTCGTATCCGGCACCACGCCTCCGTAGCTTTCTTTTACCTCGCGCACAGCGGACTGGAGGTTTCTAGCCCTGGAATAGTAACCCAGCCCCTCCCAAGCCTTCAACACTTCGTCCTCCGGCGCATCCGCCAGCGCTTCAATCGTCGGAAACTTCTCTATGAACCGCTGAAAATAAGGCTTGACCGTCTCCACTCTAGTTTGCTGCAGCATGATCTCGGAAACCCAGATGTAGTAAGGATTTCTGTGCCTGCGCCACGGCAGGTCCCTGCGATGAACCAAATACCATTCCAACAAACTCCGGCTAAAAAATTGCTGATTCTCCACTGCATTCATTGTCTATTTTCATGCTTGTACGGATTAGCGACACTCTTTGCCATGCCCGTCAAGCCCTCTCCCCTGTAGTTTACGAACCCCATTATAGCCGATTTCTCAGTCTAGCGACAGGTCAGTGCTTCAGTATAAAAAGGGAGAGTCACAACACATACTTGGCTGCCGGCGGTTTCGCCGCTTCAGCTACTTCTTTGTTTATTAGTGGGGGCTCAGCGTATATTGTTGTTAACATGTTGGCGGCACCCCTAAACGTTCTTCCAAAATCACGCGCAGCTCATCGGGAATCCGTTCGAACTGGACCCCTTTCCCCAGAAATAAAAGCCAATCCGCATAGTACGCCAGCGAATCAACATCGGTCACATCCAGTTGCATATTGAAGATTCCGCTGGACTGAAACATCCCGGTAAACGATAACATAATTCCCGGTGGGTGCATGCGTTTAAAACGCTGAATCCCAGTCGCATCAAGCTTCACAACAAGATTGGACTCACGTGCAAAAAGCAGTTTCTTGCTTAAAATCTCTTGCTCTGACCACTTCAACTCCCGTTCAGAAATTGCCGAATCCCGCAGCATGACAACAGGCAAATAACGAAACTCATCCGTATCAAGATCATAAACCTCGGCCAGCCACTGAGCGTTCGAGTTGAATATATGCAGCAAATAAACGTCCATCAATTGCGGCCAGCCAGGACTCAGCTCATAAGTCAAGCGCAGGTGTTTATCCCGAACGGCAAGCGAAATCAGCTGGTTCAGCTCCTCAGGCGCTGCATCATCAAGCTCCAACAGATTCGGATTGGAAGGATTTGTGTTTTCAAAAAGCAAGATATTATTCAGCTCGATCAGCTCGTCTTGCTGGGCTTGCGATGCAATGCCTATGAGTTTTTCAGTGATGGAGCGGCGATTATGCAGATAAGGCAGCTGCGAATTTTTCGATGCGATAAAGCTGATAAATATCGCTTTCAGCTCTTCTGACGTGAATCGGACGGAGGGCAAATACTGATTTTGCAGGACATCATATCCGCCGCCTCGCCCGCGCTCGGTCGTCAGCGGAAATCCCATTGCCTGAATCTCGTTAATATCGCGTATTGCCGTTGCCCGGGAAATCTTGAACTCCCGCTGAATCTCGGCAATCGTAAAATGCGAGCGGTTATTGATGTAGCGCATGATCAGGTTTACTCGTTCTGTTTTGTTCATGATTGTATTGTACCAAAAAAGCAGCCGAAAACACGAAGATGAAAATAAAACGTATCATTTTTTGATACATTCCGAAAGTAGAATCAATCTTGTAAAACCAACCCGCAAAGGAGAGAATCACATGACTACCTATTCTATCAAAACCATCTCGGAAAAATACAAAATGACTGCTTTCGGTGTTACACTTGAAGACTACAACGACTGGGCAGGCAATGCAGCAAAAACGGCAGCGAAAAAAGCTGAAATCACGGAAAACAACAAGCTTGCAGAACTTCTCGCACTCGCAGACGGGCAAGAATATCAAATTAATTACGTCATCGCAGGCAAGGCTTGGCGCGGCTTCGGCGTGATGGGCGAATTCGACGTGGAAGGCGCGGAAGTCCTTGATTTTCTCGCTGGCGACTACCTCGTCGTGCCTGGAACAGGCGCTGACAAAGACCGCTTAGCTGACGAAATTACCGGCAATGTTTTCGGCGGCATGCTGCAAGGAATCACGGACTACAAATATGTTGGTCCTGGTAATTCAACATTTGTGAAAGCAGCTGAAAACGGTGAATTCTACGGCGAAATGTGGCTTCGTGTAAAAAAAGTCGAAGGCTAATTTCTGAATATAAGGAGAACCCCCATGGTAAATTACTCACTGGAACACAAAAAATCATTCACATTGACCGCTTATGGTTTTTCAATCCAATCGAATTTTCAAGACATGCAGGCTTTGCAAAAGGAAAAAGCGGAGTTTTGGGGCGGGCTCAAAGCTGACGGGCGTTTTGATAAACTCAAAAAAGCCGCAAAGGACGATCGCGAATGGTCAGTTAACGAAGTTTATCAAGGTAAACCTTGGAATTATTTTGGGGTACTAGCTGGCAAATCAGTGGCAGACGCAACGCGTCTCATCGAGTTTCCAGAGAGCGAGTACATCGTGGTCGCAGGAACCGGCGATAAGGAAACTTTGTTTGATCAACTGACTTACCGTGCTTTTGGTGAAGTCTTGTCCCAAATCACTGACTATGCTTACATCGGCGGTCCAAATGCGACTTATCGAAAAGATAACGGAGACGGCACATTCTACGGCGAATTTTGGGTCCCTGTAGTTAAAAAATAAAAACAAATGACGTTTTGCTTACTTGCAACAAGGAAAGCTTCGGAGATGGGAACCTGCAAATACTGGATAAACATTGAAAAGCCCAGTCTCAACACTCAACGTAGTGTCAGACTGGGCTTTTCTATTTTAGTGTTTTTTTTCAACTTCCACATAGAATCAAAACCTCTTCTTATAAACCCTCATAGCAAAATAGTAAGCTACCACTAAAATTGCCGCGCACCAAGCAAGAGCGGTCCACACATCGCTGCCCACCGGCTGGCCTGATAACAAAGCGCGGATGGCTTCGACGATGGAGGTTACCGGCTGATTTTCGGCAAAGGCACGAACGACCTTAGTCATGGACTCGGTCGGCACGAAGGCCGAACTGATAAACGGAAGAAAGATAATCGGATAGGAGAAGGCGCTGGCGCCATCCACCGATTTGGCCGACAGGCCTGCAATGACAGCAACCCAGGTTAAAGCCAGTGTGAACAGCATGAGGATGCCGGCTACCGCAAACCATTCCAGAATGCCGGCCGAGGAACGGAAGCCCAATAACAACGCTACAAGAATGATTACGACAACCGAGATGGCGTTGGACACTAGAGAGGTCAGCACATGGCCCCACAGTAGGGTAGAACGGGAAATCGGCATGGAGTGAAATCGTTCAAAAATCCCTTTTTGCACATCCATGAACAGACGGTAAGACGTATAGGAAATCCCTGTAGCAATGGCAATCAGCAGGATGCCGGGCAGCAGGTAATTCACATAGTTATCCGTTCCGGTTTGAATGGCTCCGCCGAAGACGTAAACGAACAGCAGCATAAACATGATGGGCATTACCGTGACCGTGACAATGGTGTCCATACTGCGGGTAATGTGACGCATGGAACGTCCCAGCATAACCCCCACATCGTTAACAAAATGTTTCTTTACCGTTTCCATTTACGCTCCCTCCTTCTTGCCGATGATGGATAGGAAAATCTCTTCCAAAGACGGCTGTTTCTCCACATATTCCACTTTGGCCGACGGGAACAGCTTCTTTAAGTCTGAAAGTGTGCCGTTGGCAATAATTTTACCTTGATGCAAAATAGCGATCTTATCAGCAAGCTGTTCCGCTTCCTCTAGATACTGTGTGGTCAGGAACACCGTAGTCCCGCTGTCTGCAAGCTCCTTTACGATTTTCCATACCTCGATGCGCGCCTCCGGGTCCAGCCCTGTGGTCGGCTCGTCGAGAAAAATAATTTGCGGGCTTCCGACAAGGCTCAAAGCGATGTCGAGCCTTCTGCGCATACCTCCCGAGTAGGTGGACGCCCTCCGGTCGGCGGCTTCCGTCAAACCGAACCGCTTCAGCAAATCATCCGCAACCTGACGAGGCTGCTTGAGGTATCGCAGTTTGGCGATCATAATCAGGTTCTCCCGCCCGGTCAGCAATTCATCCACGGCCGCATACTGCCCTGTCAAACTGATTGACTGCCGAACATGGTCCGGTTTGGACGCCACATCGAACCCGTTGACGGTGGCGCTCCCGCTGTCTTGCTTCAGCAGTGTGGTGAGAATTTTGACAACGGTCGTCTTGCCCGCGCCATTGGAGCCCAGCAAGGCAAAGATGCTGCCCTTCTCCACCTCGAAATCTACACCTTTCAGGACTTGGAGCTCTTTGTAAGACTTGTGCAAGCCTTTCACTTGAATGGACTTGTTCATCCTCTTCCCTCCTCTTCCTCTGTTATCTGACAATCACGTTGGACAGGTCGACTTCCATTCCTTTGAGCGATGCATAGGTCAACTTATCCATCACTGCGCCGTCAAAATTGATTGTTTTGAGCGCACGATAAAACTTTTTGGATAAGGTAAAGCCCGCTTGAAAAGAAACATCCTTTAAGACCGCTCCTTTGAACGATGCGTCCGTCAGAGCCGACTTCTCGAACTTGACGCCGATAAACGTTTGCCCGTCGAAGTTTTGGCCCGTGAGATCGGACATTTTAAATTCCACACCTTCGAACACACAATTAGCAAACACGGTTTTCTTCAGGTCCGTCGTATTGAGCTTCACATCGGTTAATCTGGCGTTGGCAAATTGAACCCGGTCCAGGCCGGAGGCAGTGAAGTTGGTGCGCACCAGAATAGATTTGTTAAAACTCGCGTCCGAAAGGTCCAGCGCCGAAAAGTTACAGTCAGTGAGGTTTGCGCCGTCAAACTTCGCTTCCCGCACATCGCTGCCGGCAAACGTGCTGCCCGTCAAGTCTGCGTTTGAAAAATCCGATCCCCGCAGCGCGCTCCCTGAGAATTTCCCTTTATGCACGGTCACGCCGGCAAAATCGCTTCCATGCAAATTACTCGCGCTGAAGTTCGTCACCACTTGACGCTGCAGCGAACGGGAAAGATTGGCAACCTCCTGCACCGTCTGTTCGATATCACCAATGCTGTCGATGGTCATCTCAAAAGCTGTATTTTCGTCTTTGCCCTCTTCTACAAGCTCACGGAACCGCTGCTGCAGATCGGCGTGCAGATCCGACTTCAATTCATCTACACTCTTCACCCCATCGTATGGTGCGAAGACTCCGTTTACATAGCTGGTCAGTTTCTGATTCAAAACATCCACTCTCCTCATAGTAAGTTTTCGAGGACGCGCTTGGCGTACTCCCAATTGTTCTTGTTGCGTTCGTAAGATTCTCTGCCCTTGTTCGTGATCCTGAAATATTTCCGCCGGCCGCCTTGGGATTCGTCTCCCCAATACCACTCGATGTCGCCTTCTGCCTCTAGGCGCCTGACGCTGGAGTACATGGTCGCTTCTTTTAGTTCATATTCCCCGCCTGAACGCTCCGCAATCAACTTGACGATTTCGTACCCGTATCGGTCCGCTTCGGATAGAAGCCGTAAAATCATCGTATCGGTATGCCCGCGCAGCAGGTCTGAAGTTAGTTTGTTTTCGCTCATTTCATCACCCCGCATCTGTATAATACAACACACTACTATGTCAGTCAAGGTACTTTTATAAATAAAATACTTTTTGGGCTTTTATACTATGTTCAGCAGCTTGCAATTGGATACGCGGAATACGAAAAAAGGCCGATCTTATGAGATCGACCCTTTGGTATACGGTGGCTTGGAGACAGGTAACGCTCTACCGCGTCCGCCATAAAGCGGTGCGAAGCAGCAGAGCAAACAAAACCAGGTTGAATGCGGCGGAGGCGATAAAGACGGAAGAGGCGCCCAGGTCCTGAATCATATAGCCGGAGATCATCATCGCAACGGGCATGCCGACCCGGTATAACATCCCTGTGATGCCGCTGATGCGGCCGATCAAATGGACCGGGGTCTGTTCATGGCGGAAGGTGTTCGCACATACGGCATAAACGGTCATGGCAAACCCATTGGCCAGCAAGGCAGGAAGGAGCATGTATACATTTGACGATGCAAACATCCCCAGGTAGGACAGGCCGTTTACCAAAGCCGAACAACCGAACAGCACCCCTATGCCGAACTTTGTGCGCAGCCTGCCGACGAACAGGCTTGCTGCCAAGCCCCCGACCCCGCTGACAGACAGCACCAGCGCGAGCAGGGAATCCGATAAATGAAGATCGTCTTTAGCGTAAAAGATCAGCGTCGTCCCCACCACCGTCATCGTACAATTCAGCCCCATAATGAAGAGCGTCATCGTTCCCATCAACCGGTTGGCCCGGAACGCTTTCCAGCCTTCCCGCAGATCTTCCCACATCGTACCGTGCGTCACCCTGGCGTCCTGCCCTTGGTTGAGCCTGAGCTGAAACAGCAGCAAAACACAGATTAAATAAGCCGCCGCCGTCATGAGCAGCCCGTCGTATAAATGAGCCAGCATAAGAATCAACCCGGAAAGGGCCGGTCCCATCACCCCGAAAAACGTATCAACCAAGGAAAACTTCGCATTCGCCTGAGTCAGTTGCTGGCCCGGAACAGCAAGCTTGGTCAGACTCATCTGGGCATTAAAATACCCGTAATTAAACGTCATCAACAGAAACCCGATCAGGTAGTATAAGAAAAAATAAGGCGAACCGGACCGGACCAGCAGCACTAACGCAATCAGCAGCACGGCTTGGGCACCCACCATGGAGATGACCCAGGTTTTTTTGTTGACACGGTCCACGATCACTCCGATAAACACGGCGAAGAAAAAGTTCGGAAGCAGCTCCGCCGTGCGCATTTGAGCCATGGCCACGGAGGAATGCGTCAGTTCGTACATGAGGAGCGGCAGAACCAGCTCGTAAATTTTATTCCCGAACGTGAGCAGAATGCTGGATAACAATAAAATAGCAAACGAATTCAACCGGCGCAGCGGACGCATCCCCTTGTTTCTCTGCCGGTTTGCGGATGTGTCGGATGATTGTTGTATGGCGGCGTCCATGCTTGATGTATCCCCTTTTGCACAAAAAGTCTCTTGTAGTACAGCGTATGGCAGGATTGTAGCACAGTCCCCCTGAAACAAAAACAGAAGAAACCGGAGGCCCGGTTTCTTCTTTTCGCTAAGCAGTGCATGGCACGCTCTATTACTCTTGTTCGGCTACAGCAAACGAGGAAGCAAGGAACTCGCTGTGGGTAATGCTGATATGAATCCGCAGCGGTTCGCCCGACAACCCCAGCCTTTGCAGCGCAGCTTCACTCAACTTGCAGACAGGTTTGCCCGCATCGTCCGGCAAAATCTCCACATCGTGGAAACCGGCCTTGCGGCCGATGCCGCAGCCCAGTGCCTTGACGATCGCTTCCTTGGCGGAAAAACGGCCGGCGACAAACTCGGTCAAGCGTCCGCTCGCTTTTTCTTTGGCATATTCATATTCCGCTTCCGTCAGCACTCTGCGCATAAACATATCGCTGTACCGCTGCCGGAGCGCTTTATCGATTCTTCTGATTTCTATTACATCATGTCCGATTCCGATAATCATGGCTGTTGGCGTCCCTCATTTGCTTAAAATTTGGCGCTACCCTCAAGTCTACACGATTCGGCCGGGATTTAAAACGAAATAGGCAAAAATTGGGCATTGGGACCGATGAAGCATGCAGAGAAATGACAGAAAAAGGCTGTTCCCTTCGCAAAGGAAACAACCTTAGTTCATTCTGCTTTAAATACCCGGTATCGGCACGCGCTTGTGCTCTGTTCTCAGGTATTGTTTCTCAAGCTTTTCCCGTGCTTCGGCAGGCACGTCTTTGCCTTCCAGGTAGTCGCTGTTGTCATCGTAAGTGATGCCAAGCTCCTTCTCATCCGTCTGGCCTTCCCAAAGGCCGGCTGTCGGAGCTTTCTCGAGCACGCTCTTAGGCACGCCCAGCTTGGCAGCCAGCTGCCGGACCTGGCGCTTGTTCAGCGAGCTCAACGGGGTAATATCCACAGCACCGTCGCCATACTTGGTGAAGAAACCGGTGATCGCCTCAGACGCATGGTCAGTGCCTACCACCAGCAGGTTCAAGTCAAACGCAAGCGCATACTGAGTGACCATCCGCATGCGGGCTTTGATATTGCCCTTCGCCTCTTTGCTTATGTGGCGGTGGATGCCCAGTCTTTTGTATCCGTGCTCTACTTCCAGAGCCACTTCGTCCACCGGTTCCTCAATGTTGGTTTCTACCGTATGCTCAAGGTTAAATGCTTTGGCCGTTTCGTAGCTGTGCGCGATATCCGTTTGCTCCCCATATGGCTGAAACACACCCAAGGTCATGTAATCCTGGCCGGTTTCGGCTTTGAGCTCGTCGGTAGCCATTTTGCACAGCCCTGTTGCCACCGCGCTGTCGATCCCCCCGCTGATCGCGATCAGCAAGCCGCTGGTACGGGACTTCTTCACATAGTCTTTCAAGAAATCGACTCTCTTGCGGATTTCCTCATCCACATCAATAACCGGCTTCACTCCGAGTTTCGCAATGATCTCCTGCTGCAGGCTCATCGAAAACACCTCTTTCTCTAGTATTCTCTTAGTATAATTCAGCGGACCGAGACTTCAAGTAGATTTTACCCTGATCCTTTGTTACGATAACGAGACAATGGTTTCCTTTTACAGTCAATACATAGGAGGTAGCAGCTATGATCGATATTCACTGCCACATTCTGCCCGGAGTCGATGACGGCGCCAAAACGCTGGAAGAATCCGTCGGCATGGCTAGACTGGCCTATGAAGACGGGGTTCGCGCGATCATCGCCACCCCGCACTTTACCGATTCACTGCGTGTCAAACGTGAAACCGTGCTGCGGCTGACTGCCGATGTGCAGGACGCGCTTGAGCTTGCCGGCATTCCTCTGAAGGTTTACCCGGGAAATGAGCTCCGGCTGGAAAGCTTCGACTTTGTGAAGGAACAGGTCAGGCACCAGTCGTTCTGTTACCTCGGCCGCAACGGTAACTTCGTGCTGCTGGAACAGCGCTGGGCAGAGTATACTGACTCTACGCCGGAGGTTATCCGCTGGTTTGCGGACCAAGGCGTTCAGCCCATCATCCCACACCCGGAGCGTCATATCTTCTTCCGCACGGAGCCGCAGCTTCTGCTTGACTGCCTCGAAGCCGGAGCCTGGACCCAGGTTTCCGCCGACAGCCTGATCGGCAAAAACAGCAAGGAAGCGGAAGAGTTCGCTTATTGGATGATCGACGGGAATTATGTACACACTCTCGCCACTGATGCCCATAACCTGATCCGCAAACCGAACCTCTCGGAAGGCTTCGCGCGTGTCCGCCAAAGAGGCGGAGCAAAGCAGGCGGAGGCCATTATGGAGCGGATGAACTTCATATGGAGCGAGTTGTAGGGCAGCCGGTTCGTTGTTTGAGCCAGGTTAGCTTCGCTTAGACAATTTAGCTGCTCCAATAAGCTGAGGGAGGCTCCCCCTCCACCATTATGGTAATGAAATTCGCTATTCGGTCGCCAAATTACGCTATTTTGACGTTTTTTCACACTTATGCTTGGGTAAACGACACTGATTTTCCTTAATCGGTAGTCGGATATACAGAATAAGGAAAATCATAGCCCAATATATCCAGGCCGGCTGCCAAAAGGCATCATTTATGGTAATGGAGCAGCAAAATAAGGAAAATCGGTACCAAAGCAGCAAACCGGATGCAGCGAAAAACTAAAGAACTGGAAGAACTGGAAGAACTGGAAGAACTGCAAGAACTGCAAGAACTGGAAGAACTGCAAGAACTGGAAAAACGGGCAGAACTGACAGAACTGACAGAACTTACAAAGCATGCAGAGTTCGCAAAGCTTGCAGAGCTTGCAAACCTTACAAGCGTGCACTTAAAAAAATACCTCCCCCTTCAACGAAGGCGGGAGATATTTGTGTTAGTCTACGTACTTATCGAAAGCTTGCGACAGGTCAGCCGCGATCTCGTCGGCGGAACGGTTCTCGATCTGATGGCGTTCGATGAAATGCACCAGCTCGCCGTTCTTGAACACTGCGATGGAAGGAGAAGACGGCGGGTATGGAGCAAGATATTCTCTTGCTTTCGCCGTAGCCTCTTTGTCCTGGCCCGCAAACACGGTGTACAGGTTGTTCGGCACTTTGGAGTTCTGCAGGGCACGCGCCACGCCTGGACGGCATTGGCCCGCAGCGCATCCGCATACGGAGTTGATGACCAGCAGCGTGGTACCATCCGCGTTCGGAATAGATTCCTCTACTTGTTCCGGGGTGCGCAGTTCCGTAATCCCGATTCTCGTCAGGTCGTCGCGCATCGGCTGAACCATATCAAGCATATATCGTTCAAAAGACATATTCATGTACCTTCACTCCTCTATGGAAATTAACTATAGAAAGCATTGCAGCTTACTTCCTATTATACATCCCCGGGAAGTGAAAGCAAAGCAGGTAAACCCTATCTGCAGCGGAAACTTACCCTCGTTCCTCTTCCTTTTCATGCGGTTCCAGATTATATGCCTGATAAGCGGCATCCTTATCCGGGTGCATGTAAATCCCCGCCTGCGGCGCAATGCCCCGCTCAAAATAATCCCGGTTTTCAGAAGTATGATAGCCTACATCTTTGTAGGGATGCACCCATTCATCGCCCGCCATGACGGCCGGATCCGTCTCCGTGCTCCACTGCTCCAGCGGTGAATCAGGAGACGCATAATCATGATCACCGATCAGCACCCCGTGTGAGTTGATGAAAGGGTTCCGGGGACCGAGCTTCCCATGAAATTCAGGCAAAAAGTTGATCTCATACGGATCCAAATCGTTGCGATTCTTGAAGTTATCCATTCCCCGGAACCTCCTTCGATGGTTCGCTTATACGGACGGGCGGTTTTCCCCGTCGAGTTTTTTGTCATAACCCGCATCGCCCGGTTGGACGGTTTGCGTCACTTTTTTGGAGTTTTCGCGGGCTTGCTCCTGCTGCGCTTTAGAATCATTTTTGTTAGCCATGGCTGATGAAGTCTCCTTTATCGTTGGTCTGGTATTCCTTCCGTACCGTAGTATGTCTATTTAGGGAGAAATGAATACGGATTCCCCGTGAACGCCAAAAAACCCGAAGGAGATATGCTCCTTCGGGTGTGGGGGGGGATAATTCCGTGTGTTGACTGTGTTTACATGCGAGTTGCCGGATTAAGCCAGTTTAGCGGCTAAAGACTCTTTGCTTTGCAGGCCTACCAGCTTGTTTTGAAGCTCGCCGTCTTTGAAGATCAGCAGGGTAGGAATGCTCATAATGCCGTATTCGGAAGCCAGTTCAGGCTGGTCGTCGACATTTACTTTTGTAATATTCGCTTGGCCTTTCAGCTCTTCCGCGAGTTCTTCTACGATAGGCAGCTGAATTTTGCAAGGACCGCACCATGGCGCCCAGAAATCGACCAAAGTTGTGCCAGAAGCGATTGTATCTTTAAACGTATCTTTCGTTAACGCTGTTGCTCCCATTGTCACTCATCCTTTCATATAACGGAATACTTATATTATGCTTCTTTCACTTACTTTTGTCAAGCGGCTACTTAATAGTTAGTTTAAAATATCAGCCTTCCGTCACATCTGCGCTCAATGCGCTTGCGACTTCCGCGATTTTGGGAATGACCGCTTCATTCGTGCCGGACACATACAGGTCTCCTTGGTAATGCCGGAACGGGATTTGTGCGCCCTCCAGGCTCCACATAAAGAAATCCCCCTCGATGGACATCGTGGTTTCGCCTTTTACAGTGAACACCGTGGTGTAAGTGAAATCCGGCTGCGACGCAAAATAGGCTTTGCATTCTTCCAATGAAATGGTGCTCGGACGTGTGCTGCTATCTTGAAAAGATCTGGTGATTTTGTATCGCTGGGCCATGGCTGCCTCCTGAAATGAATTCAACTACAGTTTGCCACCATTTTAGCACTTCCGCTCCACAACCGCCAACAACGCATACAAAGCGAAAAAACAACCCTCCCGGGACCAACCGGAAGGGCCGTTACTGTACTCATTCAGCTGTTAATATTGTCCCGCTCCGCCGTCCACCGAAAGTTCGATGCCCGTAATGTAGCTGCTGTCATCGGAAGACAGGAACTTAACTGCATTTGCAATATCTTCAGGCGTTCCTATTCTGCCTAATGTAGTCTTAGTTTTCATGAATTCCAGCACACCAGGCAAAGCTTCTTTGCCGAACAACGACTCGTAAGCAGGCGTGTTAATATACCCCGGATGCACAACATTTACGCGGATTTGCGTTTCTTTCAGATCCAGAATCCAGCTGCGCACCAGCTGGCGGATCGCCGCTTTCGTAGCGCCGTAAACGCTGAATGCAGGATCCCCTTGGGTTGCTGTCAGAGAACCGGTAATTATAATGGAACCAACCTTGCCAGGGAACAGCGGCAGCGCTTTTTGCACCGTAAAAATCGTTCCCTTCACATTCACATCAAACGTCTTATCGTAATGGTCTTCGCTAATCTCACCCAATGGAGCAAAACTTCCCAGCCCTGCGTTAGCAAAAAGAAAATCCAGATGGCCCTTCTCGCGCTTCACGGTTTCGAACAGTTTGTCGAGATCCTCCAGATTGGACACGTCACCCTGCACCCCGGTTACGTTAGCTCCGATCAGTTTTACAGCCGCATCAAGCTCGCTTTGTCTCCGCCCTGTGATAAACACATGAGCGCCTTCCCGAGCATACATCATCGCCGCTCCTAGGCCGATTCCGCTCGTTCCGCCTGTAACTACCGCCACTTTTCCTTCAAATAATCCCATAATTGTAATGCCTCCTTTTAGTGCCGTTTACCGGCTGTTAGATTACTTCCCCATTCACCTGTCGGGACAAGCCAATTCATCGTTCTGCCTACCATAATTTCAGCAGCTTGCTGATTAGGCGTTTCACGGTAAGGCTTAGTTGCTTCTTCCGCAAGCCATGTTTCTCTGGAGCAATTCCAGATTTCATAAAAAACAACTTCATCCGGATTGTCGATATCTTCATGAACGATGGCGTTCACAAACGTGCTTTCCTGAGACATTCTATCGAAAAGAGGCACCAATATTTGCATGAACTTCTCTTTCATATTCGGTTTTAAAGTAAATCTTGCTACAATGACGATTTGATCTGTAGTAGCCATGATCTCATCTCCCTTCCCTGTGGTTTTGGTATGCTGTCCTGCACAAGTGCTATTATGACCCCTTAAATACAAAAAGAATAGTACGTACTTTTTTGTGATATAGTCACCTTTTAGTTACAATTGGGCTCCAGAACAGAAAAAAAACGCACCCGCGTGATACGGCTGCGTTAGGATTATGCACAATCAGGGCACTGCTTATTCCGCGTTCAAAATTTGAAATTCACCTTCAGCGAAATTTTGTTCGGCGTACGCCCCTCCCCATTTGCAAAGCTGCCTCATAATCGGCTCAAGCGACCGCCCCAATTCAGTCGTCGAGTATTCGACTTTAGGCGGAACCTGATTGTAGGATTTCCGGTTAATCACGCCGTCGGTCTCGAGGTCCCTCAATGTTTGCACCAGCATTTTTTGAGTGATGGAAGGGATCAGCCGTTTCAACTCGCTCGTACGTTTCGGCCCTTTGAGCAGATAATATAAAATCAAGGATTTCCATTTGCCCCCGATAATGTCCAGAGTGATTTCCAGGTCGCAATGATAAATTTTCATATTTCACCTCTCCAAGTCAAAACGTTTCCGTCTATTGTAACTACTCTTACGTTATCTGTATAGATGCTCTTAAAAACAGTATGATAACAATTATCACTTTTTGGTACCTATATAACAAAAAAGTGGGTACTTCCATTAATGAAGTATATCGATCATACTTCTCTTCTACAACTACAGTTTTAGAAGGAGAGAGACATGAATACAAGAAAACCATCATGGTTCGTATTTATAATAGCCTTGGGACTTTTCAGTGTGATCAACACCGAATTCGGTGTTATCGGTACATTTCCGCATATTACGGAGAAATACAATATCAGCGTTTCCCAGGCGGGGATGCTTGTCAGCTTGTTCGCACTGACGATAGCGGTGTTTGGCCCGTTTGTAACTCTGGTCCTTTCCAAGTACAACCGGAAATATATGATGTCGGTTGTTCTAGGGGTGTTTGCTGCCGCCAATTTGGCATCCGCTTTTGCCCCTACTTTTTCTGCCTTACTTCTGTTCCGTATCATTCCCGCTTTCTTTCACCCGGTTTACTTCTCTTTAGCATTTGTTTCGGCAGCAAGCTTCTATGCAAGCGATCAAGCTATGAAATCTGCAGCCAAAGTATTTACCGGAGGGACGGTCGGAATCGTTATCGGCGTTCCAATTACCTCTTTTCTGGCGGATCACTATTCGCTCGGAGCGGCGTTTCTCTTTTCTGCGCTAGTAAATATCATTGCGCTCATCGGGTTTCTTCTCTGGATTCCCAATATGCCGGCGGGTCAACAGGCATCCTACGGGTCACAGTTAAAAGTGTTGGCTAAACCACGCTTATGGCTTCATATTGCTACCATTATTTTGACGCTTGCGGCCATGTTCTCGGTGTTTAGTTATTTTTCGGAATATATGACCGCCGTAACCAAGATGAACAGCCAATGGATCAGTATTATGCTGATTGTGTTCGGAGCCAGCGGCGTCATCGGAAACTTGCAGGCAGGCAGATTGCTAAGTAAAAACAGAGTCTGGACCGCAGCTGCGTTTCCGCTGGCCCTTGCTTTCATTTATCTTCTTCTATATGTGTCAGGGGAGTCTGTCCTTCCTATGGTACTTCTAATAGTCCTTTGGGGAGTCGTGCATACAGGAGGATTCATTATCAGCCAAGCATGGTTGACTATGGAAACGACGGAGGCTCCGGAGTTTGGAACCAGCCTGTTCGTATCTTTTTCTAATTTAGGGATTTCTCTAGGAACCGCAGCCGGAGGCTGGTTTATTACAAGATGGGGTACGCATCAAATTGCATGGAGCGGCATCCTGTTCCTCGCCGCCTCCCTTGCACTGATTTTACTGAAGGTAACTCTGGATAAAAGGCAGTCCCGTCCAGCGGCAAAACCAAGCACTCCTGCCGCCTGATCTGCCAGAGTCCCTGCGCTTTCCATCTACATCTTACTCTGCTACAATGACGATGTTATGGGAAGGATTGTCTTATAGACGTTTATCTCATTGAGATCGCATAAGGAGTATAGTATGGCATATGACGTAATTGTAATCGGCGGCGGTCCGTCCGGACTGATGGCCTGCATAGCGGCGGCGGAGCAAGGCGCGAGTGTGCTGCTTGTGGATAAAGGCGACAAACTGGGGCGCAAGCTTGGCATCAGCGGCGGCGGCCGGTGTAATGTAACGAACAATAAAGAGCTGGATGAGCTCGTAAAACATATCCCCGGTAACGGGCGTTTTCTTTACAGCGCGTTCAACACGTTCAGCAACCGGGATATTATCGCGTTTTTCGAGGGGCTCGGGATCAAGCTCAAAGAGGAAGACCGGGGACGCATGTTCCCGGTTTCCGACCGTGCAAAGACGGTAGTCGACGCGCTGGTCGGCAAGGTACGGGCGCTCGGCGTGGAGTTCAAAACGAACGCGCCGGTGGCCCGCGTGCTGTACGACGGCGGCCATGTGAGCGGCGTAAAGCTCAAGTCCGGCGCGGTGCTGGAAAGCCGGTGCGTGGTGATCGCTACCGGAGGCAAGTCGGTGCCCCATACGGGCTCGACCGGCGACGGCTATGCCTGGGCGGAGGAAGCGGGGCACACGGTGACGGAGCTGTACCCGACTGAGGTTCCGATCACGTCGGGGGATGACTTTGTGCGCTCGCGGGAGCTGCAAGGGCTCTCGCTGCGGGACATTACCCTTTCGGTGTGGAACCCGAAAGGGAAGCGGATCGTGGAGCATGAGGGCGACATGATCTTCACGCATTTTGGTGTGTCGGGACCCGCGGCGCTGCGCTGCAGCCAGTTCGTGGTCAAGGCGCTTAAGGCTGCGGGCAGCGGCGGTACGGTGCGCCTGACCGTGGATTTGTTCCCGGACAAGTCTGTGGAGGACGTCCGGGTGGAGACGCTTCGGCTTGCGGAGGCCGAGCCGAAGAAGGCGGTCAAGAATGTGCTCAAAGGGCTGCTGCCCGAGCGCATGATTCCGGTGCTGCTCCGCAAGGCGGGGCTGGCCGAGGATGTGACGTTCGCTAACATCCCGAAGCAGCCGTGGGCGGAGCTGGCGGAGCTGATAAAGGCGTTCCCGATCGAGGCCAAAGGCACGCTGTCGATTGAGGAAGCTTTCGTCACCGGCGGAGGCGTATACTTGAAAGAGGTCGATCCCAAGACGATGGAATCGAAGCTGATGCCAGGCTTGTTTTTTTGCGGCGAGGTGCTCGACATCCACGGCTATACGGGCGGCTACAACATCACGGCGGCTTTTACTACAGGCTACAATGCAGGCAAAAGCGCGGCGGAAACAGCGGCTTGGGCTCGCGGGTAAATGGGACCGAATTAATAAGGCTAATGATGGCTTTGAGTGCTGATTTCGGCCATTTGCAGGCTGTTAGTGATACCACATATGACTAACTAGTCTTCTTCGGTTGGTTAGTGGTATGGCATATGACTAACTGGGGCTGAAAACGGGTTGATGGTGGCTTTGAGCGCTGATTTCAATGCGCGGCGTCTGCTTGGACGGGCTCTTTTTGGGGTAAAGCTATGTAACTTACCTAAATGGAGGCGACTGAGATGGATGCGGATGTACAGCAAAATGTGAAAAAAGTAGCGTTTTTGGTGGCGGACGGGTTTGAGGATTCCGAAATGCAGAACCCCTACGAGGCGATGACGAAGGCAGGCCACGAGGCGGTCATCATCAGTCTGGAACGGGATGCGGAGCTGAAAGGAAAAAAGGGAACTGTGACCTACACCTCCCATCTAAGCGCCAGTCAGGCCAAAGCGAGCGATTATGCAGCCGTCATCATACCCGGAGGGTCTTCGCCCGAGAAGCTGCGGGGCGATACGGCTATACAGAATTTTGTAAAAGAGGCTGACCGGGCCGGTACACCGATTTCAGCGATCTGCCATGGCCCGCAAGTGCTGGCATCCGCCGGCTTGCTGCGAGACCGGACATTGACCGGGTATTCCGGCATTCAAGATGAGATCCGCCAGGCCGGAGGCAGCTTTGTTGATCAGGAAGTGGTGGTGGACCGCAACCTGGTGACCTCGCGTTCGCCGAAGGACGAGCCGGCTTTTATTGAAGAGACCTTGAATAAAATCGGGGTCAATGCGTATTGAAATCAGATGAAAATAAAACCCCTCACATTCGAGGGGTTTTATTTCATATATACTCTAGGATCGCCTAGCTGATTGCTGGTTTCTTCTAATTCTTTGGACAAACGGGAAGAGTTGTCTTCACCGAGTAAATCTTGGTATCGTTTTTCCATGTTTTTGGATGTCGCCAGAGCGTTAAGGACATTCACCGATGGCGGTATTAATTGCTGATTAGGCGTGAACGTCACCCGACATAAAATTCATGCTGTCGTCTGTCGGGTCAAGCTCCTTGTCCCTCTGCTGAACTTCACTCTCATCCGCACGCGCGTACTGCTCGTCATCCACCCAGTCCTCGTTGACTACATGCGCCGGAATCAACAAGGAATCCATGCCGTAAGCGGAGTTATGAACAGCAGCGTCGCTCAGGCCGTGAGGCTCCTCGATCAATCTCGCCCCATAAGACTGGGCGATTTGCAATGCGGAAGGCAGATCGTCATTATGCAGATGCAAATGAAGCGACGGTCGTTCCGCATCATCATGAAGTACGGCGGAATAATCAAGCTCCGTTAATGTATCATAGGCTTTATGTGCGGACAATTCGTCCGCAAATTCAAACAAAATGGCGTTGTGCATGCGATCCATCATCCCTTCCATTTCGGGTAACCCGTCAGTGACGATTTCTTTTGGCGTCGCGGCGTACCCGGTTTATGGTTATAGGTTGTCCTTCAGGTTATCCAATTATTTACCACAAGGAAGGGAGGAAGAAACTTTGGCAGCAGACTAGCCTTTTGGATTCTTCATAAGATGGATGCCGCCCAGCCACCGGTCGATGCCGTTCAAATCCGCTGCATTCGCTTCCCCCCGCATGGCTTGCAGGCCGCTTTCTGTGATAGAAACCTGATAGGCATCCAGTTTGGGGGCAGGACCGTATCGTGGCAGCTTCGCCGGCCCTTCCACTGCGATCAGCGGGCGGGAACCGGATCTCATCCGGTCGAGGTAGCACCAGCACTGCAAGTCGCCCAGGCCATAGCTCGTGTTGAGCCGGCTGACTGCTTGGAAGAGCGGGGCCAGCGTAAGCGGACCTTCCGCCGCCAGCAGCGCCAGCGTCTGCCGTTCCACCCGCCCGAGCCCGGTTGAGGGATCGGGGAAGCGCTCCAAGTGAAGCTTGAGCGCCTCGCTGAGGAACGGCAGCGCCGTGAGGTCCCGCCTTAGCAAAGCGGGGACTGCCTCGGGGTCGGCGGAGGCATAGGCCCGCCACCCCTCCGCGCCAAGCCCGAGCTGCTCCGCGGTCACCGGCTGCGGTGACCCGAGCAGGCCTTTCAGCTGCGCTTCCGACAGCTGGCCCAAGCCGTAAAACGGCTCGATCCCGGGGAAGCTGCCGATCTGCAGCAGCTGCAGCTTCCCCGCGGGCACGCGCAGACGCCGCAGCCGGTCGAGCAGGTACAGCAGCAGTGCCTGGTCGAACAAGTCATGTTCGAACCAGAGCACGATGCGGCTGTACGCCTCGCCGCTGCCAAGCAGCGCCTGCTGTTCCCGCAGGGCGGACTTGAATTCGTCCGCGGGCACGCCCATGGCCGCCTCGAACCAGGCGGCCCGACGGTCCGTGAAGGCCTCTTCGTCCAAATCGGCCTGTATCGGACCGTCGGTGAGCATTTCACGCCATGCCATCACGATGGCGTTCTCCCCTTGCAGCATCCGCTTCAGCTTGTCCGCAACGGAATCTCCGTTCGTAATATGCAGATCAGGTTTCATCTTTCGAACCTCTTTTCTTCAGTAAGTATCGCACCGCACTGGACATGTTGTCCGCTATGTCAGCTTGCCCGCCCGGCGCCGCCCTACCCGCGCTTCCCGCTCAACGAGCTGAAGAGCATGATGACTGCCACGATGACATATTGAAGCAGCACGCCTGCGGCGACGGTCAACAGCATGCCGGATACGGTCAGAGCTGAGAACCCCGCCGCAATACTAAGCAGCAGAAAGCCGGGGAGCATGAGCCAAAACACCATTTTCTTGGATGCCTCAGTCAGGTCCGCCTCTTTCCAGCGGAACAGCTTCATAAAAGCCGAACCAGCCAAGTCCCGCCAAAACAAGGACAGCCAAAACGCCATCGACAAACCCAGCAACGGCCAAACGATCCACACGATCATTCGGGGCAGCACCCACAAGACGAACAATCCTATAAATGTGAGCTGAGCGTACATCTGCACATGCGTCCGGCTGCGCAGGAACGACTTGATGCCCATCTCCGCCAGGCCGTTTACGGGTGTACGATGCCGGAACAGCATTTGGGAATGGCGGAATAACAGCGGTTTCCGGCGGGGACGCCTCACCTTCCGGTCCGTGAATTGCGCGAGCAGCAGCGCCGCCAGCCGCATACGGATCTCTCCTTCCGCCTGCACATCCTCCAAAAACGTGCCCTCCTGCCTGATCCGCAAACCCGCTAAACGCAAGCCTGCTGCTATCACCGCTAACAGCAACGGAAAGCACCATAAAGGTTGATGAACCAACAGCCACGATACGATGAAACTATACACGCACCCGGCCGCGGCATAAATTAAAACCGATGCCCCCAATTTCGGCCAAAAAGCCATCCTATACCGAAGCCGGTTCCTGATTAACGCCAGCACAAACGTTATGGAAGCCGTAAACAGGCCAAACAGCACCACTCCGGCTCCGTCATAACCATAATGTCCAATCAAAAAAGGGGCCAAAACCCCGGCCATAAACAGCGAAGCCACCATCTGCAGGGTAAAAGAATACATAAGCCCGCCGCGCCTCAAATGAGGAAGCCACACTTTATTCCGCATCAAAAGCAGCTGGTCGGCGGGCTCGACAAACAACCGGAGCGTTCCCATCCAGACCGGCTGAAACACAAGAGCCGCAATGAAGGTTAAAGGAAGTTTTTCGATCCAAACGGGTATTTCTTTCCACCAGTCCAGATAGATTTTGACGGCAAAAAACAGCAGCGGCACCACTAGATATAAAGCAACTGTCCAATCGACTGCTATCCGCAGGCTCCGGTACTGGAACGCTGCATTTTCACGCAATCTCCTCCGCAGCAGCCTTGAAGGGGTCATCATTTTATCCATCCCCCTCCTACGTTAAGCTGTGAAAGCACTCAAACAAAGGAGCATCATGCAGACCGCATTGTGCCCGCACCTCGTCCAGCGTCCCCTGCGCCACGATCCGCCCGTCGCTGATCAGCACGAAGGAATCGCAGATCCGCTCTGCGGTATCGAGTACATGCGTGCTCATCAACACCCCGGCCCCCCGCTTCCGCTCCAAAAGAAGTAGGTCCAAAAAATCCTTCGTCGCCTTTGGATCTAATCCCACAAACGGCTCATCGACAATATACACATCCGGGCGGATCAGGAAGCCGAGAATGAGCATGATTTTTTGCTGCATCCCCTTGGAAAACGAGGAAGGCAGATGGTGGCGCACTTCACTCAGCCTAAATTGGATCAGCAGCTCCTCGGCTCTGGAAAGGAACGATTCCCGTTCCAAACCGTAAGCAGACGCTGCCAGCTCCATGTGCTCCCACAATGTCATGGAATCGTACAAAATCGGCTGTTCCGGAATATAAGCATAATTCCCGGTAGGACCGGTAAAATGGATGGCGCCATCCATATGTTTGGTTAACCCTAGAATGCTTTTGATCGTGGTGCTTTTCCCCGCTCCGTTCGGACCGATCAGGCCGATCAGCTCTCCTTCTTGAAGCCTAAACCCGATATCATGGATCACACTGTACTGTTCTTCGTATCCGGCCTTGCGGATGCTTACTTCAAGCAGCTGCATAAACTAGTCCCCTTTTTCCTTGTACCACTCATACTATGAATGATTAAGCTCCTTAATTAACGGCATGAACCAATCCCTCAGCTGACGGAACCTATATCCCGCCTGCTCCGCCTTTGCTGCACTCATGTACCAATCATCCGGAACGCCGAACGGGGATTGGTTCTCCACGGCCGTTTCCTTCTCGATCAGCGCCGGCTTGCCGATTTCACTTTCCATCATCGAGATGATGTCCCGGATAGATAACGTGCCCGAAGAGCAGGCATTCACAGGCCCTGTTACGTCGCTCTCCTTCAGCCATACCAGAAAATCGGCCGCTTCCGCCGCACTGATAAAGCCCATTTTGGCCTCCGGATTTGGAATGCCGATGGCAATGCCCTGCCGGATCCGGTCCATATGAAACTGCATTCTAAGGGTGTAATCATCCGTGCCCAGCACGATGGGGAAGCGGACAGCCACTACCGGAAACGGCGCTTTCGAGAACAAGACCGCTTCCGCCGCACGCTTGCCCTCGGCATAGCTCAGGCCGGCTTCCCCGTGCCCACCCGCATCATAACCGTAAGGGTCGAACTCGTCTTCCTTCATGTCCCTTCCCCCGTAAGGGTAGACCGACAGCGTTGAAGTGAAGATATATCGCTTCACTTTGCCGTCAAACAGCTCGCAAGCCTTTTCCGCCGCTTGGGGCGAATAGCATATATTATCGTAAATTACATCCCAGTTATGCCCCAAAGCCGCTTCCGCCAGCTGGGACGGCTGTTCCCTGTCTATCAGCAGCCTTTGCACCCGGTCCCCAAAATCATCCGCCAGGTTACCCCGGGTTGCCACCGTCACGCTTGCACCCTGCTCAAGAAGCCGATGAACCAGCCTTCTTCCAAAAAAACGTGTCCCGCCGAGTACCAAAATCCGCTGCGCCATATTTCAGTCCCTCCTAGGTTGAATGGGTGGATCACTAGATTCTACTACTACATATACCATAAAAAGATACGGTTAGACATCGATAACACCTGCCAGCAGCAAAAAGAGTCCCGCCGTCGCACTCAGCCGACGGCGGTGCTTCAGGAGACTCTTGATAATGAGACAAAATACCCTGGCATTGAAGATGCCCTGCGACCCCTTAAGAGCGGGCCGCTTTCAATGCGGCGGCCACCTTCGCCACTCTTGCGCCCAATCGGCCCGCCATCGTCAGCTCAGGCTGGGAAGGCTGACGTTCCCCCTTAGGTCCGGCTACGGTCGATGCCGCATACGGGGAACCCCCGATGCCGTCCGTCGTCATTTGTTCCGGGTTCTCGCCGTATGGCAGACCAACATAGATCATGCCGAAGTGCATCAGCGCCACGAATGTCGTCAGAGCCGTAGTCTCCTGCCCTCCGTGGATCGAACCGGTGCTGGTAAATACGCCCGCCGCCTTGCCTTCCAGCTTCCCTTGAGACCAGACGCTTCCGGCGGAGTCCAACACCTGTTTCATTTGCGCAGGCATAATCCCGTAACGGGTAGGAACGCCCCACAGAATGCCGTCCGCCCATTCAAGATCTTCGTTAGTGACTTCGGGAATGTCTTTTTGCGCTTTTTGGGCTTTTACATAATAGTCCTGTCCGGACATGCTGTCATACACTTCTTTAAACTCCGGCACCTTCACGATCCGCACCTCGGCACCTGGAACCTCCCTGGCCCCGTCCGCCGCAGCCTGCGCCATTTCGAACACATGCCCATAGGCACTGTAATACACTATTAAAATATTGCTCACCTTGCATCTCCTCCAATCAGGTTGTGGAATAGAAGGTTGGGACAGCGTTATTTAACCTTTGAGAGCAGAGGGTAAACAGAAGTTTATGACGAAATATACAGAAACAGGAAAGGCGCGAAGACGGAGGACTGATTGAACAATGAAACCGACTGAAGGCAGACGTAATATGAAGGTAACTGAGGAAACCGGCAAAAAGCATCATGCCTCGGCTGCATCCGGCCTTCCGCCCAAAGAGATCCGTATCGCCCTCGTACTCTACGGCGGCGTCTCCCTCGCCGTCTACATGAACGGCGTGGTGCAGGAGCTGCTCGCCCTGGTGAGGGCGAGGCGGGGTGCCTTTGCCGACCGGGTGGCGGACGCGGCCGGCGGCGGATATGGAGCACTGCTCGACCGGCTGGAGAGCGAAGTGGTGATCGATATTGTCGCCGGCAATTCGGCGGGCGGCATCAACGGGGTGCTGCTGTCCAAGGCGCTGGCAGCCGGGACGGACCTGGCGGAAATCAAATCGCTGTGGCGGGATGCGGCGGATTTGCGGGACCTGCTCGCCCTCCGGAAAGGCGAGACCGACGCTCTCTTAAGCGGCAGCTACATGTATGAGCAGCTGATGGAATCTTTTGCGTCGATGAGCCGGCAAACGGAGGCGGAGCCCGAGCTGGCACGCGAGCGGCAGGAGCGTATCGGCATGCTTGATCTGTTCGTGTCGGCCAGCGATGTCCGAGGACGGCGCTGGAGCTGGACGGATGCTAAGGGACAGCAGATCGAGGGCCTGCGCCATGGTGTTGTGCTTCAGCGCAAGTACCGCACGGTGTCGGGCGGCGGTGGCACAGCGAGGGAGCGCGGGTACACGCAGAACGATTTCGACGGCGCAGCCAACGATGAGCTGCTGGCCCGTATGTCCAGGGCCACTTCGGCGATGCCTGCCGCTTTCCCCGGGCAGCCTTTTGCCATGGAAGAGGTTTACGGAGCCCGGAACACATTCGATCAACGGGATACGGTCTACCTTCATGACGGACTCCTGACGGACAACCGGCCGTTCCGGCCGGTGTTGGAGAAGATTTTTCGGCGCCCCTCCGACCGCGAGGTCGACCGCTGGCTGCTGTACGTGGACCCCACTCCGGTCGACACCCATTTGGCCATGACCGCTGACGCCTACCGGACGAAGCCTAATGTGATGGAGTCGGCGCTGAGCTATTTTGGCGTACCCCGGTACCAGTCCATCTACGAACAGCTGCGATCCATCGAACAGTATCAGGAGAAAGTTGACACGCTGACGGGGGTACTCGACTTGCTGGAGGATGACAACGGCAGGGTCCGGGCGGCCGAAGCTTGCGAGCTTTTGACCCGGCTTCCGGCCTATGCGCCTTATTGCAAGCTCAGGTACGACCAGTTCTGCCATAGCCTCCTGGGACAGGTCAGCGGCTATTTCGGCGGAAAAGGAGATTTTAAGGAAGACCTCGACCGGTCGTTCCCTCCCCTGGAACAACTGCGTGCCGTACTGGGCGATATGCAAAAAGAAATCGGCCGGCACGTCGCAGAACTTTCATTGCCCGATATAGAGTTCTTCTGCCGTTTCTTTCTTTACCATATTAAGCAATTGAACCGTAAGCTGGAACGGAACAGCCTCAGCACGGCCGACCGAGAGCTGCTGCTGCAGCGCAAAACGGCGCTCTGGGGCGCCGTCGACAGCCTCCGCCGGCAGCAATGGCTGTGGTGGAACCTGGATGCCGAGCTCGCCGCCAAGCGGCAGTGGCTCGACCAGGCCCCGCCGGACGGCGCCTTTGCGGCGAAGGTGCGCACCGAAGCGGAGCTGCTGGCGGCGGAACAAGCCCGCCACCGCCCGCTGGCCGAGGCGCTGGAGCGTTTGTACCGGGGCGATAACCCCCGGCACGCCGCAGAGCAGATCATGCACTTCCTGCAGCACTCCGTGCATTACTGCCTGCTGAACCTGGAGCATCCCGGTCATATCCTGGATGCAATCACGCCCGGCTCCGGCGGTGCGGATCCCTCCGTCCCAGCAGCCCCTGGCTCCGCCGGGCAAGCTTCCGCCGCCCCGGCCGACTTCATCGCCCAGCTCCAGAACTCGCTGTGCGGCTTCCTCGCGGTCGACGTCTTCCTCTATCCCCTCACCTACCAGGAGGTAGGCGAGTTGAACCGGATTGACGTCGTGCGCATCAGTGCCGGGGACGCCTCGTCGCTCGGCCTCTCCGGCAGCGACAAGCTGGTCGGCGAAGATTTGCAGGCCTTCGCCGGATTCCTGTCGCGCAAATGGCGCGCGAACGACATGTTGTGGGGTCGGCTGGATACGGCCGATATTTTGTTTAACTACATGAATCGTTCTCAACGGGCCAAGTTGGAAGCGGAACATGCTGCCATGGATACCCCACCTTCGGAAATTGCTCAAGCGTTAGCCGAATGGGACGCTTACCTGCTTCGAACCAGAATCGCCCGGTTCCGGACCATTATTGAGGAAGAGATCCGGTATGTCGACCCGAAACTGGAGCAGGCATATATGGAACTTTCGGCGGAAATGGAGAGGACGGACGACACGGGGCGCCTGGAGCTGTTACAGCAATTTTTTGCCTATAAATATAAAGTGGGTAAGGAAAGCTGGCTCAACCTGCCATTAAAAATCACGCTAGGTAATACAATGGATGTTTTGCACAACGCTGCTGGCGCACTAAGGCGATATTTCCGGAGAGCTCCGCTGCCCACGCTTCTGCTGAGCATTGCAAGTCTCGGTATTTGGCTTGTTCGGGGGACCGTCAGGATCCTGCTGCCAAGAAGAAAATAAAGTAACTTATTTTGCATAACCCATCTGAATCCGATATGATAAATATGGAATGCTAATAGAAAACAGAGATGGGAGTGTGCTGCATGAGCTTGCTTTTTGAACCTTATACCATTCAAGGCATGACGCTGAAGAACCGGGTTGTCATGGCCCCAATGTGCATGTATTCCTGTACGGACAAGGACGGAAAGGTCATGAATTGGCACAAAGTCCATTATACGTCCAGGGCTGTCGGCCAAGTCGGCCTGCTGATTTTGGAAGCCACTGCCGTCACGCCTCAGGGCCGGATCAGCGAGCAGGACCTTGGCATTTGGAGCGACGAGCACATCGCCGGCCTGCGTGAACTGGTTGGCCTGGTACATGAACACGATGCAAAAATCGGAATCCAAATCGCGCATGCCGGCCGGAAATCTACGGTAGAGGGACCGATCGTAGCCCCTTCGGCCATCCCTTTTGATGATAAATACAAAACGCCGGAAGCTCTGACGACTGCCGAAATCCGGAAAACGGTTGCTGCCTTTGCAGAAGGCGCGCGCCGGGCCGCGGAAGCCGGTTTCGACTGCATTGAGCTTCACGGAGCCCACGGGTACTTAATTAACGAATTCTTGTCGCCTCTTACCAATACTCGGGAAGATGAATACGGCGGCAGCCGCGAAAACCGGTACCGATTCCTTGAGGAAATTATTGATTCTGTTAAAAAAGTCTGGAACGGTCCTCTATTCGTACGTATCTCCGCTAATGAATATCATCCGAAGGGGAATGATATGGCCGATTTCATATACTATGCCAAGCGGATGAAGGAACAGGGCGTAGATTTGATCGACTGCAGCTCCGGCGGTGTAGTCCATGCGGGAATTCGCGCGTATCCCGGCTACCAGGTGCCTTTGGCTGATGAAATTCGCCGCGAAGCCGGCATTGCCACAGGCGCTGTGGGCATGATCACCTCCGGTTTACACGCGGAAGAGATTCTGAGCAACGGCCGCGCCGATCTGGTATTCCTGGCCCGCGAACTGCTGCGCAACCCATACTGGCCGCGTACCGCAGCCAAGGAACTGGGCGTCGAGATCGAAGCGCCGCGTCAGTATACACGGGGCTGGTAAACATCACACAAGAAGAGCTGGCGCTCTAACGTCAGCTCTTCTTTCTCGTTCTCCACTGCTGTTTCGCCAATTCCGCCCCCGGGACCGCTGTAACGAATCTAAGAAACGTTTTTTCCGAAAAAACAGGTGGCGTTTTGTTCTAACGAACCCTACAAACCTTATTTGGCCCAAACCGACGAAAAATCCAAGTATTTTGCCGAAATAAGGTGTCCTCGATTCGTTAGAATCACAAACTGCTGATTTTAGACCAAATAAGGTGTCCTCGATTCGTTAGAATCACCGAGTGATGTTTTTAGACCAACTAAAATTGCCCTTGTTCTTGAATAGGGGGCGATTGCTGGCAGAGCATGCATAGCATAAAAAACGCCGACACATTATGTGCCAGCGTTTTTCTAATTTACTGAACTTTATTCTGTGCCAAACGCACCAGCATGTGGGCCAGCATATGACGCTGCTCCTCGTTGCCGACTCTCCACAGCTCCTGCAGCAGCTGCTCCTCGGAGTTGCGCGGTTCCTCATGCTCGGCCAGGTAATCCGCTACTTTCTGAGCGGTCACAGCCAGCTGCTCTTCGCTTAGGCCGATCGCCTCGCCCATTTTGACGCGCTTCGCCAGGTAGCTGCGGAACTCCTCAAAATCGGCCAGGATCCGGTCCTTGTCCTTTGAGCCCATCCGCTCTACTACTTCGGTGACTTTGTCTGTTTGAAGATCTCCATCTTTATCAACTGCATGGTTATATTCAGCCATTCTCAACGCCTCCTCTATAGTTCGGTACACTTATTACCTAACCAAGCCGGCGTCTTATTGAATCATTAGAAAGTGTTAATACAAACGTTATACAATGGGTGTACAATTATAAATCGTTACCTATATAAGGAATGCTGGTGAATGGTATTTTCCACTGTACAAGGGCAACTTTAGCCGTCTACCGGCAAGCTGAAGCTTTCATCCGCCCAGATGCCACTCGCAGCTTCTTCACATTTAGTTGAAAGGGTAATGAGTTACCTTGTGCTGCTGTGCGATTTCCCAAATTTGGTATTGTAGATGGGGACCTAAAGAATATCGACCACGTTTTTCCTTATGGTGCATGAGTATGCTCATGACAAGGTAATTTGGGGTCCAACTTTGAGCCAGATCCCCTAAAAGACTGAAATTAGGGTAATCTCACTGCTCAATAACGAAATTAGTTACCTTAATCGCCTGGTGTACAGGTTGACAGCCCCCGTATCGTTACGAACTCTTCTACCTTACAGTACTTACTCAACTAACCCTAATTACATCAACTAAGCTAACACACGACTTATCGTTATCGCCTCACCGTGCCCCAGCTCCTGACAGTACCGCCAACTTCCTCACCGTCCCGCCAACTCCCGGGCCTGCTGCCGGTACTCCGTAGGCGTAGCCCCGAACTTCTTGCGGAACACCTGCGTGAAGTGGCGGATGTCCTGGTAGCCGATGCGCTCGGCGACGTCGGCGACCTTCAGGTCCGGGTTGGCCAGAAGCAGTTTAGCCTGCTCCAGCCGCAGGTGGATGACGTACTCCTTGTAGCCCTGGCCGGTCTTCTGCTTGAACAGCTGGCTGAAGTAAACCGGGTTCAGGAACACGATGGCTGCCACCTTCTCCAGCGACAAATCTGCATGAAAATGCGAGCGGATGTACTGAAGCGCAATCTCGATGGCCTTTTCACTGCCCTGCACTGCGTGGTCGTACACCTGGGTAGCGGAAGCCTGCCGGAGCCGCTGTACCTCTCCCGGCACGGATTTATAATCCTCGATCAAGCCCGTAGACATTACCTGGAACGGTACTTTCAGGTACTTCTTCAAGTGCTGCCGCAGTCCGCTTAACAGTTCCTCCACAGCAGTTCCGTCCCGCATCGTCACCAAGCCGATCAGGCTCTGGTTATCGTAACTTGCCACGAAGCCGCTGCCATGCAGATCGATCAGCTCGGACAAGACATTTTCGATAATAAAATGTTCCAAATGAACCCGCTCGCCGCTTTCCATCTTCACCATGACCAGATGAAAGCGAGGATAACTTTCCATAAATGCATGCAAATCCAGCGTCCCCATATCCAGGCCTGCCGCCCATCGCTGAAGCACGGCCTCACGCAGCAGCTTCAAGTTGGAGCGCAGCAAACCGGCTTCCTTATTCAACTCATTCTCGCGCTTGAGCTCCTCTCCAAGCGTTTCGATCAGCTCGGCCAGCTTCTCCTTGCCGATCGGCTTCAATAAATAATCCTTAGCGCCAAGACGGACCGCATCCTGCGCATAGCTGAACTCGGAATGGGCCGAAATCACGACCCACTTCACGTGCGGGTGCCGTTTCCGGCTGATACTCATCAATTCCAGCCCGGTCATGCCCGGCATAAGAATGTCCGTCAGCACCACATCGATATGCTCGCTCCGAAGCACGCCGACGGCCTCTTCCGGAGAAGAGGCCAAGTGTATGCCTATTTCGGGAAACCGGCTCCGGATCGTTCTCCGGATGCCCTCCCTTATGATCGATTCGTCATCCACGATTAAAATCTGCAAGAGCTTTCCCTCCTAACGGCGGAAGAGGCATCGTCACCGTAACGACCGTCCCCTCGCCTAGCTTGCTGTCTACGCTCAGGCCGTACCCTTCGCCGAACATGAGCTCCAGCCGCCGGTGCAGGTTTTGCAGCCCGATGCCCCGCCGAACTGGCGCAAGGGATTGCCCTTCCGGCTCTTCGCTCAAGGAAAGGTCAGCATCCATAGGCTGCAGCGAACTCCGAAGCCGCTCCAGCGTCGATAACTCCATCCCCGCTCCGTCGTCTTCTATCACGATTTCCAGACGCGGCCCGTTGACCTTGGCGCTCACGCGGATCAACCCGCGCCGGTTCACAGGCTCCAGTCCATACTTCACCGCATTTTCAATGATGGGCTGCAGCGTCATTTTGGGCAGGCACACGTCCAGCCATACTGGGTCCACGTCGATTTGGGTGTCAAGCCTGCCTTCCAACCGGTATCCGATGATCGTCAGATAATGCTGGATCTGCTCAATCTCCTCACGCAGTGTTACACGAGCGCCTTCCTCCCACCGGGAGCTGTACTGGAACATCCGCGAGAGCGAAAGCACAACGTTTCCAAGCCGTTCATCCTCTTGTTCATCCAGCATCCAGTAGATCATATCCAGTGTGTTATAGAGAAAATGCGGATTCACTTGAGATTGTAAAGCCTGAAGCTGCGCGCTCTTTTCACTCATGGACGACAGCTTTACCCGCTCGATAAGCTGATCCATCCGGTGCACCATGTGGTTGAACGAGTTGGCCACACTGTTGATTTCCTCATAAGAGTTCACATTCAAAGTGCCGTGAAAATTCCCCTGCTCTACCTGCCTCATCTGCCGGATGAGTTTTTTGAGAGGGTTGGAAATTGTTCTCGATACGAATGTAGCCAGCGCCACTGCCAACAATACGAGCACAGACAGCACGATCAGAAAATACTTCTTCGTCTCGTTCAGCTCTACGTTCAAATCCTTGTTGGGCGTGACGCTGACAACCGTCCAGTCCGCCATGGCAGGCCGAGAAGCCACCGTAAATTCCTCGGGTCCCTTCTCCACGACCGGACTTCGCCCGTACCCGTTGTGGGAGAAGCGTTGAAGCGCTTCCGGATAGTCCGTCTCGCCTGTATTGGAAGCCATCATCCGGCCGCTTTCCGCGATCACGTACGTTTTGCTGTTCGGGCTCAAACTCAAGTTCGAAAGTGCCGAAAGAATCGGCTCTGGCAGTACCTCAATCAGCACGATTCCAACGGCGCGGTTATTATACACATCGTAAATCGGCCGTCCGAAGGAAAACACAGACCGCTTCTCCGTGCGGTCCAGCAGCGACTGCTTTTGCACGCCCAGCCAGACCATCTCCCCTCCGGACTTCCTCACTTCCTGCAGCCAATCCGCAGTCCGGTAATCGGGATCAATCACATTCATATAACGTTGATAACTGTAGATTTTGTCTTTGGACGTAATGACGTGAATTCCCACCAGATCATCCCGGGAAAAATAAATCGCTCCCAGCATGTTCGTAATCGTCCGTTCGTTAATGAACGCAACAGCAGGATTCGTCTCCCCGTTGTCGCGGAGAAGCCTCTGCAAATCCAGGTTCCCCGTAATCGACTTGCTTAAGCCGTCATAGCCTTCCAGAAGGAGGTCGAACAGGCCGACGGTTTGGGAAATGCTTTTGCTTGAAATGTCCCCGATCTTGTTCTGGAACTGGTCGGTCGTATTTTTGTAATACACCGCGCTGACAATCAGCAGCAGCCCAAGCATGCCCACAAGAAACAAGAGAAACAGGCGGTTGTGAATGGTATGGTGAAACCGGCGGATCATAGCAATATGTTCTCCCTTCCGCGCGTTCTTGCCTCCATTTTATCACAGGTTCAAGCCGCCTACTTCCTTGCAATTCATGCCATTACCCTTTGACGGCTCCCGCTACCATTCCTTGGGTGATCCGCTCCGACAGCAGGAAATAGATCAGGATGACCGGAGCCGCGCCGAGTACAAGATAAGCACCGATCGCACCATAGTTGGCGGAGTACTGGCTTACAAAACTGTATACCCCGAAAGGCAGAGTCTTTAAGCTTGCAGAGGATATAAAGGTCGCCGCCAAAATATACTCATTCCAAATCTGGATAAACGTCAGAATACACACGGTCATCATCGGGGGCACCGAAATCGGCAGGATGATACTCCAAAACGTCCGGTAAATATTCGCCCCGTCCATCAGCGCCGATTCTTCAATCTCATGGGGAATAGTTTTCATAAACCCGCTCAGAATAAAGATCGCAATTGGCAGCTGAAACGCAATATAAGGAAGAATGATGGCCATATGGGTGTTCAAAATATCCATTTTCTTAAAAATAACCATCAGCGGCAGCAGCGTAGACTGCATAGGAATCATCATCCCGAGCAAAAACACCAGCATTACCGCATTCGCATACCGGAACCGGAAACGCGAGATGGCATAGGCTACCATGGAGCTCAGCACGATCACGGCCGCCATTGTGATGGACGTCACTTTCACGCTGTTCAGCAGGTACTGCCAGTAGTTCCCGCCGCTGATCGCGTCGGCGTAATTGTTCCATAGAAACTTGGCCGGCAGAGCAAAAAAGTTCCCCGACAAAATCTCCTCGTTATTTTTCAGAGAATACAGCACCAGCCATACCAAAGGGTATAACTGTGTGACGAACAGGATCCCGAACAGGATCAGGGCCGCCCCTTTCCCAATCGAAAAAGGTTTGCGGCGGCGAGCCGCCTTCGGCCGGTTTAATACAATGTCAGCAGTTGGGTTCATAACCGATCGCTCCTTTTTCGTTAAGATAGCTTGTTCTCCAGGCGGCGGAAAGCCGAGTTAATCAGCACGGTAGCTCCGAGGCACAGCACGACCAGCACAGTCGCGAGTGCGGAACCGTAGCCGTATTTTTGGGAGAGGAACGTACTGTTATACATATGGGTCGCAATGACATCCGTGGCATGCGCAGGGCCGCCGCCGGTCATCACCATAATCATGTCGAACGATTGAAGAGAGCCGATAAAGGCGAGAACGATCGATATTTTAAAAATCGGCACTACCATCGGGAACGTGATATAGCGGTCTGCTTTAAAGCCGTCCGCCCCGTCGATTTTGGCCGCTTCATAGATTTCAGCAGGAATGTTCTGAATCCCGGTAAATTGAATCAGCAAGTGATACCCCAGGTACTGCCACAAAGCTACAAAATACAAGGCGTACATCGCCACTTTTGGTTCCGTCAGCCACGAATGGGTCCAGGAATCCAGTCCAAGGCTAAGCAGCACACCGTTCAGCATGCCTCCCATGGAGGCCGGGTTATAGATGGTTTTCCACAGTTGGCCGATGATGACGACCGAGAGAATAACAGGCATAAAATAACTCGATACAAGGAAATTCGGTCGTTTCACATAACGGTTCAACAGGATGGCAAGCATCAGCGCGAACGGAATCTCCAGCATGGAGAACACCGCGAACAGCAATGTATGCCTGACCGCCGGCCAGAATACGTTATCCGCTGTAAAAATCGTTACAAAGTTATCTAACCCGACAAATTTGGATGTGCCAATTCCGTTCCATTCCAGCGTGCTGCTGTACATGGACACGAGAATCGGAACAAAAACCAGGCAGACATAGAGCAGCAAACACGGCAGTACAAAGACTGCGATCGTGGTTTTGGAAACTTTTAATACGTTGTTCATGGAGTCCGCCTCCTATCCTGAAAGAATAGCAAGAGGGAACCGAAGTCCCCTCTCGCGTAAGCCTCACGGTTATTTTGTTCTATTTGTTGTTGGCTTCAAAAGCTGTCTGATGCTGTTTAGCTACTTCTTTGGAGTCTGTTTTTTGTACAAACAGGTTCTGGATCGCCGTCAAATGCTCCTGCGCCGTAGCCGGGTTCATCGTGTTGTCGAACGCCAGGTCGCCGCCTTTTACGCCTTTGAACATGCCGTTGATTTCAACAGCCAGATCGGAATAGCCTGCTGCTTTCAAGTCGCTGTCTACTTTTTGCGCTACGCCTACAGCGTCTTTGTTCTCAAATTTCACTTTCGGGTAGTTCAGCATGAAATAGTTTAAGAAGTCCTTCGTTTCTTGCAGGTGTTTGCTCTTAGCAGAGATCGCGAAAGCGGAACCAGGTGCCAGCATGAATTGGTCAGGATCGCCTTTGCCGTTTACTGTAGGGAACTTGAATACGCCGATTTTGCCTTTAACGGAAGAATCGTCGATCGAGCCAGTTGCCCAGGAGCCCATGAAGTACATCGCTGCTTTGCCTGTTTTGAACAGGTTCTCGCCGGCATTGTAATCCATCGAAGTTGCGCCTTCTTGGAATGCGCCCGCCTGCACCAGGTTTTGGAATGAATCAACCGCTTCTACGAAAGCAGGATCTTCAAACGTTTTCTTTTTATCCATTACATCTTGCAGGAAGCCAGGTCCGTTGTTTGTGCGAAGAAGCACGTTCATGAACAGGAAGGAACCGGTCCAAGTGTCTTTTTCACCGATAACGAAAGGCTGGATGCCTTTGGATTTCAGAAGTTTCGTAGTTTCGATCAACTCTTCGAACGTAGTCGGGATTTTTGCTCCGGCTTGGTCGAACAGTTCTTTGTTGTAGTACACGACAGCTACGTTGTTCCCGTCCGGCAGAGCGTAAAGGTTGTTATCGAAGCTGTAGAAGTCAAGGATACCTTGTTGGAACGTGTCTTTCAGGCCGTTCTGTTCCACCATGTCGTTCAGCGGAGCCAGCAGTCCCGCTTCTACGTACGGCTGCATTTGTGCTTTCGGGTTCACGATTGTGATGTCAGGCACTTCTTGAGAAGCAGCTTGGGTTTTCAGCTTGATCTTTTGCTGGTCTGTGTTTAGGGAATCAAGCTCGATCTTGATGTTCGGATGCGCCGCTTCATAATCGCCCACGATCTTGTTCAGCGTCTTCGCGGACGGCGTGTTCGGATCCGGGTAGATGTTCTGGAATGTGATTGTGATTTTCTCGCCGGATGCACCGCCGGAATTACCCGAAGCCGCGTTGGTGTTGCCGCCGCTGTTCGCCCCTTTGTTGTCCGACGCGTTGTTACCGCCATTGTTACCGTTGCCGCACGCCGCCAAGCTAAGCGCAAGCACCCCGGCAAGTACCGATGTTACAATCTTATTGCGTTTCACCATTGTTCTTTTCCCCTTTTTCGGTTCAATGTGTGTCTTGCATGCTCTCATTATGGTTTACTTCGCCGTTTTGAACAATGTGTGAACTTAGTGGGTTAGGTGGGGGGAAATTAGGGTGGGTCAGTGTGGAACAAAGGGCAGCATTTCTTCTCCAAGGTACATTAGGCGCTGAGTAGGATTGTTAGAAGGACTCCCAGCCTTTACACTTAGAGAGGTTACTTGTAAATTTATGGAGGTATTCCGGGAATATGGATAAGAGAAGATGGATCGCTTTGAGCTTGCTGGGCTGCTTGTTGTTGCTTTTCGTATCATTGGCGGGTTACGTCATCTACAAAAACTACTACTCCGACAGCGGTATACTGGAGAGAGTGTTAGAGCAAAAAAAATATAGTTTGACCGTGAAAAAGAATGCTGAGTCAGTGGAGGTTACCATTGATCCGTTGTATATTGCACGCGCAAAGGGAGTGAAAGGAACTTTGGAAATTCACATCCCTATTCACAACGTACATAACACTTCTATCTATTTGGAAAGCATTACTAACCATTAAGATTCCCTAGAGTTTCTGTTTAAGCTTAAACCTCGCATGAACCGTTCAGGCGGTGAGTTTCTTGACATGAATGAATACCGGACAGATGGGAGGATCAGCGATTCTGCCTACCTTACCGACTATCAACTCGCCAGTCAAAAGGGAGAGCCTATTGAGATCTGGCAATCAACGCTGGCTCCTTATGAACAGATGTTTGGTTTCGGGGTTCACATCGATGATTTCGAGAAAATACAAGACGGAATTCGTTTAAAACGAAACGGCCTTTATTTATATGAGTACAAAAGAAATAAGCGGACATGATGTCCGCTACTCCCCTTTACCGGGCACCTCAAGAACAAACTCCAACTCCGGTATATAAACTTTTTCCATTCCTTCTTTAACTACATATGGCTTAATTACAACAAGTTTAGGTAATGCCGCAAAAGGAGTCATCTCTACAACGTTCTTATACGTGTTGTTGCCTAGCCCCCAGCTGCTGCTGGCCCCCCTCAGCAATGACTCCTCCCCTTTTTCATTTGTTATATCGTATTTCAGCGTATTGCCTAATTCTTCAATTCGTTCGGGTGAACCTGTTAACGTTACATCCAGCAGCATACTAGCATTTGTCATGACCAGGTGAGTAACTTCCATTCTCATGTCCTCATACCGCTTCACTTCTGAAGGGCGAATATCCAACTGAACGTGCACCGTCTTTTTTACCGGAAAATCCAGAACAAAGTCAGCATCGATCGTAGCATCCCGGATTCTCAATTGCAGTTGAAATTCATCAGGCAAACTTGAGAATGTATTTTCTCCTTGAGTCGGATCCGGCCGAATCGTCATAATTGTAGCGTTATGTTGCGAAATATCGGAAAACATGCCCGTATTGACATGAAGCCTCTCCCCATTAACCCAAAACTCCAGATGATTATAGTCTATCTGGTCCTGTTTCCAACGTTGAATCGTTTCCTCGGTTGTGGGGCCAAGCCATTTATCTATGGGTACTACTTTACCATCCGATGTTCCTCTGGTGAGAACCATGGAGATCCGCGTCGTATCGTACATGACCTCAGAAATGCTAAATGTAATCCCCTTTTTCGTTTGGCTTGCATTGACACTGGAGATGAGACCTTGTTTACTAGCATTTCTCAACCCGTTATCCCCCGATTGTTCAAACAAGTTGCCCACAAATGGAAGGCGGTTCAACGCAGTAGCCATGGTGGGTGACACATATCCGGAAGTAAGTACACCCACGCCTATCATCAGTGCGGAAGCAATGATAACAGCAACTAGCCTTACTTTGCTTCGACGGATGTGCCTTGTGGACTGCTGCGGGATCCGGGCTAATACCGACAAAGCCGCCTGCTCCTTATCACCGCGGATATAATCCGGTTTTGCCTCCCGAATAAGGTTCTCCAAGTTCATCTCTATGTTCACCCTCCTCAAGTTTTTCCCTTAATTGAGCTCTTCCCCGCAGCAGCCTTGTTTTGACCGCACCCTGCCCCATGTTTAGCGCAAAGGCAATTTCTTTTACAGACAACTCTTCAAAATAGTACAGTAACACCGGGGTACGAAACTTTTCCTGCAGAGACATCACCGCACTATAAACTTCCCGGTTTCTTGAACGTGTCATGTAAACGTCTTCGGTGCTTGCTCCTCCTTGCTCCGGAAGTATCTCGGACGGGAGTTCTCTCCGTTGTTTTCTCAGCCTGTTCAAACACTCATGGATTACAATTCTTACCAGCCATGGATAAGGGCGACTTGGATCATTTAGATCCCGTTGGGATACGTATGCCTTCACTAAAGCCTCCTGAACCGAATCCTCCGCCGCGCTTCTGTCGTGCAAGTAAGTGTAAGCTATATAAGTAAGCCTATCGTAATATAGCTCAATCCATTGCTGGATCAAGTCGTCGCTCTGCAACCGTCTCACCCTCTTTCCACTATAATGACACACAGAACGGAAAATGGTTTCAAAATTCATATAAAAAAAGACCCTTCGATAGGAAGGATCTCGCACGATTCTATAACTTATAACTCTTCGGCAGCTTAAACCCATGCTCCTTCATGACCTCACGCAGGCGGTCCGGGTAGTTGGTGATGATCCCGTCCACTCCATCGTTGATTAGCTTCTCCATGGTTGGCTTGTCGTCCACTGTCCACGGGATCACTTTCATGCCGGCCTTGTGTGCTTTCTCTACTAATTCCTTCGTCACATAAGGCACGTAGTTACCGTCAGTGACGGTGCCGTTTTGCGGGTTGCCGTGAACCGGGGAGATGGCATCCGCTCCAAACGATTTGGCCGCCGCCACGAGGTCACCTCCGAAATCGTCAATGTCGATGCCGCCCAGCCATGGGGAAGCTCCGGGTTGGCCTGGCTGCAGGAACTGGTCTCCATTGGTGAGGGCAACGATCGGCAAGCGAGGCTCCACCTCTTTCATCCGCATCAGGGCGCCCCAATCAAAGCTCTGGATAGTTACGCGGTCCAGCATGTCCGCTTCCCGGACCTGGCGGGCAACGATTTGCACGAACTCTTCACGGGGAGCTGTTTCCCATGGCGCACCCGCCTCAACCTTTGTCTCAATGTTCAGCCATACTTTCTTGGCTTTATATTGTTTCACAAGATCAATAACCTCGCTCAGCAAAGGCATTTTCGCCCCCGGGCTCGGCTGTTGTTCCGGGTATTCCGGCTTGGTAGTCGAACCGCAGTCCAACGTACGAATTTGGACGAGCGTAAGGTCTTTTATGTATTTGCCCACATAAGGAAATTCAGGGTCGCCCCCAAATGCAGGAGAGGTATCCTTGCAGTTTCTTCCTGAAATTTTGCGGTCATGTGTAACTACGGCTTGGTGGTCTTCGGTAATTTGAACATCGAGCTCCAATGTGGTTACGCCTAATTCAAGTGCATGGGAAAACGATGCCAGCGTCGACTCAACTGTCAGCCCCATTCCACCGCGGTGCGCCTGAAGATCAAATGTCTTGTCAGCTTGATCCGACGGTTTAGCAAAAACAGACTGGGAAGACAGTAACGTAAGTGCAGCAATCGATAAGGCCAAAACTCTTTTTTTCTTCATTCTACTTCACTCCTCTTCTATTCTAGTTGCTCTTGAAGTATATACACCTATTGTAAAATCCGATGCAGCTCAAGTTTAAGAAAGGGTAAAGATTTGACGAAAACTATGAAAACGGTATGGGTACAGCAAAAAAATAAGACCCTCCGCCCGGAAGGGTCCATCAACTTATGACAATGATTGAACAGAAGCAAGCCCTTGTACAAAATGCTGAAACGAAATTCGTCTGAAATTGTTCCATACATGCAAAAAACAGATCACTTATCGGCATGAAACACCGCGAAGTGATCTGTTCTACCTTTTTATTTCACATGTAAATATTGCCCCGTAATCGACTGCCCGGCATGAAGAATCTGCTCCGGCGTGCCCTCGAACACTACCTGGCCGCCTTTGCTGCCACCGTCCGGTCCCATATCAATGATCCAGTCTGCCTGGCTGATCACTTCAAGGTTATGTTCTATGACAATGACCGTATTTCCGGCATCTACCAGGCGGTTCATGATTTGCAAAAGATGGCCGATATCCGACATATGCAGGCCCGTCGTCGGCTCATCCATGACGTAGATGCTGCCCTTCTTATGCAGCTCGCTGGCCAGCTTAATGCGCTGGCATTCCCCGCCTGACAGCGTGCTGAGCGGCTGGCCGAGGGTAATGTAGTTCAGCCCCACGTCACTCATCGCCTGAAGCTTTCGCCCAACCTCTTTCAGCTCAAAAAATTCCAATGCCTGCTCCACCGTCATCTCGAGCACATCTGCAATAGACTTGCCGTTCAGCTTATACTCGAGCACCTCTTCCTTGAACCGTTTTCCTCCGCACACTTCGCAAGGCAACTTTACACTGTCAAGGAATGCCACATCGGCATAAACCACGCCTAATCCCTGGCAGTTATCGCAGGCTCCTTTGGAGTTAAAACTGAACAAACCCTGGTTGACCTTATTCGCGGAAGCGAACGCTTTGCGCACATCGTCCATGATTCCCGTGTAAGTCGCGGGATTGGACCGTGTCGATACGCCCACCGCCGATTGGTCGATGACGATCGCCTCCTCATGCCGGCTGAGGAATACTTCATTGATGAGTGTGCTTTTGCCCGAGCCTGCGACACCTGTCACTACCGTCAGCACTCCTGTCGGAATATTCACGCTTACGTTACGCAGATTATGCAGAGAGGCGTCTTTAATCGACAGCTTGCCGGAAGGCTGCCTGACCTCTTGCTTGAGCTCCAATGGCCGCTTCATATAAGTGCCAGTCAGTGTTCCTGAATCCAGCAGGCCTTGGAAGTCTCCTTCATAGACGACGGTTCCGCCGCGGCTGCCGGCACGAGGCCCGACATCGACAATATGATCCGCTATTTTGATCACATCAGGATCGTGCTCGACGACAATGACGGTATTACCCTTGTCGCGCAGCTTTTGAAGCAATTCATTCAACCG
The DNA here is from genome assembly GCF_042684925.1 of Paenibacillus gansuensis. NCBI lineage: Bacteria > Bacillati > Bacillota > Bacilli > Caryophanales > Paenibacillaceae > Paenibacillus > Paenibacillus gansuensis. Next base: position 186,175 of record NZ_JBHUME010000015.1, on the reverse strand, counting down.
GTGAACATCCCGGGGATGCAGGCCGACGCTGGGCTCATCAAAAATGTACGTGACATCCACCAGACTTCCGCTCAGGTGCTTCACCATTTTGACCCGCTGGGATTCACCTCCGGATAACGTATCTGTCTCCCGGTCCAGGGTTAAATAGTCCAGTCCGATATCCACCAGATGCTGCAGCCGTTCTGCAATGGCCTTCACCATCGGCGCGGCCGCCGGACCCTCGATCTCCCGGACGGCACGGATGAGCTGTCCGACCTCCATCGAGGACATGTCCGCAATGTTCAATCCGTTGATCCTGCAGTTAAGTGCAGCCTGACTGAGTCTAGCGCCGCGGCAGCTGGAGCAGGGACCTTCGGAAATGAAAGGCATGACCGCTTTTTGCGTTCGCTCGGACTTTGCCTTTACATCCTGCTTTATGTATTTGTTGGTGAATTTCTCAATGACGCCTTCCACCGTAATATTCATGTCCTTACCGCCGAAAGCCACCTTTACCTTCCTGGCCTTGGCGTAGAGCAGCTGCTCCAGTTCCTCATCCGAATAATCGCTCAGCTTCTTGTCGAGATCGAAATCCCCCGATTGCATGAGCATATTCCACTCCCAGCTGTTCACCGAATAATCAGGAAGCAGAATGGCCCCCTCATTCAGTGACTTGGACATATCCAATACTTTGCCCATATCGACGCCCAGCCTGCGGCCCAATCCGTTGCACTCGGGACACATGCCTTGCGGATCGTTAAAGGAAAACATGTTTGCTTGACCAACGTAAGGCTGACCTACCCGGGAAAAGAGCAGACGGAATAGGGGAGAAATATCGGTAATCGTGCCCATCGTGGAATGAGAACCGCCGCCGAGTCGCTTTTGGTCAACAATGACAGCCATGCTCAGGTTATTGATCGCATCTGCATCCGGCTGAGGGATCCGCGGTAAAAAGTTGCGGACGAACATACTAAAGTTCTCGTTCAGCAGACGCTGGGATTCAGCTGCAATCGTATCGAAGACAATCGAGGATTTGCCGGAACCAGAGACCCCGGTAAAGATCGTAATTTGCCGCTTAGGGATGCTTACATTCACATTCTTAAGATTGTTCTCCCGCGCGCCCGAGATAACGATATATTCCTGTTTTGCTGCGCTCATGTACCCCATCCTTTCGAATTTACATAGATTCACTATGGTTCAGCCATTGTATGAATCAAACAAACCGGATTATAGCATTCCTTTCAACGTCCTTCATCAACATTGTATCAATTCATCCTCTACAAAACAAAAAGCCAGCCTCAAGAGGCTGGCCGGCAATCATCATCTCTATACCTAAGACGAATACACACCGAAAAAGTTCCGAGAAGCGCTAAGTCAGAGGTATTGTTTATAAATAAGTTCAGGGTGGTATGAAATAAGCACATGAATTAAAAATACTCCGACGAGGTGACTGATGATGGAAAATCCAAAAGTGAAATGCAGCGTAGACAACTGTTCCTACTGGGAAGAAGGCAACAATTGTGTTGCTGAAACGATTATGATCGAGATCAACGCCCATGCCCATGCGGAATTACCGGAAGGCACACCGGACGAGCAATATGATTCGCATCATACCGACCATGCAGCGGGTGTAAAGGATACTTGTTGCCACACGTTTAAAGAACGGGTGCACTAAAGCTTAAACGAGGAAAAGCCCCCATACGGAGGGCTTTTCTAACTGTCCATTTGTTTTTTTCCTGTTAGGCCGATGCCGATTCGCCTTTTTGCAGCTGATACATCTTAAAATAGCGTCCTTGCAGCGCCATCAACGCCTCGTGGTTGCCCCGCTCCACAATCTCGCCGCGATGGAGCACGAGAATCTGATCCGCCTCGCGGATCGTGGACAGGCGGTGGGCGATAATCAGCGTGGTGCGTCCGGCACTGACGACGTTTAACGCCTGCTGAATCAGCCCCTCGGTCTCACTGTCGATACTGGCCGTCGCCTCATCGAGAATGAGGATGGACGGGTCAAACGCAAGCGCCCGCGCGAACGAGATGAGCTGCCGCTGACCGGAAGACAGCGTACTGCCCCTCTCCACCACCGGCTCATCGTAGCCTTGAGGCAATTGTTCCACGAACGGAGCTGCGCCGACATCCCGGAGCGCCGCCTTCACTTGATCCAGCGTGATTTCGTCGTTATACAGACTGACATTAAACTTAATATCGCCCGCGAACAAATATGGATCTTGCAGCACAATGCCCATATGCTTGCGGAGCGCTTGCTTGGAATAGGTCGTAATATCCCGGCCATCAATGGATATTTCCCCGCTGCCCGGCTCATAGAAACCAAGCAGTAAGTTGATGATCGAGCTTTTGCCCGAACCGGTATGACCTACCAGCGCAATAGTTTCGCCTTTGCGGGCCTCGAATGAAATGCCTTTCAGCACCGGCTCCCCTTCTTTGTAGCCAAACGTGACGTTATCGAACTTCACATTCCCTTGCGGGCGCTCCACACTGCCCTTTTTCTCCACCTCGGCGCCTTCCATGTCCATGATCGTGAACACTTTTTCCGCGGATACAAAGGCTCTCTGCGCATTCGTCAGTTGATCGAAAATCCCGATAATCGGTTGAAAAATCCGGCCCAGATAATCAATGAAAGCGTAGAACACACCGAAAGAGATGACCGACACCAACGACTCCCGGCCAAAATACCAGATCACCGCCGCTGTAACCAGACTGCCAATCGTTCCCACGATGTTCCGCGAGGAGAGGGAAAACACCCGAAACTGCTTAATTTGATTTACATAACGGTCCTTATTCAGCACTTCAAACTCATCCTGGGTTACGTTCTCCCGCCGAAAAGCCTGAATAATGGGCATCACCGTGATGGACTCGTTAATCATCGCATTCATATCGCTGAGCCGGGCCCGCATGATCGTAATGAACACTTTGGAATACTTCAGATGAACAACCATAATGACCGCGAACAGCGGCGGCAGCAGCAAGCAGAACAGCGCCAGACGCACATCCAGAATGAACAGCGCGATGAAAATCCCCGTCAGCTGCACGAAGCTCACGACAAACGTAGCCATGAAGCTCATGAACAGATCCCGTACCGCTTCGGTATCATTTGCGATCCGCGACACAATCTGGCCAATCGGAGTATTGTCAAAATACCGCAGCGGTATGCGTTGAATATGCCGCATCAAATCCATGCGCATATTCTTGATAATCTGCAGCGCGGTGGATTGCAGAATATAGGATTGTGTAAAGTTGCCTACACTGGCGAGCAGCAACAGACCCATGTACAGCGCAAGTAAGCCCAGCACCGCGCCGAGATCTCCCCCGCCTGCAGGTGAAAGATGCTTATCGATAATCGTCTTCGTAATATACGGTCCGCCCAGTTCAGCGCCGACGGCAACACATAGGATGAGCAATGCGCCGATAATTTTGAATTTATAATCCAGCGCGTATCCGATCAGCCTTCTCGCAGTGGACTGCTGTGATGGATTCTTCATAATGGCCTCCTGCCTGTGGAAAGGATTCTCCATCTATTCTTCCAAACTTGCTTCCATCTGTTGACGTTCCCACTGCTCTTTATACCAGCCTCCGAACAGCATCAGCTCTTCATGAGTCCCTTCTTCCACGACCCGCCCGTCGTTCAGGACAAGGATCCAATTGGCGTGGCTTACAGCGGACAAACGGTGCGTGGAGATCAGGGTTGTCTTGCCCGTGCGCTCCAATCGGATGTGATGCAGAATGCGAGCCTCTGTCCGGGCGTCCACCGCCGATAACGCATCATCCAGCAGCAGGATGTCGGAGTCGATGAGAAGCGCCCGGGCAATCGCCAGCCGCTGCTTCTGGCCGCCGGAGAGCATGACGCCGTTCTCGCCCACGATCGTCTGCAGCCCTTCCGGCATATGCGCGATGTCCTCCGTGAAGGAGGCCATTTCCACGGCGCGGGCGATCTCCTCCGGCGTCGCATCCGGCTTGCCGAGCGCGATGTTGTCGCGGATCGATTTCGACAGGAGCAGATGCTCCTGCGGCACGTATGCGACCCATCGCTTCACCTGGTCGATTGCAATCCGCTCGACCGGATGCCCCGCGATGAAGAGCTGTTCCGGCTCCACCGGATATTGCCGCAGCAGCTGCTTCAGCAGCGTGCTCTTCCCGCTGCCCGTCTTCCCGACAATCCCCAGGGTTTGTCCGCGTTCGAGCCTGAAGGACACTTCCCTGAGGCTCGGTTGACTCGCTGTGGGGTAAGTGAAGGTCAAATTCCGCATCTCAATGGAGGTCGGCACCTCAACCGCCACAGGTCTTTCCGCATCCAGCAAGTCCGGCTTCTGCGTCAGCGCATTATCCAGACGATCCGCCGAGGCGCTGCCGCGTTGAATCACATTAATAAACTCGCCAAACGAGATCATCGGCCAAATTAACATACCCAAATAAATATTAAAAGAGATCAGCTGACCCAGCGTAATTTCGCCTTCCAGCACCAAGTAGGAGCCATACCCGATGCCTATGGAATAACTAACTCCGACAATTAACGAGATGAGAGGTTGAAACATCGCGTTGAGGAAGGAAACCTTCTTGTTCTTGTCCATCACATCGGAGGTCACCTTGTCAAAGGCGTTGACATCATCATTCTCCTGCACGTAGGAACGAATGACCCGAATGCCGGAAATCGATTCCAGCGCGTGGTCATTCATGCGTCCGAAGGAAGCCTGAGCCGCCAGAAACCGGGTCCGGACCTGCTTGCCTAGTTTACCGATGACGAAAGCCAGCAAAGGTAACGGAATAAGCGCCGCAAGCATCAGCTTGAAGCTCACAAGAGAAATCATTGTAATAATGACCACCGATGCGCCTACCAGCGTGTTCACCAGCGTCATGACCCCGTACCCCGAGGTTTGGCCGATGGCCAAAATATCATTCGTGGCGAGCGCCATTAGCTGACCGGTGCTGTTGCGTTGGAAGAACGCCGGTGTCATGCGGGTCATATGCGCCAAAAAACGCCCCCGGAGCAGCTTCTCAATCAATGCCGAGTTCCCGAACAAAGTTGTGATCCACACGTAAGTCATGATATACAGCAACAAGGATATTCCAATCAGCAGGAGCACCGTTTGGGTAAGTCCCGCGGAGGTTAAATCCTGTTCCCGAATCCGGTCCACCGTATTTCCGATGAGCTTGGGCGGAACGATCGTAAGCAAGCTTACACCCGCCATCAAGGTGATGGCCAGCGCGTAATACCCCCATCTTTCTTTAAAAAACCATTGCAACCGCGTAACAAAAGACAATGTTCCCCACCTCTTCTCTTCGGATTCCCACCCTATTTATTCGCTTTGTGCACCTTGAGTTGTTTTCCTTTGATGGTTGTAGTTTTCATAGCCTGAATGACATGCGGACCTTTTCCGTTCAAAATATCCACATAAGTCACATTGTCCTGAATCGTGATAATGCCGATATCCTCGGCTGTTACGCCTTCGATTCTAGCTAAGGTTCCGACGAAATCGACCGCGCGCAGCTTCTTCTTTTTGCCTCCGTTAAAATACAGCTTCATAATCTCCTGATTGAGAACCGCATTCTTCTCTTGCTTCAGGCGGGGCTTGATGTTCAGCTTCTGTTGAAACGCCGGCGTCTTCGCGGAAATCTCGGCTGGGGTCGGGGTTGCGAGCTCCGGAATTTTGAACCCGATATACTCTTCAATCTCAGCTAATCTTCTGCCGTCTTGCGGCGTCACGAACGTCAGGGCTTTCCCGCTGCTGCCCGCGCGCCCTGTCCGCCCCGTCCGGTGCACATAGCTTTCCTTGTCCAGCGGCGTATCGTAGTTAATGACCAGACTGATATTGTCGATATCAATGCCTCTGGCGGCAACATCCGTAGCGACCAGGTACCTGAACTGCCCTCTGCGGTAAGCTTGCATCACTTCCAGACGGTCCTCCTGCATCATGCCCCCGTGAATCCGGTCCGCCGGATAATCCGCATCCGCCAATTGCCTGAACACCTGATTGACCCCCTCCTGCGTTTTGCAAAAGATCATACAGCTGTCCGGGTTCTCGGTTATCGTCACCTTTTCCAGCAAGGAGGGCTTGTCCGATTCCGCGACTTCGATCATGCCGTGTTCGATGGTAGCCGTGGTAAGGCCGCTGGCTTGAATTTCAATATACGCCGGATCGTTCATGTACTTCCGGCTAAGATTGTCCACGTCCTCGGGCAGCGTTGCGGAGAACAACATCGTGATGCGGTCCTTCGGCAGCTCGTTGATGATCGCCTCGACTTGGTCGATAAAGCCCATGTTCAGCATCTCGTCGGCTTCGTCGATGACCAGATACTTCAAGCGTCGCAGGTTTAGCGTGCCGCGCTGGATATGATCCAGCACCCGTCCCGGTGTCCCTACGACAACGTGAGACTTCTGCTTCAGCTCCAACGTCTGAATGTGGAACGGCTGCTTGCCGAACACCGCGGTCGCTTTAATGCGCTTGAACCGTCCGATGTTGGTGATATCTTCCTTCACTTGCACAGCAAGCTCCCGTGTGGGGGTCAGCACCAGCGCCTGCGGTTTATTCTCGTTCCAGTCCACGCCTTCGCATAGCGGTATGCCGAAGGAGGCCGTCTTTCCGCTCCCCGTTTGGGATTTCACAACCAGGTCTTTGCCGCTGAGAGCCGCGGGGATGACCTTGCTCTGCACTTCGGTCGGTTGAAGATAACCTAAATCCTCCAATGCGCGCAGAATGTCATCGGATAGGTGGTAGCTTTTGAAAGTAATGTCACTCATGATTTATATGTTATCCTTCCGGCGTTCCCATTTTGTGGTATTAAATTTATTTGTATCACTATTATACCATTTGCGTTGTTGGCTGTTCATGTTCATGGCTCCCGGGAAACAGGTATGCTTCCACTAAAAAAGCCACAAACCCATCCGTTTCGGACTGCGCTTATGGCTTGCTTGCTCTGGGCTACTTGTATAATACCTTGTCCACGTTGTACTTGGCTTGCAGCTTGTTGATGATGTACGTTTCATAGATTTCCCGTTCCACGGCGTCCGGTACGATACACACCTCAATCTTCGTGACCTCATCCCGGTGGTTTCTGATTGGAGAGACGGTGTCTTCAAAATGTTTCTTAATCCGCGGTCTCAGCTTCCGGGCTTTCCCCACGAATAACAGTTCGTCCTTGGCGTTATAGAACATATAGATTCCGCCTTCTTCTCTCGTGATCAGGTGGAAGTCGGTAAACCCGTTAATGTGGCTCAACTGGGGATTTTCTTGCTTGTGAATCGTAACAGTCGGTGTCGGTATCGTAATCAGAATCACGGCGGTTCACTTCCTCATTCAATATAGGTGTACATCCTATCACATTTTTTCCGGCAAAACCATGTTTTCGGGTCGACCGCAAGGCTCCCTTAAGCTACAATAATAGATAAATTTGTATTGTACAAGGAGACTGTTATGAAATACATCAGCACGCGGGGACAAGTAGCCCCGATTGGCTTTATCGATGCGGTTCTGATGGGACTCGCCGACGACGGCGGCTTGCTTGTGCCGGAACGCCTCCCGCAATTATCCCAAGATACGCTGCAGCAATGGCAGAAGCTTTCTTATACGGAGCTTGCGCTTGAAGTATTCTCCTTATTCATGAAAGCCGATATTCCCCGGGAAGATCTGAAGAAGCTTGTAGATGACAGCTACGGCACCTTCCGCGAAGAAGACGTCACGCCTGTTCGCCGGATTCATGACGGTCTGTACGTGTTGGAGCTGTTCCATGGGCCTACTTTTGCATTCAAAGACGTTGCTCTGCAGTTCCTGGGTAACCTCTATTCTTATATTTCACGCCGCAACAACTCCATTATCCATATTCTCGGCGCGACCTCCGGGGATACCGGCGCATCCGCGATCGAAGGGGTACGCGGTAAGGAAGGCATTCGCATTTGTATTCTGCACCCTCATGGAAAGGTGAGCAAAGTGCAGGAGCTGCAAATGACCACGGTAGATAGCGCCAATGTGCTGAATCTGGCTGTGGAAGGCACGTTCGATGATTGCCAGCGCATCATCAAGGAGCTGTTCGCGGATGTGGAATTCAAGCACCAGTATCACTTGCGTGCCATCAATTCCATTAACATTGCGCGGATTTTGGCACAAACGGTGTATTACTTCTACGCCTATTTCCGGTTGGTCGACCAGGGCGTTGCGGGGGATAAGATTAACTTTAGCGTGCCTACGGGTAATTTTGGCGATATCTTCGCCGGGTACCTGGCGCAGAAGATGGGCTTGCCGGTGAACAAGCTGATTCTGGCTACAAATGAAAACAATATTCTGGCGCGCTTCGTGAACGAAGGTGTGTATCAGCCGGGCGAGTTCCGCGGGACGCACAGCCCATCCATGGATATTCAGGTGGCGAGCAACTTTGAGCGCTACCTGTTCTATCTGTACGGAGAGGATGCGGCGAAAGTAGCGGCGCTGATGGCACAGTTTAAGGCGGATGGCCGGATTGCTATAGAAGGCGAGGCTCTCGCGCGGGTGCAGGCCGATTTCGCAGCGTACAGCGTGGAGAATGAGGCCTGTCTGGATGCGATCGAGGGAACGCATAAGCATCAAGGCTACTTGCTCGATCCCCACACGGCATGCGGTGTGACGGCAGCGGCCCATCTGGCGGCGGCAGGCGAAGTAACCGTGGCGTTGTCCACGGCGCATCCGGCGAAGTTCGACGAGTCGATCCGGTTGCGGGGCATCCGCCAGACGTATCCGGCGCAGATCGAGGCATTGTTCAACAAGCCGCAGTTCCAGAAGGTTGTCGGCGGCAGCAACGAGGAGATTAAGGCGGAGTTGTTGAGATTTTTCTAGGTAGATAAAGAAGGACAGAGCGATCAGATTTATCTGATGCTCTGTCCTTTTGTGTGTTTATAGGTTCGGGGAATATTCTAACGAATCGTAACGAAACTTAGAAGGCTATAGGCGATGTTCGGAATCTCTAACGACTTAGCAGGCTATTTGGAGCTTTTATGGGTTCCCGTCTCATGCGGCTCCATTGGGACTATGTTTGGTCGAAGCAGCTTTTGCCGCCCTTATGGTAATGAATTTCGCTCTTCGGTCAGCGTATTTCGCTATTTTGCCAGAATTGCACCTATGGCCGCTAGTATCGACAATGAATTTCCTTAATCGGTAGTCACATGTGCGCATTAAGGAAAATCACTGTCGGAAAAGTACCAAGCCGGCGCAAAATGAGCAAATTAGAGTAACTAGACAGCAGAATAAGGAAAACCGTTACCATACTAGGTGTACGGGTTACCACTTACCGCTTACCTCTACCCCTTCACCGCTCCATCCATCAAGCCCGCAAAAATATAACGCTGGAAGAACAGATACAGCAGCACCGTCGGCAGCATGACGATCAGGATGGCGGCGGACAGCTCGTTCCAGTACGAGGCCCGCTCCCCGACGAACGTCATCAACGACGTGGACAAGGTATGCAAGTCCTTGTCCGGCATGTACAAGTACGGAATGTACATGTCGTTCATGATCTCTACCGTTTTGATGATGGCCAGCGTAGCGGTCGCCGGGAGCATCAGCGGGAAGATGATCGAAGTGAAGATTCGCAAGTAGGAGGCGCCATCCAGCATTGCACTTTCATCCAGCTGCACCGAGATCTTCTCGATAAACTGCAGGAAGATGAAAATCTGCAGCAGGTCGGTGCCGATGTAGATCAACGTAGGCGCGGCGAGCGTGTTGTATAAGCCAAGCGCCTTAATGATCTGAAACCGGGCTACTTCCGCGGTGTAGAACGGTACGACCATGGCGACGATGAACAGGCCGAAAATGACTTTCTTGAGCCGGAAATCGAACCGGTTCAGCACATACGCCGTCATCGAGCCCAGCACCGCGTTCATCAGAACGCTTACGATGATGAGCACACCGGTGTTGAGGAAGCCGGTCACCATGTTCCCTTTGGTGAAGGCGGCCATGAGGTTGCCGGTGTAAAAGCTGCTCGGCAGCGACAGCGGCGAGGAAGCCGCCAGTTCCGCGGGCGGTTTGAACGCAGCGAAAACAACGAGCACAATCGGAATCAGGACGATAAATGTAATGACTGCGAAAATGACGTAATACAGGGGCTGCATTTTGCTTGAAGTCATAGCTGTCTTACACCCCTCTTTCCTTGAAAAATTGCTTCTGAACATAACTGAATACTACGATCATGACCATCAGCAGAATCGCCATCGCCGAAGCGAGGCCGTAGTTGTTGAACTTAAACGCGGTATCAATCGTGAATAATGTGAACGTGCTGCTAGAGCTTCCCGGGCCGCCCTGCGTCATCAGGAACGGGATATCGAACACCTGAAGGGCTCCCCGGATGTTTAGGAACAGCACAATTTCCACAACCCGCCGGATGCCCGGGATCGTAATGTGGAGCAGCTGCTGCAGCGGGCTCGCACCGTCCATACGCGCCGCTTCGTACAGGTCCTGCGGAACGGACTGCAGTCCCGCCAGAAACAAAATCACATGCAAACCGCAATAACGCCAAAGCGATACTGCAATCAGCGAGTAGTTCACGACCGCCGGATCGCTCAGCCAGCGCTGAATCCAGGACTCCAGCCCGAGCCCGTTCAATGCCAGGTTAATCGGCCCGTTCAACGGATTGTACAGGTAGCTGAAAATATAAGCCACGGCCACCCCGTTAATCACATACGGCAAAAACACAATAGATCGGAAAAACCCGCTCGCCCGGATTTTGGAGCTCAACATGACCGCAACCACAATTTCCAACGGGATAAACAGCAAATGTACAATAAAATACAAAGCGTTGTTATACAGCGACTTCCATAAATCCGGTAGACTCCACAACTTCGTGTAGTTGTCTACGCCGACATAATTGAGGTTTTTGCCGATCCCGGTCCAATCCGTAAAGCTCAGCTGAACCAGCTTTAGTGTAGGATACACGAGGAACAGCAGCAGCAATCCGATCGGGACGATCAGGAAGGAGAAAACTAACATTTTTCTCTGAAGTTTGTAACTCATGGCGCCTCCGCTCCTATATAAGGAGAAAACGACCGGCATATGCCCAGCCGTTCTCCCCCTCTCTTTACTTACTTCCAATTCACTTCGCTACAGCTTTAGACCACTTGTCGTTCAACTCTTTGGAAATATCGCTCAGCTTTTTGCCTGACATCATGTCTTGGCCGATCTTTTTCCAATCCAATTGGGTGTCGTTAATCAGCTGGCTGTAAGCCGCATCGCCCGGTACATACAGGAATTCTTCGAACTTATTGTTTTTGTAGTAGTCCGCTAGGAAAGGTACGTTTGCCGTCACGCCTTCCATCGTGGAACCCAATTTCACTTTATCTACATACTGTTGGTGCACTTCAGGGCTGTACAGCCACTCCATGAACTTCCGCGCCGCGTCAGCATGCTTCGTGTTTTTGTTGATGCCATAGAAGTGGTCGGTAAATGTCATGACTTTGAGCGGTTCGGATTCGGTGTCGCGGATCGGCAATGGGAATGCGGACAGGTCGTTGGCATCTCCGCCTTTGGACAAGTACGTATCCAGGTACCACAGCCCCGCCGCTACGATCGCCGCTTGTTTGGATTCGAACAGGCCGGTTGCTTGATCCCAGCTGATGCCGAGCGGATCCGGACCCATAAGCTGCGCATTGTACAGAGCTTCGATTTTGCTGTAAGCCTTATAGAATGGCGTGCCCTCGGAAAAAGGCTTCTCTTGTGTCGCAATCGTGCTCAGGTAATTGGTATCAGCAGAAGTCAGGTGGTGCATAAATTCGTTGAACGGGTAGTCCGGCCAGCCGTCTTTACCGCCCATCGCGTATGGGATGTATTTGCCGTTGTCTTTGATTTTTTGCATCACATCGATGAATTGGGGCCAAGTTGTCGGTACGTTCAAACCCAGTTCCTTGAACTGGCTCGGGTGGTAGTACACCATTTCAGGGAAGGAAACGAAAGGCAGTGCCAGCACTTTCCCGTCAACCGCATACGTCTTGGCGAATTTGTTCTTCGCGGTAACGCTTAGGTCATCGATCGGCATTAGCTCAGACTTGAAATCGTTCAAATGGTTCGGCTTCAGCTCGAACACGTCCGGCATTTCATTCGCAGACAAGCGTACCTTCATCGCGTTCAGGTAGTCGCCGTCGTTCTTGAACGCTTCCACTTCCACCGTTACGTTAGGGTCCACTTGCGAGTACTCTTTTACTTTGGCTGTCAAAAAGTCGATAAAGGAAGCGTTCACGTCCCACATCGCCATTTTCAGCGTCACTTTTTCGCCCTTCGATGTTTCTTCGGTTTTTGTGCCGTCCCCGTTAGCCTCAGCGTTGCCTCCGTTGCTGTTGTCAGAATTACCGCAGCCTGCCAGCAGAATAGAGAACAAGAATATTGCGGCCAAAGCCAATGAGCTTAGTTTTTTTGTCATTCCCGATTGCCCCCCGTGATTCATTAATTGATTACGCTTACAGGTTTCATTGTAGTTGGTCTGCAAACGCATTCACATCTCCATTTTTGTTCTTTTCTTCTCTGATTTTGAACTGTCCCGCGAAAGATACCTTACAACCTTGTCATAAAACTGAAATGCCAATCGATAGGTAGTTCACGGGGGCGGTGTTATAACTGAAGGAGCAGTTCAATTAACACAACTGGAGATGATACTTATGAAAAAACTTACCGTTGGGGTCTTGTTCGGCGGCCGTTCGACAGAACATGAGGTCTCCCTCTCTTCTGCTTCCGCCGTCCTTGACCATCTGGATCGCAATAAATATGACGTTGTTCAAATTGGAATTACCCGCGAAGGGTTCTGGTATAGATATGACGGGAACACGGAAGGAATCCGCAGCGGGAGCTGGGTCTCGGAATCAGGCAATATCCCCGTCCTATTATCGCCTAATAGAGAATATCCGGGACTGTTGGAGCTCACCGGCACGGAATACCGCTACACCCCGCTTGATGTCGTGTTTCCGGTGTTGCATGGACAGTTTGGAGAAGACGGGACTTTACAGGGATTGCTTGAAATGTCCGGTATCCCCTTTGTCGGCTGCGATATGCTGTCATCGGCAGTCGGAATGGACAAGCCTATTGCAAAAACACTGGCTGCGTCCGCCGGTTTCAAAGTGCCCCCCTTCCTTATGGCAGTTCAAGGAACTTCTATAGAGGAACTTACAGCATCTGCTGAAGCACTTGGCTATCCGCTCTATGTAAAACCCGCCAGGTCCGGGTCCTCTATCGGCATAAGCAAGGTTTACAACCGGGATGATCTGCTTTCGGGCATTCGGGAAGCTTGGAACCATGACAGCAGGATCATTATCGAATCGCATGTGGAAGGCGTGGAAATCGGATGTGCGGTGATGGGCAACTCCGAATTGGTTACAGGGGAAATTGATGAGGTAGCGTTAGCCGGCGAATTTTTCGATCATACGGAGAAATACTCCCTGGCTACCGCAGCCATCCATCTTCCCGCCAGACTGGATGCGGCTCAGGCCGCGCAAGCGAAGGACATTGCAATCCGCATTTACAGGCTGTTAGGATGCAGCGGTCTCTCCAGAGTCGACTTGTTCCTAAGCCCGGAGGGAGACTTTTATTTCAATGAAGTGAACACGATTCCCGGATTTACTGCAACCAGCCGTTATCCCAATATGATGCGCGCTGCCGGTATAGAATTTCCGGAACTGCTTGACCTGCTAGTAAAGACAGCTATGGTGAGGGGGCGATAATTATGAAAGGATCTCCTGTCATTTTCGGCAATGCGCCGGTAAACCGGTACGAAGACTTTATTCTATTGTCACCGCAGGATGTACACAAGGGCCAGCTGATTCTAGTCAATCAGGAGCATCCTGTTCAAACGGAAGCGGAACACTTGATTACTCTTCCATCCCCGCTTCATCAATCAAGCCGGTCTGAGGAAAAACAGCTGCTGCTAAGCAAAACTTGCATGTCACAACTGCACGCATTGTTAGAGGAATGTGAGGCTGTTGACGAGATCGAAATCGTCAGCGGCTTCCGCTCCAAAGAAACGCAGCAGCTGCTGTACGAGGATACATTGGTCAAACGAGGCGCTGAGTACACAGCCAAGTACGTTGCATTGCCTGGAGCAAGCGAACATCAAACCGGGCTGGCTGTGGATGTGGGGCTGCGCCGCGGAAAGAAAGATTATATCGCTCCGGGTTTTCCGGATACCGGCATCAGCGGACTATTCAAGAAGAAGGCGGCCGATTTCGGGTTTATCCGCAGATATCAGAAAAGTAAGTCTGTCCTTACGGGGATCGCGGATGAGCCTTGGCATTACCGTTACGTAGGCTTCCCTCACTCTGCCATTATGGAACAACTTGATTTATGTTTGGAAGAGTATATCAGCTATCTAAAAGAGTTCAACTTTGGAGATACCCACCTTTATGTAACGGACGGGCATCTGTCTTATGAAATTTATTACGTTGCTGCTAAGGAAGATTTCACTCTGCTGCCGGTACCTCAGCACATGAAATCTGCTTGGGAGGTTTCAGGCAATAATGCGGACGGCTTCATTATGACGGCGGTACATTCGGAAAGAGGCGCCGGCAATGACTAAGGAGAGGTACGGCGGAATAGACCTGTTTAAGTTCTTTGCAGCGATTCTAGTCATCACGATTCATACGGGTCCGCTTCTCTCCTACAACAGCCGTGCAGACTTTCTTCTGACAAGCCTTGCGGCCCGTATCGCGGTTCCTTTTTTCTTCATGGCGTCCGGTTATTTTTTCTTTCATAAAATCAAAAACGAACAGGGTAACCAGACAAAGCTGTTACGACAGTTTTTGCAGCGGACAGGTATTTTATACGCCATCTGCATACTGATCTATCTCCCGGTGAACGCCTATGCCGGTCACCTTACCGGAGCGTGGAACTTGCCTATTCTGATCAAGAGCCTGCTCTTTGGCGGCACCTTCTATCATCTCTGGTATCTACCGGCCCTAATGATAGGAGTTGCCATCGTATATGGTTTACGTTCCTTCTTACGGGAACCTTATGTAATCATCGTAACTTTACTGCTATATCTTGCCGCTCTGCTTGGTGATAACTACTATAGTCTTGCTGCAGAGAACCAAGCGCTGCAGAACATGGTTCAGCACGTTTACGGAATCATGGATTCCACAAGGAACGGCATCTTTTTTGCGCCTTTATTTATTGCCCTTGGCAGTCTGGAGGCGAACCGCAGGAAACCGAAAAGATCTGCCCTTCACAGTTATATTCTGCTGTTTGGGATATCTATGGCAGTGCTGTTCCTTGAAGGCCTCCTGCTTCAACGTTCGTTTGCCGGGACTGCCATCGCTCCCTTCAACGATATGTACGCAGCGCTGGTGCCGGCCGTATTTTTCCTGTTTCTTATTCTTCTTGCCGGCCGCGGTAGAGAACACAAATGGCCAAGACGTCTAAGTACGTGGATTTATGTCCTGCATCCGGCTGTTATTGTAGGAGTAAGGGGAATTGCAAAGCTTACGGGTTTAGAAGCCATATTGATAGAGGATAGTCTGGTTCATTTTGCATCCGTCGTGATTCTGTCTGTGGCCGTCTCCCTGCTGGGGATCAAAATCCTTGATGTATATAAAAAGGAACGGACAAGCCCGCTGCCTCGAGGCAAGGAAAGAGCATGGGCCGAAATCAGCATCGCTAACTTATTACACAACGTAAGACAACTTCAGAGCCTGCTCCCCCGCAGCACCGCTTTAACGGCCGTAGTCAAGGCAAATGCCTATGGCCACGGCAGCGTTGAAATTGCTAAGGAATTGCAGAAAGCCGATATTCATAGCTTCGCCGTGGCGTCAGTCGACGAGGGCGTTGCATTGCGCAGAAGCGGACTCAAAGGAGAAATTCTGATTCTCGGTTTCACGCCTACGCACCGCCTTGACGACGTGAGGCGTTACAAGTTGGTGCAGACGGTTGTTAGTGCAGCCGATGCAGAGCGTCTGCAGGAGTTCGGCAAGCCTCTGCGTGTCCATATCAAGATAGACACAGGTTTGCACCGGCTGGGAGAGCCTTACTCCAATACCGAAGGTATCCTGTCGATGTATCGCCACAGCAGGCTGCATGTTGCAGGGACCTTTAGTCATTTGGCCGCTGCTGACAGTTTGGAAGCTGACGATCTTGCTTTCACCCGGCTGCAATTTGAGCGCTTCCAGCATACCGTAAGTCAAATTCGGGCTGCCGGACTAAAGACAGGGAGACTGCACCTTCTCAATAGCAGCGGTATTCTTAATTATTATGACGCCGGAATGCAATTGGATGGAGTCCGCTCCGGCATTGCGCTGTATGGCCTGCTCTCGAAGGAGACGGATCGGGTCCGGGCTGATATAGACTTGCGCCCGGTCATGTCTTTGAAGGCAAATGTCACTAGAGTACAGCGTATCCATGCAGGAGAACCGGCCGGCTATAATAGAAGCTTTCTTGCCGAGAGAGACACTTCCATCGCCACACTTTCCATTGGCTATGCCGACGGTATCCCCAGGGAACTCCCGGAGAAAGGCGGCTCCGTTCTTATCCGCGGCCGACGCGCCCGGATCCTAGCAACGATTACTATGGATCAAATGCTCGTCGACGTTACAGGGATACCCGGCGTACAGCAAGGAGATACTGTAACTTTGCTAGGCAGGGATGGAAACGATGAGATCACCGCAGGAGAAATAGCGGAATGGACCGGTACCATCACCAATGAACTCCTCAGTACCGTTGGCGCTAGGGTAACGAGAATATACCAATGAAACACCCCTTAGACAACAGGCTCGCAGTTGACATGCTGCCGTCCGGTCTAAGGGGTGTTTTGGATATTGCTAAAGTTCATGTTATATTTCGAGTTTCCGGTATAACCGACTCAGATATCGCCACCTGGCCAGGAAGAAATATATGATCTGAGCAGTGACAGCCGTCACTATGATGATGAGGGAATGGTTCCAGATGGAGAAATGAACCAGTTGCTGAAGCGCTAAGAACGCAACCCCCGTATGAACCAGAGCCACCCCTAAAGGTAAAAAGAAAAGGACTGCCAGCTGACGGGTAATCATCGTTTTCATTTCCTTCCTGCTCAGTCCCACTTTAGAGATCATCCTGTATTGCTGCTCATCCCGGTCGAGATCGGCATACAGCCGGAAATAGATAAAGCTGGCTGCAAAGGTGAAGAATACAATGCCTACCAATCCGCTGATCATCAATAAAATCCCGTTTTCCTGCCGTGAGGCAACCCATTCCAAGGCAAGCGATCTAATCTGGTCATCAGGGTTATTGTCTGTCTCAACGGCTGTCACCCACTGTCTCGACAATTCCCGGGTTTCTTTCCAATGTTCCACCGTGTATTGGCGGTAAACTCTTAAATGCGGTTTATCTTCATATCCGGACAAAACCCGATTGTACAAGTTGTCGGTGACAACCACTAAGTTATAAGCAATATCCGGAAACACTAAGTGCACGGATACTTTGGCAACCTTAACCGTTGTTTTGAAGTTATCGGCGTCCAATTCGATTCGGGTTGGACCGTATATATTTGCCCGAAACTCGTTGGCCTGTCTTACAAAGGAGGGGGAAAGCATCACATGGCGATCATCGCTAAGCTGTTCCAGTGGATAGCCCAGTTCTGCAGCCATACGATTATATGCACTTAAACTTATGAGGCCATATCCCCCCGCAAACACTGGGGTTACGGGAATAGACCAATAATCGAATCCTTGTGCCTCCAGAGACTTCCCTATTTCAGCAGACTTCCTCTCCCCAAAGGCAGCGTCCTTCCAAGGATACGAATAGGTGAAAGCATACGGATTGACCATTGCTGCAAGCCCCGGATTGCCAATAGCTAATGTTGTTCCGACGCCTGTAAAGGCACCGGCCGAAACGACCGCTACCATAAAGAACATCACTGCATTATCTTTCACCCTGTAAGCCAGCTCGGAAAGCGTAAGCATATTTGTACGTACAAAGTACACAGTACGCCTTTTCAACCATCCGATCACTTGAACACTAAATTGCGTAAACAAAAAGTATGTGCCGATAATAACGGCACCAACTCCGCCTAACAAGATAAGAAATCTGATAATAGAACTGGAATACACCTGGTACACAAAGAGAAACACTATCGCATATCCAGTACCGATCAGCAATATAGCGAGTGTAGAGAGGAGGAACGAAGCTTTAGGCTCCTTTTTCGGCCGGTCTTCGGACATGATCAGTTCCGCGAGGGTTCCTTTCTGTACCATTACAGAAGTGAACATACCTACCAGCAGAAAAAGGATCAGGTAGGCCGCTGCAGTAACGATTAACGCCATTGTCGGCACATAGAACGGAAGCCCCTGATCTATGGAAAGCACGTTAGCGCACAAGAGCAGGGTCAACTTCAAGAATACCAATCCTAGCCCGATCCCAGCAGCTATAGCTGAAAAACCGATCAGTGCATTTTCTATAAATAAAAGGCGGTGCAGCTGTTTGCGTGACATACCCAGCAGCAATAGAATCCCGATCTCTTTTTTTCGCAATTTCAGGAAGGCTCCGACAGAATACAACAAGAAGAAGAATGAGAATACGAAAATTAAGATTTCCGATATTTTCATTCCTATCGTCCCCAGAATGCTGACCGTATCGCTGGAAGCCTGCAGCTCCCCTTGTAGGTCGGGATGGAACAACAGCACTGCATATGAGAAAAAAATCAGAACCGAGAAAATGCTGCTTAAAAAATGGGAGATGTACGTACGCTGATTGCGGACAATGTTATGGTAGGCCAGTCGTTGGAAGTTCATCGTTCGTTGTTCACTCCCAGCACGGACAGCGTGTTCAGGATTTTCTGGTAAAATGCGTTACGGCTGTCCCCGCAATAAATCTCATTAAAGAGCCGCCCATCATTCATAAACACAACACGATGGCAGTAGCTCGCGGCAATCGGGTCATGCGTAACCAGCAGCATAGTAACCTGTTCTTCACGGTTCCTGGACTCCAGCATTTCCATGACATCACGGGCGGCTTTGGAGTCCAGATTTCCCGTCGGCTCGTCGGCTAACACCAGCTTGGGTTTGTGGATGAGAGCGCGGGCAATGGCCGTCTTCTGTGCCTGGCCTCCGGAAATTTCATAAGTGCGCTTGCCTAGGATCGAGCTGATGCCGAGTTTATCCGACATCTCTTGTGCCAGACGGTTCATAACAGCCGGATCAATTCCCTCTAACACCAGCGGCAGCATAATATTTTCTTTTACAGTAAGCGTATGGAGAAGATTATAGGATTGAAAAATAAAACCAAGCTCACGCCGCCGAAACACAGCCAGCAGGTCTTGCGGCATTCCGTAGGGGTCCGCTCCCCCTATTCGGACTTCGCCTGAGGTGGGACGGTCTATAGTGGAAACCATGTTTAGAAACGTGGTCTTCCCGCTGCCGGAAGGACCCATAATACCGACAAATTCACCTTCCTGGATCTTTAAGTTAATATCAGAGAGCGCTTCGTAAGCCAACGCTCCTTTGTATATTTTGCCGAGATTGCGTACAGTTAATATTTCCACAGGTAATCCTCCTTGGTGCGGCTGCTATGGACTAGGACCACGCCCGCAGATGAAAGAATGAGTGCTATCGCATTCTCCATATCTTACTGCAGCCTGTTTCCGGATACCTATCGAATCACCTTCCAACTTTCTTACAGTGTTGTAAGATTGTTCTGAAAATAGAGGCGGACGGTGGTTCCAGCTCCGGCTTGCGACTCTATTTCCACAGCGTGCCCCAGCTTATCGCAGACTTCCTTCACTAAGTAAAGGCCCATACCCGTCGATTCTTTGAACTTCCTTCCATTTTCCCCCGTATAGAAAGGTTCAAACACCCGCCTGATATCCGCCTTCGGAATGCCTACTCCTTGGTCCGTGACTTCCAATACGATCATATTTTCCTTTGAGTAAGCTGTTACCGTAACCCGGCTTCCATAACCCGCCGAATACTTAATCGCATTTGATAAAAGCTGCAGCACTAGAAAGCGGAGCCATTTCGCATCGGTCTGAACTTGCAGCTTGTCATCCACCTTCACTTCAGGATAGACATGGCTGCGGATAAATAACCCCTTCTGTTCATGCACTGCATCTATGACAACTTCACTTAGATATACCTTCTCCACGCTGAAGTCCTGTTCGAACGTCTCCAGCCTTGCTTGGTACAGCAGCATTTCCACACTACTTCTCATCCGCTCGGCTTCTTCGGAAATGCTCGACATTCGTTCGTCATCATCATCCTCCTGCGCAGTCATCTGTATGACGGACAACGGCGTTTTCAGTTGATGGACCCAATGATCTACGAACGTGCTTCGTTCGCGCTGCTTCCGCTGCCAAGCCTGTTGTTCCTCAAGATATTTCCTGTACTGCGCCTCCAGCAGCTCGCTCAAAGCCGCCGGCAGCGGAGCCGCCTCATGGGACTGCACCGAATTCTGCAAACTATCCAGCGGATGTGACAAACGCCGATAAAAGTGCCGGTGCGAAACGTACCTTAGAACCAAATAGCACGCAAACAGAAATTGGGTTATAAAAAACGCATACAGGGCAGTAGGCAAGCGATCATGCCCGTCCAGCGTGTAAATAAAGAGAACGAGCAAACTTTGCCCTATCGACCAGCAGATAAGCAGCAGATGTTCACGGAAAAATAGCTTCATCGCGTCTGGTGATCCTCCCATATCGGACTTAGCCTGTATCCTGATCCCCGCACCGTTTCGAGCGCCTGCTCTATCCCTAGCTCCGCCAGCCGTTTCCGGATACGGGTAATATTCACGCTAAGCGTATTATCGTCCACGAACGAGTCATCCCATAACTGGTTCAATATCGCCTCTCTGCTGACGACACGGGGAGAGCGTTCCAGCAAAGTTTCCATGAGGACCGCTTCCTTTTTGCTTAACATAACCGCCTTCCCCTGCAGCTGCAGTTCCAACCTTTCCGGATACAGCATCAGGCCTGCTTTTTGCACCACTCTCTCTTCGTTTCTGGAAGCATAAGCGCGATTCAGATGATTCCTGATTTTGGCCATCACAATTTCATAGTGAAAGGGTTTCGTCATATAGTCATCGGCACCGTTCTCCAGCGCCATCAGCTGGTCCATCTTTCCGCTGCGCGCCGAGATTACAATCAACGGACAGTCGGAGACCGAGCGGATTTGGCGGCACCAATAATATCCGTCAAAGCTAGGGAGGTTAATATCAAGCAGCACCATATGAGGCTGGATCTCCCGGAATTGTTCCAATACGTGCTCAAAATCGGTCACGATAACAGCCTGGTACCCGTATTTCTGTATATGGGATTGAAGCAGCTCGGCAATTTTGCGGTCGTCTTCAACAATTAGGATTGTATACATACCTCTGTTGCCTCCTCAATCTGAAAATGGATTGTCATAACATCTATGTGATTATAGCCTATATTGTACAATTCTTTAAACGCAGGTCAAATGCAAACAGACCGCCTGGCAGGCGGCCTTGGTAACTCAATCCAATTATGAATTTGCTATTTCACTTCCCAGCTAAGCAGCACAGAACCGTTTACCCCATCGCCATTTACCACGACAACATATTGCCCGCTTGGCGAAGGGCAAGCTGCCATTGTCCTGGGGCCATTAGCGCCTGCTCTGTTCCCGGTACTGCTGAGGCGTGAGGCCCGTTACCTTCTTGAAGTTCCTGCTGAAATGCCCCTGATTCGGGTACCCTACCTGCTCCGCGATCTCGAATAATTTCATGCCGCTTTCCATGAGTTGAGCGGCCTTTTCGATTCGGATCCGGGTCAGGCAGTCGATGAAGTTTTCACCCGTCTCTTTGGCGAATTGCTTGCTTAGATAGCTTTCGCTGACCCCCACCCATTCGCTCACTTGACCCAGCGAGATCGGCTCCCGGTAATGCCGTTCCATAAACAGCTTCGCTTTATCCACCAGACGGGGAGCCTGGACATTGGCCAGGCTGCGGGGGTCGAGCAGGACCGCCGCTTTATCTATGATTTGCAGCATCCAGTTCTGCAAATCTTGAAGCTTCTCAAAGCTCGTAACCTCCTCGTATGGAGGCTTGTCCGACCCAAGCGCCTCTTTCCATTCAACTCGTTTCACCTGCAGCAAAGCCCCTAGCTCCCACAAGAACGAGCGGCATGTTTCGCCGATTTTATGCTTCGAGACAGAGCTGTGTGCTCCTGCGGACAGCATGTCCATTCCCCGCACAGCCTCTTCCCTAAAGCCGCTGCTCCCGGCTTCCATTAGACGGAGCAGCGCTGCGTAATTCCATGTCTCCGAAGCAGCGGATTCCGTCCCCCTGTCCTCCTGTTCGGCAAAGTAGATCCGGCCTCCCCCTTGGAAAAATTTAAGATCAGCAAGCCTTGCCGATTGGGCAAACCTCTCCTTCCAATCTCTTATGTTCAGCGTCTCATCCGATACACCCATCGTTACGGAGCAATTCATATACTGCTTCATATGGGAGCCTAAACGGTTCAACGCACCCACTACTTCATTTCGCTTATCCTGGAAGGACCGGGTTTCCAACTCTGCCGGCAGAGTCAGCATGATGCCGTACTCGCCCTGCTTGATTTCAAGTATGTAAGGCTCGTCGAAGATCCCTTCCAAAGCCTGGCGCATCGCGGATAGAAGGAATCGGCTTTCCGGGAGATCTGCATGGCTTCCGGACGCTCCGTTCATCTCCCTGTCGATGCGGACCGTCACGAAGACGGTAGCGGAAGAACTCTCGCCCCCGCATTCCAGCCACTGTGAAGTAAACGTCTCCCTCTCCAGTTCTCCGGACAACAACAGCTTCAGCGCCTGTTCACGCTTCTGTCTCCACACGGCCTTGCGCTCCCGTTCGAGGTCCTGGCTTTTTTCCCGCTCCTCATGCAGCTTCGCCACCGCTTTGGCCACGACCGAGCCAATGTGTTCCGGATTCATATCAGCTTTCACAATATAATCAATAGCGCCCAGCAAAAATGCTCTGCGGACATAATCATAGTCCGGGTATGCGCTTAGTACTACAACAAGCGGCTTCACCCGCAGCGGCATCTCCTGCAGCGCCTGCAGAAACTGGATGCCGTTCATAGCCGGCATCTGGATATCGACAAGAACCAGGTCCACATCCCCGATCCGCTCCAGTGCACGCAAAGCTTCCTTCCCATCGGAAGCCTCCGCTGCGATCCGGCAGCCGCGGCTCTCCCAATCGACCAGCTCCCGCAGCGCAAGCCTTACCAACGGCTCGTCATCGACTAACAAAACCGTAAACGCCATTACATCACTTCCCTTACTGTTACTCGCCTGGCTCCGCCTCTTCCGGCAGGTCCGTCACGTTGGGCAGGTGCAGCACGACCATGGTTCCCGCCCCGGGCTCGCTTGAAAGTGTCAATCCGTACCGCTCCCCGTAATTCAGCCGGATCCGCCGATGCACATTAGACAGCCCGATGCCTGTAAACAGATCCTTCCCCGAGTCGAGCCATGCCTCCGACATGTCCGCGCCTACACCATCATCTTCTACCGTCACTACAACCGTTTCGTCCTGTTCCAGCCTGATGCTTACTTTGATCGCGCCTTTGCCTTCTTTTTCATGAAGCCCGTGCACAATCGCATTTTCGACAATCGGCTGCAGCATGAGCTTTAATATATAGGAACCCAGAATTCCCTCTTCCGCCTCCACGTCCAAGTCAAACCTGTCCCCATAACGCACTTTCATAATATTCATATAATGATGCAGCAGCGCGATCTCTTCACGAAACGTATTGTACGCCCCGCCGCGGTTAAACGAAGAGGATAACAAATGGATCAAGGAATCCGTCATGTTCCGAATGTGCTCGGACTTGGTCATCATCGCCATAATACGGATCGAGTTCAACGTGTTCACGAGAAAATGCGGATTGATCTGCGACTGCAGCGCCGTAATTTCCGCCTTGCTCTTCTGCTTCTCTTTCTCCTCTTTCTCCACCATCAGTTCCTGAATCCGCTGCACCATGTCATTAAAGGTGGAACCCAGCACAAAAATCTCCGCCGGTCCGCTGGCCTCAATCTGTGCGCTCATGTCACCTTTTTTGACCCGGTTCATTTGCCTTACCAGGCGCGAAATCGGTTTTACCATACTCCTCACCAGGAAAAAAGACACAATGAGGAAAAACACCAGCCCGATCGTGGAGACTAGCATTGTCCGCCGGTATACCTCTTTAGACTGCCGGAACAATTCTTCATAATCCAGCGTATGAACGATCTTCCACCCGGTCTGTGCAGATGTCAGATACAGAATATACGCTTTACGGCCGTTGATCGTATCCGTGTATTGTCCTTTATACGTACCCGAAAGCGCCTGACCCAAATAGGAGTAGGCACTAAGAGGACGGTTATCGGGCAGATTCGCTGTGGAGGTGATCAGCTTTCCGTTTTTGTCCGCCACAAAGAACTCCCCCGGCGAAGGTACATTCGACTGAAGCAAACGCTGCAGCACAGAAGCCTGGAACCGGAACAAAATATTTTCTACATCATAAAACAACAAATTGTATTTCGGCGACACGGCCGCGGAGATGTACAGATTGCTTTTGGCGTTCAGCGGCTGGCTCTCGGGCCCTCCATAGACATGCACCTTGTTCCGGCTGCCGAGTGTCTCCCTGTACCAGTCCATTTGCCGCCATTGGGCTTCCGATAAATTCAGGTCCTGTTTATAAGAATACGTTCCGCTTTTGGCATAGAAGAAAGTTACCGAAGCAATATCCGGCGTATAGTGCAAATAGTTATGCAGCTGATGGTCCAACTCGCGGCTCACCGCGTACTGGCTCTTCAGGGGACTGCGGCGCAGCTGGGTAGCGGTGGCCATTACTTTCTCATCGTTTGCGATCGAAGCTACGGTGTATACCATTTTGCGCAGCTCCGAATCCATCGTGTATGACACCTGCTCCAGCGTCTGCATCGTTCTTGTATTGATATTGTTCAGCAGCACCTGATTAAACGAACGCACCGCAAAAAACGTCACAAGTAAAATCGGCACCAGAATCATCAGAAAAAAAGACACATACAGAATCTGCCCGATACTGGCCCGCCTCCGCGGAGAAACGGCCGCTCCCGCGAAACCCGTTTTCCGTCCCATAGCTCTAGTCTTCAAGTTGATAAAAACGGCCATCGTCCTCCTTACAGAAACCCTGCGTACAATACCCCTACTGTAGCAAAGAAAGCGGAAGCTGAAAACCTTTTCAATTTGGAGCATGTCATTTTTCGTTAAAAAAATAACCCTCCCACGCAGCTCCGGGGAACGGGTTATTTTATTTCCACAACTATGCTTGTAATCTCAGGGAGCATTCTGGCTAAACGACAAGATTCCGACGGCCATCCATTCCTGGTTTTGATAAAATTCTTTGGTTAGATCTGTGGTGCGGAACATTCCCGATGTCGTCGCCTGCATGCCCCAAATGGGGATTTGTTCGGTGTCTGCTGCGTTAGTTTCGTGAATGGTGATTCCGTTGTCGTAAGCCTTATATTTCTCCCAATCCGGGATGTGAAAAGTTGTGCTGGAGTGGCCGTTTTTGCTGATGAATCCATAAAAAATATCCAAGCTGCTTTTACCTGTCTCAGCTGAATTGACCATGGGTGAAACGAAAATCTGTCTCCCTTTCTCTGGCTGCGCAGGAAGAAAAGAGAGACCCTCTGCAAAATTGCCTGTCGATTTCAGCAGCTTTCCTTTGCTCCACACTTCAATCCGGAAGTTGATCCATGTCTTCTCGCCGTTGTAATCCACATCAACCACAGCAGCATGGGGAGCGAAAACCTTAAAGTATTTTCCTTCCTTACTCTCTTGCAGGTTAATGGGCTGTAACTTCACAATTTGGGAACTTTCTACTAAACTTGCCGTCTTCTCATGTTCCGTACCACGTAGACCAAACAGTTCAGGACCTTCACAAGAACAAATTAGCGAAGAAATCGCCAGCAGAAGCAAAACTCTAAAAAACCGGCGTTTTCGCCTACCTAAGCTTTCCAAACATCGCATCTCCCATCAGTTCGTTTGAAATGTTCAACGCCTCTTCCCTAGTACTCGCCGGGGCTGATACCATGAATCCGTCCTTGGACGTCCACCCTCTGCTGATTGCATCTGTAGGGGACTGCTCGTAAACGGTAATCGTCCATTGGGTCATGGCACGGTTGGTATATAACTCCCCGTAATGGAATATGTCCATTTTCCCGTTATGAAAAGCGAAATATGAGATATGTCCGCTCCCTTCCAAATCCAGCTGAATCGGCTGCAACTCCCATGTTCCTGCAGCTTTTGGCAGCACCAGGTTACTGACATCGACCGTTCCGACATACTTGGTGAAGCCCTTTAAATTCCGGTAGGCCGTTCCGCTCAAGTTAACCTTGATACGTTCCGTAGCTGAGGAACCTGAGCCGCCTAACTGGTAGTACACCCCATCCAGATTCTGCTCAATTTTGATAGGCTTGGTCAACCACCAATACAATCCACCTAACACAATAAAAACTGCGACCGCGGACACTTTTATACTTTTGGACATTTGCCTCTCCCCCACCGTACGCTTGAAACAATAAAGTATATTTTATCATATTTGGTTTTCATTTCCATGACCACTTTGGACTATTTCTCACACATGTAAAAGGCCCCCGAGACGGGAGCCTGCAAAATACTGATATTTATAGTAATCTTGATAAACCTAACCATCAAAAACAACAAAAGCATCCGGATGAGCACGAATATGCCGGGCGATCGTCCGGAGACTCTCCTTTGAAACATTCATAAACCGGTCATACCAGAGCACAACCTTATTCCGAAGCTCCTCATCGCGGTCAAGATCCGTTATGGAGACCTGGTTCCATGTTCGGCCGAGGCGGCGGTTATATTCCTCCAGAGTGTTCCTAGTTTCGTTCAAAAGCTCCTGCATACTCTGGACCTCAAAGAAACGCAAAGCCCCCAACACGCCCGACCAGTAATCCCCTCTTTCGAGCAGATAGCAAATCCATCCGTAATACTCCGGTGCCGAATCCTTCGCATGATCGTAAAGGACCCGAAACAGGCATAACGATCTCTGGTGTTCGTTTAAGGCCGCCATGGCTTCTCCTTTGATGCCCATATCCTTCCCGCGCAAACTTACCAGTGTGGGCCCGGCACATGCCCAACCCAGGCGCTCGTCATCCAACGCGGTAAATTCATCCTTGCTGATCGAAACTAAGGTCATGAACGCTCTCCTTATCCCTTATTGCCCCGCCACACTAGCCCGATACTCCGAAGGCAGCACGCCTGTGTATTTCTGGAACACCTTGGTGAAATAACGCCGCTCGGCATAGCCTACCTCCTTGCATATCTTGGAGATGCTCTTGCCGCTCATGAGAAGCAGCGATTTGGCCCGCTCCATCCGCTGGCGCGTCAGGTATTCGATGAACGTTTCACCGTATGTTTGCTTGAACAGCAGACTGAAGTAGGAGCTGCTGATGCCCAGCACGCCGGCCAGCTCCTCCACGCAAAGGTCGCTCGCCAGATTACGGTCGATATAATCTTTGGCATGGATCATCACCACTTCGCTGGATTTCTTTTTCACGAAACCTTCCACGCTGTCTTCCATCAACTGTTTAATCGACGCCAACAAATCCCGGACCCCTACGTTGCGCTCCAGCTGCTTCCAGATCTGCTCCTCCTGGTCCTTAGTTACCACCTGCATCTCCCGCATTTCCCGCAAAATATGCAGTACCAGGAAATTTAAAATCTGCTTTACCCGGTCAAGTGACTGCTCCGAGATGGCCTGAAGCCGTAAGTTGAGTTCGATGAGTGCATCGTCGGTGCGGGTGCGGTCGCCTTTTTTGATACCGGACACGATGTTCTCGATCAGACTCCACATCCCGAAATCCATCGGGTTCTTTTCCTGCTGTTCCGCGTAGTACATGGTCGCATGCCCGGTCTGGGAAGTAAGCTGCAGTCCCCGCTGCACGGATTTGTAGGCCTTGGACAGTTGGGTGATCGCCAGGACTTCCCCATATACTCCTACAGAAACGGAGATCTTGGCATTATCCTGCACCGCTTGACGCAGTTCGTGCGCCCAGCTCAGTACCTCGGTTTCATCCAACCAGCCAGCCAACTCTTCCCCGCCCCCGTACTCCAGCACAACGCACCATTCCCCGTCCCGCATTTGGATGACGGCGTGGTTGACTTCTTTTTTGCGCATCGTATCCTGAATCACATTATGGACGGCAAAATTCCAAAGCTTCCGCTCCTGATCGTCCCAAGTCCGCGCCCGCTGCGAGTAATGGTCCATGTCCGCCACAAACAGCACATACTGCTGGTCCTGAAAAATATGCTCCACACCCGCCAATATCAGGTTCCCTTTGGACACTTGCGAATAATCCATCAAAATATCATACAAAATCTTCTCGCTCGCCAAACCCACGATCCGCCCGATCTGCTGCTGCTCCTTGGTGGATTGAAGCGCCTTAGCCCGAATCCCGCCGGCCACTCGTTCCACTACAGTGCGCAGTTCATCATAATCGATCGGCTTGAGCAAGTAATCCATCACTCCATAGCGGATCGCAGCCCTCGTATATTCATAGTCCTGGTAACCCGTCAGCATGATCACCTGGCATGGATGCTCCTCTTCCCGAAGGCGGCGGATCAGTTCCATTCCGTCCATGACCGGCATCCGGATATCGCACAGCATCAAATGGATGTCCTGTCTTCCCATGTACTCTAGGGCTTCCACGCCATTTTTGGCAAAACCGACGATATCAATGCCCAGCTCATCCCAAGGGATTACTTGTTCCAAATTTTTCGTGATGTGAAGTTCATCATCCACCAGCAGAGCTTGTATCCTCATTGAAATCACCCGTGTCCCGATTGTAGTGCTTCTATTATAGACCTGATGGTTTCGCGTCAAAAGGTGAACATTCCCCCAGTACAGGGATAAAATCCTCTACACCTTCCAAGCCTTTCCGACAAAAGCTCTCGCCGCCGCACTTAACCTGCGTTTCAACTGGGCCGCCAATTCCTCTCTGGCCTGCTCTAGTCCTTTGCGGAACGGGGCAAGCCCCTTCTCCTCCATCCAATGCTGAGCCGTCTCAAAAGAAGTGCTGTTCCACCCGCTCTGCTCCCCCTGCCCGTTCAAACGCACTTTAACCCCGGAAATAACGATATGGCCGGTGCTCTGCAGCTCCGTCACCGCGTCCTCAAAAGCTTTCTTTTGCTCCTTCTCCTTCATACCCGCCCGGGCCCGAAGTTCTCTGGTATCAATACCTTCTTCCGCCTCCACCAGCTTGTACACTTCGTACCCGTTGCGGGATAGCAGGCCGTCCTTATACGCCCCCGCCGCCGTCCGTCCCGAGCTCAACACACATTGGACCAACGGGTAGAGTTCTGCGGCGATGAAGAGGTTCTTTTTCTTGAGCATTTTGCCGTAAGCAGCGGTTCCGTCACCCGGAAATTGGACACGCCAAAGCCACGGGTCCCGTTCCGTTCCCGAATGCCAATCCTCCTTGAGCGTCAGGGATTCGAGCGAAGGATACTCCGGGAGCAGTCCGGCCATGGGCAATATGCCTAATTTGCGAATTTGTTCCGTTACTTGTTCATAAGACAGCGCTGTCATTTCATTCATAAAAAAAGAACCTCCTTAGGTAATTACCGATTTCGAGATCTAGCCCCATCATACCATACTTGTCCGGAGAAAATATGGTATCATTTTGGGATATGATAAAGGTGGAAAGGGTGATTGTAAGCCATGTATCAAGTAGTCGAAGGGCAAGATGTCTATAAAACGTATGAGTTGAAGGATGAAGCACACCAAGCTTGGGCGAAGCTCGCTCCAGAGCGCGGGGGCATCCTGTACAGCTGGGGCGTTCGGGGGCAGGAACTGTTTTACCTGGACCGGGCGACATTCGAGGATCCAGTGGCCAATATCCGCGGGGGCAACCCGGTGCTGTTTCCGATTGCAGGCCAATTAACAGACAAAAAGTACGAGTGGAACGGTGTCGAGTATCCGATGGCGAACCACGGGTTTGCACGTAACCTGCCGTGGGAAGTGATCGCTACGGGAACGGATGACGGGGCTTGGGTGACGATCAAGCTGGTGTCGGGCGCAGAGACGCGCGCGAGCTATCCTTTTGAGTTCGAGGTAGTGTATACATACCGGCTGAAGGACGGGGTCCTGGGAATTGAACAGGACTACAAGAACTTGTCTGCGGAACGGATGCCGTTTTATGCCGGCTTCCATCCGTATTTTGTGGCTTCGGCGAAGGCGCTGGATTATGATACGGACGCACGGACGTATCTGGATTACAACGACGGCGAAGTCAAGCCGTACACAGGCCGCATCGACCTGAACGGCTTGGTCGAGTCGACCGCGTTCCTGGATGCCGAGCGCCGCGACATCGGCTTCGAGCCCGTTCCCGGCCGGAGCATCCGGCTTGAATACAGTGACGTATTGAAATACGTCGTGCTGTGGCATGTGGCCGGCAAAGACTTCGTCTGCGTCGAGCCCTGGATGGCCCTCACAGGCGAATTCCACCGCCGCGACGAACTCGTCTACGCCGAGCCGGGCGAATCCGTCACCGCCTGGCTGCGCATGCGGCTGGAATAACTGGTATTCTCCAGCCAAAAGCACTAATGCATCACCGTAGCATCATGATAGATCACAGGAACATCACTGAAGCATCACGGGAGAACACACCGGCCAACGGGTGCTCTCCCGTTTTTGTTATTTCATTCCTGCTCATCATCCCCTCACCCACGCTCATCACTGGTACTCCTCTTCCTCTGTGTATGCCTTCCGCTTCTGCACCGTTGTCCTCTCCACATGGACTTTTCAAGAAAAATGTTTTTTAAAAGGTGGACATTTTCAATCCTTGCTCTTTCTCCCGAGCAATCAACTAATGCCGTCTTAGGACCTAGTTCTAATACTATATATGGACTTTCTTCTATTCCAGCGGATAGGTGGTGTTTGTCCGCCTTTAGAAAAACAAAAAAGAGCCCTTTGTCCGCGTATGGCGCACGTTTTTGCCCCTTTCTGCGCAATTTTCCACCTTTTTGTCGTGATGATTTAGCCTGATTTAAACCCCTGTTTCTCCATGTCAGATTGTCCATTCAGTATGGACATTTGTGATGTTTATGTTTTTCAAAAGGAGGACATTGGTACCCCCTGACATCGCCCACAAAAATATCCATATATAGAGTCCTAACACTTGGTGCTAACGCTAGATATGGATCGTTTCGAATTAGCTATATAATATAGAGAATGTCCACCTTTTAAAAGACAAAATCGCCAAAAAGTTCACAAGGAGAGGACACCGACAAATTTCCCCAACAAACAAGTAATAAAGCAAGTAATAAAGCAATAAATAAAGCAATTAATTAAGCATATAAAAGAGCATATAAAAAAAGAGGCGTAAGTACGCCCCTTACTTTTCTCTCATAAATAGCCTTTGGATTCCAAAACAGCCATCATCTCCAGCAGCATCACGCCGCTCAATTGGCCGCTGAGCTGTACGAGGGGTTCGGGCGGATCCTGCCAGGATAGGCTGAAGAGTCCGGAAGTGTCCGGGTCTGGCTGATCTCCTGGTGAAATGGACTTTACCGTACCGCCAAGGCTCCCCCTGCCATGGTTCCATAGAGATTCCGCATTGGTACGAAGGAGGCTGATCCAAGGTGCGGACAGCTCAGGCTGAATTTCGATCAAGTTTACTAAATAACGCACATAAATTCCCTTGAAAAGGCCGCAATCGTCGTTGCCCTCCCGGGGCAGCATGCCTGTGACCGGGTCCACCAGTTCTGCAACAGATGCAGCGGCGGTACGCTGAGCGTCAGCCAAATATCCGCTATCTCCCGTAACCCGGTAAAGCTCGATGCCGGCCCCAATGAAGACTCCCTGGCAGTATGTATATTTCCAGTCGTAATCGATCTTCCCGTCACCCAGCCGATTTAGTCCGTCCCATACAAATCCGGTTTCAGGATCAACCAAGACATTTTTGTTATATTCGTATATCCGTTTTGCCCACTCCAAATCCTCCGGCTTGCCGTCATGGCGGTATAATCGGGCGGCGAGGATGGAGGCGGGGGCGTTGGCGGGGGTGTTTTTGTAATCGAGCTGATCTTTCTTCCATGCCATTCCGCCGCCCATGTTGTCATTCCACGCTGTCTGAATATCCGCCCAAAGTTCGTCAACGCCGTGTTTATACTTCACATTTCCTGTAGTTTCATAGGCCCGGAGCAGAGCAAGCGCCATCCACTCCATATCATCGTAGTAATTATGAAGCAGCGTATTCCCGTTCCACCTGACTGCCCCTCGGACCGCCTGTTCCAACAACATTTCGTAAGCCGTATTCTGCGTTCGCTGAAGTGCATCAACCACCACATCCACTACATGGGCATGCCACCAATAGATCCAATTTACGTTACAATTCTCCTCACATGGCACCCAGTGGTCCATTACTTTCCGCTCTTCATTCCAAAATAACCTTTTCAAATCCTGCTGAGCCTGCTCCGCCCGTTGGCCCCAGATGTTTTGGCCCGTCATGAGAATTCCTCCATCCGTCATCTTGAATTATTCCAGAAAAAAGACCCGGCAACTTCTTGCTGCCGGATCCTTGGCTTGGTATTTGAGATATTGAACTGAGCTAGACTACGCCCGCAGCGCCGATCAAACCGGCCTTCTCCAGCTCGGCTGCACGCTCGAGGAGCTTGATGCCGCTAAGCTGCGTGCTGAGCGTCACCCGCTCGGACGGAGCTGCCGTCCAATCCGTGCTGAACACCGTACGGCTCGCATCGCGGCCGCTGGTCCACAGCGCCGCCGCATTGCGTTCGATCAACGCGGCTGCTTCCGAAGACGCCGGCTCTTCGAGCGCCAGTTCCGCCCAGTAGCGGACCAGGACGCCCTTGAACAGGCCGCCGTCGCCGTCCTCTTCATCCGGAAGCACACCGGATGAAGCGTCCGTCAGCTCCGCTTCGGCGGCAAGCGCCGAACGCTTCGCATCGTCGAGGTACGCGCGCTCCCCGGTCGCGCGGTACAGCTCCACCCCGGCCCCCACGTACACGCCTTGGCAGTACGTGAACTTCCAGTCCTTGTCGATCGCTCCGTCTCCGACCCGGTTCATCCCATCCCACACAAATCCGGTCTCCGGATCGACCAGATTCGCTTTCTGCCAAGCGTAAATCCGCTTGGCCCACTCCAGATCCTCGTCCCGTCCGAACTCCCGGTACAGGCGTGCCGCCAAAATCGCCGCCGGTGCATTCGCCGGCGTATTCTTATAGTCCAGCTGCGACTTCTGCCATGCGATGCCGCCGCCGCAATGGTCGTTCCATCCGGTCTGGATGTCCTCCCACAACACCAGCGCCGCTCCCTTATAGCGCTCGACGCCGGTCGCCTGGTACGCCCGCAGCCAGGCCAGCGCCATCCACTGCATGTCGTCGTACAGCTCGTTCGGCCACACGCCGCCGTTGCGCTTCAGCAGGCCGTCGTACAGCGCCGCCAACCGGTCCGCATACCGCTGCTCTCCCGTCCGCTTGAACCCGTCCGTCAGCACATCCACCGCATGCGCCATCCACCAGTAATGGAACACCGTGTTGCACTCCCCGTTCGGGCAAGGAATTTCAATATCGTACAACTGAATATTCTGATTCCAAAACAACGACTCCAACGCCTGCTGCGCCTCTTCCGCGCGATTTTCCCACACCATGGCTCACACACTCCCGTATCTCTAAATATGAATGATTGCTTTCTCCTGCAAAAAAGTCCAACAGCCGCACCAAATGAGGTTCTCCCGCCGTTACTCCTTTTTCTCCTTCACCCATCCTGCCTGCTCCATCGCGGCCATCTGCTCCAGCAGCATCATGCCGCTCAGCTGGGTGCTCAACTGCACCACCTGGTCCGGCGTCTGTGCCCAAGAGTTGCTGAACAGGGCTTTGTCCTCGGCCTTGCCGTACCCCCACAGGCTTTCTGCATTCACGCGCAGCATTTGTACAAGCTCTTCAGCCTGCTCCGCCGCGCTCAATGCCTTGCCGTCGGCCGCCTTCAGTTCAGGCAGCTTCTTCCCGCCGGCCTTCAGCTCCTTCACCAGCTCGCCGACATAGCGGACAAGCACGCCCTTGAACAAGCCCCCGTCGCCTTCCCCTTCGGAAGGCAGCATGCCGGTGGCCGGACTCAGGAAGTCCGCCTTCAGGTTAGCTGCCGTGCGCCGCGCGTCTTCCAAGTACGAGGCTTCGCCCGTAGCCCGGTACAGCTCCACGCCGGCTCCGATATATACGCCCTGGCCGTACGTAAACTTCCAGCCTTTATCGATCTCCCCGTTCCCAGTCCGGTTAATCCCGTCCCATACAAGACCGGTCACAGGGTCCACAAGTGTCTTTTTCTGCCACTCATAAATCTTCTTCGCCCACTCCAAATCAGCGGCATCTTTCGTATGCGCATACATTCTCGCTGCCAGAATGACAGCCGGCGCATTCGCAGGCGTATTCTTGTAATTCATCTGCTCCTTGCGCCAGGCGATGCCGCCGCCCATTTCGTCCGTCCAACCGGTCTGAATGTCGGCCCACAGCACCTTCGACGCCTCCAGATACTTCTCGACCTTCGTTGCGTCATACGCCCTCAGCCAAGCCAGCGCCATCCATTCCATATCGTCGTAGTACCCGTTGATGAACGTGTCCGCATTATTCTCTAGCACGCCTTCGTACTGCTGATAGATCATTTTGGCGTACCGATCGTCCTGTGTCCCCACATAAGCATCCGTCAACGTGTCGATCCCGTGCGCATACCACCAATAATTGAACGGATCCGTGCATAGTTCCGCGATACAGGGAGCAGCATTGTTGAACAGCTTTCTTTTCTCATCCCAAAAAGAATCCGCCAGCACCCCCTGAGCCTCATCCGCCCGCTCGCTCCATACCGTCGGTTTCCCGCCCAGCACAGAGTCCAATTTACCCGACTGAAGCAAAGCCGCCACTAACGCAACGGCAACCAGCACGAGCGCTAATACAACGTTTTTCTTCCGGTTCATAGACAGTCCCTTACCCTTTCGTACCGCTGAATGCAATCCCCTGGACAAAATATTTCTGCAGCGCCAGGAACAAAATCAGAATCGGCACAATCGCGATCAGCGCCCCCGCCATCATCGGGCCGTAATCCGTCTGATAGTTGTAGGAGAACGCCTTAAGTCCCATCTGAATCGTAGCTTTGTTCGGGTCGTTCAATACGATCATCGGCCACAGGAAGCTGTTCCAGCCTGCCTGAAATGTGAAAATTCCCAAGGTAGCCAAAGCCGGCTTCGTCAGCGGCCAGTAAATGTTCCAAAAGATCCGGAACTCCTTACAGCCCTCAATGCGCGCCATTTCCATCATGTCGTTCGGCAGCGTCATAAAGAACTGGCGCATGAAGAAGACGGCGAACGAACCGGCTGCCCCCGGAATAATGACCCCCCAAAAGGAGTTGATAAACCCGTTGCCGCCGCTGCCCATCAAGTCATTGCCGCCGACCAGCGGGAAATTTTTCAGCACATAGAAGCTCGGAATCATCGTAACGATGCCCGGAATCATCATGGCCGCGAGCAGAATCAAAAACAGCGGTTTATTCAACTTGAAATACAGCTTGGCAAAAGCGTATCCGCTGAGGGACCCGAAAAACAGGTTAGCGAACACCCCGGCTACGGCCAGCACAAGCGAATTCCAGAAATAAAGCCCGAACGGTACCGTTGTAAAGGCGGTTTTGTAATGTTCGAACGTAATTTTCGACGGAAGCCACCGGATCGGCAGCGAGAATATCTCATCGCTCGGTTTCACGGATGTCATCAAACTCCAGAAAAAAGGAAGAAACATCACCAGCGCAATCGCTCCGCTAACTACATAAAACAGAATATTTCCGGCCAGTTTCCAAGCCATGGTTTTATTACTTACGGGTGTCTTTTGCAAAGAAGCGCCGTTTGCAGTAGTCAATTCCATTCCCCGCTCCCTCCTTACAAAATGGACTCATCCGATTTGTTAATGCGGTTGTTGATAATCGAGAAGATCAGGATGACCAAGGCAAGCACAAAAGCCTGCGCCGAAGCGTATCCCATTTGCAGCTGGTTGAAACCTTGCTGATAGATCAGATATACCGGCGTTTTGGTCGTGTTTGCCGGTCCGCCCTGCGTAAGCACAAAAGCCTGGTCGAACAGCTGAAGCGCAGCGATGATGGACATGGTGGACACCAGGAACGTCGTCGGGCGCAGCTGCGGCCATGTAATGTAACGGAAGCGGTCATAAGCGGTAGCTCCGTCCAGCTTCGCGGATTCATAGAGGTAATCCGGCACTCCCTGAAGGCCTGCAACGTAAATGATCATATTGGAGCCTACCGATTGCCACAAA
This sequence comes from Paenibacillus gansuensis, assembly GCF_042684925.1. NCBI lineage: Bacteria > Bacillati > Bacillota > Bacilli > Caryophanales > Paenibacillaceae > Paenibacillus > Paenibacillus gansuensis. The sequence continues at coordinate 149,975 of NZ_JBHUME010000015.1, read as the reverse complement.
GTAACCATAATAATTGAAAGCATCGCTGTGCCCGTTTGAGCCAGCCACGCCGGACCGGTAATGCCGGCATAACCCAGCAGCGTGTTCACGAGGCCGAACTCCGGATGCAGCAGCCAGATCCACACGGTGGCGGCAGCTACGGCCGATGTTAAGGTAGGTAAATAATTAAGGGTACGAAACAATTTGACGCCCCGCTTGTTAAAGTTCATCAGCAAGGCAAGAAGCAGGGAAATGATGATGTTCAACGGCACAAAAATAACCGAGTACGTAATGACGTTACGGAACGTCTGCCAGAACAGCGTATCCTGGAACAGGCGGCGGTAATTATCCAGTCCTACCCAGTCCCTGCGGCTGACAACGTCATAGTTGGTAAAACTCAGATACATTGCCATCACTACCGGAATCACGGTGAACGCTACGAACAGCAGAATGGTCGGCGTAATAAAAAGATATGCCGTTCTCGCTTGGTGCCGCTGCAGTTTGCCCATGGAAGCCACAGCTGATCCCCCTCTCAGTTCACGTTGTTTGGTAACAACAAAGGGAGGTCTCCCTCCCTTTGCGGTTACAGATTATAGATTGTAGGTTTACAACTCTGCTTATTTCACTACTGCATTGTCGCTAAGAACCTGATCTCCGCGCTGCTGCGCTTTGTTCAGTGTATCTTCAAGCTTCTGCTTGCCTTGCTGGAACAGCTCCAGGTTCGGTCTCAGCGCGTCATCCTCCATTACGGAGTATCCAGGGTGCTGAGGACGGATTTTAGCAAATTCCAGGGTATCCAGGAAAGGTTTCCAGAACGGATCGTCCTTGAAGAACGGATCTTCCAGAGCCGGTTTATAACCAGGAATGTTCAAGCTTGTTTTAGCCCATAGCAGTGCATTGTCTTTGTTTGCTGTCCACCATTTGATGAACTCCCAAGCCTCTTCTTTATGCTTAGCGCCTTCAGGAATAACCAGACCGAAACCGCCCATGACGGAACCTTTGTCGCCGTTCGGGCCTGCCGGTGGAGTCGCTACACCGAAATCGAGGTCTTTACCGAACTTTTTATACGTAGAAAGCATCCAAGGACCTGTGTAAAGCATTGCCAGTTTGCCTGTTGCAAAAGCATCGGTACCTTCGCCAAGGCCTGTTTCAAAACCGACTTTGTATACTTTGTCCTGGTTCAGCAGTTTATCCCAGTATTGAAGGACCGCTTTTCCTTTGTCGTTGTTGAAGTCCGTTTTCGTGTTATCGGCATTCATCATTTGACCGCCTGCCTGCTGCAGGTACATGTTGAACAACCCGTTATCAGCCAGGGAGAAACCGGCTACTTCCAATTTGCTGCCGTTCCACTTAGTAGTCTTGATTGCAGCTTGTTCCAGTTCATCCCAAGTCGTAGGAGGGTTGGTTACGCCGGCATCGGCAAGAATCTTTTTATTATAGAATAAGGCCCGTGCATCTACCGTTAGCGGCAGACCGTACAATTTATCCTGGTAGCTCAGCTCTTTCAGGGCTTCGCCGTAGAAATCGTCTTTGTTCAAGCCGTCTTTGGCCATATACTCGTCAACCGGGTGAAGCACGTTCTTAGGTGCATACAGCGATGTGCGCCATCTGTCCCAGAACAGGATGTCAGGAGAACCGCCGGAAGTAGCCGCTGTCAGGAATTTGGTGATCATATCCTGCTGAAGCACGTATTTTACTCGAATTTTATCTTGGGATTTGTTAAAAGCGTCGACCATGGTCTCGAATTGCTTTTGGCCTTCGCCGCCCCAGTCGCCCCAGAAGGTAAGATCGACAGGTTTTGCAGCTTCTCCGCCGGAGTTGCCGGAGTTCGTACCTGCGTTCGTGCCCGCATTTCCGCCGTTGGCGCTGTTGCCGCCGTTATTGCCGCCGGAGTTGCTGCAAGCTGCTGTGAAGACCATCAGGACCATCGTGAGTACCGTAATCCATTTTTTCACTAGAATTGCCTCCCTTTATATGTTTCTGTTTATTTCATAGGTTGCCCTATAGAAACCGCTGGAATTGAATCGAAGCCGCTACCTTTTCACCCGAACGCCGCAGTAGTCCATCAGCAGCTCGCAGAACATCATGTTCGCCCATGAGAACCAGGGACGGGTATATTCTTCAGGGTTATCGGCGTTGAACCCTTCGTGCATCATGCCTGTGCCGGCGTCAGTGGAAGCCATCAGGAGAAGAATCCGCTCTTTCTCTTCTTTCGTTGAAGCTGTCAGTCCTTGCAAAGCCAGCGCGATATGCCATATGTAACGATGAGGCGTATGCGGGCTGCCGATCCCTTCGGCTGCTTCCCCTTTAAAGAAATAAGGGTTGCTCTCGCTTAAGATGAAGCGGCGCGTATTCTGGTAGATCGGATCGTCTGCATCCGTGTAACCCAGATAAGGAATGGACATGAGGCTCGGCACGTTGGCGTCGTCCATTAGATTGTAGTTGCCCATGCCGTCGGTTTCGTATGCATAGATCGTACCGAATTCAGGGTGTTCATAAAGAGCGTGCTTCTGAATGCCTTGATCGATCTCTTCTGCGAGGACTGCTGCTTCTTTCGCAAGCTCACTGTCCGAGAGCACCTCTACGGCGATTTCGCACAAGTAGCGGAGCACAACCACAGCGAACATGTTCGCCGGTACCAGGTAGCCGTAAGTGCAGGCATCGTCGCTTGGGCGGAAGCCGCTCCAGGTCATCCCTGTATACGCCGTCTCGCTGCCTTTGCCGTTGCGGGTTAACGTGTCGGACGATGGACAGTTGTTCCGTTCGAAGCTGTATGGCGATGCCGTTTCGTGATGCTGCTCCGTTCTCCAAAGCTGCATAATCGTCCGTGCCGCTTGAACAAAGGTCTCGTTAAACTGTGCCGTGCGCCCTGTGTTCTTCCATAGCAGATAGCTTAGCTGCAGCGGATAGCAGAGGGAATCGATTTCATATTTGCGTTCCCAAAGCCATGGGCTCATCTCCGTTACATCTTCCTGATGGCCCTTCCCGTTCGGTGCTGCGTTAAAAGCGTTTGCATAAGGATCAAGCAAGATGAATTCCATCTGGCGCTGTACCAGCCCTTGGATCATATCGGCTAATGCCGTATCTTCTTGGGCCGCTACTAGATAAGGCCGTACTTGAGCTGCTGAATCCCTCAGCCACATAGCTGGTATATCACCTGTTATAACAAATGTCGTGCCGTCTTCCATTTGCTGAATGGTAGTATTCAATGTATTCGATAATCCGGTATCGAACATCTCTGCCAATTTAGGGAAATTCTTTACGCTGTCTGCGATTTCGGCTTTCAACCTTGCCAGGGACGGCGAAGCGGCGGGCTGTGTAATCAATGGTATGGCACCTCCTGTACTAGTAAAACTGTCATTTGTGAACCGCTTACATTGATTATATGGGCGCCATATCAATATGTCAATATGTATTTTTAATAACATTATATCAATTCATATACTAGTTTGATCCGGCATTTTCATAGAAAGTACCCTGCTGTTCCCGCCGCCGGCCAGGAAACCGCAACAAAAAAGCCCGGCTATTTCTTCCGGGCCGGGCCTGTCGACTCGCCGATAATGAGCGAGGCTTCCAGTTGGATTTTGCCGGGGACGGCGTCCCCTTCTTTCAGTTTCAGCACATGTTCGAAAGCCATGCGGCCCATCTCTTCCTGGTTTTGGCGCAAATGCGTCAGCTGGTAGATCCCGTTCGTATCCGGACAATCAAAACAAATGACAGAAATATCATCCGGCACGTTCAAATTCAGCTCTCTCACCGCACTCACCGCAAGGCGGGCAATATTATACTCGACAGCAAATAAAGCGGTAATCTGCGGGTACTTCAGCAGATGCTCTTTAATCTTTTCAATATCTTTGGCCTTATTCTCATCCGTATAGGCTGAAGGGAGTGTAGCTGTGATATTTTCCATCCACAATTCCCGGTCCACAGGAATTCCGTGCTCCGCGTGAGCCTGGATAAATCCTTCAATCCGTTCTTCAATGGCCGTTGTGTCGGCAGGCGGCTGTGTCAGGAAACCGATCTGATGATGGCCAAGGCCGAACAAATATTCCGCGCCTGCTTTGGCTGCAGCCACATTGTCAGTTGAGATGGAACCGGCCGAAATGCCCTTCAGATGGCGGTCCACCAGCACGAACGGAAACCGCTCGATCACCAGTTTCAAAATTTCCGCATTAAAGAATTCCCCCTGTGCGGGGAAAATGATAAGCCCGTCCACACCCAGTTCCAGAAGCCCTTTAATGGCCTGCTCTTCGAGGGCCGGTATCCCGAATGTGCGGCGTACGACAAGGTAGCTGTCCGCATTGCGCGACGCCTCTTCCATCCCGTAAACAAGCCCTGTACCGTAACTGTCGCCGAAGTCGGTAATAATTAGACCTATTAATAATTTGCCGGATGTATTTCGTCCGCGCTGAAAGTTGGACACTCCTGACCCGGCGGCAGCCCCGGGTTTGGATGGTTCCGCCACAAAGGATCCCCTCCCGGGCTGGCGGACAATGTATCCTTCATTCGCCAGAAGCTCAAGAGCCTTCTTGCTCGTGATCCGGCTCACATTATACTCATCGCCCAATTCCTTCTCGGATGGGACCCGATCCCCGACCTGATAGTGCTTGGACTCAATCTGCTGGCGGAGCGCTTCAAAAATTCGTTCGTACATCGGTTTGGACGGAGATTCATTCGCCATAATCCGCACCCCTCCTTGCTTTCCTATACTCCCAATAAATTAATCTATATAATAATATATCATGATATACATTATTTTGTGAAGATGGGAACTTTGTAGGGGATGCCTTTAACACAAACAGCAAGGCTACCATGTATGTTATACAATGGCAGCCTTACTGTTTTCAAACTCTTTTATATGAGATATCTCAAATAGACATACCCTGTAGAAATCACCATCGACAGCAGCATTAACGGAAACCCGATTTTCAGATAGCTGACAAATGTAATCGGATGCCCTTCTTTCCCGGACAGCCCGGCCACAATCAGATTTGCGCTGGCCCCGATCAACGTTCCGTTCCCTCCGAAGCAGGCCCCAAGGGCCAAACTCCACCATAGCGGCTCCAGATCATTGATCCCCATCGTACCCATTTCTTCAATCATTGGAATCATCGTAGCAACGAACGGGATATTATCCAGAAAGGCGGAAGCTATCGCACTCATCCACAAGATTAACATAGAGGTTGCTGTCAGGTTGCCTCCCGTCAAGTTCATTGCCGCATCCGCCAGCCGTGCGATCACGCCGGTCTCGATCAATCCCGCAACAAGAACGAACAATCCTACGAAGAAGAAGATGGTCGTCCATTCCACTTTCACCAGCATATCCTCCAGCATGCGTTCGCCTGTAAGCAGAAGCAGCAGAAATGCCCCTCCCAGCGCAATAACGGCGGATTCCAGATGAAGAAGCTGATGGAGGAAGAAACCCATAATGGTCAATCCTAACATAGTTAGACATTTCCGCAGCAAAATGACATCCCCGATTTCATCGATCGCTTTGGCCTTCATCAGCTGCGCTTTCAAATCCTCCGTAGTCCGGATTGACTTGCGGTACACCAGCACGAGTATCGGGACTGTCGCTGCCATAACCAAAATCGCGACAGGTGCCAGATTAACGATGAAATCCATGAAGGACAGCTCCTTCACGGCACTGCCGATCATAATGTTGGGAGGATCGCCGATCAGTGTCGCCGTCCCTCCAATATTGGAGGCCAATATCTCACTGATCAGATAAGGCAAAGGGTTAACCTTCAGCTGCCTGGTAATACTGAAAGTGACCGGCACCATGAGAAGCACGGTCGTTACATTGTCAAGAAAAGCGGAACCTGCTGCCGTAATCAGCGATAGATAAACGAGGATCCTGATCGGGTCCGCCTTCGCTTTCTGCGCCGACCAGACGGCAATAAAGTTGAATAGCCCCGTTTGGGCGGTGACACCGACGAGAATCATCATGCCGATTAAAAGCCCAAGTGTATTGAAATCAATATGATGGACCGCCGTTTCCTGGTCGATAATCCCGAGAAACACCATCAGCAATCCCCCGAGCATGGCGACCACCGTGCGGTGAACCTTCTCGGAAATAATAAATGCATAAGATACCAGAAATAATGCGATTGCGATATAAGCTTGCTGCTCCATTCTTTTTCCCCTTTCTTACCCCTAAAAAACGCAAAAAGAAGCCTACCGATGGCAGACTCCTCCGAATACAGCGTTATTCAATTAGTGACAACTTCTCATATTGTAACAAAAATTAGTGCGGAGTTTCAAGTTTCCGTTTTACAGCTGTGCAAGGAACTGCATCGTCTTATCGTTGAACCCCGGCAAGTGGTCGTGACCAAAGTCCGGGAAAATTTCGAGACGTTTCTCTGCTGTAATTTTGTTATAAGCCGCAAATTGCGTGGAAGGCGGGCAGATCGTGTCCATCAGTCCAACAGCCATCAGCACTTCGCCGCGGATCCGAGAGGCAAGATGCTGTACGTCGATATAGCCTAGACGTTCGAAGATCTCCTCTTCCCGCTCGTGCTGGGGATCATGATTCCGGAAGAAGGTCCGCAGTTCGCCGTAGGCATCTTTGGCCAGATCCATTTCCCACACGCGCCGGTAGTCGCACAAGAACGGGAATATCGGGGCCAGCTTTTTGATACGGGGCTCCAAAGCGGCACAAGCAAGCGTTAAACCGCCTCCTTGGGAACCTCCCATCGCGCCTACCCGGCCTGGGTCCACTTCGGGAAGCTCCATTGCAATCCCTGCCAATTGAGCGCAGTCCAGGAAGATGTCTCTGAAAAGAAGCCGGTCTTCATGATCATTTAATCCGCGGATGATGTGGCCGTGATGGGTGGTCCCTTTCACGCCGCCTGTATCTTCCGACAATCCGCCTTGGCCGCGGCAATCCAGAGAAAGGACGGAGAAGCCCAGCGCAACATAGTTTAGCTTATCGTTCCAGTCCCCTGAATTGCCCGTATACCCGTGAAACTGGACAATCGCCGGATGTTTTCCTTCGGTATGTAAAGGCTTGAGGTATTTCGCGTGAACTCTTGCGCCGCGCACCCCGGTGAAGTACAAATGGTAGCACTCGGCAAAAGGCACCTGGAAATCCGCTTTTACCAGCTCCACTTGAGCATCGACTGCTTTCATTTCCGCCAAAGCCCGATCCCAGTATGCATCGAAATCAGCCGGCTTAGGGGTTCTCCCCTCATACTTCTTCAACTCTTCCAACGGCATATCGATTAACGGCATAAATTTCCTCTCCTTCTCTTACAGGTAAATTTATCCCTATCATATTGCAGCGCTTTCAAGTTGTAAAGTATACGTAGACCAAGTCCCCCCTAGAAATGCCGTGCATACACAAAAAGACAGCATGAGAACAGCCGGCCTAACCTCTTGCTAAGCCGCGCCCCATACTGTCTGGCGGTTTATCTGTATGTTTTTTGCTTTAATTGGTCCAGGCTCTTGAACTCGTACCCTTGCTTCCGGGCCTCATCAATAATGCTGCCTAATGCTTCCGCGTTATCCCGCGATACGGTGTGCAAGAGGATGACTGCGCCCGGATGCAATTGCTTCATTACACTGGTGTAGGCGTAGTTGGCACCTTTTTGCGAGTTTACGTCCCAATCCTTGTAGGCCACCGACCAGAACACGTTGGTGTATCCGTGTGCAGCGCTTTGGGCAAGGATCCGTTCGCTGAAAATGCCCCGGGGAGCGCGCAGGTATTTCATTTCCTTTTGCCCCGTCACTTCGGTTACCGCTTGTTTCACCTTATCCAGTTCGCTTTGCAGGCGCTCATTGGACACTTGTGACAGATCCGGATGACTCCACGAATGGTTGCCGATGATATGGCCTTCCGCCGCCATACGCTTCAACAGCTCCGGCTGGTCTTTAATATAGTGCCCTGTTACAAAAAACACGGCCGGCACCTGCTTTGCCTTCAGCACATCCAGTACCGGCTTGGTATATCCGTTTTCGTAGCCGTTGTCAAAGGTAAGGTACAACTCTTTGGCCGAAGTGTCGCCTAAAAACACGGCTCCATGCTTCTTCACGATGTCCATGAAGCCCTCTTGGGCGATGGAGGGAAGCTCGCCGTTTTTGCTCTTTTTGAATCCAAAATGGTATGGGGTAAACCCCGAAGCGGCCCCTGCCGCTGCAACAGTCCCCGCCAGCAGCAGCAGGCAAGCCGCGATCATTACCGAGTAACGTTTCATCGTTTCACTCCTTGGCGCTTTTATGCATCAAGGAATAATATGCCACGGTTTACGCGGGAATATGTAAAGGGGCCAGCAGCTTTTTAACAAAAAATTCCCTTTGATTTCGTCCAGGCTGAGCTTACAATTTAAGATATATTAAGTAAACATCGCTAAGGAGCGCGTTATTATGATATCAAGGGAATCTGGGGATGCGGGAACGGGGACGGAAAGTGGAATGGGTACCGGTACGGGAACGGAAACGGAAACGCGTGCGAGTGCTGGTATCCAATCTTTATCCATGCTGCGGTCGGCTCTGCAGGCGGATTGTGAAAACTGCTTCGGCTTGTGCTGCGTGGCATTGCCTTTTGGCGCTTCGGCGGATTTCGCGGTTGATAAAGAGGCCGGTAAGCCGTGCACAAATTTGGGTGCCGACTTCCGCTGCGGCGTTCATGGCCGGCTAAGGGATATCGGCTACCGCGGCTGTACCGTCTTTGACTGTTTCGGTGCGGGGCAAAAAATATCACAGGTCACATTCCAGGGAGTCAGCTGGACGGCTTCTCCTGACACAGCGAAGGCGATGTTCGAGTCATTGCCGGTGATGAGGCAGCTTCATGAGCTGCTTTGGTATTTGCTGGAGGCCTTGTCTTTGAGACAAGCCCAGCCGATTCATGAGGAGCTGCACGCGGCTTACGAGGAAACGGAGCGTTTGACGGAGTTGAAGGTCGAGGACCTTCTGGCGTTGGATATAGCTGCACACCGGGCGGAAGTGAACGTGCTGCTGCTTCGGACCAGCGAGCTGGTCCGGGCGGAAGTGAAGTTGGACGGCAGCGGCAAGCGCCGGAAAGCCTACGGCCGCGGGGCCGATCTCATCGGGGCCAAGCTGAAGGGCGCGGACATGCGCGGGGCTCTGCTGCGTGGAGCCTATGTGATCGCCGCCGACCTGCGCGGGGCGGATCTGCGCTGGGCCGATCTAATCGGCGCAGACTTCCGCGATGCGGATCTCAGCGGAGCCGACCTGACCGGCAGCTTGTTCCTGACACAGTCACAGCTGAACGCCGCTCGCGGCGACGCGTCCACCAGGCTGCCGGCCTCTCTTACCCGCCCTGCGCACTGGGGCGGGTAAGGAACTTCGACTTTTCCCGCCAGTAACCTTATCCGCTATGCTGCCAAGGTTACTGCTGGACCCCGTCCTGGAGGGATTTCCGCACAAGCGCCCGCTACCTCCGCCAATTCCGCCAGTATGGTAACCATTTTCGCTATTCGGTCGCCCCTTTTCGCTATTTGGCCGCTTTTTCAAGCTCAGACGCTATCGACGACACCGATTTTCCTTATTCGGTCGTCACTTGAACACATTAAGGAAATTCAGTGTCGTTTGGTGAGGGGTTCACCCTATTTTGGGGCAAATTATAGTAATCCGGCAGCGGGATAAGGAAATTCGTTACCTTATGCATTTATGATATGTATTTTATTCGTTATATTTAAATAGTTGGATTTCCTCCATTCCCACCACGTTTCACAGTCATCAACACTTTTACAAATCCCACACCAATCGCTATATACACAAATACCACCCAAAACGTAAACTTAGCCGGGGCTTCCGTAGCTGTCTCCCAAAGGGGCCATGAATAGGCCATGTTCGGATCATAATTGGTTTGCCGGTAGGCGATGGCCCAAATTTGATAAATTTTTGATAGCAGATATCCCAAAATAAGGCCCGCCGTTCCTCCGAGGTAGTAGTAGGGATGGATTTTCTTTTTCATGATGCAACCCTCCGAATCCTGGAATGAAATTTCTATCTATTCTATGCGACGGACCTCGTCAGATGGATAACATCCAGAGTTAGTTGATTCCACTACCCAAGACAGGATCGTTGCACTGTCCTGCCCTTTTCCTTGATGAACATCCTCCAGCAAAGCAAGAATACGCTGCGAAAGGGTGCCGTCCGGAGTAGTTACTTTTTCGTAGAGAGCCGCAGAATGTTCATACACATGCTCACCAAACTCCAGCAGCCCGTCCGTAGCCAAAAAGATCAAATTCCTCCCCTCACGCAGCTCCCGGATCCCGGTGGAGTAACAAGGTACAGCAGAGTGAAAAGCGCTCTGATTGCCGATCCACTCATAGTACTGCCGTTGAATCAATGCATACTGTCCCCTGGCGGCAAGCTCTTCGTGAAACAAATACAGACTGCAGTCGCCGATCGTGAACCACCATAAAAAACTGCCCTTTCTTGCGCATACTAAGAAAGAAGTTTCGCCCTTCACCGCCCGGCATTTCAGTTTGAAATTTTCCTCCGTAAGCATACCGATGATTTCATTTTGGAGTTGTTGAAAAGCTTCCGCTTCCGGCAAACCTAGGCAAGCTGTCAATCTCGGTTGGCGGTCCTGCAATTCTTGAATAACCAGCTCCGCACTCTCCGAAGAATTATGGGCATCCAGTATGGCAGTGAGTTCCCAGTTCCCGTCCTCCGCACTCCAACAAAGAGCAGCGTCCTCATTTTTGCTGGCCCCGGCAGAAGAGTTTCCCCCGTAAGCCCCGAAGACAACCTTATGTTGAATCTCAAGCACAAAGGGCTGATCCAAATACTTCTCCTGATTGCCGATCCAAACGTAAGAGTTACTCCCCACATCCAACCCTCCTATAATACAGGCCCCCGCAAATACGGAGGCCTTCAGCTTGAGCTAGGTATCTTGGTGCTCTAAGGGAATTTGTTGCCTCATAGCGTCAGGTTCGCTTGATACATTCCGTTTTCGCCAATGATTTGCCTGCGGGCCGACTCTACTCTCTTCTTATACGTTCCTGGAGTGACACCAAGATGCTTGACAAATTGCCTGCTGAAATACGAAGCGTCGCAAAGTCCGCATTGGGCGGCAATATCCGTTAGAGTGACACCGTCCGCCTCCAACATGCTTCTCGCTTTGTTCATTCTCATTTGCCTCAGCATCTGCATGGGGGTTACACCATAAACATCGCAAAAAGCTTTATCAAAATAATTAGCGTTCAAATGAACGGCTGCGGCCAACTGCTCCCTGCTTACTTTATCCGCGAGATGTTCCGCCATGTATTGTATAGCCGGGAAAAACCGGCTTTGGGGGGAGCTGGCCCTGCTCCGGGTTTCTTGGCCGGAACGATCCCATTCCTCCAGAATCTGGGATGCCAGCTGCAGAATGCACCCGGAAATCGTAATTTCCCGAAAGGCTCCTCCTTGTTCCCATGCGTTCAATAAATGCTGAAAAACCCGGCTATACCCTTCGGGATCCTTAAGGGTTAGTACCGGTTTTACGGGATATAGCTGGAATAAATCCAAATGGTAACGGGTATACAGCGACACCGACATCCACTCATGCAGGCCCGGACGATCGGAATACTCTGAAAACGGCACAAAGGGAGGGTGAATCATCACCCCTCCCGCCTCCACTATGTGCTGCTCCCCGCTGGAAGAAACCAGCACACGCCCTTCTTTGACGTGGCTGATGATCCAGTTGGGATATATGATTTGATCCAATTGAAGAGTATCGTAGATACCTTTATTGATCATATATGCATTCACTTGCAGATTCGCTTGCACCGCTTCATTGGTATTCATTCTCTAAGCTCCTGAACTAATTTGTCATTCAGCCATGAACAGGTTTCCCCGCTGCGGCTATGACCGGGCCGTTGTCGAACAGTTCCCCGGTAACAGCATGTTTTGCACCGTCTACAGAGTATTGGATAATATAGGCTTTTCGGGTGTCCTGGCTCCGGTTCGGTGTGCTGCGGTGGAAGAGCAGAGAGTGAAAGGCAACCATGCTCCCTTTCTTCAACGGTACCGGAACGCCCGGATCCTCACCGAAGTAGCATTGCCAGCCGATATCCGTCTTCTTATGTTCGACGAATCCAAGGCGGTGGCTTTCCGGTTGAATCCAGATACATCCGTTCTCAACGGTTGCATCCTCCAGCGCCAGCCAGCATGTGAGGTAATGCACCGGTTCGGTCGGTACATAACCGTTGTCCTGATGCCACGGGAAATCCCGGTTCGCTTCCGGACGCTTGTATACCGATTGATCCCAGTACAACCTGATGTCCGGACCAATAAGGGCTGTTGTCAGTTCGACAAATCTCCGGTCGCTGATAAATTTCTCCAATAACTCATCCCGGCGGGCCAAGTTCGTGGTGAAATTGATCTGGTTCGGAATGCTGTTAAAGCTTTGTCCCGCCTTCCGGAGCGCCTCCTCCGAAGCTTCGTCGAACTGGTCGATCCGGCTGCGAATGGCATCTACTTCCTCGTCCCCGAATAATCCTTCAAAGATAATATAGCCTTTCTCTTCATATTGTTTTAGCTGTTCCTGTGTCAACATCCTGCTCACTCCCATGGTTTGGATTAAATTTCATACTTTTATTATGGAGTGAAGGCATTGTACGGACAATGAACGCGTTTCGTATGTTATTGTGTTTTTTCCACTTTACTGCGTATTTTCAATATGCCTGGCGGCAGCCGATGCTCTCAACCTCAAGTAGACTACGTGCCCGCAGCCCGGCTAACGAATCCTACACACGCTATATGATCACATGTAGTGTATCTTTTTGTGTAACGAACCCTACAATCGCAATTTCGCTCAAAACTGTACAATTTGTCGCTATCCTAGCTAAATAACGCTTGTGGAGTTCGTTAGAATTAAAATGAGGTCATTTTGCAGGAAATAAGGTGTGTACGGTTCGTTAGCGACTAAGGTTTAAAGAGGTCATTTGCGCAACATGGTGTTGGTTTCGGCCCCCGCCCCATTCGCCTCATCCCGAATCCACCGCAGCAAGGCAATAAGATCCGCCAATCTCTGCACATTAGAGCTATACAGGCGTTCCGGCGAGAGCCGTTTGATATGGATCGCTTCCTTAATGAGAGGGTGCCAACGCTCCGGCAGATTTGCAAGACCGTACCAGCCGGCGGCGGATTTGCTTTTAATGCCGTGCTCTTTGATCGTATACAGCTGCCTCAGCATCCCCAAAACGCACCATTCCACAGCCTCATCCAACCGTTCCGTCATGCCCTCCAATGCCGCGTCATCTGCCAGTTCCCGTAATGTTTCGAGTTCAACGATTTTTCCCGCCCAATACGAATTTAGATTGTCTTTAACATATCTCACCAACATAGACGCATCCGTGTTGTAACTGAACTGCAATTCCTGCCCATGCACTCTCACGCCATGATGCTTCAAAATCCACCATGTGATAGGATTCAAGTCTGCACCGGTCCGATCAGCGTTCAACTGCCGGTTATAATAAGTCAGCAGCACACTTTTTTCAGTCGGGTACTCCCCTAGATCCTGTTCCAGCAAATAAGACCCCATGATGTCCGTACCCGGAAACTCCTCTTCTACCTGGGCATGGGAGGCGGCAATCAACTTCACCTCTTCCTCACTGGGGCTCTCACGCAAAACCGCAACAAAATCAATATCACTTGAACCCTCTATGTAGTCGCCCAAAGCAACCGAACCATAAAGGTAAACGGATTTCACAATAGTTGTACGGCCCTCTAGCAGCTCACACAGCCGCGACATGGTCCTGCCCGCAGTCTCCGGTAACACGGCGTCCCCTCCTAGCTTTCTGCTTTCACTGTACCACCCGCGGAATAGCTTTGGGAAGACCGCGTTTGCACAGCCCGTCCGCCCAGTTTGAACACGATGATGCCGCCGATGAGCGCGAGAACGCCGAGACCTTTTTGAAGTGTAAAAGGAACCTGCTCCAACCCGAACCAGCCTGCCGAATCCCACCATAGAGCGCAAATGAGCTGGGAAGCCATGGCTATCGCTACGCCGTACGTGGCCCCGAGCCGTTTGACCCCTTGGACCATACACGTGACCACGCCCACGCCTAGGAGGCCGCTGAACCAGAACCATGGCTGCATGGAACCGAACGAGAACAGCTCCCTCCCCTCAAAAAACAACCCCATCACCAACGAAGCAGCAAAACCCATACCCAGTACGAGAGCGGTTGTGGACCAGCCTCCTGCTTTTTCGTTCACTTTTTGATTAAACATATTCTGAACGCCTACCAGCGAACCGCCTATCAGTGCCAGGATGATGCCTAGTAACATGTGTCAAATCCCCCTGTCCTATATTTCGTAAATATTCCGGCCCGCAATGGCCTTCAGTCCATGCCTGTCGATCACCGTCAACGCGCCGCGGTTCCGCTCGATCAGCCCCTCCGCACAAAAACGCTGCACCACCCGGTTCAAATGCCGATAGCTGGTGCCGATCAGGTTGGCTGTATCCTTCAAACTTTCCACCGTGAGCCCGCCCGGGTACGGCCCCTCCTCCTCGCCGGGTTCATAAGAGACCGACAACAGGTAGCTCGCCAGCCTGACCTCCACCGGATGCAGCAGATTAAAGCTCATGGAGACCGATTTCGAGTAAAATTTCCTTGTGATAATCTCGAGCAAAAACTGCAGCAGCGGCGCCTCCTGTCCGTATGCCCGCAGCCACCGGTGCCGGACGCCGATCATTTCCACCGGGGTCACGGCTGAAACCGTGTTGAGATTTTCCCCGCCCCGGATATACTCGATATCTCCAATGACTTCCAGCGGAGTTTTGAAGGAGATGATGAGCGTTTTGCCTTCGGAGGTGGTGGTGTGGACTTTGATTTTGCCTTTGACGAGGACAAAAACGTACTCTGCCTGCTCCCCCTGGGCACAAATCGCTTCCCCCGGCTCAAAACGGTACAGCGCCAAATGCTCCTGAAGCCGCTCCGGGAACACCTCATTCAGCTGAAATGCCGCGAGATGCTGCTGCAGACGCTCTTTTTCCGGTATTTCCCGCATGTACAACTCCCCTTTTTATGCTAAAAGGACCACGCCTAGAATCATCAGACCGATGCCTGCCAAGTGGGGCAGTCGGATCGCTGTTTTTTCCGGACCGAACCAGCCTTTCCGTTCCAACCACAGTGTTACCCCAATTTGTGCGATCAAAACAGCAGCCACCGTCAACGTAGCCCCGACCCGATGCATCGCTGTAATGTTGCTGTAAATGACCAGTGCGGCAAACGCGCCTCCGAACAAATACACCGGCTTGACCTCTCCAAAATGTTTCCACTTTCGGTCCTTCACCAACAACAGGATAAGCACCGCCGCCACAAAACCCGTCCCTTGCGTCAACGCAGCCGCCTGCCAGCTGCCCAGCGCCTCCCCGATCCGGGCGTTAGCCACTCCCTGCAATGTAATAAACGCTCCAGCCAATATAGCAAATAAAATGCCTTTCAATGGTATTCCTCCCTATCCTTCCACAATCCTTTACCTACATTAAACGTTGCTTTTGCCCAACTGAATAGGACATATGTCCTTAAACGGCAAAAAAGCCGCCGGATCCGAAGATCAGACAGCTCTAGAGCGCATGTAAAAGCGCGTACCAGCTCCAGACGAGCACGAAGGGGACACAGCAGGCGAGGATGAGGAAAATGACAGTGAGGTTAGCAGCACGGGTTCGTTTCATATGGCCTCCTTGTGAGGGTTATCGTTGTCTGCGTTGTTTGTCTTTGCGCAGTAACAGAGTGACTGCGTAAGAGATTTGGAGGGAGATGGTGATTAAAATAGAGATCAGGATTGCAGTGTCACCGTCACCGTCACCTTTTGCCCCGATGAACAGCATAATAACAAACCAGACTATAGCAGTCACTAAAACATGCAGTAAGAACATAGCGAAATTTTGCATACATTAGCCCCCTTTACATCCAACATATTATTCCTTAGAAAATGATAAAAGCCCCGCCTCGTCGAATTTGCCGTCTGGTCCCTGGCAGTTACCCACCCTAACCCAGTTCAAGCCATTCCGTTCCTTGAATCGGATTTTGCTGCAAGTCAGTTCGGTATTCGGCCCTCCCATGTCCCGGCTGGCATCGATCCGGACGTGGATGGCTCTCCCGTCCGATCTTACATCGTAAATGGTGTAGGTCCCTTCTACCGATTTCTGTATAGCAACCAAGTAATCCATCTTACGGTTCTGGAAACGTTCGACGAATAGGGCCATACGCTTTTGGTCTTTGGCGTCCATTGCAGTTAGCAAATTGGTATTAAGCGAACCTTTCGAGGAGCAGGAGACAAGAAGGATCAGGATCAAGGTTAACAGGGTTGTCCGCAGCTTTATCAAGGTATAACCTCTTTCTATATAAATTCCTGTAGAAGTAAATCACTGGATTCTCCCATATGAAACGAACGGGACGATGAAAAGTTACAACACATAGCAGCTGTGCAGAAATTCGGGAGTACCACAATGAAAAAAAGGACCCGCTTCCGCGGGCCCTCTCAAGTCATAATCTACATCTGCTTTTGCAATGGCAGCCATTCCAGCACACGCTGGATTTTCAGATCCCAGTAGTCCCAGTTGTGGTCGCCGGGCTCTTCTTCGTAAGTGAGCTGGAGTCCCAGGCTCCGGGCGTGCTTCAGAAACCGCTGATTATCCTGGTACAGGAAATCCTCGGTTCCGCAGCACTGGAACAGCAGAGGCTGCTGGTCCGCAGGGAGCTGTGCCGCCTTTTCCGCCAAGGCGAAGAGGTCATTGTCTGTGCCCTTGACCTCTTCCCGGCTGCCCGCAATGCGTGCGTACTCTTGCGGGGATAGCGTGGTGGAGCCGCCGCTGAAATCAAGCGCGCCGGATAAGCTGGCTGCCGCTGCGTAACGGCCGGGATGCCGCAGCGCATGCTTGAGTGCGCCGTAGCCGCCCATGGATAGGCCCGCCACGAAGTTGTCTTCCCGCCGGTCGGACAACGGAAAGAACGACCGGGCCAGCTGCGGCAGCTCCTCACTCACAAACGTCCAGTAGCGCGCCCCCTCTTTCATATCCGTATAGTAGCTCCGGTTCACCGTCGGCATCACCACAGCGAGTCCCATACCCGATACGTACCGTTCGATCGAAGTCCGTCGCATCCATGTCGTGTGATCGTCCGACAGCCCATGCAGCAGATACAATACAGGATGTCTCCCGCTCTGAGCCGCCGCTCCTTCCATCCCAATTTGCTGAGACGTTGCCTGAGGCAGGATAACATTCATCGAAGCGCCGATCCCCAACACTTCCGAGAAAAAATCACATTGAACAAAAGCCATCTTTCCATTCCTCCCTAATCCGTTTGCGATACCGCTTACTTCGGTTTCGGGAGTAAAAATTCCTTTATCATCAAAAATAGTTTCGATGAGCTGAATCTAACTTTCGCGCGGAGAGTAAGACATGCGCGGAGTTCCCTTGGATCTCAAAAAGTTGTATTTTATACAACAATTAGCCGCTAATCAGCTTGTTTTCCCTGGATTGTTGCATCTTGTACAACAATTTCAGGGCCAGATCCGATAAGATCCCCTAATTTGTTGTACGCCGTACAACATTCGCTGTTTTGGATACCTGAAACCGCCGGAAAAGTTGTACGAAATGCAACATTTCACCGTTTTCGCAGCACATAGCCACTAACCGATAGCCGAAACTCGATAGCACATAACAAATAGCACACTGCCACTATCCGTAGGAGATGCCGTTAACCACTAGCCAAAGCCAAAGCTTCCGCACGGGCGCCTCCCAAGTTACTTTACTAAGCAACCTGGCTGCCCTGTAAGTGTGTGTATGTGTTTGACCAGCATGGGAACCGCCTTTAACCCAAACGCGCGCGCCCAACCACTGCCGCCCTCACTGTGACTTCGAAGGACGGTCAAACCTGAACAGCTCTGCATCCGGGCTGCTGCCCCGCACGATCAGTTCTGTGATTACTTTGGAGGCAATCGTGCTGGCCACCGTTCCGTTGCCGCCATAGCCAAGCGCGAAGTAGCAATGCGGGAACCCATCCTGCTCACCGAACATCGGCAGGCCGTCATGCGTCGAGCCGAACGTTGCTCCCCAGGCGTAATCCGCCCGCAGCGGCCCCAGCTCAGGAAACAGCTTCTCACCGTCTTCCAGCAGCAGCTTCGTCTTTTGCTTCAACATCCGCTCACGCTCCTCCGGAATGACCGTGTTCTCGTCCCTGCCGCCGATAATGATGCGGTTGTCCTTGGTCGTCCGTACATATAGGTAAGGTCGCGCCGTCTCCCAAATCAGCGTTCGTTCATGCCAGCCAGGGAAAGAATCGAAAGGCTGCGTCACCAGAGCATAAGAAGAAGTAAGCACGGCATTCGGGTTAGTCTTGAACTTTTGCGTTTCGTAACCCGAGGCGATGACCGCTTTCTGCGCCTTAATGCTGCGGCCGTCGGCCGTATAAAACACGATATGGTCTTTCTCCGCGGCATGCCGCTGGATTTCGGTGTGCTGATAGATGCGCATGCCTTTATTATGCAACGTGTGCAGCACGGATACCGCATTGCGGTACGGATTAATTTCCGCGTCCCCTATGGAGTAAATCGCACCAGCTTTACCAAAAGAGTACTTGCTTCGGATTTTTGCCTCGTCCCAAAATTCAACGTTAAATCCATGCTTCTTCAAGTTATTGTACTCTTCTTTTAGCTTAGGCAGATCCTCCGGACAGGAGGCGTAGTACAGGCTGTCTCTTCTTGCAAATTGAGGATCGATGTCCAAAGTCGAGGTAATCCGGTCCAGCTCGATGACGGCCTGCTCGCACAGTTTGTACATGCGGACTGCTTTTTCCTCGCCAAACGTATGAATAAAGCCGGTTAACGACTTGTCGTTCTGAAACTGCAGCAGACCTGTGTTCGCACATGTACTGCCATGCGAAATATCGCGCTGGTCTACGACCACTGCGTCTACTCCCTGCTCCCGCAAAGCATACGATATGAGCGCTCCGCTCTCCCCGCCTCCGATTACCAGTACCTCGCACTCGATATCCTCTTCCAGCTTCGGATAAACCGGAGGGTCCGGCAGGGTATCCAGCCAGTATAATGTACCTTCTTTTAAATTATCCAAGTTCTTCTTCTCCTTCTGTTCGCATGAATCATGGAAGACCATTCCTTAGTTTCGTATAACCCGGGCAAGTTCATACATGAGAGCCTGTTATTTTGGGCATGTTATCCAAGTCTGAAAGGAGGGATACCGATGAACATGCAGCAGCACAAGCCGATTACGGCCAAAGAACTTGAATACCTGGTGGATTCGATGTCCAACGAAGATCTGTTGATGAAGCAATGCACGGCCGCCGCTTTTTCCACGCAAAATCAGAACGTCCGCAGCGCCTGCCTGCACATGCTCGATTTGCATCAGCAGCATTACCATACGCTTATGAACACTTTACAACAGCACTATCAGATGGCCCCAACACAGCCGCAGCAATAAAAGGGATACCTTACGCAGGAAAAAGGAGAAGATGGAATGGATCAGCAGCAACCTATGTCGTTCCAAGGTCAAGGGCAAGGGCAAACCTACCAAGGCCAAATGAGAGGACAACAAAGCGGGCAGCAGGCCGCATTTATGGAAGATCAGGACCTTCTATATACGATTTTGGCCGATTTAAAGCGTACCGCGCGGGAGTATACTACGGCATTTATGGAGTCGAGTTGTCCCACGGTCCGGCGCACGTTCTCGGACTTGCTGAACAGCACGCTTTCTCAGCAAACCGAATTGTACCGTTTTATGGAGAACCAAAATATGTACAACGCTTCCTCCCCGGCCCTGCAGCAGGAGATCGGGAAGCAGATTCAACAGTACAAGCAAACTTTGCAAAAAACGCAGCAGTACATCCAGCAAAAAGCAGGCTCAGGCCAGCAGGGGTATTCCACGCATTAAAAAACCTGCTGCGGACCCTGTAAGCCGGTTTCGGTTGAAATTAGGCGGGAAAAGCCGTATTTCCTGATCGGGAATACGGCTTTTGTGCGTGGTCACAAGGGTGCAAATCTGTTAAGATGTGGGGCAACAGATACCGGCCTTCCCATGCGCCGCCGGAACCGAAAGGGGGATTCACCTGCATGTCATCCGTACCATCCGCACCGGCTCCCGCAGCCCAGCCTTTGGGCGCAGGAACCGGATCGCAGCCGAATTCGGCTGCTGTGACCGTGTTTTCGGTCCTTTTTGCTATCAGCTTCGTGCATTTAATGAACGACACCATTCAAGCGGTTGTCCCCGCTATGTACCCTTTGCTGCATGACTCATTGAAGCTCAGCTTTGCTCAAATCGGGTACATAGGGTTCACGCTGAACATTACCTCGTCGCTGCTCCAACCGCTTATCGGCGCCTATACGGACCGCAGGCCGATGCCCTACATGCTTCCCATCGGGACATTGTTCTCGCTGGCCGGCGTTGTGGGCATCGCCTATGCGGGAAACTACCCGCTGATTCTGCTCTGCGCAGCTCTTATCGGGATCGGCTCCGCCATCATGCACCCCGAGTCGTCACGCGTTGCCTATATGGCAGCAGGCCCGCGCCGCGGTTTGGCACAGTCCATCTTCCAGACCGGCGGGAACCTGGGGCAGTCGATGGCGCCCTTGATTACAGCTTATCTGCTGTATCCGTTGGGGGTCGAAGGAGCCGCTTGGCTTGGGCTCGCTGCGGTCACTGCTTTCGTGCTGCAATCGTATGTCGCCCGTTGGTATGCAGGGTCCCTGGAACGGCGCCTAACCAAGAAACGTGCGGTAACCTCCAGTTTTGGTGAGACCCTAAGCAGGCGCAGAGTGTGGATTTCCATGGGCCTTCTGGTGCTTCTGCTATTCTCCAAAAACTTTTATCTGTCCAGCATGAACGGCTTCTACACTTTCTACCTCATCGATAAGTTCGGCCTTAGCGTAAAAGAATCGCAGTTTTTCCTGTTCGCCCTGCTTGCCTCCGGCATTTTCGGCGTATTCCTGGGAGGGCCTTTAGCCGACCGGTTCGGACGAAGAAATATGATCCTGTTCTCTATCTTCGGCACAGCACCGTTCTCCATCGCTCTTCCCTACCTGGGCCTAGCCGGGGCAACAATCTGCTGTATCTTCACCGGACTGATCCTGTTCTCCGCCTTCTCCGTCATCATCGTGTACGCACAGGAACTGATGCCGGGCAAAGTCGGCATGGTCTCCGGCCTGTTCTTCGGGTTGTCTTTCGGCCTAGGAGGTCTCGGTTCCGCCTTGCTGGGGAACTTGGCGGACGCGACCAGCATCCAGTTCGTGTTCCAGGTCACGTCTTACCTGCCTTTGATCGGGGCTGTGGCGTTTTTTCTTCCTCCTGACCGGAAGGCTGCAGCGGTTTAAGCTTAACTATTAGGGGTTGTCCCAAAAGGTACTTATACCTTTAGGACAGCCCTTTTTTTCATTAGAGCGATTGTTTTGAAAATTATGGTAGACGTGTAGCGATGACTTAGTGTACTATTACATTAATACAATGTTATATAGCGGAATGGATTTTAAATACAAGGGGGATTTTTGATGGCTGCGTGGACAGCTCTTTTCAGAAAGGACTTTCGGTTATCACGGACTTTGTTACTTGCCGGCTTGGTTATGAATTTGTTGATCTTAGTGCTTGCGTTGCTGATGGCCGGCGGTGACAAATTATATGTTTTTATACCGTTGTTAGCTGCTGTTGTGTTTCACATTTTTTATCTGCCGGTCCTATTGTTTGCCAGCTTGAAATCGGAGGCCCGTCAGCTTCACATCTGGCTCCACCATCCGCTTCCAGCCGCGACCTTACTTCTAAGTAAGCTGTTGAATGGGATCGTCATGGCTGTGATCTCCCTGGTTGTTTTGTATTCGATGGCGGGGATGTTGGCAGTTTCCAGATTTAGCTTACTAAAAGAGCATTGGACGGACATTTGGATGGCGGGATTGCTGATTTTTGTTCATACGATCATGATCTCCGTGTGGATTGGGGCGTGGGTGATTCTTTTATGGTCCCTATACCATTCACTTAAGCATCGAATCGGGCGCTGGACATGGGCCGCTCTTCTCGCAGCTGTCATCTTGCCGGGCTCGGTTGGATCCCTAATTACTTCTACTTCTCTATACAAGCTCGTAACGCAGTGGGGAAACATGGAAGTAAACTTCCCGACTTTCCCGATGGATCCTATACCTACATTTGCAGGTGAATATCTTTATTATTTTGTGATTATAGCCGGACTAGTTTATGTAAGTTCTTGGATCATTGACAGGAAAGTTGAGGTGTAACGATGGATGGATGAATTTCATACTTCAAAACCCATTTATCTGCAATTGGCAGACCGGATCCATCGGCAAATTGTAAGCAAAGAGTTAGCAGCGGGCCAAAAGCTTCCCTCTGTCCGTGAAATGGCTATAACCTTCAATGTGAACCCGAATACGATTCAGCGCACTTACAGTGAATTGGAGCGTGAGGAAATCGTCGAAACAAGAAGGGGTCAAGGCACATTCGTTACGGAAAACGAGGATCTTCTGATTGAACTGCGCGGGAAATTGAAAGAGGAACAGATTTCGATATTTGTCCAGGTCATGCAGGAAATGGGGTACAGTGCAAGCGAGATCACCTCAGGGCTGCAAGAGTACTTAACCAAAAGGGCCAAAGGGGATGAAGAACGTGATTGAATTGATTCATGTTTCTAAAACATATAAGAAGGACTATGCAGTTAAGGACATTTCCTTAACGCTGCCCTTGGGTAAAATTATAGGCATTGTGGGCGCGAACGGCAGCGGGAAGTCTACTCTATTAAAGCTGATTGCCGGGCTTGTGCAGCCATCGAGCGGATCAGTAACGATTGACGGCGAGCCTGCGCACAGACGAATCAGTAAACTTGTTGCTTTCTTATCCGATCAGGATTCGTTTTATTCTATGTTCACGGTTCGCGAGGCACTGGCCTATCAAGCCTCTCAATTTCCTGACTTTCATCCTGCAAAAGCTAAAGATATCATGGCGTTTATGCAGCTGGAAGCCGACAAGAAAATCAGAGATTTATCCAAAGGCAATCGCGGAAAAGTAAAGATCGCTCTTACGCTAGCCAGAGAAGTACCTTACATTCTAATGGATGAGCCGCTGTCCGGGCTTGACCCGATGGTGAGACAGTCGATCGTCAAGGGAATGATCTCTTACCTCGACTTGGAAGTTCAAACTCTACTCATGACCAGCCATGAGATCACGGAAATCGAGCCGGTATTAGACAGCTTCATAGCAATAAAAGATGGGTCTATCATAAGAATGGATGATGTCGAACAGCTGCACGAGTCAGAGAGACTCGGTATTACGGAGTGGATGATGAAGACCTATGTCTAGTTTTCATAGTGTAAAACAGGGAGGAAACGGAATGGTGGAAGTCTCGTTGGTTCGGCTTTATTTTCTGAGGGGGCTGTATCTTCTGGTTGTTGTGGGGCTGGGTTTTAAGGTTTTGCCTGGATTCATTCAACAAGATCAACCGTGGGAACGGATGGAAGGCGTGGTGCAGTGCATGCTGGCCGCCTTCTGGGCTCTGTCGGTCCTGGGCTTGCGGTATCCGTTGAAAATGCTGCCTATACTCTTTTGGGAGATGCTGTGGAAGTCGATCTGGCTGATCGTTGTTGCCCTCCCGCTGTGGTCCTCCGGTCAAATGGATGCTGCCACCTGGTCGACAGCCTCTGCCTGTTTGCTGGTCTTGATATTCCCTTTTGCCATCCCTTGGCGTTATGTGGTTGAACAGTATGTGAAGCGCAGTGGAGACCGGCTGCGGTAAGGGATGGCGCGCTAATCGTTTAGAGTAAACAGAAGCAGCCTAAGACGGATGTCTTAAGCTGCTATTGTTTTATTTTTTCTCTATAGGAAAGTATAGCGACAATTCACCGGGAGGGCTTTG
Organism: Paenibacillus gansuensis; assembly: GCF_042684925.1. Classification (NCBI taxonomy): domain Bacteria; kingdom Bacillati; phylum Bacillota; class Bacilli; order Caryophanales; family Paenibacillaceae; genus Paenibacillus; species Paenibacillus gansuensis. The sequence goes on along the minus strand of NZ_JBHUME010000015.1, from coordinate 126,174 downwards.
GGGATCATAAAACTCATGAATAGCTCCAACAATTTGATAATCGTGCTTAGGTAAATATTCATCCACCATCTGACGAAAAACCGACTGGTAAGACTCCTGAGTACATGCAGCAACGGCATATTTGAAAGAGGGAATGACCCATTTGGTCCATCCATTGGGCGCAATAGCATCATCCTTAACCTCACAGCCCGCTACATACTTCCCTTCCTCTGCCCACCTTTGGAAAGTCTCGCTCACATCACTCATAGCCCCCCAAAAACCAACCATATTCCCGTCGTCATCCAGTTTTACAAGGCTGCTTATCTCGGCAAAACTGTCATTTGCTTCTTGCCATAAGGGCGGGATCCAGGAAAAACCTTGCTCCGCGGGTCCTTTCCCCATTTTGCCGATTACGGTAAATTGGCTTTTATCGATGAATCTGACCAACATAATGAATACCTCCTAGCTCCTTGGTTCGTTTCCTCCTTGATCGTCCTCATCACTTCTATACTCCAAAACATCCCCCGGCTGACACTCCAAAGCCTTGCAAATCGCCTCTAACGTGGAGATTCGGATTGCTTTGGCCTTGCCATTTTTCAATATGGATAGATTGGCCATCGTAATTCCAACCCTCTCCGAAAGCTCGGTCACGCTCATTTTCCGTTTCGCCAGCATCACGTCAATGTTGATAATAATCGCCATGGTTTCACCTCAGACCGTTAAGTCGTTTTCTGATTTAATATCAATTGCGTGTCTCAACAGCTTCTGAAGGAGAGCTGCAAATACGCCGATCACAGCAGACGCAAACACAAGCACCATACCCATTACAATAAGACCAGGAGCATCGTCTTCGTCCGCAATCAGAAACAGGAGGGGCAGGCATGCTACAAAAATACCGCTGATGACAAACGCACAAAATTTGATCTTCTTTAACGCTGTTACAGATAAGTCGGAAAACGCTACACCCTTGTCAATATAGCCCAAAAGCTTAAAAGCCTGATACAACGCAGCATAAAACGGTATCACCGCTAAATACAAACCAATGATAATAGGTACCACCAGATTAAACGGATAAGGGTCCCCCAATGAATCCTTAATCCCCTCAGGCAGCGCCAGGATACATAAAGCAAGTATCGGGAGCCCAATCACCACCACGGCTGCCTTCAAAAAAAGTGTTGATCCTCGTTCCATCACATACACCTCACTAAGTTATTGTCGATATTGAATTTAGCACAAAATTTATCGTTTTACAATATGTTTTGATTGTTTTATGCGAAATCGTTCGATTCGCCGCAGTAGCCACTCAGTCACATCAGTCACATCAGCCACTAGGCCACTTCAGCAATCTGCTTCTCCCCAGACTTCCGACACTTCAGCTGCCTTTGCTACCTCCGCACAGTCCGCAACAGTCTGCCTTCAGCTAACGAATCCCACACACGCTATTTCGGCTAAAATCCGCCCATTTGAATTCTAACGAACTCCACACACCTTATTCCGCCGTTTTCTCCCCTCAAAGCAGCTTTTTCCGTCAAATAGCGTGTCTACGATTCGTTAGCTTGCAAACTCCCCCGAATTTGGCCAATTAGCGTGTATCGGATTCGTTAAAATGGAGAAGCCCGAAAAACCAAAAAGCACTTCTCTACATAGAGAAATGCTTTGAGCTCAGCTTGTCTTAATTCCAAAAGCTATCCATCTAACATCGATGTCCTCGATTACAAATTCCTTATTGTTGTAATCCGTAACGCCCAGGGGGCGTATTATGGTTACGTTCTTAGCTACAAACTCTTCATAGAGACGTTGGTGACCTTTTGTAACAAAATAAGCATCATACCCATATCCGTACAATTCCCTGTTAGGTATCACTCGATCCCTATTAGCTTTGGTCAAAATTATTTCCGTGGCATCCCGATACAAGCAGAGATGAGGTTCTGCGGCTTGTAGATACGGTTTTTTGTATATAAACCATTTCTCCAAAATTAAGTCCTTTGGGGTATGGAGTCACCAGCTGTCCGTGTTCCTTACTTTGTATCCATGTTTATTTTAACCAAAGAACTTAACTCTTCCGTCTGACCTTTCTAACAACAAAAAAAGTCACAGCGCCAACAACCACAATGCCTACAATGAAAATTTCCATGTCGTAATCCTTATTTGAAATCCGTTTCAGCTCACCTTCAAGGTTCACCTCTTTTTCTGCCGGTTTACCCTGTCCTAAAAACTTCAAATCTTCGCCAGCTTTGGATACTTCATTAGTACGGCTGCAAAAACTAGTGTAACGCTCACCGTCTTTGCCTTTATAAGTATAAACAAGATAGGTACTACCTACCGAAAAATGAAAACCACATGACGCTTCATGTCCATTGTCATAAACAATGACTTGAGATTGATTAACGCCTTTCCAGGTTTCTTGTACTTCCAACAGATTTACATCCCTGTTTTCTATGGCTCCCATCACACCGTTTTGTATACGTTGTTGTTTACTGCTTAACACTCTACCTGTAAATACCGATTCTGCTTTCTCAAAAGCCTCTTTCGGTTCAAGCTCCGCACAACTGCAGGCGTAAGCCTTATTAATTGGTAATATGACGAGAGAAAACAGGAAAAGAATTGCTGCAAAAAAGACACTTATCTTCATAAAATCACCTAGCCTTGCTTGCAAAATAAACTCACTGTTTTCTTCAATTTCTCACGGGTTACAGTTAGATCATCTTTGGCGTGCAAATTCTCGGCCGGTTCAACCCAAGCAAACCCATCCGAATCGTATCGTGGAAACATATGCATATGGTAATGGGTCAAGTCATTGAACTTTCCGCCGTTTTGGATCACCGTTATTCCGTCAGGCTCAAATTGCAGCTTTATAACCCTTGCCAACATCGCCGAGGCTTTCATAATTTCATTCGCCGTGGCTTCATCTAAGTCATCGACATCTTGGTAATGCCGCTTGGGGAGAATCAACATATGTCCTTCATGAATTGGCGCAATATCCAAGATGCATGTAATGAGTTCATTTTCATAAATGGTATGCGTCTCCGCCAGATGATTGGCTAGCCGGCAGCCTAGACATTGCTGTTCTTGCATGCGCTCCCCTCCGATGGTCAGCTACTCAGTTGCTGTGCAATCTCCCAGACATGCCCCGCCGGGTCGGCAAAGCTTGCTGTCCGCACTCCCCACGGCCGATTGATAGGACCATTTAATAGAGTAACATTACGCTTTTTCAACTCATCACACACAGCATCCACATCATCCACGCCAATAGTCAGCACAAAACGGGATCCAGCCTCATCATTCGCAACCGTTCCGGGGGTAATCAGCTCTTCCGCCTCAGAAATTTGTAACAGGTTAATGCCCAGGTTCCCAAAGGTAAATACAGCAGAATGTTCATCTTCATATGCGGGCGAAAGGCCAAAAACCTCTTGATAAAACTCCCTCGTACCTCTCAAATCTTCAACGAACAACGTAATGAAATTTACATTTAGCGAGCCTAGATTCCTCATTTCCGACACCTCAATCCATTAATATTTCATCCCCATTTGCAACGCAAAACGTCATTTCCTAGCAATAATCATAAACCTTTCCATGTTGGTCCTGATCCCTTTTTCTGAGAGATTGGTTTCTACGAACTTTTGCAAAATATCAAAATCACTTTCCATTCTCCCGAAATCCGGAATGACCGGTGTGTATTTCAAAAAGAAAACCAAGTCCTCATAAGTCTCAAAATAATGCGCTGCATCGTACTCAAAACTCTGAATTTCAGTGAAACCAGCCTCCGCCAGTTCGGAGAGATATTTCTTTTTTAGGGCTCCTTTTTCAGTACCATATTCTTGGCCTCTCCCAAAAGCTTCTTTGAGGTTGGCCTTATCATGCTCACCCACCTGCTGTGTCAAAAACACGCCATCCGGCGCCAATATGTTCCAAACTTCATCACCATAAAATTCACTGTGCCTGCAGGACACCACTTGAAAGAATGGTTGAGGAAAATGGAGACGACCGGCATCCATTTGCACAAAGCGAACGTTAGACGCGGACGACTTCTTCAGATTTTCCAAAGCGGTCTGGATCATCCCCTCCGAACGGTCGATGCCAACCAGCAGCAGAGCCGCATCTGCAATTGATAACAGAGCTTCCCCGCCTCCCGTACCGATATCAAGCAATAGATCAGACTTTCTACACCTTTTGGCGACCTCCTGGAAAAAATTCCACCGCTCACCCTCGGAAGTCGTTTTTAGCTTGCTGAAGTCCCATCCGTTTATTTTGCCGACCTTGTTGTAAAAGTTTTTGTAGTCCGTACTGTTCATGTAGGCTTCACCTGTCATATATCTTTTTTCAAATAATAATGTGTGTAGCCCCCAGCATTGGGAATCTCGCCGAAGACATGAAACCCCTGTTTCTTATAAAAATCTAATGCCTGAAAGCTCAAAGTATCTAATTTGATAAAATCGCATTTGTTCTCGTTGGCAATTCTTGCTGCTTCGATCAGGAGACTCTTACCGTAACCCATCCGCCTCTGCTCTTCGGCAACATACACAAACTCAATCTGCATCCAATTCCAACATATCTCCCCGATCAGACCACCGTACGTTCTACCGTCATCATCTTTTAGAAACAGCTGAACTGCCTGATATCTGCCATTTAATTCGTCCGGGAAATGTTTCATATTGAAGTTGATCATGTGATGGATTATAAGGATAGTTTACTCTCTCCAACCAATGGCATATATGCGGAAAATGGTTATAACTGAAGTGTCGTTCTGTATATTTAAAAATGTTTCTACTCAGAAATCTCCCCATAGAGCATAACCCTAACCCGGGATGGTCTGCGCAAGCTTAAGTCCCCTGGCTCCGGAATGAATTCCCCGTTAGCCAGACGTGATTCGATCATTTGCTCTTTAATACGCTGTAACTCTTTTAACAAGCTTGGCATATCGTTTCCAAAAGCATGGCAATCCGGCAGTTCCTCGATCAACCCGAAGTAATAAGGTTCAGAAGTAAACGGGCTGTCCGCTACGAATTCAGTAATTATGTTGTAACTGAGCCGCATATAGTGCTCTATATTTAAACTTTCGTTCATCTCATCAGCCTGCCTCTCTTACAAACGTTTTCCCCACAGCCGATATTTTACGTAATAGACGGCGGGCATTAATGAGACTAGTAAAATGACAGCAATTTTTATAATCATGTTTTGAATGGCCTCCTCTACGTCTTTATTCCAGCAAAACAATCACATACCATATTCCCAAACGTCTGAATATCCTGCAAATAATCATAACCTGCGGGATTGCGGTTAAGTTGATTTAGCATACGTACAGCCACTACGTTATATTCAGGTATCACGAGAACTGCGTTCCCGTAGAACCCAAGTGATTGAAAAGAACCTTTCGGCAGTCTTCCTCCTAATTCAGAAGAAGCTTGAGGCCTATCTTGCACCCACCAAAAAAAACCGTTTCGGGGCAAGTCGTCATCAAGGGTTGCAGGAGTAGCTATTTTTATCGTCTCCTCGAAGATGGAAGTTGGCAGAATCTGCTTCCCTTCGTAATTCCCTTTTGTTAAATGCAGATAACCCCAAAATCCCAAATCCCGCGTACTTACAAAAAGATTGGCTTCCTCCCCTTGTTCCCCTGCACAGCTATCATTGACCCATACAAGGCTTTCGTGGTTATCCTTTCTCCAACCCGTTTCTAACAGCTGATAAGGCTCTAAAACTCTCTCTTTAATGACTACAGCCAGAGGTTGTAGAAATACTTTGTGAATGATTTTGATTAGCAAATCGACCCCTGCATTGTCGTAACTCCACTGGCTGCCCGCTGGGAACAACCTTTGTGATGGACTTCATCGATGGTTCGGCTTTGGGGAGTATGGTCGTGACTGCCCAAATACCGCTCGTTAACAATCACACCATTCTTAATGATCAAGACAGAAGCTGCAGAAGCGGAAATTTTCTCTTTTGTACTTTCTATGTATTGGTTAAGTTCTTGGAATGTTTCGCTTGTCATGTCTCCAACCTTTCCCCCTCCACAAGCATCACTTCGCAAAAGGCAGACCCAACCGCTCAAGCAAAGCTTCCGGAAAATCCGTAACCACTAAACTAACTGGATACTCTTTATATTGAAAAGAAAGCCGGCCATCTTCCATACGCGACTTCATGCCTCTTTCAGTCAGTTTTACTTTAACCTCGTTAATATAATCCAAGCTGCTCACACCGAAGGTCACACTCATAACTGGCGGCAAAGCGACCATGGCAATCGGGATCCACTTTCTTTGTTTGGAGGGAATGACCATGTGGGCGGTACCGCCTATAGCAAAAGCAAAATTATCAGCCGCCTTGTCTATTCGGAGTCCTAACAAATCCGCAACAAACTCCCTAAAATCCACAGCATCGTCTGCCGGAAAGCCAATTTCCCTGAGGTACAAAATCTTCATCTCTCCTTCAGGAGGAAGAACTCCCTCTTTAATATAACTGTGTGCGATCACCTCGAGCAGATTCCCGTCTCCGTCTCGAAAGTAAACATTCCGGGTCGTTTCCGATTCTTCGACTGTACTTCCATCAGGCCATTTCAGCAGCGTTATACCGTTGCCCGCTAGCCGACTCACTACAAGTTCAAACTCCGACCATGGCACCTCAAAAGCAAAATGAGCTGGAGCCAGCGGCTCGGCTGCCTCTTTGAATGTTAGACTGAACTGTTCGGTCGGCCGGAAGCTGATTTCATTCTCTTTCTCGAACAACACAGAAATTCCCAGTAGCTCAGAGTAGAACTGTTTTACCCCAGAAATGGATACAGTCTGCAACTGAAGCTCGGCAAAATGAGTAATCATAAGATCTCCCCTACTATCAAGTTGTAAAGCTCCTCTGTCACCTCGTTAGGGATGCTATATCCCTGATTGGTATTGGAAGTTTCGACAAGTAAACCTCTACTCCCGGATCTATTATCTATGTTCAAATGATAGGTTGTAACCGAACCATCCTTGTAGTTGACCTTCATGTGGAACAACGCCGCGTAATCTATCTCGCCTTGAATTTTCTCAGCTTTGTTGATAGCCCTCACAAACACTTCAATATCCTTCTGTTCGGTAAAACGCTTTGTTGCAAATGGAATCCCTCGGGTTTTACATAACTCTGTGCAGTCCAGTTTGATACTGGCTGCTTTACTCTTATTCAAATTCACTTGTCCAGTAAGCACATTACACCCAGCAAACAATACAAAGAAAATCAGCAGCAACAGTACGGCAAGCATTTTGTTCATAACACAGCCCCCTTGCTAATTAGACGTTCAACAGGTCCGGAAGTTACTTGTACATGCTCAAAGAATCTTTCGTATTCCGTTTGAATGATGGTATAATTAACCAGAAACTCAATTCTATAAAAGTGAGGCGGTAACAGGAATGGAAACAGGTGATAAAGTAACCCTAACGGTCGAAACCACAGTACAAGCCCCAATCGAAAAAGTATGGGCAAACTGGACAGAGCCGCAACATATCATACAATGGTCTTTTGCTTCTAACGACTGGCATGCGCCGCGCGCGGAGAATGATGTAAGAGTTGGCGGAACGTTTTTAACTAGAATGGAAGCTAAAGATGGAAGCTTTGGGTTTGATTTTGGCGGGACTTATGACGAAGTGAGAGAAAACGAATACCTTGCCTACACCCTGGGAGACGGACGGAAAGTGACGGTCACTTTTATTGCCCAAGGCAGCAGCACCAAGATCGTTGAAACCTTTGAGGCCGAATCCGAAAATCCTGCTGAGATGCAGCAAGCGGGCTGGCAGGCGTTTATGGATAATTTCAAAAGGTATAGTGAAGGCCAATAAGAGATTAAAAATTTGCTAGAAGCTGTCAAAAAGGTAACTAACCTTTTTGACAGCTTTATTTTATTTCATGGTGCTGAACTTTTTTCTTCTCGGGAAGTTAACAATTCTAGCTCTTTCTTTGTATCAGGGTGCACGATGATGCTGTCCGTGAGGTTAAGTGTGGTAGGTTTCACCTTCCTCCCCCACCTCCTTGAAAACGAGCGCCAGTCACAAACCATCTCGATTACATATTTTTTGGGCATAGGCAAAGCCTCTTTGGAGATGGGGTTAATGACCCAATATTCCCAATGGTGCTTATTTTTCCGCTGATGATGCAGCCACGCATAGTCCCACTTTAGTCCGTCCTCGGGGCTTAACGGCTTTCCTGAATAGAATTTCTTCGCATATGGAACAAACTCTAGCGGTGAAAACTTAGATAGGTCATGGACGATCCCTTGGACGTACAGCCCTTCTTTCCAACACTCGATCATCACATTCACTTTGTGATTTACAACGTACAGAAAGTAATTCCAGTAAGCTCTAATCAAAGGCTACCCCCCATCTCGATTACATAAATCGTAATGTTTTTAAATATTCCTCAATTTTTTGAGTGGTTTCATTATACGGTTTATTTTCATGCCATCCGTAATTGAAGAACCCGTGCCCCATACCCTCATAACTAACAAAGGTGATGTCATTGCCTTTTTGCTGCATGAGAGTTACGAATTCACTGTTTTGTTGGAATAGCTCATCCGACGTTCCACACATCCATAACGTGGGCGGCAGGCACTTTTGGATACGGTGAATCGGGGAAAAATCCTTCGCCTGTTCAACCAATTGAGGGAAAAGTCTCTCCGAAATATTTACAGCATCCATTCCCGCAGCAAAAACGACCAAAGCATTGGGAACATGGTCAACACTTTGATCATCCATGATACTTTTAAACATAATGGACGAAACAGCAGTATAGCCGCCAGCTGATGCACCGCACATCACAATTTGATCTGGATGTATGCCTAACTCTTCCGCATGGTTTCTTATCCAATGAACCGCACTTTTGGCATCACTAATTGCCTGGAGTGGAGTGAATCGCTCGTCATAGCCATTCCGATAATCCACACACATCGAAACGATCCCTATTGAAGCAAAATATCGTGCCTGGTGCTGGAATTGAGCAGGTGTTAACGGTCCCTTTTTGAAGCTTCCCCCATTAAAAAATAGGATCGCAGTCCGGTTCAAACCACGTAGTTCCGGCCAGAAAGTATTCAGTTTCAATTGGCGTTCACCGATTACCTTGTACGTAATTTCATCTACAGGAAAGTCAAACTGAATGGTTCGCATAGCGTTCCTCCCGTTCTATTGTTAGAAACCCATAAAAGTTTTCGCCCGCACAAGGGCATCAGCAATAGGAAAAAAGACGTGCATAGCGGAGACACGAAGCAATGGATTGGCGAATCGACGCTGCCATAATAACGGAGGTCTCGCCTCATCTACTGCGCGCGGCGCGTACTGAAGCATCGCCTTTTGATAAGCTTCCAATGCGGCAGGCACATCGGTTGAAGCAACAAGCGACTTTGCCAAGGTGATAGCATCGATCATCGCCGTGCTTGCACCTAACCCGGCCGTTGGAGGCATGGGGTGTATTGCGTCCCCGATCAAGGTCACACGAGGACTGGTCCACGGCCCTAAAGCCGATGGGAACGAGAATGGAAATGCAGCAGCACTTTCGGGGACAGCTTGTTCGACGATTCGTATATAACCAGGTTCCCAGCGGCGTATATGAAATAAGGTCTCCTGGATAAGTTCGCGAGACGTCAGGCTCAAAGGATTGCTTCGGTAAACAGAAGGCGGCGCAGCCATCGACCAGACTACGTAAGGCTCTTCAGGATGAATCAGTTCATTTCCCGTGTTCCCGTATAAGACATCCCTGGAAGGCGCATGAACCGTAATAAACGCCCCTACTCCCTTCGGCCCAATAGCGAAGCCCGGTCCTCGAAACAGGTCTTCAAATATATCTCCACGGAGACCGTTCGTTAGCCTTGTTTTTCCTGCAATTCCAACGATTCCTGCCGGTACCGAGCTCGACTTTCCTAACAGCTGCCGGGCAACGAGCGAACGAACGCCATCCGCGCCAACTAACACATCCACTCTTTCTACAGGAACATTGGCAAAATGCAGCTCTACGCCCGAATCCAGCTCTGTGTAACGTTCATAGACCGTTCCCCATTTTACGATATCGCCTAGATCAGCCGAAAGGATCGTCCGCAGCGGTACCCTTCCTATCATCGCAAGGTCTTCGCCGGCGGGTGCCGGAATTCGGAACCGGGTTTTGCCCCGGTGGTCCATAATAGAAAATTGACGAAATGCCTCCGGTCCCGTACCGCTGGCGCGCACCGCTTTTTCCCATCGTGCTGGCAACCCTTCGCGCAGTGCGGCTAATGCTTCTCCGCTTATATGCAGACGGTACCCGGCTGTTTTAGAGGGAGCCGCATCACGTTCAAACACGGCAACGTCTATATTCCGTGCCCGTAAAGCCTGCGCGAGCGTCAAACCGCCAATTCCTCCTCCGATGATCCCCACACGCATGAGCATCCCTCCGGCGATGTATTGAGTGCATCACTTTTTGTTAGCCTTCGCTTTATGTATATGTTCTTTAATCAAATGGTAGATATCCAGCTTCCAAACTTCATCTTCTTTTCGAAGCCCAAGAGCCATGCTATGTGTCATTGTTTCTAAACTCACCATAATCACTACGGTTACCCTACTCTCCTCAGCTGTTCCTTCTTCCACTTCAATGGAATCATAATACCTGTAATGGATTGCGGTTTCCGAATCATAGGTATGTGCGTATTCCAAATATTCGTCCCAAAATTGATCCTTGTCCGGAAGCTGCCCTCCATTATAAGTGATATCGTACAGCAAACCCGGGTCGCCGATCGATAAACTGTAGAGGTAAACCAACACCATTTCCTCGGGAGTAAAATTGTGTAACTCTCTCATATCCGATTGCGACTTAAATCTAATAAGAGCCTCTTGCTTTTGTGGTGACAGTTTCTTCAGGTATGAGAACTTCTCAGTAGGCTTTTTTTCGTCAGTAGGGTTACTAGTACGGGGGTGTTGAGATCCTTTAGCTGTTTGCACTGGGGTCTCCGGGATTACTGTATTACTTGTACTGCATGCCGATGATAAGGATAAAATGGCTGCAATGGCAATACATCGTTTGGACTTGTTCACTCAATCACCTCTGCGTCCTTTCATTGCTGTCACCAATGCTTCTCCAATGCTTCCTCAGAACGAACAAATCCATTTCTCTCATAGAACTCTACACTATGACTGCTCGGCCAAAGTATTAGAAACTCAACTTCGTTTTCTTTGGACCATGTTTCCAAAGCGATATGTATTTTTGTACCAATGCCTTGCCCTCTAAAAGTTGGACGAGTATAGACATTAGTTACATAACCAAAACGAGGGTCCGGGGATTTCCCTGGCCTCGGCACCTTATGGATGAACTGCAGATACATGTGTGAAACTATTCTATTACCTATGTCCGCAACCCAAATGTGCCAATCTCCGCTCTCCATGGCTTTTCTCAAAAAGGTACTACAGGTGTCGTGGAATTCAGCAAAACTTGCCGTGGTTAATAATTGCTCCTCTAAAGTATAATCCCACCGCATTTGTACTAGCTCTTCTATGTCGTCTAGGGTGGCTAATCGTATAGTCGTCATCTACTTGCTCTCCCAATCGTTCGAGTTCATAATCCAATCATCCAGTCTCATGATGCCAGTAGGGATTTGGCCTGTCTCAAACCATTCCACTGCTTGCACTACAAGTGGCGACGAATGTTCCGTTGTAAGTTCTTGAATAGGAAGCCATAAAGCTCCCAAAGCATCCTGCCCATAAAAATGGTCCGACTGCGGTAAAAACGTGCCCTCCATAGATTTTACAGCATAAAATAAAGCGATCTGATGAATATGGGAAGTTCCTCTGTTTGGCAGTTCGTAAGGAATGATATAGTCTCGAGCGCCAAGATGTTTTGCAACATGAACGTCTATACCTGTTTCCTCCCTAAACTCCCTCTGTAAGGCCTCTTGTAACGATTCGTTTACTTCCACTGATCCCCCGGGAAGATCATATCTTCCGATGTACGGGCCTCGGCCCTTTTTGACTACTAGTAACTTACCTTCATCTAAACAGATCCCATATACTCCAAGGTGCCGGTGCCAAGTTTCATCTATGTTCAAAATGATCGCCCCTAAAACGCATAGTAACCACTACAGGTGCATCTCCATAAACTCCAGCCGATTGCCGAACGGATCATTTACATAGAAACGATTAATGTTTTCCTCTGCTCGAGCATCATCATCTATGACGGTAACGTTATTCTGAATCAAATACTGTCTCAATGCAGCAAGATGCTGCACTTGGAATGCGGGATGAGCTTTCGTTGCCGGGACAAAATCTTCCTGAACCCCGATATGCACTTGGTGCGTTCCACATTGGAACCAGACCCCGCCGCGTTTTTGGAGATTCTCGGGTTTGGGTATTTCCGTCCACCCTAACAAATCCGAAAAGAAACTTCTCGCTTCTTGCTCGCAACCTTTCGGTGCAGCTAGTTGAATGTGGTCGATGCCAACGAAATTAAAAGTCATGCAGTGTCCTCCTTAGGATTGAAATAGTAAACACCATTAATAAGAAGACGATTATTTGAAGGAAAACATTTTATAATTGCCGTTATCTGACGAGAACTTTAGTATGTTCCCATCGTTGGGAATACCCATAAAAAAAGCACCAATACAACCTGTCGTGCATCTGTGTCCAGAAATGAAGATATTAACATGGTTGTTAGTATGCTTGGAATTAAGTTCATACATAAAGGAGAAGACCCTTTTAATAAAATTAGGAATCTCTTCGACTCCTTTATAGAGCCTGGAGTCAGGAACTACTCCCTGCATTATGACTTCTCCTTTTTTTAATAGGTCAGCTTCGCCCAAATCAAAAACATCGAGTCTTTCGTCAATTATTGCATTTGCACCTGTAGCTATCTCTGCTGTTTGAATTGCTCTTTTTTGAGGTGAGCTATAAACATAGTCAAACACTACATTTTCAAGATTATCTCTTAGCAATATTGCTTGATGCCTTCCCACATTATTTAGGGGTAAACCCTTTCTGCCCTGCAGCTTTCCTTCTCTGTTTAAATCCGTTTCACCATGCCTTACTACATAAATCAAGAGATAGACCTCCTTGATATTGCACAATTTGATCATATATAAAAACGAATATCCTCGATTTTTAGTTCCTTAAACTCTATAAAATGCAGCTAATCGTTCTTTCTCGCCAAAAACAAAGCAACCGCTTGCGGCTTGATCACCGTTCCACCGTTCTGATCAATGATCTTCTTTATTCCGCTAAACAAGTCTGAGCGCACATCCTCAGGGAGCACCCTGTGTCTTGAATTCGTATTCAATAATGAGATGTACTCATCAGATGTATATGCATCATTCCAACTGTATTGCTTTACCTCCAGATCTTTAAAAAGTCCGTCTTGTAAAGTCAGGGCAGATCTTTCATCAATGACTTGCGCCATAGTCATATTCTTTGAATCATCAAGTTGCGGAGCATACACCCTGTAACATTCCCTGATAAGGTTGAAAGTGGCATCCGATGAAGGAACATGAATAGTCCAAAAGAAAGCAATCGACCCTTGACTGCTTAAAAGATCAAACACTTTCCGATAACCAACCTCTTGTGGCTGGATAAAATGAAAAGCTGTTCCGGAAATAGCTAACTTAAAGTGACTTTTGTCATTTTGCCATGTTTCAAAAGAAGAATGAATTACACGAAGGCTAGTTTCATCTTTAAATTTTTCACGGGTGAATTCTGCTAAATTTTGTCCTAACTCAATACAAGTTAAATTACGGTATCCTAACTCAATAAAACCTTGGGTTGCCTGACCTGTGCCACAGCCAATTTCTAGTATGTCATCGTTCTGTTTTATACACGCATACTCTAAAATGTCGGTAAATAGCTGACTTGGGTATTTAGGTCTGAACTTATCATATTCCTTGGCCACTTGATTGAAAGTGTCTCTAAGTTCCATCTTGATCCCTCCCTAAAACCATGTATTTTCGATCATTTTCATTAGCTGGTACTATGTGTATTGTGTATTCAGCTAGTCGTCAAAATAACCTCATTCCGTTGCCCTCTCCTCCTAAACCTGTTATCGTTATAAGTGTTTCGAGGTAATATAAGGAAATTCCTGGCACCATACTTAATTAGAGAGTTACAGGCAACAGAAATGCTGGACAAGCTTGGTAAGCTGCTGCGAATGAAACTTGGCAACCGGCGTTCATATACATAGGAGGAATAGGCATGACGGAAAACCTCTCAGCAAACACCGACAACAGCGCAACGGAACCAAATGAACTTGTAACAACACGGGTGCTCAATGCTGCTCCTGCTGACGTTTATGTAGCTTGGTCAAAACCTGAAAATTTGGCCCAGTGGTGGGGTCCGGACGGGTTTACGAATACTTTTCACAAATTTGAATTCCGTCCCGGAGGAATATGGGAATTTGTAATGCATGGACCGAACGGAGTGGATTACCCCAACATAAACGAATTTATCGAAATTGGACCTAAACAGATCGTTCTGTGGCATCTTGGAGCCCCTCATTTCCAGCTTACGGTAAGCTTCGAGGATCTCGGCGGCAAAACCAGACTGACTTGGAGCCAGCTTTTCGAAGAGGCTGCTGTATTCAAAGCCATTAAAAACGTCGCAGAGCCAGCCAATGAGCAAAATCTTGATCGGCTTGAAGCGTGTTTGAAGAACATGTCAGTCTGAAAATCATAGTACACCCCTGAAAGACGAGGACCGGCCAGTAGGCCGGTTTTTCTTATTCACAGATCTGGTGTCGATTCCGTTGGTAGTTAATTCAGTATGTTATTTTCTTCAATTAGAGGGACGATTTAAGATTTACTGGATTTAAAAGAAATCATAGATTCAGACGATGATTCTACTCAGGGGCCTTTCGGGGTTGTTTTCTCCGGGAGAGCGTTTAGCGAACCGACACTAATTCGTATCGCTTATAATTTCGAACAAGCGACAATGCGCCGCCGGCCGCCTATACTGGATACTTAATATTTAGTAGCCCCTACCTTATAAATCTTCCCTTCGTAAAGGGCGGGGCTGTTTGCCGTCGATATCCTTAAAACCGTATTCCAATGCAAGATCAGCGGCAATGAGAACTTTGCCGGTTTTGTGGAGAATATGAGGATCTGAAGCCAGAGCAGCTATCGCACGGCCGATAAATTGGGGAGATTCGGAATTGCTTAAGTCGAAGGCATGCGCCGCCCGCATAACGCCTTCCGTTCTGACTAATCCTGGGTAGAGGGAAACAGCTGCGACTTGGTGTGGGGTGAGTTCATGGGCCATATCTCGAACCATTTTGTCGGTTGCTGCTTTGGAGACGCCGTAAGCGACATTAGCCATATACATCTGCGCTGCCCAAAAGGATATATTTACGATAAGTCCGCTTCTAGCAGGTACCATAGAGCGTGCTGCCAGTTGGCTGGATACATAGTGCGCTCTTACGCCGGCTTGGAACATCGCATCCCATCTCCAGCGGGGCTGTTCCCAGAAAGGTTTTTCCCATGTGAATTCAGGATTCGTATCCAGGTTCTCCAGCATGAATTGATAACCGGCCCAAACGTTGTTCACAAGAATATCTATTCTTCCCTGCTCTTCGTAGATTTGCCGAAAAACAGTTTCCGTCTGTTCATCGATCGAGTGATCACATGGGATAGCAATACAACGCCCGCCTAGTTTCTCAACTTCGTTAACAGTTTGTTGCAGTGTTCCGCCCAGGCCGTCCACGAGCTGGCCTTCCACCGTGCTGCGGCCTGTAACATAAACTGTTGCCCCGCATTCTCCAAGCCCTAACGCGATTCCTTTGCCAACCCCGCGTGACGCCCCTGTAACTAACGCAACCTTACCTGATAAATCGAACTTCAAGGTCCCAACTCCCTGTCAACTTGGCTTCACGAATATAGAAACATATGTTCTTATGATTTCATTTTACCCCTGATTCCATGAGATAGCAAGACTGTTTGGGCACTGTCATATTTCTTCTTATTACTGACTTGCCGGCGGTAATGCAATACCAGTAATGAGAACCTTCCATTGTTGTTTATCTTTCACTACAGGCAGGGTTATTTGAAAGGTTCCGTTCATGTTATTTTTCGCTGAAATGGTTGCGTTATAAATATTGCCGTATTTTTTATCAATAGCAGGAGTTATGCTCATTATTTTGGCATCGTAGAGAACATCCTCTTTATAAATGTCTTCATAGCCGGCTTTTTGGGCAGCCTCATTTTCCCACCGAGTGTCCTGAAAACTGAACCAGTCTTTTCGGACTTTATTGATTCTGATAAGGATCTTGATTATGGCATATGCAAAATAGAGCGAGAATAAAAAGATCACGGTACCCGCACCAATCATTTCCGCGAGTAACGAATACAACAGGAACAACATGATGATCGGTCCCGCAAGAGTGGCGACCATAAACATCTTTGCGAGTCTCCTTCATCCTCTTCATTATTCACTCCTGGCCAACCAACCTTACCGAAAATTGATGCGGTGCACTTGGGAAACCTCGGAAAGCCAAAACACCTTCATCGACTAAAACCCAAATTCTGTAGATGATAAAAAAAGTCCCTACCAGCTGTCTGGAATTTTCAAACACCTTAAGGATGACACTCCCCGCCTTCACGTAGCCGCCGTCATGTTGATCTTCTTGCAGTTCACGGACCGAGTTTGCAATGACCTCGTCTAGTTCGCTGGCTTCACTGCCTGTAACCTTTCCATTTTGCCATACACGAAATACATGATCTTGCTTCGCAAGGCTCAGCCATTCCGATTCCAGTTGTTTTCTCATGGCAGGTTCAAGAGGGATGCCTTCATAATGCAGCCTCAAAATCTCCTCATAGTGTTCTTTCTTCAATAAGCCTATTGCATAAGGGATAAGACCGTTCTTGCTCCTAAAACCCATGGCAGCAGCTACCTCGGTAACATTCACAACGTGAACTGGCTGTTCTCTCTCCCTTAACAAATGTAAGGCAAATCGCAGCCCTGTCTGATCATGGGCGTTATCCGCGCACCAGATGACAATGGTTTTGTTTTCGGGAATCCGTTTGAGCGCTTCACACAAGTTTTCGAGCTGATGCTCCCGAGTGGTATGGTTTCCATATCTGTATTCCCCATCGTGTTCCATCAACCATAATAACCTGTTTCGCTGACCGGCGGATGTATCCAAATCTGTTATTGGACCTACCGAAAACAACTCATTAAATGCTAATACCTGGCATGAACTTCTTTTTCCGACTTTACTAAGAGCCACTTTCAGCGACCCGGCGTCAGAGAGGCTAAACACAAGGTGAACGTGGGTTTGCAGGGCTTCCGCTTTTGTCCGCTCATTATGAATGGACTGAGCTTGATCAAAAAGCAGCTTTAGAAGGTGTTCTGCAAATTTTTGTTCCTCTGAAGTCCCCTCGGTTGCGTAGCGATGCGAGGTTTGCACAAGATTATGGAGTAACAATCGTGCATCTCTATCACTGAGTTGGCGTAGGAGAATGTCTAGGTTGTTCACGGGTTTTTCCTCCTGGGTCAAAATTAATAATGGCCGCTAGAAACCCGTCAGCCATCTTTAGATTTATTTATCAATCACAGTAAACATTCCGGTCATGTGAGGCATATGGTTTCGGAAAGAATAGGCGGCTAACGCGAGGTTGCCGCATGGTTATCCTTTTGCAAAATACTCCACGGCACTCACAACCTTCGGGGTTATTGTTCAACTGGGATAAAAAATTGTTCAATATCTTTGGAGACAGAATAGTACTTGTCGTCATTTCCATAGTACACGTAACCGTCACCGATGTAGAAAAAATCATCCCTAGGAAAATGAAATAGAACTGTATTCTCCGCAACTTCAGGCTTTATGCCTTTGGCTAGTTCTGGAGTGGAAACAGCTTTCTTTTTGTTCAAAAGCTTAACCAGCTTGTTTATTTCATCCTTCTCTGTGAGTCGTTTCTCAAAGAAGCTCCCCTTCACGACCACAACTGCACTGTCTTTCAGGTCCCCGCCTGTTGTATTGTTTTTATCACTGCAGCCATACAATCCAAAGACGCATATGCAGATGATCAATAAAGTGACCGCTATTCGTTTCATATGGGCTCCTCCATATTTTCTTACGACCACAAGTGAAACGAATGAGAATCAGGTATGGTTACAGAAATGGTCCCCTTTATGCCCGTCATAGTTGTTTATAACTTCCAAATGGTGATATCCTTATAAAAATAGGTGAAACCATTATCATCCGTTGCCACCTCCAGTACTACGATCCCAAAGGAGTGTGAACCCGTGGACATTCGGTCGTTTCTGTACCCCAAGGACGAGGTCTCATACCTCACGACATCATCTAACATGAAGGAATCCCTAGATAAATTGGAGGCATGCCACTATACAGCTGTTCCGATTTTGGATGAGAATGGCGTCTACTTCGGAACGCTTTCCGAAGGGGATTTGTTGTGGAAAATGAAAACCACCCCCGGCCTCACCTTCGAAAATATGCATGAAGTCCCCATCACTTCCATTAACAAACGAATGAAAATCGAATGCGTCACCATCGGCGCCGATCTGGACGAAATGCTGACATTGGCAGCCGATCAGAACTTCGTTCCCGTCGTGGATAACGAACGTGTATTCCTCGGTATTATTCGACGCAAAGATATCATCGAGTACTATACGCGGAATATTACGGATTAAAGGAAAGACCCGATCCTAGGGGCAGGTTCGGGTCTTTAATTTATTACTCTGAACTATACTTCTCTTTAAAAATACCCGAACCTATCCCCCCAATGACCATCAGAATCAACGATCCGAAGTTCCAGAAAAACGTCCCTCTCAGTAACGGAAGATCCAAAGAGGTTAATCTGTTTCCTATAAGAACAACTAGTTTGATAACTAACAATAAAGCACCAAGTAGAAAAATGACATCAAATGTGAATTTTATTTTCGGATAAGCCAGTTGTTTGCTGTCGTTTATTACTTTTTTTGTCAATTCCTCATCACCCCTTAATAATTCATCGATCGTAACGTGGAATAGATCACTTATTTTAATGATCATTTCAATGCTGGGATAATTCTGCCCATTCTCCCACTTGGAAACGGACTGTCGACTTACAAACAGTTGTTCCGCCAGTTCCTCTTGGGACCAGCCTTTCCTCATTCTTTCGCCCTTCAGCTTCGAACCAAAATTCATGTACCAACTACCTTTCCCTGACCTAAAGCCATTATTTATTGAAGTAACTGTAAATGTAAAGAACGTTCTGGTTACTGCCCCCGCAACGCTAAGTTGCATTAAGGCTTTATATAATAAATCCCTTGTCAATGCAGAAAAGGCAGCCGATTGACTCTGTCGACTGCCCTTACTATATACTGATCAGTGAGTGGTCCGTACCGTGTGTACTTGAATTGTAAGATTGGTGTCGACGGTTGCCAAAATAACGTTGTGCAAGGAGTGGGGCCCTATCTGTGAATTCAGCCATTCACGGTCTTTGCCGATCTCGCGTAACAGGGCATGTTCAATGTGGCCGTCCGCTATAATCGGTTTGGTAAGATGAAACGGCTGGGCGGGGAGCTTCAGATCGGATGGCGTTATAGGCATATACTCTGGTTTTACGAAGACAGACAGCGTTCCCCCCGGCTCCCAGGCAGCATAGGCAACCTTTGAAATATCCTCTACGTTTGATTTTCTCAGCTCCGCATACAAAAATTCAATAGGCAATTTTGCTTTCTTCAGGTTCCGGTAATCGAGTTTTCCCTCTTCAATTAGCGTGACTGCAGGAGGATCAAAAAATTGCTTCAGCAACGGGACCTTCAAGCTCAGCCAAATTGCAGCTATGTATAAGAAGACGAGCGCTACTGTCGTGATCATCGAGCCTTTCATCCCAAGGTGTTCGTCCGACAGCGGATGCGCAATAATATTTCCCAGCGTCAGCGCGATAATAAAATCAAGAAACCGGAGTTGGGAGATGGAGCGCTGGCCCATCATTTTGGCGGCAATGATCAAAAAGATAAACCCGACAATGCTGCGCAGTATCCATTCTAGGGCGGTCAACGACTCTTGGCTTTTGATGAAATCCATTCGTGCATCCTCTCCGAACTTTTCCACTTAATGTGCTTAGTTACGGGGAGAATATACATAATTATGGAAAAAGGAAAGCTTTTTCACTATATATCACCTCATGGGCTTAATATAAAGCTCGGTAAAGAGTTGTTAGATCATAGCAAATTGTTCTCCAAACTATAAATGAGCAGAGACATGAAGGCGATAAAGATCACGATGATGATAACAGTGACGAGGAGCCATTTAAGCAGGATTTTCAGAACTCCTGCGGGTTTCCTATGCTGAGTAATCGTGTACATACTGGGAACTTCCATCGAAGGCAGCGTGCTCACTTCAATAACGTGAATGGCATTCAATCGGCCGAGAAAGCCCGGGTACTCCTCAAGCTCACTGGACACGAACAGAAATCGCTGGGGGTCCCCTGTCTGTATGGAAACACCGCCGGCAACTTGAACAATCCGGGTTATCTCTGACATCAAAATCGTGAGGTCCTGCGTTTTATGCTGTTTCTTCGTTATATAGTTTTCATCCCAAATGATTAGGTAGCTGAACCAGTCTCTTCGGGCTTTGTTGATTTTGATCAGGATTCTGACAATGGCATATGCAAAATAAAGCAATACCAATGTGGTCACGGTGCCCGCCCCCAGAATGTCTCCAAGCAATGGATACAAAAGCAGCATCATAATGATCGGTCCCGCAAGAGTAGCTGCGATAAATGGGGTGTAACTCTTCATGACTTTGTTAAAAGAATCCCGTTTTAAGTGATATTGCTTCATTTACTAGTCTCCTTCACGTTAAGGGGCAGTAAGCACCGAGTTGTTCTGCTCAGCAGCCGTATCTATATCAGCAACCTCCTGTGAAATCTGTCTTCTTGTATTTCTAGTAATTCCCCTCGAAACTAACCAGGTGATTGCCATGTATATGCAGTTAGCGGCCAGAACAGTCACTCCGGCTTTGACGATCAGACTCAACTCAGGGGCTTCACTCATAGAGACTTGCCGATTAAAGAAACGGGAACATAAAATTACCGCAAGCAGCGGAAGGGCAAGCCAGCGAAGTGCACGGCCTTCTGTACGGGCAGAACCATTACCGAGAAAAGCGGAGCCCATTGCAAGGAAAATTTTTGGCATAAAGTAAAAATTAAATAAAGGCATAAATAAACCCACAATCGACGTCCCCGGCGAGATCGGGTAGTTCATAAACATCCTGTTTACATCTTTATGGACTGTATAGATCCAGGTCAAGAATAAGGGAATGGAGATCATGTAAAATAGGTTGGAAAGTGATGAGATAAATCCGTAGAAGGCATACAAATGTTCGTCATACCAGCTGAAATAGTACCAGGCAACAATGTTGATTACGAGATCTGACGCGGAAAGGAAGATTTGTGCTGCCAATAGAATTTTTAAGATTACAGTTACTGTATTGGATTGAATGTTCACGCTTTAGTCCCCTTTGGGTATGGTCATATAATTTAAATCTTTTAGGAAAGTGATAGCTTCTTCCAGCGTAACGACGGGCACAATGTTTAATTGCAAATCTAACTCCTTTGCAGCCAAAAATGCCTCTTCCTCGTTGCTCATCCCCTCATTCATATAAGTTTCTTTATCTTTGGGAACAAAGAAATACTCTGCCCGATCCCGCTCCGCCGTGCGCAGCTTGTCCCGGATTCCGCCCACCGAACCTACGGTATGGTCATCCTCCATCGTGCCTGTTCCCGCTATTGTAAATCTGCCGCCCCAGGAAAAGTCCAGATTGTGCGCCTCTTCATAGAGTCCAATTGCCACCATTAAGCCAAAAGAATCACCTATGTACATAGAAGCTTCGTCGTCCAAGGTTGAAATTTTGAATTCGATCGACTCTTCGTTTGCTTCATCCCCGTCCTGGCCTAAGGTGGAAACTACCGCGTTTCGGATCGTTTCATAGCGGTACGCCTCCCCTTCCTCCGCTTCCTCCTGAAGATAGTCGAGCGCTTCGGCATCGGTTGTTTCAAAAAGGGCATCGGGCATGAGCTTCTGAGCTTCTTTCTTCTCTTGCCTGTTTCTCGTGACCCCCTCCTTCAGATAGACGAATTGCACGGAACCCTGGATACCCAATTGCTTCACATCGACCAACTCGCCCATAGCGGTATAACTTTCATAGTGCGGCCAATACTGATATCCTTCATAAACGCCTGGCAAAAAGACAAGCAGTAACCCCGCTATGATTGGTATTTTAGATGAATTTGGTTTCACCTTTGCTAATTTCATTTGATGTCTCCCGCCCTTATGAAATTCCTTCCACCTCCTCATGTTCGCCAGGACTAACGTACTTTCCTGCCTTAAAAAAAGCCTTCAAAAGGATTGATCCCTTTGAAGGCTCCATGTTATGAGTTTTCGCGCCTGCCCCGCTTCACAAGCAGGAAGTAGCAGAGCAAGGCGCATGCTTCGGCACACGCGATGACGACGGCCATCGGCATGGCGCTGTAGCGGCCGGCGATGCCGACGAACGGCGCGAGTACGCCGCCGAGGATGTAGGAGAGCAGGCCGAGCAGCGCGGACGCGGTTCCGGCCGCATGGCCGTAACGGGACATGGCGAGCGGGAAGCCGGACGCGCTGACGATGCCGACGCTGGACACGACGAGGAACAGCGTCGCCAGCACCAGCGGCAGGCCGGCGCCGGAGAGCACGGCGGCCAGAAGCAGCGCTCCGCCGGTGGCGGCGATGGCGAGCCCGGCGGCGAACAGCCGGGCTTCCGGCACACGGCCCGCGATGCGGCCCGTGATTTGGCCGGCCGTAATGATGCCCAGCCCGTTCATGGCGAAGATGAGACTGAAGCCTTGCGGCGATACGCCGAACACATCCTGGATCACGAACGGTGATCCAGAGATGTAGGCGAACATCGCCCCTATGACAAAGCCTTGTGTCAGCGCATAGCCCATGAACGTACGGTCGCGCAGCAGCGTGCCGAAGGCGGTTTTCAGGTCCTTGAGGCCTCCCTCAATGCGGCGTTGTGCAGGCAGCGTCTCTTTCAAGCCGAATAGGGCACCTAGCAGCATGAGGCCGCCGAGACCGCTGAGGACGCCGAATACGCCCCGCCAGGACATGTATTCCAGCAGCTGACCGCCGAAGATCGGGGCTAAAATCGGTGCGGCTCCGTTCACCAGCATGAGCAGCGAGAAGAACTTGGTCAATTCCGGACCGGAGTACAGATCACGGGTAATAGCCCGGGAAATGACAATCCCCGCCGAGCCCGCTAAGCCCTGCACAAACCGGAGCAGCAGAAACGTGATTATGGACGGCGCGAACACGCATAACAGCGAGGCTGCCGCGTATAAGATGAGGCCGATGAGCAATGGCCCTCTTCGCCCGCGCATATCGCTGATCGGTCCGGCCAGCAGCTGCCCGGCGGCCAATCCAACCAGACAAGCGGTTAAGCTGGCCTGGGCATAGGATGCTGTGGTATTTAAATCTTCCGCGAGCTGCGGCAGCGCGGGTAAGTACATATCCAGCGACAGCGGTCCGAATGCGGATAACGAGCCGAGGATTGCCGCCAGCCAAAGACGCTTGGAGCGGCTGATCGGGCCCGTGTTCCCGAATTTTGCGGAAGAATCAGATGTTGTTGTCATTAGGCCATTCCTTTATCGTAAAGACTTGATCGTTCAGACCTATTCTACTGAATAAAAAACACCCTGGCAATGTTCCTTATCGAACGGGCAGCTGCAAGATGGCCGTCCCGTGCGGCGGTAGTTTCAGTTCGTTGTTCACCATGATTCCACTGATCAATTCCTTGACCGCAGCCAGGCCAGGCGGGAGCTCGATGGTGCGTTGTTCCATGTTATGATTCAAGATGAACAAGTAAGCTGCCCCTTCTTTTTCCCTGCAGGTTACCTCAATCCCCTCCTGAGGAGGCAGCAGCGGCGTAATCCCTTTGTCCTCACAGAGCTGTTTAATGAATCCCCGCATAAACGATGCCTCCGGACTAGTCGCCACATACCACGCGGTACCTGATCCGAAGCGGTTCACCGTCAGCGCAGGCATGCCTTTGTAAAAATCAGAGCCATACACCGCCATCACCTCTGCTCCTTCCGAATGAATCAAATCACAGAGAAAATCGGAAGTATATGCTCCTTTTAATTCACCGTAAGATCGGGTCAACACAAGGGAGTTGGATTCTCCCGGATACAACGCATCCGTCTCTTCCGTCCAGATCCCCAGAACGTTCCGCAGAGGTCCCGGAAAACCGCCCGTATAACATAAGTCCGTCTCATTAACGATTCCGCTAAAATAAGTGGTTACGAACGTGCCGCCTCTGCTTACAAAAGCCTCCAGTTTCTCGGCAAGTCCGGGTTTCACCATATATAGTAACGGGGCAATTAAAATGTCATAGCGGCCAAAATCGGACTCAATTCCTACCATGTCTACGGGGATACTTTGCTCATAAAAAGCGCTATAGTATTTATGCACTTCGTTCACATAATCCAGATCGTTGCTAGGTCCGCTCGAAAGTTCAGCAGCCCAGCGGTTTTCCCAATCGTAGAGGATGCCTGCCTTAGCGTGAATACGGGAGTCGATGAGGGTATTGCCCAGCCGGTTCAGCTCCGCCCCCAGCTCTGCGCATTCCCTGAACACCCTTGTATGCTCGTGGCCCGCGTGTTCAATGACGGCCCCGTGCATTTTTTCACAGGAACCTGCCGATTTGCGCAGTTGAAAAAACATGACCGTATCCGCACCATGCGCTACGGCCTGGTAGCTCCACTTTTTCATTTCACCCGGTCTTTTTAATTTGCAGTATGGCTGCCAGTTGGCTACGCTCGGGGTCTGTTCCATCAGCATGAAGGGCCGGCCGTTCTTCAATCCGCGCATAAGGTCGTGGGTCATGGCGTTAAAGCTGGGCGGCTGATTCGGCGCAGGATAACTGTCCCAGGAGATGATATCCAGATGAGGAGCCCACTGAAAATAGTTCATTTCCTTATACGTTCCCATGAAATTCGTTGTAATGGGTATGTCCGGCGTATGCTTTCGAATCGCTTCTGCTTCGATCAGGTAACACTCCAGGATGCTGTCCGATCCAAAACGGAAGTAATCCAGGGAAATGCTGTTCTGGTTGCTCCGCTGGTAATTCCAATGGACTCCCTCGCTCAGCAGGTTGGGCGGCACAATTTCGTTCCAGTCATAAAAAGTATGTCCCCAAAAAGCCGTATACCAAGCTTTATTGAGCTGCTCAAGGGTACCGTAGCGCCGTTTCAGCCACACCCGGAAGGCTTTGGCGCAGTTGTCGCAGTAGCAGTACCCGCCTAATTCGTTATTCACATGCCATAGTAAAAGGCCAGGGTAGTTGCGATAGCGTTCCGCTAACTTACCCGCAAGTTTAGCGGCATATTTACGGTAGGTCGGGCTGTTAGGGCATGAATTATGCCTGCCGCCGTAAGTTCGCTTGCGGCCTTCCCAGTCTACGCGCAAGATATCCGGGTATCGTGCAGCCATCCAAGCCGGATGGGCCGCCGTGCTTGTTCCCAGGCATACATGGACATTGTTTTTATGCAGGTTGTCTAGAATATCGTCCAACTGGCGGAAGTCATACTCGTCTTCTGACGGCTGGAGCAGCGGCCAGGAAAACACGTTCACCGTAGCCACATTGATCCCGGCCAATTGAAAAAGGCGAACATCCTCATCCCAAATTTCCCGATCCCATTGTTCCGGATTGTAATCGCCGCCATACCAGATTTTGTTCAGTTTATTGTTAATTGCCACTGGACTCCCTCATTTCTTGTCTTTTATAACAAGAGTAAGGAAGTAACCGGTAGGATAATAGATATAAAATTAACGAAAAGGTATCACAATTCACCACTAAACAACTTAATCAAACTTACGGATGGCTGGGGAACAAAGCGCAGCGATCACGATAACCAGTACTAAGCCCGCCATGATGCCCACTGCTGCCACCCCGCCTATGGAATCCGCCACCCCTCCCACCAGCAGGTAGCCGAGCGGCATGAGCGCGAACGAACCCAGCAGATCGATGCTGGCCACGCGGCCGAATGCCTCTTCCGGAACTAGCTCCTGCAGGCTGGTTTCCCAGATCAAGGCGAAGATCATGATCCCGAACCCCTCTACGAACATCAGGGCCAGCAACCCCGGTGCCCACGAGACAAAAGACAGCATCAGCATCGCCAAAGCACTAAGGAACACGCCTCCGTAAGCAAGCAGTCCCCGGCGGTGCCAGTTTCTTTTGGACCCAAAAAGAAAGGCTGCCGTAACTCCCCCGACCCCCGAACAGGTGACAGCCAATCCGTACATATAGGAAGGAAGCTGATAATGAACCTGAAAAAGCCACGGAACGAGCACCGAAATGACCCCGCTGTAAAAAATATTCACCAAGGCAAAAGCGGCAATCGTAATCCAGAGCCACGGATTTTGGCGGAGGATGTGAAGGCCCTCGAGGAAATCTTTTTTGAAATTGGGCTTATCGGCGGCGCCGGATGGGGTTAGCTGGTTGGTTCCGATTTCTTTTAGCTGCCACAAACAAATTAGGGAGAGCAAGTAGGTAACTGCATCCAGTCCGAAGCCTAAGCCTCCCGAAACGGAATAGGCCAAGGTGCCTCCCAGCGTTGGTCCCAGCAGCCGCACCCCTTGGTGGGTGAGTTGCGTCAGCGCGTTCGCCGCATTACGAATGTCGGGTGTGAAAATTCGGGCCCGCATCGCGGAATAAGCCGGCTGGAACACGCCCTCCATCAGTCCGTATACGGCCATGAGCGGATATAGCACGGGCATCGTAAGGCGCTCCGTCAGCAGCAGCCCCATCAGTGCCAACATCAGCAGGAATCGGACGGCGTCGGCAGCCAGCATGACGTTGACCCGGTTCATGCGGTCCACAACCAGCCCCGCAAAAGGCAGCGCCAGCACATAAGGTGCCATGTATACGGCCATGACCGTTCCCATCGCTACTGTAGACCCCGTCATCGCGTAGACAACGATCGGCAAAATCACCATACTGACCGAGCTTCCCAGTGCAGAAAGCAACTGACCCAGCCAGAGGCTGCGGAATGCTTTGGACTTACGGAGCGGCTGCAGGAGGTTGCCCAAATAACCGGATGCTGCCGTGGTGTAAGCAGTGTTATCTGCGTTAGACGCGTCCCCTGTTCTGGAATGGCTAGTTTCATTCTCTCCGTGACCTTCCGGATGAAGATCATGTTCATGTTCTCGAGTTGCTGCCCTGTTGTCATCCATTTGTCTTAACACCTTGCTTTCCTTCAAAAAACGGCGATGTCGCCGATGGTTTTCTATCATTTATACGTTAAAATCCACTCTACCCGTCATGTATCCATCGGTCAATAATAAAGTCTGAATATAGGAAAGTAATCAATGTTTGCGTGGGGCAGTAAAAGCAGAGCAGCATGCGCAGTTGTGGGTAGGTTTTGCCATCCTTGGGTTGGCGTTCAGTGTATGTTGGGTAGTTTTTACCCTCCTTAGTCGGCATACGGGGGATGGTGAGTAGTTTTTACTCTCCTTGGGCGGCGCTCGGCTATGTGGGTGCACGCAAAAAACGCCACCCGCAGGTGGCGTTCTTGTATGTTAGTGCGCCGCGGCCGGGCGCTCCATGGCCTTGTCGGCTTCGCCGGCGTTGCGATTCGCTTCCTCGCGGTTCTGCTGCATTTCCTCCACGGTCTTCACCTTCAGGCGCGCCGCGCCCTGGTACCCATCCCGTGTCGGAACCAGCGGACCCTCGGCCAGCCGCTTCTTCGCCGCGGCAATGGCTTCGCCATACTGCGGCAGCCAGGCTTCCTGCGCCACGAGCATTTCGTCGGCCATCTGCCACACTTCCTTCGGGTTGCAGACCGCACCGACCAGCGGGTCCAGCAGCATAGCCTGGCGCAGCAGGCGGTCATCCCCGTGGATGGCCGCTTCCACCGCCAGCCGCTGGACTGAAATGCTCACGTTGCAGACCGCGGCACAGCCGAGCGGCAGTTCGCCGACCTTCGGCATGTTGATGCCGTTGCGGTCCACATACCCCGGTGCCTCGATAATCGCATCATCCGGCAAATTCGAGATTACCCCGTTGTTCACCACGTTAAAGTGACCCCGGTACACTCGGCCCGTCTCCAGCCCCTCGATAATATAAGAGCCGTGCTCCTGTCCCCGCGCTTCCGGTTTATACTCCATCGCGGGCTCCTTCATCCAGTTCGGGAAGTCCGTTTCGAACCAGTTCCGGCCTTCCGTACATACCCGCAGATAACCTCCGGTCTCCCCGTTAATCCATGAGCCAAGGTCGATCCAGTCCATAATCTCATCCGCGCGCTTTCGGTACCAAGGCAGATACTCGCTGAGATGACCATTCGATTCCGTGCTGTAATAACCGAACCGGCGCAGCATGTCGATACGCACTTTCTCCGTCTTGGAAAACTCCGGATGGTTCTCAAACGCCTCCAACAGCTTCCCTGTCATATCCTCGCCCTTATGCTTCACTTGAACATACCAGGTTTGGTGGTTGATGCCCGCACAAATGATATCCACTTCCTTCTGCTCCAACCCCAGCGCCTCGGCGATTTGGCGATGGCCGCCCTGCACCCCGTGGCACAAGCCGATCGTCCGCACGCCGCCGTACTTGTTGCATGCCCAAGTCAGCATGGCCATTGGATTCGCATAGTTCAGCATCAAAGCATTGGGCTCGGCCACCTCGCGGATATCCTTACAAATATCCATCATCGCCGCAATGCCCCTCTGCCCGTACATGATGCCGCCGGCACACAACGTATCGCCCACACACTGGTCCACTCCGTACTTCAACGGGATGTCGACATCCGTCCGGAACGCCTCAAGCCCGCCGATCCGCACCACTACAAATACGTAACGCGCTCCTTCCAGCGCCGCCCGCCGGTTTAAAGTAGATTGAATTTCGATATTCAGTCCGTTCTCGTTGATATCCCTTTGGCAAAGCTGGGTCACCATATCTAAGTTATGCTCATTAATATCCGTAAAAGCGACATCGATATCCCGGAACTCCGGCACTGACAGCAAGTCCTTCAGCAGCCCCCGGGTAAACCCGATGCTGCCCGCACCGATAAAGGTAACTTTAAACGACATATAAAAACGCCTCCTCTTCATCCACTCCAAATCTGAATCTAACCAGATTGTATCAGGGACTATTGAGGAAGCGTTATCAAAATCATAACCGCGTTCATGACCAAATGTATAAAATTCTAACTTTCCTTTACTACAGATCCACCGATGGAACAGGGTGAACGAACGTTTCCAAGGATTTGCGGAAGTGTGCCGGCGGCTGTCCGAACTTCTTTTTGAACAAGGAACTGAAATACTCCCTGCTGCTGATGCCGATATATTCCGGAATCTCGTTCACCGGCAGGTCGGTGTGGGTAAGCAGCATTTGCGCTTTATCCATCCGGATCCCGTTAAGATAATCCATGATCGTACAGCCGACACGTTCCCGAAAAATTCGCTGCAAATAATTCGGATGCAGGCTTACTTCCGCTGCGGCATCTTTGACGTGAAGAGGACGGTCGTAATTTTGATGAAGATATTTGATACATTTTCGGATGTAGACGTCGTAAGGCTTCTCCTCCGCCTTTGCCTCCCGGGCCAGCCGTGCAATTCTCACAAGCGCCTGATGCATAAGCAGCTGGGTCATCCATTCCCCGTCTTCCCGTTTCTCGTCCAGTTCCAGCACCAGGCTTTTCAGGCATTGATATACCTCGTTGGAATCGCGGACGGCCACATAAGGGGGAGCCGCCTGAAACAGCGCAGCGACGGCAGCATCCCCGCGGTACAGGTCAGCCAGTGTGGAGAACCCGCCGCCCGAGCGCTCCGCAAACAAGAACTCGACATTCAGCATCCGGCAAGGATAGGCCGTTTCCACTACAAGCGAATGGCGGACGCCGGAGTCGAGCAGAATGAGGTCGCCTTTTTTCATGTGCAGCACTTCATTGTCGGTTCCAATCGTACAGCGCCCGGAGATGACATACATAATTTCCACAGCCTTGTGCGTATGCGGCAGCATATCGAACCCGTTCCACTGCTTGTAATAATACGCCACAATTTTCGGTTGATAGCTGCCGGAGCGCAGCGACTCGTCATACAAACTAAGCGGTTCCATCCCCAAGAAGAACCCTCCCTGCAACTTACTTACGTTAAGGCGATCATGATCGCACCCGCCACCATCAGCGCGGCTCCCAACAGGCCCCAAGCCGATATCCGCTCTCCGAGAAAGACAAAGGCCAGCCCGATGGCAAACACTACACTGAGCCGGTCCACCGGTACGATCTGGCTGACTTTGCCGTTTTGCACGGCCAAAAAGTAAAAAATCCAGGATACCGCGCCCGCGATTCCGCTTAGGGCTACGTAGGTCAGCGCTTTTTTGTTCGCCAGAAGGCCCGGGACCATGCCCAGTTTCCCCTGCACCGCAATCACGCCGATCAAAAACACAGCCATAATAACACCGCGCACCGCCGTTGCTACGTTGGAGTCCAGCTGCTGAAGCCCGATTTTGCCGAAAATAGCTACCAACGCCCCTGTGACCGCCGATAACAATGCATAAATGAGCCATAAATAAGAAGTCATTCTATCACCGCTTTCCGAAAAATGCCTCACCCAGGATATTATTTCCTGAATTCTTTGCGGTAAATCAACCCCGGCTTGACGATCACGGAAATCTGCCGGGCACTAGGCAGCGGGGAGCTAGACGGACTTGTGCAAAAGTTAGGGCGGCGGTGTTGAAGACAGTAGAATTGAGTTGAAGCCGCAAAAGCATGCTGCCGTAAGATCAAAACCCGTTCGCCTTCAGCCACTCCGCACAAACGGCGGTCCATGTACCGACGTGGGCGTCCTCCTCGGCAAGACCGAGTCCATGCCGGCCATGCCGGTATACATGCAGGTCGAACGGTACGTTGTGGCGGCTGAGCGCCTCCGCGAACATGAGGCTGTTCTGCACCGGCACGCCCTCGTCGTCGGCGGTGTGCCATAGAAACGCCGGCGGCGTATGCCCGTTAACCCGGTTCTCCAGGGAGAAAAGCTCAGCCAGCTCTGCGGCGTCGGTGTGCCCGGCGAGCAGGTTATCCCGCGAGCCGTGGTGTCCGTGCGGCCCGAAGGATATGACCGGGTAGCACAGTACCATCAGGTCCGGCCGGGCATCCAGCCGGTCCGTGTCGTCGGCTGCCGGACGTCCGGTGTAGCGGATGTCCGGCAGCGTTCCTGCCGAGGCTGCCAGATGGCCGCCGGCCGAGAAGCCCAGGACGCCGACCCGGTGAGGGTCGACGTTCCAGTCTTGCGCCTTGCTGCGCACAAGGCGCATGGCGCGCTGCACGTCCATCAGCGGACATGGATGGTGGTAACCATCCTCCGCTGTGCGGTAGTGCAGCACGAAGGCCGATATCCCAATGGAGTTCAGCCATTGGGCTACCGGCTCCCCTTCGTGGTACGCTTTCAGCCAGTACCCGCCGCCGGGGCAGACCACTACCGCTGCCGCGGGGGCGTCCGATTCGACCAGATACGCTGTCATCGACGGCTGGTCGGCAGGTTGATCGCCCTTGGCCAGCGGGGCTCCTTCAGGCCACAACACAACGTTCATGCTCATCACCCATTCGTTTTTCTTTCATTCTAGCCTGAGCGGCAGCCTAGTACAAGATCAAAATCGATAGGTTCAACGGGTACGATTCCGCCTTTTAGCATATTCACATCCCTCTCTCATTTCCCACATATTCGGCTATAAATCTGCACTTTCAGTTATGGCGGCGCCCCCGCTTCCTTCCTATAATGAGATCAACTCCAGGCATGATGAAAGGAAGTGATCCCATTCTCCCCCTGCGAACACAATGGTGGCCATATACTGTACTCGGCGTTTTACTCCTATCGGCGGCTGTGCTGCTGTGGTTCCCTTTTTATGCACAAAAAGATACTCACAATGGCAAAGTAACCTATTCGCTTCACGGATCAGTAGTGCAGCTGTCCAACGGATTGGCTGAAGTGGAATATGACCTTGCCAAGGGAACTTATCTTTTCCGGACCGGGGGGATCCTGCGTTTTAGCGGAGCCGCCGCTTCCGTGACGGTGTCCGACGGGACTCAATTGAAGACGACCGGCTCTTCTCACAAGCGTTCTCTGCTTCAGAAAACACCGCTCCGGCTCCAAAACGGCTTCGGACGGGGACTTCAAGTCCAAGTGCTGCATGAATCTGCCGCGGGGCTTCAGATGCTTCTGATGTTAACGCTGTATGAGAATTCTCCTGGATTTCAAGTTCAAACGCAGCTTACCCGCAAAGACCGTAAACCGGCCGCCAGCCAATACATAGCTCCGCTAGTGCTGTCCCGCGGCCTTTCTCTTCCGGAGGGTCCGGGTATGGACGGACGGATTCTAAATGTTCCTTATGATAATGACGCGTTTATCAGATACGAATCGAATCCGCTGGGCGGAGGGGGAACCAGCTATGAAGTGACGGCGGTATATGATAACACGAGCCGGAACGGCCTGGTTCTAGGTTCGATCACGCACGACACATGGAAAACGGGCATCGATTACCGCGGTAAGGATAACCGCCTTACGGAGCTCACCGTTTACGGCGGCGCGTCCTCCTCCGTCACGCACGACGCTTTACCCCACGGGATGGTGACCGGAACGGAAATTCGTTCCCCGCTCCTGTGGGTCAGCTACGATGCTGATTATCGCGACGGCCTGGAGGCCTATGGGAGGGCGAATGCCGTCATCGCCCCGAAGCTCCTGTGGACATCGGGCGTCCCGTTCGGGTGGAACAGCTGGTCTGCTTACCGGGAACAGCTGACCGCCGAAGGCGTTTTGCAGGCTTCTCAGTTCCTTCATGACGAGCTTCAGCCACATACTTTTACGAATGAAGAGCAAGTGTACATTAACATGGACTCTTATTGGGATAACTTATCCGAGGATCAGCTTGTTTCGGTGTTTGACACGATCCGTGCCAACGGCCAAAAGCCGGGAATGTACTGGACGCCGTTTACTTTTTGGGGGACGGATTTCGACCGCGTCGTTGAAGGAACCGATGGAAAGTACCGGTATACGGAACTTCTTCTCAAAGATCCCGAAGGGAAAGTACTGCCTCCCGTGGATAACGGGTATGCGCTCGACCCCTCCCATCCCGGGACGATAGCCAGAATGGAGTGGATGCTGAGCCGGTTCCTGGACTGGGGGATCGCTTATGTAAAATTGGATTTCCTGACCCACGGAGCGATGGAAGGCGTCCACTACGACCCGGCAGTCCAAACCGGAACCCAAGCTTACAATCTGGGCATGCGGTATATCTCGGAGCGCATCGGTTCCAAAATGTTCATCAGCCAAGCCATCTCTCCTCTGTTTCCCGGCCAGTACGCACACGCCAGACGGATTTCCTGCGATGCGTTCTCTTCGATGTACGACACCGAATATATGCTGAACTCGGTATCGTACGGCTGGTGGTTGAACGGGACCGTCTATACGTTCAACGATCCGGACCATATGAAGCTGACCGGCGGCACACTCGAAGAAGCCCGCTCCCGGGTAACTTCGGCGGTCATTGCCGGGACTGTGTTTTTGAACGGCGATGATTTTCTGGACCCTGAAGCCCAAAAGCGCGCCAAACTTCTTTTAACCAACCCTGCCATAAACGAGCTCGCTAAATCGGGCCTGTCTTTCCGCCCGGTCGAGGGAAATACAGGTTCCAAAGCTCCAGCTTGGTTTCAGCTGCACACGCCTGACGGGAGCCGGTATGCCGCTGTATTTAATTATCAGAACAGCACGCAGCAGCTTGAGATACCTCTGGAGCGGCTAGGCCTTGATAAGGGCCATACTTATACAGCGGTCAATCTTTGGACGGGTGAGAAACTCACTGTAAATGCTGACCGCCTTGTAATTACGCTCGAATCTTTTGATGCCGGTTTACTTCAAATCCATGAACGCTAAGGAGTCGATCCCATGCTGAAATCCCAACAAACCCGCTGCACCTACGATCCCGCGAAAGCTTCTTTGACTAATGGAGTCATTCAAATCGATTTTGACAATGAAAAAAACACCTGGACCGCCTCATGGCAAGGAGAGCCGCGCCTGATGCAGGCCGGTTTCGCTTTTGAGGCCAACGGCGAACGGTGGAATCATACGCAGGCCGAGCAGCAACCGGAAGCTCAGCCTGCCGTGCAGCAGACTGCCGATGATGTGTATGGGGAAGGAATCCGTTGTACTGTAACCTACTCGTATGCAAATGGGCTCAACGCGGCGATGGAGTGGTCCCTTTACGATAACCTGCCTTATTTTTTTCTGCAGCTGAGCGTTAGCAGCCCGGATGGGGTTTCCACCCGTTACCTGGCCCCGCTTGTTCTGAATTCATCGGATGGAGCCCGCTTCGGCATGAAACTGGAACGAACGGCCAAAGCCCTATATATACCATACGATAACGATATGTACGAAACGTACGGCACTTACACCATTGCTGCCGCCAGGGAAAGCAGTGAGGCCGGCGGGATAATAGACCCTTTGAACGGCCCCGGCCTGATCCTTGGCTCCGTGACCCATGACGTGTGGAAAAGCGGGGTTGCCATTGAGGGAATGAATAATGAGCTGAGGCATCTATCGTTGTTTTCCGGCATGGCATCCGTCACCACCCGGGATACGCAGCCGCATGGATTGCTGCAGGGGGAGTCAGTCGCTTCCGCACGCATGTTTGTCGGCTTCTTTGAGGATTACCGGGACGGGCTGGAAGCTTATGGTGCCGCAAATGCGGCTGTGGTTCCCGCTTTGCCCTGGAACGAGGGGGTTCCGTTCGGCTGGAACAGCTGGGCGGCGGTGGGCACGAAGCTGGATTACGAGGTGTATACCGGAGCCTCGGACTTCCTCAAGGAGCAGCTGCAACCGCATGGATACGGGGCCGGGTCTGAAGTGTATATCAATTTCGATGCGTTCTGGAGCAATTTATCGAAAGAAGAATTGTCCGAAGCCGTCCGTCATGTGAAAAGCAACGGGCAGAAGCCGGGCATTTACTGGACTCCGTTCTCGTATTGGTGGAGAGATTTGGATCGGGTGCTGACGAGTGGCACGGAAACCTGGACGGTCCGGGACATTCTGTTAAAAGGCGAGGACGGTGAGCCGCTCCCTCCTATCGACGGAGGCATCCCTATGGATGCGACCCATCCGTATGTTCTGGGCGAAATTGACCGGATGATGGACCAGTTTGCCGAATGGGGCTTCGACTATGTGAAACTGGATTTCCTGACGCACGGGGCGCAAGAGGGGGTACGTTTCGACAAGTCCGTTCCGACCGGTACGGCTGCTTATAACGCCGCCATGAAACGTATGGCCGACAGGATCTCGCCGGAGCGGATCGGCAGGCCGTTTTTTATTAATTTGTCGATTGCCCCTCTCTTTCCTTACTGCTTTGCCCACAGCCGCCGCATTTCCTGCGATGCTTTCGGGCATATCGACGACACCGCGTATATGCTGAACTCGCTGACATACGGCTGGTGGATCAACGATAACCTGTACCGCTTTAACGATCCGGACCATACCGTGCTGTACGAAAGCTTTAACGCAGGCCCTTCTTCCGAAGAGGAGGCGTTCTCCCGGTACTTGGCCTCTGTGATTACCGGTACCGTGATGATGGCCGGTGACGATTTCCGCAAGCCGGAGGCCCGGGACCGAGCCGCCCGCCTGCTCACGAATCCGCTGCTGAACGACATCGCCGCCAAAGGCCGCTCCTTCCGTCCGCTCCTGACGGATGCCGGCGAGGGTGCCAGCGACATGTTCATGCTAATGGAGTCCGATGGCAGCATGTACCTAGCTGTTTTCAACTACTCCGCTGTAAACGCCGCAGTGAAAGTGCTGCCGGTTTCAACGTTAGGGCTCACGGAAGGAGCTGCTTATACGCTGCAGGATCTAGTCTCCGGTACAGTGGACTCTCTGTCCGCCGACTACCAAATTATACTGAGGCCGGCCGAATCGCGAATTTTTCATATCCGTACCGCCGGTTTATGAGTTTTAGTGTTTGCGATGTCTTCGCGATATCTTAGTAAATCTGTACCAATAAACGTAATACTGCCTTTTAGCTTAACGAGGCTGCCGTTTTATTCGCGGCAGCCTCGTTAAGTTTTTATTTAACTATGTATCTCGTTAATTGAATGAATGATCAATGATATTGTCCAGTTATGTGTTCATTTGAATCTTTTAATAGTTTGGAGAGTAATACAATTTGCCCTGCATGGTATCCGTAGTGAGCCGCAACTTGAACAAGAAGTCGGCTGATTACTCTCACTTCATAGGTCTCATTTTCTAAAGCGTTAACCCGAAGCATTCTGTTCCAATCCTCCAAGTCATACCGAATGATGACTTCCCTTTTTAAATCCTCCTCGGACAAAACGGATAATATACTTTCCGATTCGGACCGTGTCCTCAAAAGAAGATTACTCAATTCATCTTTCGATATGCCGCCATCCGTATTAAATTCTCGAGAGCGTTCCCGAATGAAAGGTTTGTTTCCGATTGCACTTATGAAATTCTGATACTCGTTTCCTGCTAAATGTAAGCATAGGTTACCAATGCTGTTCATGGAATCCTTCATTTTTTTCCAAATCAAATCATCTTCCAGTTGGTTTAAGCTCTTAGTGATTCGATCAAGCTGTTTGTTCATGTCTTCGAGTACGTTCTTTGTCAGGTCTAGCACGACATTTCCCCTCTGCCATTTATTTCATAAAAATGTACATATCATTTTTATAATAATTCACTTAATTCGGAGTGTTTACCTTTAACTAATCTGCCTGTTAGCATTCCTGTAGAGCGTTAAATTTCCGCTTTGCAAAAAAACGAGCGCCTCGGTACGATGGAAATACGCAACGAGTCATAGCCCTAAAAATTCCATCGTCCAGGAGGACGCTGGCGTTATTCCAGGCTTCAAAATATTCATCGCTGGTTTGATAGCGATTTCCTTTCACAATATTGATAGCTTTTAATGCAATATAATAAAGTTTTTCACCTGCTTCTCACACCCCTTCCCCCAAATAGCTAAATGGAGTAGCCCCCATAACTATGGCTCCTTATTACTCTATTTATCCAAAGAACATTCTAAACGAAAAAAACGAGGTGTCTCTATAGTGAGATCACCTCGTTTTATGCCGATCGAGTAGTGTTATCCTCATCAATACGAAATAGCCCATCAAATTGGAGAGCCTTCGCGTTCGGTCCTAGATCAAATCCGACTTGATCAGCAAATTCCGAATCATTATGGCCACCTCTGCCCGAGTGATATGAGCTTTGGGATCCACAACCTTGCCGTATTTACCGGATACAATGCCTGCAAGCACCGTGCTGGATACGCTATCCTTTGCCCATACGGAGACATGATTCGCGTCGGCGAAATCATTGAGCATTACCGAGGCATCCTGCACTTGCATCTTGCCCTGTAGACCGCTGATCTTCATAGCTTTGGCGATGATGACCATCGCCTGTTCACGCGTGATCTTGTCATTCGGACGGAATGTCCCGTCCTCAAAGCCGTCGATCAGCTTATACGCCGAAGCCGTTTGCACGGCGGCACTGAACCAATCATCTAACTGTACATCGGTGAAAGGTGCCTTGCCGGTATCCAGCCTCAACCCCAGGCCGCGTACCATAATCGCTGCAAATTCCGCTCGAGTCATGTCCTGGTTTGGCTTGAAGGTTCCGTCTTGAAACCCTTTCACTACCATCCTTGATCCCATGTCGTTTATCGCTTGCTTCGCCCAATGCTTCGCGACATCGGAG
Source organism: Paenibacillus gansuensis (assembly GCF_042684925.1). NCBI lineage: Bacteria > Bacillati > Bacillota > Bacilli > Caryophanales > Paenibacillaceae > Paenibacillus > Paenibacillus gansuensis. Next base: position 88,519 of record NZ_JBHUME010000015.1, on the reverse strand, counting down.
AATTCTAGCGGATGCCACACAACCGTATAAGTGCTGTTCGTCAGACTGTTGATCTTGGCATAATATTTACCGTCAATCAGTATAATCTTGGTCGGCACGTGGCGAACCATGCCATCCGGATCAACGACGACGCCAGTCGTGATCCGTTTAGGATCGACGCCGTCCGGGATGGCGATCGTCCGTTCCACATACGCATTGAAGCTTCTAACCTCCACTGTTTTTTCGCCATAGGTTGCGCTCACAGTGAACTCCAATGCGGGCACGACCAGTGTAAAGTTACCGCTCGACGCCGCATCTCCGACAACCTTTACGGTTTTCGTTTTCGACTTTGCTATTTGGAGCTTAATTTTTATATCCTGCAGTTCGGCATTGCTGCCTATCTGCGAAGTAATAGCATCTATGTTGATTAGCTTCGCCGGCAATGTATAGCTCGCATTTAATGTACGGATTTCCACTGTTGCCTGCTTATTCTCCATACTCTTGACCATTCGGCCGTTTAGTTCACCGGCTACCACATCCGTCTCCATGTTTACCGGAATTGTGATGAGAGTGCCGCTTCCCTCTGCTACTAGACGCTGCTCCAGCTTTTTCTCATCGACGGCAATCGTCGTGACAGTTTGGCCGTCCTGCTGACTAATTGTCGCCGTACCGGCGTTCTCGACTTTGCCGTTCACCAGGACATACACACCAGTTGTAGCCGAGGATTGAGTCGTGGAGTTCGCCAACGCGTTCACCGTTACCTTCGCCGCCGAACTGGTCGCCGCGGCCGTCTGCGTGCCGGTCATGCTTGTGTCCGTGTTGGTTACCACCGCGTAGTAATACGTTGTTCCAGGCGCAGCCGTCGGCGCACTGAATGTCGAGCCTTCCTCACCTGCGATCAACGTGCCGCCCGTCGTGCTGTTCGTCGTGTTGCGGTACCACTGGTAGCTTATCGTGCCGCTAGCTGTGGCCACTACCGTCAGGTTTGCCGAGCCGCCCTCGTTCACGGTCCGGTCCGCCGGCTGCGTCGTGATGCTCGGCGCTGCCGCATGCGTCAACGCGTTCACCGTTACCTTCGCCACCGAACTGGTCGCCGCGGCCGTCTGCGTGCCGGTCATGCTTGTGTCCGTGTTGGTTACCACCGCGTAGTAATACGTTGTTCCAGGCGCAGCCGTCGGCGCACTGAATGTCGAGCCTTCCTCACCTGCGATCAACGTGCCGCCTGTCGTGCTGTTCGTCGTGTTGCGGTACCACTGGTAGCTTACCGTGCCGCTGGCTGTCGCCGCCACCGTCAGGTTCGCCGAGCCGCCCACGTTCACGGTCCGGTCCGCCGGCTGCGTCGTGATGCTCGGCGCTGCCGCATGCGTCAACGCGTTCACCGTTACCTTCGCCGCTGAACTGGTCGCCGCGGCCGTCTGCGTGCCGGTCATGCTTGTATCCGTGTTGGTCACCACGGCGTAGTAATACGTTGTTCCAGGCGCAGCGGTAGCCGCGCTGAATGTCGAGCCTTCCTCACCTGCGATCAGCGTACCGCCTGTCGTGCTGTTCGTCGTGTTGCGGTACCACTGGTAGCTCACTGTGCCGCTAGCTGTCGCCGCCACCGTCAAGTTCGCCGAGCCGCCCTCGTTCACGGTCCGGTCCGTCGGCTGCGTCGTGATGCTCGGCGCCGCCGCATGCGTCAACGCGTTCACCGTTACCTTCGCCGCTGAACTGGTCGCCGCGGCCGTCTGCGTGCCGGTCATGCTTGTATCCGTGTTGGTCACCACGGCGTAGTAATACGTTGTTCCAGGCGCAGCGGTCGGCGCGCTGAATGCCGAGCCTTCCTCACCTGCGATCAACGTGCCGCCCGTCGTGCTGTTCGTCGTGTTGCGGTACCACTGGTAGCTTATCGTGCCGCTAGCTGTGGCCACTACCGTCAGGTTTGCCGAGCCGCCCACGTTCACGGTCCGATCCGACGGCTGCGTCATGATGCTCGGTGCCGCCGCATGCGTCAACGCGTTCACCGTTACCTTCGCCACCGAACTGGTCGCCGCGGCCGTCTGCGTGCCGGTCATGCTTGTGTCCGTGTTGGTTACCACGGTGTAGTAATACGTTGTTCCAGGCGCAGCGGTCGGCGCGCTGAATGCCGGGCCTTCCTCACCTGCGATCAGCGTACCGCCTGTCGTGCTGTTCGTCGTGTTGCGGTACCACTGGTAGCTCACTGTGCCGCTGGCTGTCGCCGCCACTGTCAGGTTCGCCGAGCCGCCCTCGTTTACGGTCCGGTCCGCCGGCTGCGTCGTGATGCTCGGCGCCGCCGCATGCGTCAACGCGTTCACCGTGACCTTCGCCGTTGAACTGATCGCCGCGGCCGTCTGCGTGCCGGTCATGCTTGTATCCGTGTTGGTCACCACGGCGTAGTAATACGTTGTTCCAGGCGCAGCGGTCGGCGCGTTGAATGCCGGGCCTTCCTCACCTGCGATCAGCGTACCGCCTGTCGTGCTGTTCGTCGTGTTGCGGTACCACTGGTAGCTCACTGTGCCGCTGGCTGTCGCCGCCACCGTCAAGTTCGCCGAGCCGCCCTCGTTCACGGTCCGGTCCGCCGGCTGCGTCGTGATGCTCGGCGCCGCCGCATGCGTCAACGCGTTCACCGTGACCTTCGCCACCGAACTGGTCGCCGCGGCCGTCTGCGTGCCGGTCATGCTTGTATCCGTGTTGGTTACCACCGCGTAGTAATACGTTGTTCCAAACGCAGCGGTCGGCGCGCTGAATGCCGGGCCTTCCTCACCTGCGATCAGCGTACCGCCTGTCGTGCTGTTCGTCGTGTTGCGGTACCACTGGTAGCTCACTGTGCCGCTGGCTGTCGCCGCCACCGCCAGATTCGCCGAGCTGCCCACGTTCACGGTCCGGTCCGACGGCTGCGTCGTAATGCTCGGTGCCGCCGCATTCGTCAGCGCGTTCACCGTGATAACCGATGTTCCATATTTACTATTATCTGCCGTTGAAGCAGCCGTAATCGTGTAATTGCCTGGGGCAGCGGCCGCCGCGACCGTCACTTTTCCAGTACTATCGACGGAGACCTTATTCGTTCCATCGCTACTCGTCCAGTTAACCGTTTGCGCTGCTCCTCCCGATACATTGACCGATGCAGTCAACTGTTGACTACCACCCTGCAACAGGGATGCTGAACTGGGAGTCACGCTTACACTATTCACCATAGGAATTACCGGATCGCCGATCTCGATATTATTGAGTCCAATCCACATTTCATTACCGACCTGCGGGGTAATTCTCACTTCATCAACATTTTGAAAAATGGAGGCTGTTAATCCGCTTGCACTATCGAACGTGTTTTCCCAGCCATTCAAGGTCGTATTTAAAGCAACAGAACCTAAAGATACGTCGTTATTGTAACCGGTCACTGTAATTGGTTCACCGCCGCTGTCGACGACAAAGAAGGACTTTAGGCTAAAGTTTTCATTCGGATTCAGGCTCTTTATCGTTATTAGAGTCTGTGTAAGGCTCCCCTGATAGCCCCATGTCACCACTGAACGGGGGGGGGTACCGGGGTACGGTGTCTCATAACTTGAAACATATCTGTCCCCACTGATCAACTGAATCGTTAACCCTGGTATATCAACCGATCCCCCCTGGCCATCCGTAACGGTGTCCCCTGAGATATCAGTGCCATTCGTGAATATTAGCTTTGTTGTACTCGCATACGTGATGTCCTGTAACCACCACGCCGAACCATTTCCCAGTGCTAGAAGCGTCATGCAAATAAACACGACTGATATTTTTCTCATCAAACTAAGCATGTGTTTCTTTCTCCCCCCAATTTCAAAATATTCCCGAAAAAGCCATTGATTCTAATACATGTAGTATATCGGCATTCTTTCCTTCTGCGGTTAATTGATAAATAATAAATATATTCGGCAAATATGAGCTGCCGCGGGTCTCTGGGAGAAATTCCACGACGTAAACCATTGCCGTTTGCAGAAGCTGCAAATCACGAAAGCAAACAGAACAACAAAATGATACAAGAAAATCAAATTTTTTAGTGACTGTAATAAAACAAAGGGTAGGTTTGTTAGTACACAAAAATAAGCTTGTATCATTCTAAGATATAGAAAATAAAATTTTGTTAGTAAGTATTGATACAAATAAAGACCGCTTGAACTTTGTTGCAAATGTTCCAGTGATTTTGTAGTGCGCCGGCACGATCCGCGTCTCAAGTATAATTCGGGACCAACCCTGCAAAGAGTTTTTATTATCAGGTCAGCCAGAGTTTTCTGGTTGGCCTTTTCTCATATGGCGCTTTCTGGTGGGTATTGGCCAATGGCCTCTGATGGTTTATTTAGTATAAATGGGTGGGTGGCCCCATGCCCAAAACATTCCAATTTATATTTACCGTTCTGTATAGTAAAGTAGAGAACATATTCGTAATTTTCAGAAAAAAAAAGAGGTGGAATACATCATGAGTTTACTTCGCAAAAAGTCAATTTCCTCTTTGCTGGCAGAACAGTCAAGTAAAAGCAGTGGGCTTAAAAAAGTTCTTGGAGCTTTTGACTTGACTATGCTTGGGGTTGGCGCAATTATCGGCACAGGAATCTTTGTACTAACAGGAGTAGCAGCGGCAGAACATGCCGGGCCGGCTCTCGTTATTTCATTTATTTTAGCCGGCCTAGCGTGCGTATTTACAGCCCTATGCTATGCGGAATTCGCTTCTAGCGTTCCTGTGTCAGGCAGTGCATACACTTACAGTTATGCCGCATTTGGTGAAATTATCGCCTGGATGATTGGTTGGGTTCTTATTCTGGAATATGGACTAGCTAGTTCTGCAGTCGCAAGCGGCTGGTCAGGTTACCTGCAAGGTTTGTTGCAAGGGTTCGGAATAGAAATCCCTGTGATGCTTTCTAGCGCGTTTAACGCGGAAAAAGGAACCTTTGTTGATTTGCCGGCCATGGTAATTATTTTCCTCATTACGATTGTATTAACTCGCGGAGTGAAAGAATCTTCGCGTCTAAATGCAATCATGGTCATCATTAAAGTTGCCGTTATCCTTCTTTTCATATTCGTAGGCGTTTGGTATGTGAAGCCGGACAATTGGACGCCGTTCATGCCCTTTGGGTTTCAGGGTGTAGCTGCAGGAGCGGCAACCATTTTCTTCGCTTACATTGGCTTTGATGCAGTCTCTACCGCAGCGGAGGAAGTCCGAAATCCGCAACGCAACATGCCAATCGGCATTATCGCTTCCCTATCAATCTGTACGGCACTATATATTATTGTTTCGCTTATTCTTACCGGCATTGTGCCTTATGACCAATTGAATGTGAAAAATCCTGTAGCATTTGCGTTAAATTTTATCGGTCAAGACTGGATTGCAGGATTTATCTCGCTTGGAGCGATCACCGGTATCACGACAGTTCTTCTTGTTTTACTCTTTGGACAAACGCGTCTTTTCTATGCCATGAGCCGTGACGGATTATTGCCTAAAGCATTTTCAGTCGTTAGTCCCAAACGTCAAGTACCGGTTTACGGAAGCTGGGTAACGGCGGCTATTGGGGGTCTATTCGCAGGATTCGTGCCGCTCGACAAGCTTGCGAATTTGACAAGTATCGGTACATTGTCTGCGTTTGTAGTTGTGTCTTTGGGTGTCCTTATATTAAGACGGACAAATCCTGAATTAAAGCGCGGATTTAAAGTGCCCTTGGTACCTTTGATTCCGATCCTAGCGGTCCTCTCCTGCGGTTACCTGATGCTTCAGCTGCCGGCAACAACCTGGATAAGCTTCGCAATATGGCTGACTATCGGTGTAGTCCTCTACTTCATATTCGGGTACTGGAACAGCGGGCTCAGCAAGAAAAAAATAAGGGATAAATAACCCTTCACCGGACTTATAAGCCCAGAAGCGTAGCGCTTCTGGGCTTTCAATTTTATACTCTTTTATAACTTTGGAAGTCTGAGGGGATAATCTTGCGTCCATAATTCCCATAATATGTTCTAGCTGCATTACTCGTAGGTGATCATCTGGGTCTTCCACAGTGTTATTTGAGTTCTTAACATCCCCAACTATAACGTCAATGTGTAAGCTCTTCGCCTTTTCGAATGCATAGCGATCATTGCTTTGAAAAAAACTGAATACCTTGTCATCCAAGTCATCCCCATGTTCATTTCGTGCAGTTGGCCAGAACCAAGGAATTCGATGAAGACGCTGTATTTGAGATATCCTTAAGAGCTTGGCCGTAACGGCGCTGGAACAAACCCGGAGCAGTTGTTCGCTGCTGTTTTGTTGCATGTTTTGAAGGGGCAATGGGTACTGTAATGAGATTAAAAGGGATCAAATCAGAAGGAGTTACGATTGTTTCCAACTATGCTCTTGGTAAAGATGCAACCGAAGGTTACGTTCTAGCTCTAAATTTAGACATCACAATTAAAGGCGTTGAAAGAAACGTTGTTGAAGAAATTGTAGCAGAAGCACATAATGTTTGCCCGTATGCAAAAGCTACCCGCGGCAACATCGAAGTCATCTCGAACGTTATTGGCTAAATTAGTTAGATGAAAAGCATACTTCATGAACTGCCGCGATAATCGCGGCTTTTTTTTGTGTAAAATTTTTGTCTATCTTTTCAATTTCAATTTATTTATCAATAAATACAATATTTGTTCGTTGTAAAACAAGTATATATTCATTATTATAGATACTTGTAATCGGCGATCATTTATGTCGTTATTAGTGTAATCAAAATCCTCCATCATGAGAACACTTCAAAAAAACTTGCCTATAACGGTAAGAGAAAGAGGCTTACTTATGACCAAAGTCATCATTCCGGCTTTTAATTTACACGGACATGTCGCGCCCATGCTATATATAGCAAAGGAACTAATCAGCCGCGGCCATGAGGTTACTGTCATTACCGGTTCGTTCTTCAAGGAGGCCGTCGAGAAGACTGGTGCCGGATTCGTGCCGTTGTTAGACTCCGGCGACTTTGATCCTGAAGACTACAATGATCCTGAGCGGCTGGCACTGCAAGGTCTGGACCGGGCTAATTACGACATGGAACGGTTCTTAATCGGCACTATGGCAGGGAAATATAAGACGCTCCAAAAGGTACTGGCAGCCTATGGAGAAGACCAGCCGGTTGTACTTACGGAAACAGGCTTTGCTATGTTCGGGGCTGGACCCGATCTGCTTGGTGCCCCTGGCTTGCGAGCAAAAGGATATGTAGTCATAGGCACCACATCGCTTACACACTCGAGTATGGATACCGCGCCATTCGGTATGGGACTTGATCCAGACAGCTCGGAAGAAGGGCGCGCGCGCAATATGGCACAGAATGAATTTATGAAGAATACCGAACAACAAAAGCTGTATGAGAAGGTGTTGACCGATTTAGGCGTTACCGCGGAAATTCCTTATATGTTCGATATCCCTGCTTACGCGGACAGCTTTCTTCAACTCTCCGTGGAAGAGATCAACTATAAGCGTTCGGATCTGCCAAAGTCCGTCAGGTTCATCGGCGCACTTCCGACTCCGCCATCCGTTGATGTCCAACTTCCGGCGTGGTGGCCAGATGTCTTGGCTGCGGAACATGTTGTTGTCGTGACCCAGGGGACAGCCTCGAACGGTGACTTCGGAGATCTGATTGAACCGACACTTGAAGCATTAGCTGATCTGCCGGTATTGGTGATCGCGGCAACCGGCAGCAAGAGTGAGATCAAGAACGTCCCTGCCAACGCCCGTGTAGTAGAGTTCGTACCTTTCGTCGATCTTCTCCCGCATACCAGCGTACTCGTGACGAACGGCGGATTCGGCGGAACGCAGCAGGCTCTAAGCTTCGGAGTGCCGATGGTGCTGGCCGGCGAAACGGAAGACAAGCTCGAGACTAACGTTCGTACGGCTCATACAGGCGCGGCGATCAACCTCAAAACGCAGAAGCCTACGCCGGAGGCCGTTCGTGAGGCTGTGAAAAACGTCCTTTCGAATCCAAGCTACTTAAAGAATGCACATAGGCTTCAGGCAGAATTCTCCGCACTCGATCCTTACACTGCAATTGAGGATACCATTGTGAGATTAGCCGCCAAGTAATGACTCTGGTCAGATTCCTGTAGCGTTACGCATCAAAATAAAGAACAGCCATGTCCTGTGGATATGGCTGTTCTTTGCTTATCGGATGACAAGAATAAAAAAACGAAGAAAGAGCTGCCCACAAAAAACAAAGCCCCCCAACCGAAAAGCCAAGGTTGGGGGGCTTACGCTACATTATTCTACCGTCAATTCAACTTAAACAACTTAGACTGCTTTGCGCCAAGTGTCACGCTGAGGCTGCCGCTCGCTGTCGAGGTGCCGCCGGTCCAGAGATCCGTTACCGTGTAGGACGTGCTGCCGTTCAGGCCGGCTCTTCCCAAATTGACGGAAACGGTGGTCCCGGATGTCGTGCTGTAATTGAACACAGCCAGGTAATACACGCCCGCGCCGTCATTGAGCACAAAGGCGTTGGCCGCTCCCGAACCCGTATTGCCCTCGATAGCGCGGAATGCTTTTCCCTTGCGCGCCACACCGTTGACCTGGTTGTTCGTCAGCAGTTGAGAGGCTCTTGCCTGAGAAGCCGTATCCCGCAGATCATCTCCGTTTAAAAAGACAGTGCCGGCAATGGCCCCCGAGTTCACTCTGCTGCGGGCCTCCTCGATATCGCTGCTTAATTTCATGTGATCCGGATCGGTGAATTTGTAGATCGTCCCATTTTGCCACCAGCCGTAGGTCAAGTTGTTCAGCATGTATTCGGTAGATTCGTTCACGCCGCTGATAGTGCCGTACACGTCGCAGGAAATCCGCCGGGCATGCGCATATTGGCTCGGGAACAAGGGGGCAATGGATAAGGAAATGAACATGGTGCCGTTGATCCGGGTTTTGATGTACTGCATACCCTGGTTGTAGGCTTGGGTTCCCGTCTTGACGGCGCTGTCATAATGCTGCCCCTCCAAGGCCCCGTGAATCATGAAGTCCAGCTTGATAAAATCGTACCCTTTGGCCTTGAATTTATCGATAAAATAATTGATCCGGTCCTTCGTTCCGGGATGGGTCGGATCCACCGGGTAACCGCCGTTCCGCTGGCTTTGGTTCGTCCCGTCATATTTGCGGAGGATGATGTCGCCGTATTTATAGGTAGATCCCTCCACCTGCCGGTTCATGTCCGTCCCCCAGTACACGAACGGGGTCCAGTAGATGCCGGCTTTTTGCCCGTTTGCATGGACCGTTGCCGCAAAATCCGTAAGCTGCTGATCCGTCATGTTATCCCAATAGGAGTCCAGGTTAATGTATGCGGTGTTATTGCTGTTGAAATTGTTATTTTGCAAGTTGTTCTTAATCCAGTTGGAATGGGCAACCGCAATATCGTAATTCAGGCCGGTCTGAATGGAGCCCCAGCTGTTCCAGCCGAACGGAACGCCGCCGGTCCAGCTCATGCTGCCATTTTCGATCGCGTTCACAGCCCCGTAAGCCTCCATGCCGTCACGCCAGTCGCTGTAGTATCCGATCATAATTTTCGGCGACCATACCGATGTGCCCGAAAGGCTGCCGTGGGACTGGTTATCCCTTGTGTTTCCGTCCGCCGCCCCGCCGTAAACCTGCAGCTCCGTCACATTGTTGCCCGTACCGAAGTACCAGATGCCCGTTTTCCAGGTACTGTGTGTTATGGAACCGAAAATCAGTCCGTTTCGGCTGTCATTATCGTACGTCGCAAAAACCTCGTACCCGTTCCCGGAAGCGTTCACTGAATTGGCATTATATCTCGACCATTCATCGTTATCGTACGGTACGAGCAAGGCTCTCTTGTTGGAGCTTCCGTTAATAGAGGTAGCACCGCTGTCGATTTTGATCGGAGCCATGTAATTGGTGCTTAGCGAGGTTCCGTTCGTTACATTAAGATCGACGAAGAAATACGGCTTTCCGTCATAGATATAAAAATTTTGCCTGATGGAAGGCTTCCCTGCCGCGCTGTTTACAAAAGTAACTCTCGTCCCGTTCCCGTAACCGTCCGTAAAAGTGGCCACATCCGCCGTGGAGAACGTATGCGATGTATAATCCTTGGATTTGTACGTAGTGCCGGTGGCAAACTCGCTGTACATATTTCCGGCTTTACGGACCCCGTTCCAGCTGAAATCGGACAGCCCTGTTGTTTTGTTGTAAACAATGGTAAGGCCTCCGTTGACCATGGTCGTAGTTCCTGAATTATCGGTCACCGTCGTCTGCTGATAGTTGTAAACGGTCCCCGCCGGGTCCACCGATATTTTGTCTACATCAGGTCCCCAGCCGGTGTTGTTGAAGAATTTGATCGTATTTGTGCTTCCCGCGTTCAAGGTAACTGATGTCTGCATAGTACCCGGCGTACCCCAGCCCCCTGTCGAAGCAAAAGTAAGAGTGGTGGCCGCCCCGCCGTTTACACTCATCTGGAGAGACCGGGTATTGTCCCCGGCGGTGTACGAAATGACCAGCGTATTCGTACCTGCTGAAGCTGCGCTAATCCCGTTAAACTGCAGTGTGCCGCTGTTGTTGCCTAAGTTGCCCACTTTCGATCCCCCTGAGCAGGCAGCACAGGCGGAAACCGAGGCGGCTCCCCCCAACGTGTTGCCCGAGGCCTCCGCTTCATAGGCCGTTGCGGCGTAAGCCTTGGAGCCGCCCGTTAAGGCGCCCCCGCTTAGCAGCACGGAAGCCCATAGTACGGCAGCCGTTGCAGCGGAAGCCCATTGTTTCCATTTCATCATCATTCATTCCTCCTTTAAATCTGTTTTGTTATATGGAAAGGGAGGCTTTGCAGCCTCCCGTATCCAACTCAACTTACTTCCACAACTCCAATCGTTTTTGGTAGTTTTCGTTGATGATTTTTTCAATTTTTTCGTCGCCGGCACCCTTCAAGTCCGCCAGCATTTTGTCATAAGCCGCCTGGGCCGCATCCGCGTTAGCAGAAATAATAATTTTCGGGATTTGCTGCTTCAAAATATCCTGTACTTTTTGATAGATCAACGCATCCGGCGTTCCGCCCTCAGGGTTCAAGTTGTCATATGGGGATGTATCCCAAACAGAATCCAGCAGGTTTTTCGTAGCTATCTGAGCATCCTTCGCTCTGTCGTATTTAGCTGGCATATCGTAAGGCGTGCCGTCAGCTCCGTTGCCGTTCTTGATAAACCAGGTCCATTTGCGAATTCCTGTTTTCTTGGCTGTCGCACTCCAATCATCTTTAAACTGCTGCACGAGTTCAGGCTTAGGCACGTGCTTGCCGTCCTTCATATCCCAATGTACGCCCTCGATTCCCCATAGCAGCAGGTACTGCCCTTCTTCGCTGGCCAGAAAATTAATCAGCTTCATGGTGCGCTCCGGATCTTTGTTCGTTTTGGAGATCGCAATCGCATCCCATCCCAGCGTGCTGCGCGGGCCGAACGTAGTGGCCGCCGGATCGGTTCCCGGAGCAACTACCTTGTAAGCATACAGTTGTTTCTCCGCGCCGCCGCCCGCTTTCTTGAGGGCCGTGTTCGGGCCGCCGAGATCCCAATAAGCGCCCGGGCTAGCAAAAACGAAACCGTTCGAGATCTTCTGTTCCCATGTCTGCTGCTTGCTGATGGCCCAATCCTTATCAATGAGACCCTCCGTGTATAATTTGTTGAGATACATGAGCATTTCCTTATACCTCGGGTCCTTCACGTCCAGCTTCAACTGGCCGTTGTCCTCGAAATAGCTTTTCATGCCCCACATGCCCTTGAATGTTCCGAGCAGCGCACCCATATTTTCCGCATTCAGCGTCAGTGGGATGGAATTTTTCCCGTCGATCGTCGGATATTTCTCTTTGAACTTTTTCAGCAGCGCTTCAAATTCATCCGTTGTAAACGGCTGGCCGCCGTCCGCTTTCTCCGGAGCCAGCTCGCGAAGCAGGTCCTGCCTCATGTTCATGCCGAACACCGGATCCCGGTCCAGCCCGTACCAATTGGACAGATAATAATTTTTGCCGTCGGAATGCCGGGTCTTCTTCAAAATATCGCCGTACATTTCCTTTATATCCGGACCGAATTTGTCGATCAGATCGTTAAGCGGAATAATGGCTCCCGCTGCAACATATTTGTTCACAATGTCGCCGCCCCGGTCCATCAGGAGAATATCCGGCAGATCGTTGCTCGCCAGCATCAGGTTCAGCTTCTCTTTCGGATCGCCGGTAGGCTGCTGAATTTCCAGAGTAACTCCGGTACGCTTCGTAATTTCCTTTGCCACATCGTTATTGAAGGCATCGCCGGTATTCTTGTCGAAAAACGTTAGCTTGATCGGCGCCTCAGCCTTCTCTCCGCTGTCCTCTTCGGCCGCTCCATTTCCTTCCGGCTTCGCCGTATTCTCCTCTGTTGCTGCCGTGTTGGAAGGTTCATTACCTTTGTTATTGCCTGCGCATCCCGCCAGCATCGAAAGAATCAGAATCATGGCCAGCAGAATAGCCGTCGTTTGTCTCCGTTTACGCATCGAACTTCCCCCTAATTCGCATATTGGATAATCGGTAATATGATTTATCGCAGAAAGCTCCTTTACAACCGTTCGCCGTGTCCGCCACGTCACCTCCTTTCCAAATGACCGATTTAACTTTTTACAGCGCCCAATGTCATGCCTTTTACAAAATACCGCTGCAGAAACGGATACACCATAATAATCGGCAGTGTGGCTACAACTGTGGCTGCCATTCGGATGGAGTCCGAGGAGACGGCCATTTTCTTGGCGGAATCCGCCAGCTTCTGTGCGTCGCTAACCATGCTGCCGGTCTGGTATTGGTTGAGGATTTTCACGAGCACGGCCTGCAGCGTTTTCAGGCTCGGTTTGTAGGTAAACACATAGGAGTCGAACCAGGCGTTCCAATGGCCGATGGCCGTAAACAATCCGATCGTTGCGAGAACCGGCATGCACAGCGGCAAGATGACTTTGTAGAAAATCTGGATATCATTGGCCCCGTCAATCTTGGCGGATTCGTCAAGTTCCCCCGGAAGCTGCTGGATGAAGGTCCGGACCAAAATCATATGGAATACGTTCATCAGTCCGGGAATGATAAACACCCAGAAGGAGTCGATCAGATTGACACTTTTGAGGATCATGTAGTAAGGAATCAGCCCGCCGCTGAAATACATCGTGAAGATGAAGATCAAAGTGAGCGCTTTTCCGCCGACCAGTTCTCTTTTGCTTAGGGGGTAAGCCAACAGGCAGATGACCAGTACCGTAAGCGGTGTTCCGACCACAGTCCGGGCTATCGTTACCTTAGAGGCATTCAGTATTTCCGAATCGGATAGAATCTGGCGGAAGCTGGAGAAATCAATTTCCCTCGGCCAAAAATAAATGCCGCCCCTCATCGTATCCGAAGCGTTATTGATGGACAGCACGAGAATATTCCAAAAGGGATACAGCGTAATAAAGAAGACGAAGGCCAAAATCACATAGACCGCTGCCAGAAACACCTTCTCGCCTGCCGTTCTGCTGTTCATAGAAACCCTCCTTTCCTGCTAAATTTGGCTAGAATAATGCATGGTCATTTAGTTTTCGTGCAATGGAATTCACGGTCAGTACCAAGGCGAAAGAGACGACTGATTTAAACAATCCTACTGCGGCGCCATAAGAGAACATGGAGTTTTGCAGGCCGTACCGGTAGGTGTAGGTGTCGATAACGTCCGAGTACTGCATGATTGTGTCATTTTGCAATAAATACTGCTGGTCGAACCCTGCATTGAGTATCCCGCCGACGGATAGAATCGCCATGATCACGATGGTAGGCTTTAGCGCCGGAAGCGTAACGTGGTACATTAACCGGATCCGGCTAGCCCCGTCTACCCGGGCCGCTTCGTACAACTCCGGATTGATGGAGGCTATGGCGGCCAGGTACAAAATCGCCCCGAACCCCATTTCCTTCCACGTGTTCGACAAGGCGATAATCCACCAGAAGTACGGGCCGACCTGTAGGAAGCGAACCGGTTCACTGACCAGTCCTGACAGCATCAGGAGCTTGTTGATCAGCCCGTCGGAACTCAGCATCGTGATGATAATGTTTGCGGCAATAACCCAGGAAATAAAGTGCGGCAGGTATGACACGGTCTGAAACACTTTCTTCACTTTGTTACCGCTGATTTCGTTGATGAGCAAGGCAAGGAGTATCGGAGCCGGAAATCCGAACAGAATGGTCAATAAGCTTTGGGCAAGCGTGTTCCTCAAGACGATATAAAAGTCCCCATTGTCCAGAAAGTAACGAAACCACTCCAGACCGACAAACTTGCTGTGAAAAAATTGGGAGAAGAACGAGGCTCCTCCCGGCGAGTAATTGATAAACGCCATATACAGCCCGAACATCGGGCCATAGGAGAAGATCACCACCCATATCAAGGCGGGGAGAATCATAAGGTACAGGTATTTCTGCTGGAGCATGCGCCGGCCGACACCTCTGCTGCGCTTCGTGATCATTCTCTGTCCCGGTGCCGGTGCTGCTGTCTGCGATTTCATCATTGTGATGTTCACCCCGCTTTCCGCGTTTCGTTGTAACCGTTTTCGGTTCTTGTTCCACATTATAAGGCTGGACTTGGAAGCGTATCCATACCACAATGTAAAGAAACATATCCCGATTTAACAATGTTGATTTCGGCTCGTTGTGTTCTCTCAGCCCTTCTTCTACAATGAGAGTAACGCATTTATAACTGAAGTAAGGCGGTGATCTCCATGTACCGGATCCTGATAGCCGACGATGAGAAACTTGTCCTCGAGACCCTCCGGGATAATGTAGACTGGAAGTCTATGGACATTGAAATCGGCGCATTGGCCAAGAACGGAAAAGAAGCGCTGCAGCTGGCGGAGCAGCATCCCCCGGACCTGATACTTACCGACGTGAAGATGCCTATTATGGACGGCCTGGACTTCGCAGCGGAAGCTAGGCGGCTGTATCCTAAGGTGAAGATTATTTTCTTAAGCGGGTATGACGAATTTGTATATATTAAGAAAGCGCTGGCCCTTCAGGCCGCGGATTATTTGCTGAAGCCGATTGACTTCGAGGAAGTGCATAGAGTGCTTCAGGCCGCTGTCCGTTCGTGTGATATCGATCTGCATGCCCGACAGGATACGGAACTGCGGAAGGGGAAGCTGTGGAAGGAACTGCTTACAGGGAAGGACCTGGAGGTACACAGCCGGATCGTACAGGAGCTGCAGCAGCTCGGATTGCCGGGGTCTCCGGAGCGGATGAGAGCAGCCTCCCTTCTGCTGCACCAGCCGGAACGGCATCATCAGGCAGCTGTTGCCCTTGAAGGATGGCCAATTATGAAAGCGTACTCAATTCAGACAGTGGAGCTGAAAGAAGGCGAGTTCGCCCTGATTGCCTTTGGGGAGAGGGCTGCGTTCGAGGAGCATGACTTCTTGGCGGAACTGAACGCCATGCTGGAACAAAAGGTTCAAACGATGGCTGCCATAGGAACGGGTTTGAAAACATGCCGCATGGCGGATCTGCCTTCGCAGTACGGGTTGTCCCGCCAATTCGCGGAACACCGCTTCTATGCCGGGGCTGACGCGCTGATTACGCCAAGGGACATTCATCTGCCCGCTTCTGCGGATGCGTCCGTCTCGCTGGAAGGCATTACAACACGGTTAAGCGAAGCTGTCCGCCAAGGGAATGCGGCGTTATCCAGTGAACTGTTATCCGATCATTTCAACGTGCTCAAAGAGCTGGTTATGGAGAAGCACTGGGTATGTTCCCATGCGTACCAGTTGATTCTTGGCGTGTATGGGGATCTGTTCTCCTCCGACGCAGAGATGCCTGTCCTCTTGGGGAGCCGTACCACCTTATGGGGACTCATCTCCGCCTGTACAACCGCGGATGAGCTCCGGCAGCTGCTAGAAGAACGGCTGGACCGGATGATTCGCCGCTGCAGCAGCCAGGAACAAGACCGCTATGCCCAGGTCGTGGAGCAGGTGAAACGCATCGTGGAGAGCAGTTTGCATGCCCCGCTCACCCTCCATGATCTGTCGCAGCAGGTTTACTTGTCGCCGAACTATTTGCGCTCCATCTTTAAAGAACGGACCGGCATGACGCTGCATGACTACATCACGGATACGAAGCTGCGTAAAGCCACAGAGCTGCTGAAGGACAAATCTCTGAAAATCCACGAAATCTCCAACAGGATCGGTTACGAGAATGTCTCGTATTTCTGCTCGATTTTTCAAAAATATAAAGGCACCACTCCTAACGAATACCGCAAAAAGCTGCTGTAACCCAACTCTATGCAAAGTAGGTTTCGCTATGGGAACGTTCTCTACCGTACTCCGGGCGGGCAGGCGCGTGGCACTGAATATGAGGCTGCGCTCGAAGCTGTTTGTCGTCTACCTGCTCCTGTCAATCATCCCTTTATTCGTCTTCGTCTTGTATTCCTATGCAACGATTCGAAGCGAGCTAACGGAACAGACCTATTCAGCGATGTCTAACACCGTCAGCCAGATTGCAGACAATCTTCAAGATAAAATGGACAATTGGTCCAAAATCACCGCCTCGCTGTACTTGGATGTCAATCTTCAGGATTATCTCACACGGGATTATTCCAACAGCACCAACTATTTGGAGGCTTATGAATACATCAACAGAGTGTTCGGCAATATCCGTACGACCAATCCGGACATACACAGCATCCAGGTCTACATACCGAACGATAAATTTCCTGCCGACGGTTTTTATATCCGGCCCATCGACGGCAGCGTCCGTCAAACCGGCTGGTTTAAGCAAGTAAGCCAGACTTACGGCAAAGCCGTATACGGTACCACGATCATGGATCAAGACCAGAATCGTGTGTTCACATTAGCCCGACTGTTAAATATTAATAGCCTTAATTACCCTTACGGCATTCTCGTCTTTGAGATGAAAGAGGATGAGATCTATTCGCTTATGTCCAAGGAATCCAGCAACAAAGAGATCATGGTAACTGATGCGGACGGGGTCATCGTATCGGCCAGCGACAAGTCCCTGGTGTCCAAGCGCGTGGATGACCTGCTGCCCACCAAGCTGCCTCAGCAGGCGTCCGGCACGTTCGATACAGTTTATAACGGTGAGCGCTCCCTGGCAGTGTACCGAACACTCACAAACGGCTGGCATACTCTCTCCATTGCCCCTTACAGCAGCTTTTTGGCCAAGGCTGACTCGGCTACCCGGAACATCCTCTGGATGGCCCTGTCCATTACGTTGTCTGCCGTGATTCTATTGTATTTCACGTCCGGCCTGCTGACCAAACGGTTTGAGAAGCTTCTGAACGGAATCCGGAAAGTGGGCAGGGAAGATTTTGACATCCGTCTGGGAGACATGGGCAACGATGAAATTGGACAGGTTTCGGGGGCGTTCATGAAAATGTCGGGGAAAATCGATACTTTAATTAACGAGGTTTACAAAAAAGAAATCGCCAAAAAAGAAACCGAACTTCACATGCTGCAATCCCAGATCAACCCTCATTTTCTGTACAACACACTAGGCTCGATCTCGGCGCTGGCTCTAAAGCAAGGAGACAATCAAGTGTATGCGATGGTACAGCATTTGGCCAAGTTTTACCGCATCTCGTTGAACAAAGGCAAGCATAGGATCTCGATCGGGGAGGAGCTGGAACTTACCCGGAATTATATCTCCATCCAGCAGACCCGGTTCAAAGATCTTCTGCATGTTACCTACGATGTAGATGAAACGCTGCGCGAATGTTCCACAATTAAACTCATCCTGCAGCCGTTTGTGGAAAACAGCATCCATCACGGCATTTGGAACGATGAGCGCGGCATAGGCATCGTCATCCGGGTCCATGCGGCAGGCATGGACCGTGTGGTCATCGACATCATCGATGACGGTATGGGCATGACGAAGGAGCGCCAGGAGATGGCCCTGAGGAAGACGGAATCAGGTTCCGGCTTTGGCGTCCGGAACGTGGATGAGCGGATTCGCCTGGCTTTTGGGGAGGAGTACGGTGTGCAGTGCTACAGCCGCGTAGGCATCGGAACCCAAGTTCGGATTACGCTGCCGCGGGTGTATTAGATCTTCGAGTTGTAGCTTGGCGGCATGTGGTTGGTCATCGTCAGCTGACAGCGAACCCCGCGCTCCGGGAGCTTAATGCGGTGAGTGTTCCCGGATACTACACTCTCTCCCACGTCGGTTAGGGTAACATCTTTCGCTAAAGTGTAGCCCCATTTCACTAATATGGTTAGTACGGAGAGTAATCAGATATGGTCGACCCTGATTTTCCTTGTCGCGCAGCTCCCGCTGCCGGTTTAGGTAAATCACGGTCGATGTTGTTGGATTATCAAGTAATTCACCATGAATTAACGTAATTTGTCAGCAGAATAAGGTAATGAGTTACCAGACCTCTACGTTAACCCGCCCTGCCGGCAACGGCTCCGGATACAGCCGTCCGGGGCAGGCGGATCAGCACCGTCGTGCCGATGCCCAGCCTGCTGAAAATCTGTACGCCGTAGTCCGGGCCATACTGGAGGCGGATCCGCTCCTCCACATTGCGGATGCCGTAGCCGCCTTCGGTAGGAGCTTCGGC
Source organism: Paenibacillus gansuensis (assembly GCF_042684925.1). Taxonomy (NCBI): domain Bacteria; kingdom Bacillati; phylum Bacillota; class Bacilli; order Caryophanales; family Paenibacillaceae; genus Paenibacillus; species Paenibacillus gansuensis. Next base: position 70,003 of record NZ_JBHUME010000015.1, on the reverse strand, counting down.
TCCTGCCGCTTGGCCTGCGGCAGAACCTAATGCCGTTCCCGCCTCCTCCTTCCGGCTTCCGGCGTCGTCCAACCCTCCTACGACGGCGCCGGTTCCCTTCAGCCGCCGCAGCGTCTCCGGCCGCATGCCGACACCATTGTCGATGATGCGGATTTCCACCGCGTCCTGCACCAAGGCCATCACGATCCGGATATGGATGCGCTCCTCAAACCACGCATGCTTCAGCACATTTTCCACAAAAGGCTGCAAAATCAGCTTAATGGTCTCATAATGCAGCACCTGTTCCTCGATGTCGTACGACGCCTCAAATGCATCGCCATACTTAATCGCCTGGATTTCGATATAGGACTTCACCTGCTGCAGCTCTTTATCCAGCGAAATCATCAAATTGCCGTCGTTAAGCGTAAGCCGGTAAAATTTCGCCAAACCGGATACCATCCGGCTCAAGCTTTCCACTTCCCCCAGATTGGCCAGGCTGTTGATCGAGGACAGCGTATTATACAAAAAATGAGGGTTAATCTGTGCCTGCAGCGACTCCAGTTCGGCCTCTTTTTTCTGGATGTTCTTAATGTACACTTCTTGAATCAGTTCCTCGATGTTTTGCGCCATCCCGTTGAAAGCGCCTGCGACCACCGCAAATTCGTCATTGCCCGCAAACCGGATCCGCTTGCCGAACTCCCCGTTCTTAAAGGAAGCAATCAAGGACACAATCTTGCCGACTCTCCGGGAAAAGTACCGCGCCACCAGCAGCCCGAGCCCCGCCATCGCTAGAAAGCTGAGCGCGCAGACCAGAATCGTCAGATTCCTGATTTTCTGTGCATCGGTCCTCAGCTCCGTCAGCGGAACCAACGCCGTCAGCTTCCAGTCGGTGCCGGGAAGCGGCTCGCTGATCATCAGCTGCTGCCTGTCAACGACCTCGCCTTCTCCGTCATCCGCACGACCTGCCTCCCCCGCGTTTCCGAACGCTTCCTTCCATGCTTGCGCTTCTACCGGCATTTTGCTGTACAGTACCGTCCCGTCCCGCTCATTCACCACCATGACGTTCGTGCCCTCGCTGATAATAAACGAATCGACCGACTGAAACAGATCTTTGAGCCTCGTCGTCATCCGCAAGTACCCGATCGTCGCGCCGTAATTATCGAAGGAAATCAGCTTCCGCAAGGTCGAAATATTGCCCCGGTCCCGGTCCGTGTCCACCTGTCTCCACACATTGTCGATTTTCTCCTGTTCCACAGTACGGTACCAGTCCTTGTCCATAATGCGGCTCATGTGGTAGATGTTAAACCTTTTGCCTTGGATTAGAGGATCCTCTACATTCTCCGGCACGTAAATCTCTTTCAGCTTTTCATTTTCCACGTACAAGTTCAGGCGGATGTTATTCACAGACAACTTAAGCGTTGACTCCAACTGGGGCAGCAGCGTACTTACCGTATCATCATAAATCTGATAATCGCCCTCATTGCTCTGCAGTAACCTCTGGAGCGTCAAGCTGCTGAACAGCTGCTCCGTAATGCGCTCAATGTCGCTGATCTGATACTCCGTATTGTCCCGAATCTGCTGCAGCGTCCGCACCATGTTGGTCCGGATATACTCTTCTTTGGATTCCAGTGCCGTTCTGTACGAAAAGTACCCGATCACCACATCCGTAACCAGCATCAGGATCAGATAAGGAATCATCACTTTGTAGGCAAAGGGGACAAACGTCTTGCGGACAGGGATCAGCTGCATCGGATTCACACCTTATGTTTTTTGCGGTACTCGCTCGGGGTTATACCTAAATGCTCTTTGAACTGCCTGTTAAAATAAATCATATTCTTGTATCCGATCCGTTCCGTAATCTCGTATACCTTCAAGGTAGGGTCCTTCAGCAGCTCGCACGCCCTGTGCAGCCTGCGTTTAATTAAATAGTCGCTGAAATGGTCGCCCGTCTCTTCCTTAAACAGAAACCCGAGGTAATTCGGCGAAAAAGCAAAATGCTGCGCCACATGACGAAGCGTAATCTTCCCGCCCAGGTTTTCCTCAATGTACTCTTTAATAGCGTAAATAATCTTGCGGTCCCGGCTCTGATGCTTGCGCAGCAGCAGCTCCGACAATTCAAACAGCCTGCGGCGGATCCACGATTTCATGTCATGAACGGTTTCAAACTGAAACAGCTCTTCGAGCCGGTCGTATTCCCACTGCAAAATCTCATACACACTCTCGTCCATCTTCTGAAATTCCGCATCCAGTTTGGACACGAGATGCAGCGCGAAGTTATAAACCGATATTTTCGTATCCAGCTGATGGACAAAGGCAAACAATTCCTCCAGATGGTCGTCAACACTCACCAAATCGTATTCCATCATCGCCCCGATCAGCTGTTTGAGCCTCTCTTCCAGGTTGACGGCGCTCTGAACCATCTTTTCTTTGGCCGCGTCGTGCGGGATAAGCCTGCTTTTGCCTACGAACAATTTATGATCTAAAGCTTTCTTAGCCTGCTCGTAGGAGGCCGGCAAGCCTGCGGCATCTTCCGCAACCGGACCGAGCCCTATCGTCACTGTAAAGGGAGAATTTTTCTTAATCAGGTCAATGATTTCCTCCATCATGCCTTCCGGCTCCGGATGGTTTGTCAGCAGCGTCATGCGGTGATGGGAGGATTTGAAATAATAGCCCAGCTTGTAATGATCCAGACTGTCGGTCATCAGCTCGGTCACCTGCCGCAGCAGCTCCTGCTGCTTCTCATGCGGGACATGCATCAGCTTCCAGTCCAGGTCGTCCGTCTCGAGGATGCACACCCTCATGCCGCCTCCGTCCAGCCGGATGCCGAACCGGGCCAGCTCCGGTTCGCCAAATTCCCCGCCCGATTTCCCCTCAAGCCACTGGGAGATCAGCTCATTACGCACCAGCGGAAGCGTACGGTTCAACTGCTGGCGCTCGTGGACCGTTTGATTCTCTTTATCCAGCTGATGCACCACCGATTTCAACAGGTCATGAAGCTCCTGGTTTTCAATCGGTTTCAGCACATATCCCGCCGCATTCAGCGTTATCGCCTGTTTCGCATACTCGAAGTCTTCGTGGCCGCTGATGAATACGATTTTCAGCGACGGGGACAGCGCCTTTGCCTTCTGGACCAGCTCCAGCCCCGACATGATCGGCATTTTGATATCCGAAATCAGGATGTCCACTGGCTGCTCCTCCAGCAGCCGCAGCGCCGTAAACCCGCTATTGGCGGTCGCCGCTACGTTCAGCCCCAGCTCCTCCCACTGCATTCTGCGCTTGAGCCACTCCAGATCTACTCTCTCGTCGTCAACCAGCATCACATTGTAAGCCACGGGAACACCTCGCTTTTTCTGCTTGCAATACAAGCAAGAGGATATACGTAAAGTATACCCTCCCGGCTTTGTATGCGCTATCTTTTCAGGCGGCCTGTCAGCCGATCTTCTTCAAATTCTCCTGCCATACGTTCGTCATGAACTTCAGCAGTTTGTCGTATCCGGCATCGTTGATTTCTTTCTTGGCCGCTTCATACGCTGCGTCGAATTCCGCATCGTTCTTGGCGAAAACCAGCTTCGCCACAGCCTTCTCCATAATCTGCTTCACCCGTGTGTACACCAGTTTCTCTTCCGAGTTAGCAGGGAAGTTCTGAACGTTGTTGAACTGGTCATTGTTCACGTTGGCCCATTTGCCGTAGAACCGATTGGCTTTGTCGCCCCACGTTTGAAGCGAAGGATCCTGCTTGATCCGGGCATCGGATAGTTCGGTCCAGCGAGGAGAACCCTGCATGTTGAAATCGCCGATTTTCTCTGCGTTGCGCTGCTCGGTAGTGGATGTTTTATATTTCTCCGTCGGCGTCGGCGCACCGTTCGCATCGAATCCGTCCCAATACAATCCAGGAGGGCCGTACGCCGCCGCTGCCGTACCTTCTTTGCTCATCAGCCAATCAAAGAAAGCGAAGATGGCTTCCGGATTTTTGGCGGATGTTGTAATCGCATTCATGTTCCAACCCATCGTACCGTAACCGCCCGGGGACAATTTATTCGGATCCAGTCCTGTTTTGTAGAAATAAGGTACATAGTCGTACCCGGCTTCTTTGTCATTCGGTTGAAGAATGTCATTTGCTTTTTGCGCATTGCCCGCCACATCATAGGTGGCCAGCACGGCGATTTTGCCATTGTTCATTTTCTCAGTGAACTGCTCTAGCTTTTGGGTAAATGCGTCTTGTGTCAGTAATTTGTCTTTGAACAGCTGATTAGTGTATTTGTACGATTCTTTAAAGGCCGGATCGTCAAAGATCGAAGTGAATTCTTTCTTCTCCATATCCGGATAAGCGAACATGCCGTCTGTTTTCGTGTACCAGGTTTGGCGCCCTTCGCCCATGCCGCCGTAGATGAAGTTCTGAACCTGAACTACGCCGCCGTTCGTGTTGGCCGTGTCGAGCGGTACTACGTCCGGATATTTCTCTTTTACCGTCTTCAGGTAAGCGGTTAGATCGTCGAACGTCTCCAGTTTGGGGGAACCGAGTTCTTTGTAGATTTTTTTGTTAATGACCCATCCTGAATTATTGGTTCTTGCCGCTTTGGAGTTGCCGAACCAGTTCGGAATCCCATACAGCTTACCGTCTTTGCTTCTGAGCATTTTCAGCATTTCCGGGTCCGCCAGTTCTTTCAAGTTGGGGTATTTCTCCAAATATGGATCCAACGCAACCAACTTTCCTTCTTCCACCAATTTGTCGAAGTCGGTGCCGCGGTCCAATTGAATCACGTCAGGGAATTCGTTGGAGGCAATCATCGTACCCAGCTTTTGCGCTGCGTTACCGTTCGAGCTGATTTCCTCAAATGTCACTTTCTTCTCATCCGCAAAATATTTCAGTGTTGGTGTAGTAGCCGACCCGAAGCCTTTCGGCGCATACCAGTCATAGTTGACGTAAAAGCTGAATTTCAGCGGTTCTTTGCCGATTTCAAACGGGCCGTCGGCCGGGGCCGGCGTGTTGCTTGCGTTCCCAGCAGGCGCATTCTTATCTGTGTTCTCTGCAGCTGGCTTGTCGGCGTTCGTCTCTTTGTTTCCGGAGTTGCTGCACCCCGCCAAGGCGGTTGTAAGGCTGACGATCAGGATTAACAGCAGTAGTCCGAGCTTTTTCCCTTTCATACGTTGTTCCCCTTCCTTTTCATTCAAGTCTATTATATATTTAAAAGCTTTCGCTCTTAAACCGCTTTCAAGCTACTCTTTGAGAGAGCCTACCAGAACGCCTTTGACGAAGTATTTTTGCACAAAAGGATACACCAGAATGATCGGAATCGTCGCTACCATCAGCGTCGCCATCTGCAGGGACTTCGAGGTTACGGCCGACTTGAATCCCTGTACGTTGGCTACCCCTGTAAGCTGCGCCATCTGTTCCGCAAAAGAGTTCGAATTGATCACGTTCATCAGATACGTCTGGATCGGCAGCAGATCCTGGTTGTTGATGTAGATTCCCGCATGGAACCATTCGTTCCACAGATAAACGGCGGTGAACAGCGACAGGGTCGCCAGAACCGGGCCCGATACGGGCAATACGATCCGGAAGAAGATGCCGAAATGGTTGCACCCGTCCACCTTCGCCGATTCCTCCAGGCCGTCCGGCAGCTCCGCGAAGAACGTCCGGAACACGATCATATTCCACACGCTGATGAGGCCGGGAATGATGAGCACCCAGAAGTTGTTGAACAGATGCAGCTCCCTCATCCACAGGTAGGTCGGAATGAGGCCGCCGCTGAAGTACATCGTGATGACGGCGATGAGCATGTAGTATTTGCGGCCGACAAGTTCTTTTTTGGACATGCTGTAGGCGAAGATGGCGGTGAAAAAGACGGATAACAGCGTACCGGAAAGCGCTCTGGCTGCGGAAATCATGAGTGATTGGAAGAACTGGTCGTTGCTGAACACAACTTTATAGTTCTCTGTTGTGAAATCTCTCGGCCAGAACGTCACCCCGCCGAGCGAAGTGTCTGCACCTGTATTAAAAGACATCACAAGTGTGTTCCAGAACGGATAAAACGTGATGAATGCCAGCAGAATGAGCAATGTGTAGATGAACGCGTTCAGCGTTTTGTCTTCCCAAGTGAGTCTCAAAACGGCGCACCCCCTTTCTTTACCATAACGATTGTTTCCCGAGCTTGCGGGCGATGCCGTTCGCGGCTACCAGTAGAATCACATTAATTAAGGACTTGAACAATCCCGCCGCCGTTGCAAAAGAGTATCTCAGTTCGCTGATCCCCGTCCGGTACACATACGTGTCGATGACCTCGGAAACATCCGTCAGGATGGAGTTATTTCCGTTGTTCGTCAGAACCAGAATGTCCTCGAAGCCGGCATTCAGGATGTTGCCGATGGCAAGGATCAGGAAGATGATGATCACCGGCGCGATGCTGGGTATCGTAATTGTGAAAATTTGCTTGATTCTGCTGGCCCCGTCGATGGCCGCCGCTTCGTACAAATGCGGGTTCACCCCTGCGATGGCCGCCAGGTAGACGATGGAACCGAAACCGACCTCTTTCCAGACACCGGAGGAAATCAGAATCGTCCGGAAATATTCGGGGATCGACAGCCAGTTGACCGGTTCGTTAATCAGGTTAAATTTCAGGAGGACGGAGTTGAGGGTACCGCCGTCCACTGCCAGAATCGAAGATACGAAGCCGGCCACGATCACCCAGGAGATAAAATGCGGCAGGTACGTGATGGTTTGGATCACTCTTTTGAACACCATATTCCGCACTTCATTGAACATCAACGCCAGCACGATCGGGGCCGGGAAAACGAACAGCAGCTTTAGAAAGCTGATGATGAGCGTATTGTTCATGACGAGCCAGAAGTCGGAGGAATCGAAAAACATGTTGAAATGCTTGAACCCGACCCAAGGACTGCCCGAAATGCCTTTGAAAATATCGTAATCCTGAAAAGCCATCACCAGGCCGTACATCGGCACGTAGCTGAACACCAGGATGAACAGGACAGCCGGGATGGCCATCAGCTGCAGGTCCCATTGTTTCATCATGCGTCCGGGCAGCGAAAGTTTGGCTCTTGGGAGGTTCGTCGCACGTTTAAGTTCCGGTTTCACTGGAGCACCACCCTTACGTTGTTTATTAGTTGGTTTTGTAACTTTATTGTAGCGGTTCCTTTCCCGGCCTCGCTATCGAGGGGAACAACGAAACTCTATACTAATTCAACTGTTGTTGGTCTCTTTGTAGGACGAGCGTGACTAACAGTTAGAAATAAGATGCCGGATGATAGTTGCGGGGCAAGGTAACTAGGTAAGAACGGTCGTATGGGTGGAAGAGGTAGCTGGTTTCATGAGCGGCAGTTTGGCGAGGAGTAACTAGTGATTTTAAGAACGGCAGCACGGGGCGGAGGAGTAACTAGAGGAAAAAAGGTTCGCTAATATCCAACGGTACTTTTGGGCGTTACAGATGCTCCCGCGCTGCTGCAACAGTACTTTCGGGCGTTACAAACACTACCTCACTACTGCAATGGTACTTTTGGGCGTTACAGATGCTCCCGCGCTGCTGCAACAGTACTTACGGGCGTTACAGACACTACCTCACTGCTGCAACGGTACTTTTGGGCGTTACAGGTGCTCCCGTGCTGCTGCAACAGTACTTACGGGCGTTACAGACACTACCTCACTACTGCAACGGTACTTTTGGCCGCTACAGACACTACCTCCCTTCTCCAACGGTACTTTTGGGCGCTACAGATACTCCCTCCCTGCTCCAACGGTACCTTTGGGCGTTACAGGTACTCTCCCGCTCCTCAAGCCAAACAAAAAAGACCGACGCAAATGCGTCGGCCATCTATTTGCAGTTACTTAGTTCTTGGTCAACTCCACATCATCAATATACACAGAGTTGCCGGCATTGGCTTTGGACCAGAAGCCAACCTCGATTTGGCCGTTCGTCACGTTAATGTTCGGGATGGAGATCTGTGTCCATCCGCCGGCAGGAATGTTGGCATTGATTTGGGTGCCGCCGAAATTTTTGGCTTCCATGCGGGATTCAAACTGTCCGCCGCTGGAAGTAACCCAAGCTTTCAGCGTATAAGTGCCATTGGTCAGTCCTGTCACCGTCTGGTAAGTATGCACACCATAGTATGCGTTTTTCCAATGAGTCAAATGAGCTCCGTCGCGGCCGCCGTAAGTTTCGGTATAATCGGCAGCATCATCGCCGGTCTGCAAGGCCCAAGTGCTCCAACCCGTCATGCCGGAATCGAATTTCGGGTTGGTAATGTAATTGGTCGCGGTAGCGTACGATTTGTTGTTTTCATCCAAAATAAGCAGCGTTACGCTATCCGCCGGCAGCGTGTAGCCTGCAGACGATGTCAGTACATCATAGCGCACACTGTCATACACAACTCCCCAACCGTATACGCGCTTCACCGTAAACAAGGTATTTCCCGGAATCGAAGTCGACCATCCGCTGAAAGAAAGCTGAAGCGTCTGATCCGCCCCAGAGCGGTTGACTAGCGCAAGCTTTTTCCAGCTGCCTCCATAAGTACCCATCAAATCGATTTTCGAGGCATCGCTTGTTGTTGAGCCCGCGATCGTTCCGCCCATATCCGTATTGAACAGGTTATACAGATGTGCGGAAGCACGCTTGTTATACGGAGCCCAGCCTTCCAGCTTTCCGTACCAGCCGTCCGACTCGTTCCAGGCCATCGAACCCGTTGCCCCGGCTTTAGTGATGGAGATCAGCGACAAGGCATCGAAGATCATGCCCTTCTCATTGTTCATACGGCCATCCGGCGGGTTCCAGCTGATATTGTACTCATCGTGGAACGTCTCGATGGCACGTGTCGTGTAGTTAGCAATAATATTTTTGATACTTGTAGTCGTGGCTCCGAGACCTTGCGCACTGTTCCAAATGGAGGCGTTCGTGTCGGACGTGCTGCCGCTGGAATAAGTGTGATAGGAGATAAAGTCCAGTTTCGTATGGGCATTAGCCACAAACGTATCGACACGGGCTGTAAGATCCGGTCTTGCGAATGCAGGCCCCCCGATTTTGATCGTAGAGCTCTTCGCTCTCATCGCATCGTAGGCTTTCTTGTATATCGTCGCCAGCTCAGCCATATTCGAGGCGTACGTGTCGTCCTTCTCGTTCAGCACTTCCCAATATTGAACATTGCGGCCCTGATCGATGTTCACAATCTGCACCAGGTTCGCACAAAAAGCCGCATACGCATCATACATCGTCGTTTTCAGCTTGCCTGTACCGTCGTCCATGTAGGCCGGCCAGTTGGCAATATTGATCATCCGTGTAGGATTGTTGCTGAACGTGTTGGAGAGGATGGTACCGATTTTAGCGGCATCCCAGGAGTAGTTCGAAGCCCCCGGATTTTTCACCCAGCCGTTGCCTGTCGTGGACTCTCCCATCTGATCCGCACGGTGATACCGGATGATCCCCGGTTTCATGTATGCCACATTGTTCTTATAATCGGTATCCGATGCAACGGTTCCTTCCTGCGCTTTAAAAATATTCAAACCGTAACTGTAGTTCGTGGTGGAACCCTGATTGCTTCCCCAATTGACAGTGGCCGTTACTGATGCCGCCGATACCGGGGAGAACGAGATCAAGCTTGTTACTAGTGCCGCTGCGACCGTCAGGGCCCCGAACTTTTTCCACTTCTGTTTCATGAACTTCCTCCTCTAATTACAAAATGGAATGCAAACCAACCTAGCAAAGCTTGCCTGTGACCGGATGCTGCTTGAATTGCGGTACACTTAGAGCGACTCTAGCCTGCTGTTGAACATGCTGTATCCGATATTCCCATCACCTCCGACCAACAATTTGTAAGCGCTTCAAAAGACTGCCTACACCCTATACATTACGCCCCTAACCGCGAAGTCCGCCATCGTTCAAAACAACGAAAAGGTATACTTTTACAACAAAACTCCCGTCTTAACATACAAAGACGGGAGTCACCCAAGCTTTATTTGGTTTTTACCTTACCGTTCTTTGTCCATTCGACCGTATTGCTGGTTTCGGACGGCAGGTCCTTGGAATCCACAGAGACGACTGTAAATTTGTACTTCTCCCCTTCACCCGGGATGATGAAAGAGCGTTGGGCAGCATCCACGGTACCCAAAAGCGTATTCCCGTCATAAACCTTGTATGCTTTCACTGCTGAATCGTCGAACGACGTCGTCCAGCTCAACAGGAGCGAGCCGTTTTCCCCTTCGCCGGCGGACAGCGTTACGGTTGTCGGCCTTTGTGCGTCATCGGTAGCCGTAATGGCCAGCGGCGCGCTCGCCTCCGACCGATTTCCAGCCGCGTCTCTTGCCTTCACAGTGACGGTGCTGCTTTGGTTCGGTACCAATCCGTGCAGATAATAGGTGCGTGTCGGTGCTGTCGTAGAACCGACATATACGCCGTCTTTATACACTTCATAGCCTGTCACTTTTACATTATCCGCTGCCTCACTCCATGTAATGGCTGCAGAAGTTGAGGATGGCGGAGACAGCAAAGCCACATCTCCCGGAGCTGCAGGCGGAAGAATATCGGCACCGGAAAGCGAAGCGCTCTGCAGCCACAACGTATTCCCCCAGTGGTTGTAATTTAGCGTAAACTCAATATCCAGCGTCTGCCCTTCCGAGGCTGCCTGATAGGTGATCGTGACTACTTTACTTGCAGGTCCGCCGCTGTTGTTGATTACGGTAGGATCGGAATCATTGTTGGACGTAACAAAATCCGGAGCACTGTTATCGCTTAGATGGGCTTTCAAGACACCTTTGGTCCCCATGACGCCCAAATACAGCTTAAGGGTTTTGGCCGTTGTATCGGCAGGCACACTGAGCTTAAACCCACTACCTTGCGGACCTCCCGTGACAATGGCGGCCGTGGAATTGGATGCCGCAGGGACCGGCGTTCCGTCGGACCAGGAAGCGCTGTGCGTCCCCCACCAATCGCCGGTATAGGCTTTTACATACTCAGGTTTGCCCAATAACGTCAGACCGGAAATTTGTTTCGGGACATCCGCTTTGCTCACTGCCGCTTGCGGGTTCGCTGCATCGGTTCCCCATACGGCCCAATCCAGATTTCCTTCTTTCGTCAAATCTGCCGAGGAGGACGGAGCTACACTGCCTCGCATCATAGCGGATTTCGGTGATGACAACGTCGCACCCTGCAGCCAGAGCGCGTTGCCCCAGTGGTTATAATTCATCACATAAGATACGGTAAGCGTCTGGCCCGGGGAATTCGCCTTGAAATTCAGCACGACTGCCTTGGCGCGGGCGCCGCTGCTGTTATTAATAACATTCGGGTCGCTGTCATTATAGGAAGTAACGAAATCAGGAGCGCTTCCGTCACTCAGATGCGCTGTCAGGACGCCTTTGGCTCCCATGACCCCTAAGTACACCTTCAGCTGCTTCTCCGTCGTATCCGCCGGTACCGTGAAGGTAAAGCCTTTACCGGTGCCCTCCGCTACAAGTGCTCCCGATGTATCCTGGGCAGCAGCCACAGGGTCGCCGTCCGTCCAAGTCGCCTTATGTGTGCCCCACCATTGGGGGGTGTAGCCGTATACTTTCGGGTCGCCGATTAACTGCACGTCGGAGATTTGCTGTCCGCCGCCTGCTTTCCGCACGGCTGCCGTCGGATTTGCCGTATCCGTGCCCCATGCCGCCCAATCCAAAGTGCCTTCGGAGGTCAGATTTACCGAAGAGGTATCCGTCACTCTCCCGCTCAAGTTGCTTTCCTCGCCAGGTGCCGGGTTTTCCGTACCTGCAGGCGGTTTCTGCGCAGTCACTAAAGGCGGCGGCAGCTGGCTCGGCACCGTAGTGCTGTCCGTCCACACAGTTACAGAATGCGGAGGAATAGCAACAATATGGCTGTCTACCTTTTCCCATTCAGCGGAAGCAATCCCGTACCCCGCTTCCGACAGCTGATGCTGCTGAATGGCACCGCGGCTCTTCTTCATTCCCGCCAATGAAGGCTGAATCAGCTGCACATCGTCCGTACGGTTGATGGCCATCAGGGAATGAACATCCGCTTTGCGGTCTGTAACAGCGTAAGCAACCACCTTCATTTCATCCGCAGAGGATACCTCTACAACATCTCCTGTAAAATAGTTGTTCAACAGCTGAAACGTATGCGCCGACGGTCGGAACGCGTAGTCGTCACCTGTCATTTTGCCGTAAACTCCGTCGTAATCATTCCATGCCGCTGTTACATCCGCACCGTTACGCTGCGCATAAACCATAGTCAACGCATCGAACACAGCACCCTTAAAGTTACTCATCCGCGGATCGTTGTTGGTCCAAGACCAGCTGACGTTGTACTCATCCATCCATAAGGGAATATGGTGCTCAGGGCTTGCCGCATCCAGGATGGCACGGATGTCCTTCGTGTGCTTAGCAAGCGAATTGACGGAAGGATCCGCAGGGTTCACCCGATCGTAAATCTCCTTGTCGGACTGCCCCAAATCTCCGCTGGCATAGAAATGATAGGCCAGGAAATCCAGCGTGCCCTCATTGACAGTCCCCGCCACAAAGCGTTCCACCTGATCGTACAAGTCGCCGCGCGCGAAGGCCAAGCCGCCTGTATGAATGGTCGGATCTACCGCTTTCATCGCCTTAGCGCATTCGTTATAGATGCCAATCAATTCATCCAAGCGATCCGCCTGGCCGGCATTCCGGAAATGAACATAGTACGGGTCATCGCGTTCGTTCGTTGGCTCCCAGTACTTCACCTTGAAGCCGCCATCGACATTAACAATCCGCACCAGGTCTGCACAAAACTCCGCAAAGGCCTGGATCTGGTCCTGATCCAGATACCCGTCATTATTGGTGTCCATCCAGGACGGCCAGCCGGGGATGTTGATCATAATCTCCGGATGATCCGGGCTCAATCCTTGAATAGACGCCTTGATTTTATCCGCATCCCACTTGCGGTTGGCCGTGTCGATCCAGCCGTTTCTTGTCGTTTTGGAGTCCCCCATCAACTCCCAGCTGTGAAAGCGGAGCACGCCCGGGTTCATATAGTTCAAATTCTTGTTGTATACCGGATTGCCCGATACTTCGGGATTAAAAGCCTGAAACGCATTTAACCCGTACATAAAATCCGTTACTTTCCCCGTTTCCTTTTTCCAGTCTACCTTGACCGGTACCGCACCGGTTTCCGCAGAAGCCATAGGTGCCGCCAGCCCTGATACGGCCAGCGATACGGCAAGCAGCGATGCACGCAGGGCAGGCATAAAGCGCAGTTGCTTCATGAATCTAAACCTCCTCATAACATCTTCCCCGTAGGGTAATTTCAGCATAGAGAAAGGTGTAAGCCCTTACAAGTCAGCAGACCAATGAAAACTAGTACAAAATCAACGTCTTGTTTGGTACCGGCATAGTTTAAGCGCCATCTTGGCATAACCCCAATGGAATACCGGGCGAGGCATAGGCAGGAGGGGAATTAATCAGGGATAGGGTGTAAAGTTTTCTTCAAATCAGGTATAATCCTTACAGGAACATTTGTTTGCTTGTATCATACATATCAGTCATCGGAGGCCTGTAATGAAAGGAACCACCCATCTTGCGATCGGCGCTGCTATCGGGATCGCGTCTGCTTCATTAAATCCGTTTACATTAACTAATGCCGCCATCTACATTGCCGTTGCAGGCTTTTCCGCACTTGCTGCGGACCTCGACGGCCCCAGCATGCTGAGCAGCAAGCTGGATAAGGCATCCCGCATGTTCCAACAATGGACAACGACCGCGGGAGTGATCCTCGCGGTCGTTGTAGGCTTGCAATATGTGTTGAACGGACAGCTGTATTGGAAATTTGCCGCTGTTTCCGTTATGATTCTTCTCCTTGGACTGGTCGTCCGGGAAGGTGTCCTGCGCAACAGCCTGGTCAGTCTAGTTGGCTGCGGTCTGCTGTACGCCGGATTTACCATGCAAATGCATTGGCTCGCCGGCTTCGGTTTATTCATCGCCTGGGTACCCTGGCTAAAGCACCGCGGGTTGTCCCATACGGTGTGGGCCATTCTGGCATGGGCCGCAATCAGTACAGGGCTGGAACGGCAGCTGGGCATCCCCGGGCTGATGAACACCGCCGTCGCCGGCTATGTCTCCCACCTTGCTGCGGATACGTTAACGCCCAAGGGTGTGAAGTGGTTGTATCCGTTGGTGGGAAGATCGTTTAAGGTGTAATTGGGCTATTCCCGCAGATCCCGCCATGTTAGTGCTATGTGGTATCACTAGCTGGCCCGACAGATAGAGTTAGTGATACGTGGTATCACTAACTTGCACCAATCTGCCCTAAAAGTTACTTTTTCCGCCGATCCCGCTGTGTTAGTGCTATGTGGTATCACTAGCTGGCCCGACAGATAGAGTTAGTGATATGTGGTATCACTAACTCGCACCAATCTGCCCGAAAAGTTACTTTTTTCGCCGATCCCGCCATGTTAGTGCTATGTGGTATCACTAGCTGGCCCGACAGATAGAGTTAGTGATACGTGGAATCACTAAGTTGCACCAATCTACCCTAAAAGTTACTTTTTCCGCCGATCCGGCCATGTTAGTGCTATATGATATCACTAGCTCGCCCGACAGAGAGAGTTAGTGATATGTGGTATCACTAACTTGCACCAATCTGCCCTAAAAGTTACTTTTTCCGCCGATCCGGCCATGTTAGTGCTATATGATATCACTAGCTCGCCTGCAGAGAGAGTTAGTGATACGTGGTATCACTAACTTGCACCAATCTGCCCTAAAAGTTACTTTTTCCGCCGATCCGGCCATGTTAGTGCTATATGATATCACTAGCTCGCCCGACAGATAGAGTTAGTGATATGTGGTATCACTAACTCGCACCAATCTGCCCGAAAAGTTACTCTTTCCGCCGATCCTTTGGTAACAGCACTATATTACTCTAGTTACTCATAAACAGACGCCAGTTCATGTATGTTCAACTCTACGATTTCAACGCTTCCGCCTGCCGAATAGAAGGAAAGCTCGAACTCTTCTGACTCAGGAAAGATAAGATCCGTCAGCGCAGCTTGGCCCCCGTTTGCAAAGATTTCCACAGAGGAGCGGTCAACATAGATTCGGAACGTAACCGTTTCATGATCCCCCTGTACACTCGCCTCATGCCTGCCCGCAAACGTTTCATGGAAAGGCACATCCCCCTCCAAACCGCTTCTGTCAATAAACACAGTGCTGCGCTTCAAATCAAATCCGACCGTACCGGACTGCCCAGACGCATAGTCCAATCTAAATCCGAACTCAGCTGCCCCGGATTCGTTCACATTCACCGTTCCTTCCACTTCCAGCAAACCATTGCCTGATTCTAGGAGCAGCTGTGTCTCTGCGGCCACAAGTCTCTCTTGTAAGGTAACCGTTCTTACCCGTAAAGAATTCAACTCTTCCACAGGCTTCTGATATAGCCGGATACCACCGGTCTCTTTCTTCAGCCAGAGCTCCCGCGGCAGCGTCATGGCGCCTCTCCAGCTTTCCGTAGGAGTCAGGTTCGCATACTTCCAGTTGCTCATCCACCCGATGAACAGCCTCCGGCCGTCCTCCTCCGGAATATCTGACCAGGTAACTCCCGCATAGTTGTCCCGTCCATGGTCCAGCCAGAGCACCTGATCCGCCGACTCCTCGTTCACGAACGTTTCCCCGTCAAAGCGGCCGACGAAATATTGCGTCCGCGACCCTTCCGGAACTCCTTCCTCGTTGCCAATGCTGATAATCAACACCCACCGCTTGTCCCCTGCCGAACCTTCTACAGGGAGCTCAAACAAATCCGGGCATTCCCATACGCCGTCATGGGATCCCTCTTCGCGGCCAAACTCGGAACAGAATGTCCAGTTTAACAAATCCGCAGAACGATAGAAACGCGCATGATCGCCCACAGCCAACACCATGATCCAATGCTGCGAAGGTTCGTGCCAGAACACTTTCGGATCCCGAAAATCGACAATTCCCTCGCCCTTCAACACCGGGTTGCCCTCATAGGTCAGCCAGGTTCTGCCCCGGTCCGCACTATAAGCGATACTTTGGCTCTGCCTCACAACCTGAGCTTCCTCATCAAACCTGTGATGCGTGAAGATGGCAACCAAACCTGGCTTTCCGCCAAACAGCCCGCTGCTGTCCTTCCAATCCACGACCGCACTTCCCGAGAAAATATAACCATGTTCATCCGGTGCGAGCGCTACGGGCAGATGCTCCCAGTGAACCAGATCCCGGCTTACCGCATGCCCCCAGTGCATCGGCCCCCATACCGTCCCGTTCGGGTAATATTGATAAAACAAATGGTACTCTCCTTCAAAAAATACCATCCCGTTCGGATCATTCATCCAATGAGCTTCAGGGGTAAAATGAAACTGCGGACGAAACTTTTCATTGTAAAAGGAAGTCGTCATCATATTCAGCACCTTTTCTCTAATATAAAATGCTTACTTACTCGAGGCCAGCTGCTCCCGAACTTCCTCCGGCGACGGCATCGCCGGGATCGCGCCGCGCCGCGTCGTCGCCAGCGACCCCATCGCGTTGCCGAACGCGATGATGCCGTCCAGCTGCTCCCGCGTCAAGGCAGCCAGCGGGGCCGGCGCATCCAGCAGCTGCGACAGCACGCCGCCCATAAACGCATCGCCCGCGCCGGTCGTATCCACCGGCTTCACACGGAAAGCGGGAACGTGGCCGGTGATCCCGCCGGCACGGTAAAAGCACCCCTTCTCGCCCATCGTGACACAAATGAGCGAAATGCCGAACTGCTCCCGAAGCTGAGCCGAACCCGCTTCGGCATCCTCCGTGCCGGTCAGAAACACCAGCTCCTCCTCGGAGATCTTCAACACATCCGCATATCCCATTGCATCAAGGATGGCTCTTTTAGCCGCAGCCGCGTCCGGCCACAGCGGCAGGCGCAGATTCGGATCGTACGAGATCAGCAGCCCTTGCTCCTTCGCATACCCGATTGCTTTCAGCGTTGCCGTGCGGGAAGGCTCGTTCGTCATCGAGATCGACCCGTAATGGAACACACGCGCATCCGCAATCAACTCATTATCCAGCTCCGATTCCTGCAGCATCATATCCGCCCCGGGTTTCCTGTAGAACGTGAACGTACGGTCACCTTCGCTGTTCAGCTCCACAAACGCCAGCGTGGTGTTCTCCGTTTCCGAGAAACGCATGCCTCGCGTGGAAATACCGTTAGTCTCCAGAACGTCCGCCAAAAATGTCCCGAAAGCATCCGCGCCTACCTTTCCGATGAAGGCGGTCCGCTTCCCCTGCCGGGATAAAGCGGCCAGCACGTTAGCCGGAGCTCCGCCAGGATTTTTCTGAAAGAAGGTTTCTTTTCCGTCAGGCGAAGCCTGCGGCGTGAAATCAATCAATAGCTCGCCAAGCGCTACTACATCGTACATATGGCACCTCATTCTATGAATACTTTACTTTCTCTCTGCTGCTGCCTTCACCTGTAATCCGGCTGCTTCCAGTTCCGCAAGTCCCTCTGAAGCTTCCCCATCTGTGATAAACAGGTCGATATCCTTCAAGGAAGCAAAGTTCACCAACGTTATATTCCCTATTTTGGAGGAGTCCGCCAACAGAACCGCCCGTTTGCTCGAAGCAATCATCCTGCGTTTCATGCTGGCCTCCGTCACGTTCGGCGTGCTGAGCCCTGCTTCGGCATGAATCGCATTGGTTGCAATAAAAGCGGTGTCCACATGCAGTTTCCCAAGAATTTCTTCAGCAAAAGGCCCAACCAGCGACAAAATATCCTTTCGCAGCGTACCGCCCAGCAAGATCAGCTCAATCCCCCCGCAACCAAGCAGCTCCTGCGCTACCGGAATCGCATTGGTGACCACCGTAAGCCGCTGGAACCGCTTCAGCTCTCTGGCCAGATACACCATCGTGGTTCCCGAATCCAACAGGATTACGTCGCCCTCGCTTACAAGCGCCGACGCCTCCCGGGCGATCGCCTGCTTTTGCTCCCGGTGAGTAATCTCCTTCTCGCTGAACGTCGGCTCATAGTTGACCGTATGCACGGGAACCGCCCCGCCGTGCGTGCGTTTGAGCAAGCCGCTTTGCTCCAGTTCCTTCAAATCCCGCCGGACCGTAGATTCTGATACGTCCAGCAGTTGAATCAGATCCTGCACCTCTACCCGTTCCTGCTCCTTTAATAAAGCCAAGATGCTGCGTTTTCGTTCCGCTTCGTACATAAAGAGGCCTCCACCTCCTGAATGAATGTCCCGACAATGTGCTGACTGTTTCCTTGATTGAGTCTGACTCTTATTGACCGTTTATGATCGTTTCTGTCTACCTGAGTATAGTATGCGTTTTCAAAGCATGTCAATGCCAAAAAAGCACAAACGGATTCCCGTCTGTGCTTGACTATCCTTTATTTCACTGTAACTTTTGCTGCCCTCCCGCTTATTGCCGTAGGCTCATCAACACTTCCAGCGCTTCCTTGGCCGCTCCCAATCTGTACCCGGAGGCCGTGTACCGAATGCGGCCTTTCTCGTCCAGCACCATGAGATGCGGAAAGCCCGCTTCACTTGCAGGCGGCTCGGAGAGGAACGCCGGGAGCAATGCATAGGTGGCGTCACGGGCAAAACGGGTCCCCGCAGGCAGCGCCGGATAGCTTCCCGGATCGAAGGACGCAGTCAGCTGCCGGTCTCCGACAATCAGAACGACGGGGACGGCTTGCTCCGTGAACGAAGCCTGCAGCTCCGTTAGCTCGCGGAGGAGATGCTTGGAAGGCTCCCGTTCCGGCTCCAGCCAGGAGACCAACGCGCTGCACCTGCCGATCCACTCGCCCAATGGCTTTTCCGCTCCTTCCCACGATGCCAGCAAGCCGGTACGGTCCATCTCACCGAGGACCGGCAGGTTCATCTCTAATCGGCGGAATGTCAGAGGAACCTCCGTCAACTCCCCAGCGCGAACGGCAAAAAATACAAACCGCGCCCGCACCGTTCCGTCCGGAAGCCGCACACCTGATGTGAGCCGATAAGAGCCCTGCTCAACTTCAAACGTTTCGTCGTACACATCCGATTTCCCATGAGGATAGTCCAGCGTTTTGTAGCGTCCGCCTTCCAGGCGGGCAACTGTGAAATTGACCGCATATGCAGCTTGGGAGGCTTCATTCGGGGCGGCGCTATCCCACAGCAAGCGCAGCATCCCCGGTTGGGACGGCGATAATGGCTCCGCCGGTCCCTTCGCCACCCGCGCGTCTTTCCAAGCGCCGTCCATCCAATACTGCGGCTTTTGCTCGCTCGGATGAAGGCGGGCCGGTATGCCCAGGCTGCGGCAGACGGCGACGAACAGAATCCGAAGAGAGTCGGGGTCCCCCGCCTTCAGGTTGAATGTGCCCAGCGGCGTTCCCCTGCCCTTTAAATAGGGGAGATCCTCCCAAATGCGGAAAGTGGACTCGATCCACCGGGCAAGTTGTGCAGGCTCGTTTCTGTACAGCTCAGCCTCGCGCCGGAACGCTTCCTGGAACTCGCGCCTGTGGGCCCCAAGCATCTCATAACGAACGCGCGGACAGAGGACATAGGCACTGAACAACTCCTCATCCATCCCGTCGGAAAGGGCCAGCGCCCCGATGAGAAAATCATCGAGCGCGGGCCGGAATGTATCTGCCAAGTCCTTCTCGTTCATCCTTTCCAACAGCCGCAAAGGCCATTCCCCGTAAGCCGGTGCGCGCTCCTCGAGAAACGCAGCAATTTCGCGGCCGTTGCCACGCGCCTTGCGCAATATATCCCATACCCGGTCGGCTGGAAGGCCGGCGCGCTTAGCAACCTCTTCTGCTCCAGCCTCCGTCAGGAAGGAGGCCTCATATCCCGTCCGGATGGACGTGCCTTCCTCCAAACGGGCTTGATGCCGGAGCAGCGCGTCCTCGGAGAGCGGTTCAACTGGTTCTCCCTCCCGTTCCGGCGGGGGCGCCATGTCGAAATCCTGGCTGGCTGTCGGCTGCTCACGCCGGTCAATGACCAGCTCCAGCTCGCCGCCTCCGTCGGCCGCCGCCTTTTGTTCGCCCCAACATCCGTCCTTAACCGCTCGGATGAGGAGATCGCCGCATCCGGTTTTCAACGACGCTTCTCCCTGCTCATTCGTTGGTACTATCGCAATCGGATAAAATTCCGCCATATTATATAGTTGGAATTCAACATACGCACCGTACACCGGCTTGCCGTGCATGTCCTTGACCGTCACCTTCACCGTACGTGTCGGCGCATAGCTTTCCAGCAAATTGATTTCCGTAAACCACGGATCCGCAAGCGTAATATCCTCCGGACCCGGATAACGGGCAAGAATGCGAGTATTAATCAGCATCGCACGTCTTGACGGAGGGCTGAACCACCCTTGATCCAGACGCGCTTCCGGCTCACAAGCGCCTAGGTAATGCCATGTGCCGTCCGCCCAGGCTTCCACCCAGGCATGGTTGTCGTCGCAATGCGCCCAGCGCGGCGTATACACCTGGCGGGCCGGAATGCCGATGCTGCGCAATGCAGCTACGGCAAGCGTCGACTCTTCTCCGCACCGCCCCCGCGCCGTTCTCAGCATCGTCAGCGGAGACACCGTGCGCAGATCGCTGCCGATATAAGTTGCTTTTTCATGGCACCAGTAATTTGTCTCCAGAATGGCGGATGCCATCGGCAAGCCCTTTGTCCGCTCGGCCAATTCACGGAACAGAATACCTCTGCTGTCCTCGATATTCTCCGTATTGACCCGGTAAGGCAGCACAAAATGAAGAAACAAAGGGTCCGGAACCCGTTGCCCCCAAGGCATCTGTCGGCGTATGTCCAGCGTTGTCCGAACATGGCTGAGAAACAGCTCACCGTTATAATCGGCCAAATCGTTCACTGGCATATACGCATACAGCAATTTGAGCGCCCATTCTTCTTCCTCCGTCAACGGTTCATCGAAAACATGAAACAGCTCCCGCTCTCTTGCCTTAGCGAGCTGCCGCTTCTCTTGGAACTTCCGCTCAATCCGCTCCATAGCCGCTGTGTCCAACGAAAATACACCAGTTTGTTCCGTCACGCCTCTCACTCCTTCCACAGCTTTCCGTCCTCACGAATATATATAGTCGCCGTTCCGTCAACCGACGGAGCCGACAGCAGGAACGACCGGCTCGTCGTCTCGATGGTCGGCTGTATGCTCCAGCTCTCGTCTCCCATAAGCTTCTCTGCTTCACGCGTGAACCTGCCATGTGCTTCATAATAGTTCCGCTGCCGGTAATACAGCTTGCGCAGCTCCCATTTCACAAGCTCATCCGGAGGGAGTTCGAACGTGTCCGGACCATCCTGATCGGCAAAGACGACATAGCCCCACAGCTCGGGATAATGCATGTTAACAATCCCCATCGGCGACCAGACCCAATTATCTTCCGGGTAGGGCTTGCCGGATGCCGGATTCACCACTTTGCGGTATTTGCCGTTATGAACCTCCGTTCTCCATTCAACGCGGGAAAAATTAACACGCCAGAACTCCCCTGCTACTGGCGGCCTTCCTGCGGATGCGCATTCCCCCAGGCTCGTCCAAGGCATTGCGACCTCAATAGTCCACTTGCGGTTGTCCGCCCCCGGTACGTTGAGCTTCCCGTCAATATGAACGGCCGTCTTCAGCCCCCCAATATCCCAGCCGTTTACCGGAGGGCCGCCGTCTCTGTACGGCTTGACGAGCAGCAAGTCCCATACGGTGTTCAGCGCATTGATTTCAAACTCGTAGTATTGATGCGAATCGCCGTCTGGATCGATGAAGATTTCAAAGTCATTGTCATAAAAGATGACCGAATCCCGCTCCGTCAGCGTTGCCCAAATCTGATCTTCCATCAGTTCTGCCGCAAAATAGAAATAGCGGTCGTCCCATAGCATTTTGACCCGCGTCCGCTTCGGCGGCAGCGGACGAAGATCGCCTTCGATATCGACGAACGTATCAGTCCAATCCGCTTTCTCCCAGAACGGCTTGTCAATCCGTCCATCCAGGGTAAGCTCGCCGTCTGCACGGCGGCATATGTAATGCTTCGGCGCAAAGTCAATCCTCGGCTCCGGTACTCCGGATCTGATCATAGCTTTAGCCTCCTCCCGTGTTTTGGCACACCAAGCTGCCGGTCTGGCAGCACATTGCTTGTTATGCGTAATACCTTTGCCGGAGCCGCCGTACCTCTCCAGCTCCACGTTCCATTCCAGCTTTAGTGCATCACATGCTCATGCATATCTTCTGCCGTCCTATGGATTCATACTGTAACTCAACTCTGCTGCCGTCCATGATTTGACAACACCTTTGTAAATCCATTAAATTCATCATAGCCGGGTGATTTCACGCGCCCTTGCAACATGCGCATTGCTCACCCTGGTGCGCCTGCTGTTCCGCCGTACAACACCGACGACCGATGGGTTGCGGACTTTTTACTATTGAACTCAAGGAGGCAACGGGCATGAACCGGAATTACTTTAAATCGAAACTGTTTCTGAAATTCATCGGATCTTACTTGTTTATCCTGCTCATCCCGCTCATTCTTGCAACCGTATTCATTTACCGCAATGCGGTCACCAATCTGCAATCGGAAATCGGGCAAGCCCACCTTAATCAGCTGACGCAGACGAAGACGGTGATCGACGGCCGTATTAAGGAATTGAACGAGATTGCTACCCGTATCGCTTATGATGAGCGGCTGACCCGTTACAAAGTCCATGACCCGTATGACAGCAGGGATTCGATACTTGCCTTGAACAACTACAAAGCAACCAGCTCCATTATCGGAGAACTGTTTCTGTACTATCATCAAGACGACAGAATCTACTCCTCGAAAGGCATGTCCAATCTTCAGGTGTTCGCAGGCAACTATGGCTTCCGAAACTGGAAATCTGACGATCTGGTAAAAGAACTCAATACGGCCAAATTCCCAAGCATGCGGCCCGCCGATGTAGTCGTCCGCAACGCGAATCTGGAGCAGTCGATGCTTGTATACAACGTTCCGATCACACCGAACAGCCCCAATCCTCACGGCTCTGTCATGTACTTGATTCGTGAATCGGAAGTTACCGGCCTGATCGAGTCCGTACTTGGCAACTATCGCGGCTTAACTTATATTTTTGACGCTAAGGGCCATATCCTGACGCACAGCGGTAACGGCGAGTCTCTGGCAGCGGATGCCGTCCTCCCGCTCTTCCGGCTCTCCGACGGCATTCATAAACAGATCATCGACGGCCGGGCTCATTCTGTCGTTTCCGTCAAATCCGAAAAGAACGGCTGGACGTATGTCACGTTAATGACCAGTGATCAATTTTTTAGCAGCGTGCTGCAGGTTCGCAGCTTTATTATGATCTTGTTCTGCATCCTCGTGCTTGTCGGGGCAGCCATTGCGCTTGCATTGGCCAGAATGCAGTATTTGCCGATTGTGGAGCTTGTCAACTTCGCGAATACGAAGTCCGGCAAGGACCGCACTTCAGGCAATGAGCTGGAACGTATTCGGACAACCTTGCAGGATTACAGCTCCAAAATCGACCTCCAAGAACCCTATGCACGCAACCATTTTCTTTCCATGCTGCTGAAATACGGCGGCATCCGCAGCTTATCGCCTGACCTTCTTGCAGCGTTCAATTTGCAGTTCGATCAGTCGCATTGCTTCGCGATGGTCATCCGATGGACCCAGCAAGAGAACGAGCATGGTGATCTTCACGACCTCCAAGAGATGATTCGAATGCTTTCCCATATCCGGTTTCCTGAGCTTGCCGCCCAAGCTTATGGTGTCGAGCTTCCCCAATTGGACCAGCTTGCGCTTATTGTCAGCTTCCATCCGGACCGCCGCATGGACGAATTTACGCATGTGCAGCTGATCGTGGAAGAGGTGCGCAGCATGGTGCAGGATATGTCCCATGACAATCTGGCCATCGGCGTCGGAACATGCTATCCAAGTCTGGAGCAGCTGAATCAGTCTTTTATCGAAGCCTGCTCCGCCCTGGAAATGCTCACATCCGGCGGCCCCACTGCAATTGCCTATTTCGAGAAGCCCTCTTATTTGCAGCAAGAGACCGCCTGGATCGACAACAGTGTCTTGCTGAAGCTCACGCAAAGTCTGAAGCTGGGGAATTCGGATGTAGCTCTTCAGATGATCCGGCAGTCTTTGCTCGAGTTGCAAACTTCGGAGCTGTCACCGCTGCTCATCCGATGCGTTTGCTTCGATATTCTGAACACCATGCTCAAGACGGCATCAGAGCTTGGCATCCACCATGTTCTGCAAGAGGCGGGACCGAACTTCATGGCCGGCTCGTTTGAGGAGCTTGAACGAAATTTCTCTCTGCTCGCTTCCCGGATTTGCGCCCAGGTCGAGCGGAATCACAAGAAGGAAGAACATTCGCTCATGGATCGGATCGTGAGCTATATCGACACTCATTATATGGATCATACGCTAAGTCTCGAAACCCTTTCCCTGGAATTTACGATTTCACCTTCTCATCTCAGCCGTTCCTTCAAAGAGAAGGTCGGCACGAACTTCATCCAATATATCTGGCAAAAACGGTTGGAGGCGGTTAAGCATCAGCTCAGAACGACGAACGATCCGCTCAAAGACATCATTCTGCGCGTCGGCTATCTGGACACGCCGAACTTTATCCGCAAATTCAAGAAGGAAACCGGACTGACACCGGGGCAATTCCGTCAAATGCAAGCGCAAACTTCTGATGCGGAGGATCATCTGCAACTGCAATAAAACCGAAACAGCCCCCGCCACAATGCAATCATGGCGGGAAGCTGCTTTGTGTACCGGCTTCAGCCGCAGGTCCGCTGCGAACGTAACCTGAGAGCCTGCATGGCGTGTTGCTGCCATAGGCCTCATGCTGTTTTATTTCTTACTTGCCCGAGTTCCAACGGTCATAAGCGCCCTGATAGATGGTAACGATTTTGTCGCTTCCCATCTTCTGAAGCTGGGCCTTGTATTTATCCCAGTTCGACAGAGGCTCCGCGCCCGTCACGAATTTGGCTTCCATTTGCTTCACATAGGTGTCCAGATCGGATTGAAGCGCAGACACTTCCGACTGCTCCTCCGTTGACAGGAACACATCCGCGAAAGGAGCCTTGCCGATCGGAGTCAGCTTCTTCGCATTCTCCTCATCAATCCAGTTGTCGAAATCGCTTCGCAAACCGAGGCTGAACGAGTTGTCATTAACGCCCGGATTCACGATGCCGTAATTTGGTGTCATTGTGCCTTTATATTCCTCACGTTCTTTGCCGCCCGGAACCGGCAGCCATTCTTTCTCATGCTTCTCTTTATTCGTATACTTCCAAAGCAGATTTTCAGGTCCTTGGGAGAACAGAGTTGCACCCTCGTAGCCGTAGAGATAATCAACCCAGCGCATGGATGCTTCAGGATTCGGGTTCGTACTCGAAATCGCAAACGTGCCGTTTGAAGAAATGCCCGGATGTTTCCCGTAGACAGGCGTTCCGGCAATGTCGCTCGCTACCGGCGTCATGAGCGGATTGTCCTTGCTCGGTTCGCCGCCAAGCGTAAAGTAAGGGAAGTAATCGCTGAAAAGTGCAATTTGATTGTTTTTGCCTTTCGCTTTCTTCTGCTCGTCCGTTTGCGAGAACGTCTCGTGATCCAGCAAGTTCTCATTCCACAGGCGGTTCATAAAGGTCAAATAGCCCTTGTAACCCTCTTCCTGCCACGGATAATGAACCTTGCCGGCCTTGTCCGAGTAAATGCCGTCATTGTACATGCCCCAAAAGCCGAAGAAATACATGCGCAAATCGTCCAGCTTGACGGAAGTGAGCGGAATTTCATCCGGCTTGCCGTTGCCGTTCGCATCCTCGTCCTTCACTCGCTTAAGATAGGTATACAATTCTTCCGTTGTCGCCGGAAGCTTGTTTTCCATGCCGAACTTTTTCAGGAATTTACCGTTGTACCACATCGGTCCGCGATACCAGACTGCAGACAGGTCAATGGCACGAAGCGCGTAAATATGTCCGTCCGGCGTCGTCATCGATTTGCGGAGATCCGGATGCTCGTCCAATATTTTCTTCAGGTTCGGCGCATAGTCATCGATCAGCTTTTCCAATGGGAGAAGGACACCTTGGCTGCCATAGGTTACCTGCTCGGAAGGCTTCAAATCGGCCGCGTAGAAAATATCCGGCAAGCTTCCGCTTGCAAAGACGAGGTTTTTCTTCGTGTCAAAGCTGTCCAGCGGCGCATTCTGGAACTTCAGCTTTACATTCGTCAGCTTCTCCATCTCTTGCAGGACGGGTAATTTATCCCAATCTGCCACGCCGGTATCCGGCGCCATCATCGTAAGCTCAACCGGCTTATCCACAATCGGGAATCCATCTTTCTTCACATTGGAGGTTGCGGCAGGCGTATTGCCCCCCTTACTTCCACCGTTGTTGGCTGTCTTCGGTCCTTCATTGGACGAGCTGCACGCGGCTGCAATCGAGCAAAGCATTGTGAGGCTGAGCAGCAGCAACCCTGGTTTACGTAACTTATGCATTCGAGAATCCTCCCCATTCTGGCTATTTATGTTCAAAATCAGCCCTTAACGGAACCGATCATGACACCTTGGACAAAGTAACGCTGCAAAAACGGATAAATCGCAATCACCGGCAGCGTGGACACGATAATGACGGAATATTTGACCAGCGAGGCGACTTCCGCCTTGTTATTCAAGGCTGCGGCAGACGCAGAATCCATTGCACCGCCCGCTTGCGCCGACATTTCCTGCAACACAAGAATTTGACGCAAAATCAATTGGAGCGGATACTTGGCTTCATCATTTAAATAAATAAGCGCCGAGAAGTAGCTGTTCCAGTTTCCTACACCATAGAATAACGCCATAACCGCAATAATCGGCATCGAGAGCGGCAATATAATTGTAAGGAACAGCCGCATGTTGGTACATCCGTCGATTTGCGCAGCATCCTGTAATTCCTTAGGAATGGAGGACTGGAAAAAAGTCCGCGCTACAATAATGTTCCAGATCGACGCCGCCGACGGAATGACGATGGCCCAGACGGTGTTCACCATGCCAAGGTTTTTGACCAGCAAATACGTGGGCACAAGGCCGCCGCCGAAAAACATCGTCACCATGAACATCCCCATAAAGAAATGGCGTCCGACAAAGTCTTTGCGGCTGAGCGCATAAGCTGCGGGTATCGTGACAAGCAGGTTAATTGCCGTACCAAGCAGCGTGTAGAAAATCGTGTTGCCGTAGCCGGACCAAATTTTTTGATTCTGAAACACGATCTGATACCCCTTAAATGTAAGCCCTTTCGGCCATAGCCACATTTCCCCCGAGCCCACGAACTTGGGATTGCTGATCGAAGCGCTTACCATGTAAATGACAGGATAAGCGACAATGATAAGCGCCAACATGACATAAATATAATTGCAAATGAGAAATAGCTTATCCCTGCCCGTTTCTCTCACGCCGGATATCATCGATTCCACCTCCTTTCTCTACCAAAGACTGTTTTCGCTTGTGCGGCGTACAATCTGGTTCACCATGATGAGCAGAACGGCATTAACGACGGAATTAAACAGGCCGACCGCTGTGGAGAAACTATACTGCGCATCGATGAGGCCTGAACGGTACACGAATGTCGAAATGACATCCGAGGAGCTCATGTTCAACGGATTTTGCAGCAGCAATATTTTCTCGAAGCCGACACCGAGGAGACTGCCCATGTTCAGAATTAATAAAATCGTCATAGTCGGCACAAGCGTGGGAATATTGATGTGGCGTACACGCTGGAAGCGCGAAGCCCCGTCCATAATGGCCGCCTCATGCAATTGCGGATCGACGCCGGCCAGCGCCGCCAAATAAATGATCGTTCCCCATCCCGCGCTCTGCCACACGCCTGAGAATACATACATCGTTTTGAACCAGGCCGGGTCTGTCAAAACATCCGGTGCATCGATTCCGAGCCATTTTAACATATAAATGAGAATACCTGATGACGGAGACAAGAATGTAATAATCATGCCTGCCATCACAACGACGGAAATGAAATGCGGCGCATAGGTGACCGTCTGAACGAGCCGCTTGAAGAAACCGTCCTTCACTTCATTGAAGGCAAGCGCGAGAATGATCGGAATCGGGAACCCGACCGCCAGGTCATACAGGCTAATGCTTAACGTGTTCCAAATTAAATCCCAGAAATAATAGGAGTCAAAGAATCGGACGAAATGGTCGAGGCCTACCCACGGACTCCCCAATATTCCTTTAGTCGGCACAAAGTTTTTAAAAGCGATTTGAATACCGTACATCGGACCGTAGCTGAAAATAAGAAAGTAGAAAAAAGCTGGCGCAATGAACAGATATAGCTCCCAATTCTGCAGTACGCTCTTCCACCGCTTGTTTCTTCCTATTCCGTTGTGCGCAAGCGTACGGCCTCTCAAGATAGCTTTTGAAGGCTGCATCGTATCCTCCCTCCCGAACAATTTCATATAAGTTGTGATATCTTGTATCTCCGCAAACCGGTCTTTGCCAGCGCTTACATTAACCATAGCCAACAGAGGCGGAAACCGTAAATATGTCATTTTCGTTTAGCCGGCAGCCGTTGCCTTTTCCTGCAAAATAACTTGTTTCCCCCATATGCCAATCTTGCATGCATGTGTAGTTTTTGATGAAAACCCGTGTTCCTCTCCCTTTCGCAATTATAACCAATTGCGCTGGAACCGTGTCCAAGCTGTAATTTATGCGGTTACGGGTAAAAATCAAAAATTACATGTAATCGTTTCTATGAAATCTCCGGAAACACAAAAATGCACCGAACAGGACATCAGGTCCGTTCGGTGCATCCAATACACTTAACTGCAGCAATTATTTATAACCTTTAATAAATTGAATCGCTTTGGCAATATCCGCTTCCGGGTTGTTGCCGACTTCACGCTCGATGGTCAGGTAGCCCGTGTACCCGATATCCTGAAGCGCCTTAAAATAGTCATCAAACTTCACACGGCCTTCGCCGAGCGGCAGCTCCCGATAGCTTGCGCCCGCCTGCGCTTCCTCGGCGAGCCGTTCATGGCTCATCGGCTCATAACCGAGCGCGCCGTACACCTCGCGAGGATCGACGACGCGCAGGCGGACGCCGTCTTTCACATGCGTATGAACGATATAATCCTTCAGTTGATAGACGCCTTGAACCGGGTCGTCGCCGGTCACCATCACCATATTCGCCGGATCGAAATTGACCGAGACGCCATTCGTGCTAAGCGAATCGAGAAACCGCTTCAAATGCGCCGCCGTTTCCGGCCCTGTCTCGATGGCAAAATAAGCATTCATGCTTTTCGCATACATGCCCAGCTCTTCGCACGCACGCTGCATCGTTTCATATACCGGGCTGTTCTCCTCCTGCGGAACGATGCCGATATGCGTAGTGACAATGGACGTGCCCAAATCAACTGCCAAATCAAGAATACGCTTCGACTTCTCGATCTTGGCAGCGTTGGCCGCCGCGTCCTGAAAGCCATGACCGGCCAGATCGCCGCAAAGCGCGCTGATCTTCAGGCCCAGCGAATCGACGTAGCTTCGCAGCTCCTCACGCTGCGCTGCCGTCATGTTCGCGGGATCCATTTCCCCGGAAACGGCATAGATTTGCACGCCGTCAGCACCAAGCTCCTTCGCTCTTCTTAGCCCTTCTCGCAAATCAAGGCGCAAGCTGTCCACCATAATTCCAATCGGGTTAACCAGTGTCATTTGCCATAATCCTCCTCTTTTTCCCGCCTTTGATGCAGCCTAATTACGCTTCGGCCCAATATTTCCTTATATTGTCCAAACCAATTTTCGTGGCCCGCCTGCACTCCTCCAACCCTTCGAACTCCAGCGACAAATATCCGTCATACCCGGAGTTCTTGATGACGCGAAGCACCTCGGGAATGTTAATATCGCCGTGGCCTGTGATCGCACCGCGTAAGTAGTTCCCGCTGGCAGTTCTGAACCAGCCCTCGCCGGGATGCTGAGAAGCCGGACGCAAATAGAAATCCTTCACATGAACCATGGAAGCGATCGAAATGTTGTTCTTTACAGCGGCAATGGAATCCTCATCCGCGCACATGAAGTTGCCGATATCGAGCGTAGTCCGGAAGTTATCCCGGTTGACCCGGTTCACGAGAAGCTGCACCCGGTCACTGTTCTGAACGAAGTATCCGTGATTCTCTACACTCGTCACGATGCCGTACTGTGCCGCATGGTCAGCAATTCGGGCACAAGCCGCAGCAATCCGATCCAGCATACGGTTGAAATTGCCGATGGAGATATCACTGCAGCTCGCCGCATCGTGGCGCATGCGCTTGACGCCAAGGCGCGCAGCAGTATCCACCTCAGCCATGACACGAACAATTTCCGCTTCATACGCCTCCTCGGTCTCAGTGACAAAATTGGCCGAAATAGCATAGTTGGAAATGTCGATGCCTCGCGCAGCCGCTTTCTCCCGAATTGCGTCAGTCAGTTCCCCATTTCCGGTTAGTTCAAAGCCGAGCGGAACGATTTCGATATGCTCGCCGCCCTGATCCGCAACCCAATCCACCACACCCAAAATATCCATTTCCCCGGACTTCATCGCTCCGAGCAAGCTGTATGAGCTCACACCCAGTTTCATAGCTTCCGCCTCTTTTCCTGAGATTTTCCGGCCTACAGCAGAACTTCCCGTCCCTTGGCCGCCGATTCATAAATACCGCACAGCATTTTCATCATAGAGACTCCGTCTTCCACCGGGCTGATCGGCGCCGTTCCCTTCTGTACGCAGGAGATGAAATGATTGATTTCATTACAAAATGCCTGAGTTATATCAATGGATTTGCTATCCGTCTGCGGTGCCATATTCAGAATCGTATCGTACTTCTCCGTAACCATCGCAAGCTCCGGCTCAATCTCAACGCCGCCTTTGTCGCCGTAAAGCTTGACTGCAATTTCATCCTGCTTCGCATGCACCGTGAAGCTTACATCAATCAGCAGGGATGCGCCGTTCTCGAAGCGAATGAGCGCATTGGCCAAGTCCTCCACGCCATTCGTAGCAGGATCATAGTCAGCCGCCTTATAGAAAGACAAATTATTCACATTAGAACGGTTGCCCAGCTTGTGATAGGTGTTGCCGCTTACCGATACCGGCTTCGGACGCCCCATCATGTACCAGCATAAATCGATGATATGTACCCCCAGATCAATCAACGGCCCGCCGCCGGAACGCTCCGGGTCCGCAAACCAGCCGCCCGGATTGCCCAGCCTGCGGATGCAGGAAGCTTTGGCATAATAAACATCGCCAAGTTCACCTTGGTTGATAAAATGTTTCACAAGCTGCGCGTTAGCGTCATAACGGCGCACAAAGCCGACTTGCAGCGTCTTGCCCGTCTCCCGCACCGCAACTTCTATAGCATTCGCTTCTTCAACCGTGCGGCAAAGCGGCTTCTCCACCAGCACATGTTTGCCGGCCCGCAAGGCAGCGATGCTAATCTCCGCATGCGAATTGTTCCATGTGCAGATGCTGACCGCCTCCACATCCGGATTCGCCAGCAAGTCCGCGTAGTTCGTGTACACATGCTGCATCCGGTATTTCTCCGCTGCGGCGGCCGCACGCTCCCGGTTTACATCACAAATGGCGTACAGCTCGGCGTTATGGTTTTTGGCATAGGCCTGCAAATGCATATCGGAAATCGAGCCCGCTCCGATGACACCGATCTTTAGCTTGTTCAACATGGAATGATACCTCCTGTATGAAGGGTGGGTTTTGTTATACAATCAGGATAACATGACAGTTGAAAAGGAAGAATGCCCATTATGGCCACTTACATGGATTATACGGTCAGCCTGAACCCGATTCGAATCATTGACCGCACCACCGATCGAAGCAAGCTGAGCATACAGTCCCTATCCATCTACAGCGTCGGACATCTTCCGAACCGGGTCCAGTACCGGTCCGAAGCAACATTCCTCCATTACGCGCTAGTCTATATCGCAGACGGATCCGGCACCTACCGCGTTAACAACGGGGAGAAGCAGGCCGTGGAGCAAGGCAGCTGGTTTCTGTTCGCGCCGGGGTCAGTGTACGACTATGGTCCGGAGGGGCGGCAAACATGGGACGAATACTATTTCACAATCGAAGGTCCGCGGATCGGAGAGTGGATGTCCAGCTGGCTGACGGAGCCGGAACGCGTCCGCCGCACGACGCATGATGATGCCGTGCAAAATAAAATCGACCGCATCTTTCTGCTGATGGACAGCAGCATCCCGGACAATCTGGACCGCGCCGCACTGCTGCTGGAATCGCTGCTGTTTGAGCTTGCGGCCGGCAGCGACGCTCGCCCCCGGCACCTGACAGGGGGAGACCGCTATACGGAACTGATGGAGGACATTGCAGCAACCATCCATCAGCGGTTCGATGCCGAGGCGCTGTGCAAGCGCCACCTGATCTCCATCTCGACGCTGCGCCGGCTCGTTCACCGCCATACAGGCTACTCGCTTCACGAGTATGTGCACCGGCTTAAAATTTCGGAGGCCAAGAACAGGCTGCTCAACACCGACCAATCCGTCCAGGATATTGCCGGTTCGCTCGGGTTTGCGGACGTCTTCTATTTCTCGCGCCTGTTCAAAAAATTCTCGGGAGTCTCCCCCCAACATTTCCGCCATCATGAGCAGCGATGACGAAGAAGGAGCGTTGACGAAGGAGCGTGCCGGCGCGGAAAGGATACCAGGAAACATTACCTGTACCGGGCTGGATCGATACAACAGCAAGTCATCAACTTGTCCGCGCATAGAACAAAACCTCTGTCGAGAGGGAAGGCCGCGTTAAGATCCAGGTAGATTCACCGATAAGAATACCGTTTTCGTTTTCGGGACAACGCAGCTGGTAAGGCAATGAATTTCCTTGTATTGTTGCCGGTTTTCGCTATTTGCTTGGATCCAGGGAAAACCAGCAAAGGCACGACTGCCATTTTCCTTGTTGAGCACCTGTAACAACACGACAAGGTAATTCATCGTCGAAGTTTCTGCCAGACACTCCAAATTTCCGGATATAGAGTAATGACAAAGCAGATTAGCGAAATGGGTTACCTGCACGCTCTCATAAGTTTCCAATACTTCGCCTAAAATGGGGATTAGCCTCCGCTCAATTTCCACAGCAAAGTGAAAAGGTTGGCGGAAAAACTTATACATTCTGATAATTACAAAAAAACGGTGCAGACATTTCCCGTCTGCACCGCAATCCTTCTTATTGTACCGTCACTTTTACTGTGTTCGTTGTGACCAAACTGCCCGACGGGCCGTATGCCTTCACGACAACCGCCACGTTTTTGCCTGCATATGCTGCGAAGTCAATGTCCGTACGCCATGGAGGCAGCTGTGCCTCGCCGACCTTTCGGCCGTTGATCTCATAGGTTACCCTGGAAAGTACAGGAGCCCATGTTTTTACATAGCCCGCCACTTTCAGCTTGGCTGCCGGAACGGATCCGACGGCCATCGGCCGATAAGCTATCGAGGACTCGTCTCCGACGGCACCAAGATAGTAAGGCGAAGCAATCACGTCCTTATAAGCCTGGAGCAGACGTGCGTTCGCCGAAAGTTGATAGTACTTGATCCGTGCCGCATCATGGTTCGTGTCGAACCAGAAATTTGCTTTAATTTTGGGATACAGCAGCGGCAGCGTGCCATACAGCTCGTGGACTTTGTACACGGCCCAGTCTGATTTGTCGAGCATTTTCTCAGGATACATATAGGAAATGGCGCCCTCGGAAATCATGATCGGCTTCCGGTTCGCGAACAGCTTATAGACCGCATCCAGCTTGCCGAGATGGCTTGTCCGGTCCTCGCCCAGCTTCAGCGGATCATCCTTCGGATTAAAGATGCTGTACAGGCTGATCCCTACCCAATCCACATAAGCGTCGCCCGGATAATAATCCTGAATCGTGTTTTCCGGTTCCGGGTTCGGAGCATAAACCATCGCTACATTGTCCGGAGCCTCTTGATGCACCACATCCGCCACGATGCGGAATTTTTCGATATATTGCTTCGGTGTGGAGTACCAAGGCACCCATTTCCCGTTCATCTCATTGGCAAAGCGCAGGAAGAACGGAATGCCCGCTTCCTTCAAGTCTTTTGCGAATTGATGCAGGTACGCGTCATCTTTTACTTCATCGATGCCCTTAAGCGGCTGAAGGCCGATCTGCAGCGCAGCGCCGTTGGCTTTCGCCTTCGCGATATGCGTGCGGATAACGGACAGAGGCTGTCCATACGTAAAATAGATCAGATACCCCGCATGATGCTTCCCCGTCAAAATCGGAAACTGTTCTGTATAAAAAGGCTTCCCGTTCTTCGGGTTATGCACCGCCGGATCCTGTTCCGCATAAGCGCCGAGCAGCACCCCGTTCGCCGGCTCCAGCAGCGCCAGCTTGCCGCCGGAAGGCTCCACAGCTGTTTCATAATACAGGCTGGCACTGCTCCGCAGCCGGTTCGCTTTATACTTAACCGCAATGCTGTCCTGGGTCCGGCCTACTTTGGCGTAGTAGGATGACTCCAAATCCCAGTTCTCCACAGCCTTATCATAATTGCCCAGCTTAACGTAATTCTCGCCGATCCGGCGGTGCATTTGTCCAGCATTTCCGTACTCTTTTTTCGCTAGAAATTGAGGAACCGCCGTTTTGTACTTGTTGATGGCCCCTGTATAATCCTTCTTCGTCTCCAGCTTTACTGCCTGATTGTATGAATCCCATACCGTTTCTGCAGATACCGCTGCCGGCATCATCGAAGCCAGCGCCACCATCGTGCCGGCAAGCACCGCCGCGATCAGCTGTTTTCTCGCATTCATCTTCATCTTGA
The DNA here is from genome assembly GCF_042684925.1 of Paenibacillus gansuensis. Taxonomy (NCBI): domain Bacteria; kingdom Bacillati; phylum Bacillota; class Bacilli; order Caryophanales; family Paenibacillaceae; genus Paenibacillus; species Paenibacillus gansuensis. The sequence continues at coordinate 35,275 of NZ_JBHUME010000015.1, read as the reverse complement.
TTCCTCGTTTCCCGCAAAGCCCCTGTCTGGATGCTATGACAAATTAACAATACATTCCATTAATTATAGTCATTCGGGACTAGTTCACAAGACAAAATCTGACAAATTGGTTCTGCTTCTTTGGAGGACAGTCTTTTAATCCAAATCTTTTTTGGTAACAGGGACCCAAATTTCGCTTCGGAATACCGGTGAAGACACATCCTTGTGCTCATTCCACAGCATTTCCGGCCCTTCTGCCAGCTGGTAGGTGGAGGAAGGGAACCATTCCGAATAAATTCTCCCCCATATATTTTGCAGCGTCTCCGGAAACGGGCCAACCGACTCGAATACAGCCCATGTGGAAGCCCGCACTTCAAGCTGAGCCAGACCGGCAGGACACTCTTTGGTTGTGGCGGCCCCGATATAATGATCCAGCTCTCCCTTCTCCTCCATTCTGCCCTCGGAAAAATGCACAGAAGCACTGACCAGCCCAGCCGGTTCTACATTAGATAACTCTTTGATGGTCCGGATCGTTTCCTCATTCAGACTTTGCCACATGGCCGCGATCTCCGGATTCACGCCGTTGAACACAATCGGCACCCGTCTTGTAATCCCTGCAATCCGAAAAGCTTCCTTCTCTACGATGCGATAATTCATTTCATTCCCTCCTTGGATAGTAAGCTGAAAAGTCATGGTCGGAAAGGATTTCAGCGGCTGCCCCCGATGCCTTGCTTCTGAAGGTGTCACCCCGTGCAGCTGGTGGAAAGCTCTTGCAAAAGAGTCCGGGGAGCTGTATCCATACTTTACGGCAACATCAACTACCTTCTGATCGCCATGGACCAGTTCAAAAGCCGAAAGGCTGAGCCGTCTGCGGCGGATATATTCCGATAACGTAACTCCAGCCAGAAAAGAAAACATTCTCGTAAAGTGATACTCCGAGCACATGGCGATCCTCGCCGCTTCCTTCAAATCTATGTCATCCGCCAGATGGTCCTCAATATACTTCATAGCCTCGTTCATCTTTTGCAGCGAATCCATAACATCCCTCCTTTCTTACAACAAGAGTAACAGGTCCGCCTTACGGCTGCCCGACTTTTTCTGCACCGTTTTGATGCTTTTTGCGAACCGTCAATCCTTACATTCCGCTAACGAACCGCACACACCCTATTTACTCAAAAATGGCTCTTTTACAAATCTAACGAACCGTAACATCGCTATGAAGCCAAAAATGCAGAAGTTTGCATGGATTAGAGGGAAATAACGTTACTAGAGTTCCTTACAATCTGAAATTAGTAAATTTCGGGCAAATAGGGTGTCCTGGGTGGGTTCGTTAGCGTTGAGGCAGACACAGTTGCCAGGCTGGCCTAACATGCGGGAGCAGGCACAGACTGCTCCACCGTGATTTTCAAAGTTGGTGAAACGGACACTTCCCCGCCTGCGTATCGTTAATCAAATCTTCTTTAAACAAAGCGAGGTGCTTACATGAACATTCAACAGCATACCCTTCAAACTTCCAAAGGAAAGCTGCGTTACCATCTCAACCGGAACGGCCGGCCCCATATTGTACTGATTAACGGAGGATCGGGTCCTATCGAAGGCTGGATGAGAATCCTGCCCGGTATCTCCGAGACCGGCTCGATTTTTGCGTATAACCGGCTTGGTGTCGCCGGCAGCGATAAGCCGAAAGAGCCTCAAGACGGCAGGACGATCGTGGAAACGCTGCGGGAAGCCTTATCACTAGTTGAATTGGAACCTCCCTACTTGCTGATAGGCCACTCCCTCGGCGGGTTGTACGCCAACCTATATGCCCGGCTTTACCCTGAAGAAGCAGCAGGCGTCATCCTGGTTGAAGCCAGCCATCCCAAAGATCTTCAACTCAACGAGTACCAAGGCAGCGCCGTCAAAAGCCTCAATAAGATCTTCTCCATGTTCGACTCTTTTTCTCCCCATAAGCAATGGAATGAGGTCCATTTTGTGAAAAAGACCGCGGAACAGCTGCAAACAGCAGGACCGTTCCCCGACATTCCCGTTTACGTCATTACAGGCGGCAAGGAAAACCGGATGATGCCGGAGGAAGCACGTAAACTAAGACTGAACCACCAGCTGGAACTCCTCACGCTATCCAACCGCAGTAAACACATTATCGCTGCAAAAAGCGGGCATTTTCCTCAACTGGCAGAACCCGGCCTACTCATAGATACGATAAAAGAGGCGGCCCAGCAGATTTCCATACATCCATAATCTTGAAAGAACGAGCTTCCCTTGCCGCGGACAGCTCGTTTTTTTTTGTTTGTATAAACCAATTTCGGAAGGAAACGCTATCTCAGTAAAACCATAACTGGAGGTGATACGAAAATGAATCAACTGCCGCCGTTAGCCCCGCACGAATCTGTAGACCTTCACGAAGCTTTGAACTTTAAAACTCTTTGCCTTGCAAAGTCCAAGCTGATGCAGGGCCTTGTGTTTGACCAGGAACTGAAAGACCTGATGCAAAAAGATGTCGAGCAATCCATCCGTGCGATTGCCGAACTGCAAGCCGTTTATGCCAGAGCTCCCTTCCAAGTACCCGTACCGGCTCACCGGCCGACTCCAATTTTAAATTAAAGGGGACTATTGAATGAACAACGATTATTTAGATCCGATCAACGCGCTGAATATGCCGGAAACGGCGGATATGACCTTTGCTATGGACTTTCTGATCCGTGCCAAGGAAGGCGTAAGAAATACAGCCATCGCCCTAACGGAGGCCGCCTCACCGGACGTGAGAGCGCTTCTTCGCAGCCAGCTGCGCGAGGGGCTTGCCATGCACCAGGAAATTTCCGAGCTTATGATCCGCAAGAAGTGGTTCCATCCCTATGAATTGAGCGAACAATATCAACTCGACCAGCAATCTGCCAAAAATACTGTGATGATCGGCCAAATGAATTTGTTCCCGAAAGATACACGCCGCAAGGGAATGTTCGACCGGACGCCGGACGAACACGCAGGAGGACATGAAGCATGAAAGCCGTAACCTACCAAGGCATCAAAAATATCGAAGTAAAAGAGGTCCCGGATCCGAAAATCGAAAAGCCGGACGATATGATCATACGCCTAACTACGACGGCCATCTGCGGATCGGACCTTCACCTTTTGCACGGGATGATTCCCAACCTTCAGGAGAACTATGTCATCGGGCACGAACCGATGGGGATTGTAGAAGAAGTGGGGCCTGGCGTGACCAAGCTGAAAAAGGGCGACCGGGTCATTATCCCGTTCAACGTCGCATGCGGAGAGTGTTTTTACTGCAAAAACCAGTTGGAAAGCCAATGCGATAACTCCAACGATAACGGTGAACAAGGCGGTTTTTTCGGCTATTCCGGAACCACCGGTGGCATTCCTGGCGGCCAAGCCGAGTATTTACGCGTTCCTTTTGCCAACTTCACTCATTTCAAGCTGCCCGAAAGCTGCGAGCATCCCGATGAAACGCTATGCCTCATTGCCGATGCCATGACCACTGCGTTCTGGACCGTAGATAATGCCGGGGTAAAAAACGGAGACACGGTCATCGTCCTGGGCTGCGGCCCGGTAGGCTTGCTCGCCCAGAAATTTTGCTGGCTGAAAGGCGCCAAGCGCGTCATAGCCGTGGATTACGTAGGTTATCGCCTTGCGCATGCGAAGCGTACAAACAACGTGGAAACCGTGAATTTCGAGGACCATCAGGACACCGGCAGCTATCTGAAGGAGATCACCAAAGGCGGAGCGGACGTGGTTATCGATGCGGTTGGCATGGATGGCAAAATGAGCGACCTGGAGTTCCTTGCCAGCGGTCTGAAGCTGCACGGCGGAACGATGAGCGCGTTAGTGATCGCCTCCCAAGCGGTCCGCAAAGGCGGAACCATCCAGATTACCGGCGTATACGGCGGCCGTTATAACGCTTTTCCGCTCGGCGATATATTTCAACGCAACGTCAATATCCGCTCCGGACAAGCTCCCGTCATTCACTACATGCCGTATATGTACGAGCTGATTACAACAGGCAAGGTGGATCCGGGGGATGTGATCACCCATGTCCTTCCCTTGAGCGAGGCCAAACGGGGATATGAAGTGTTCGATACCAAGACGGACGATTGCATCAAAGTAGTCCTGAAACCGTAAGAGATGAAGGAAACGGGAGGAAACATGCAAATGGATCAATCAACCTATGCGCTGCATGAAACACTTGAGGTACATGAAATCGCTGCTTTTAAGACGGTCTGCCTTACGAAGTCCAAAACCATGCAGCTGCTTATATCGGACCCGGAACTAAAGCAGATCTTGAAAGATGATGTTCAGCTATCTACCCGGCAGCTTCAGGAACTCGGCGGGCTGCTGTCCAATACACAGCAAGGGAGATGATCCGATGAATCCCATTATTGAGCGCTTAACAGGGATGAATACACTGACCGATCAGGTCATCGCAATGGATTTTCTAATCACTGCCAAGAGCGGTGTCCGTAACTATGCTATGGCCGTCACCGAATGCGCTACCCCTGAAGTGAAAGCCATTCTTACGAAGCAGCTGGAGGAAGCGATCGACACCCATGAGATCATCTCCGCTTACCTGGTTCAGAAAGGACTCTATCATCCGCACAACGTTAACGAACAAATCAAGCTGGACCTGCAAAATATCGAGACTGCACTGAATGTGCCTTCCTGATCACGGCCGCTCCCTATGTAGGAAACGGGAGCGGTATGGTATTGTTTGTTAAGCATTACCGGATAATTTTCTCCTTCTTTCGTAAAATAAGGAACAAAGGAGGCCGACCACATGCAATATCCTACCTATGATGATGTCCTTCAGGCTAGGGAACGTCTGCGTGATGTGTCGGCTTCCCACTGGTACCATGAAGATTTAGGTTCGTGGCAATGGTGGTTCCTTTTGTTAGTCTCGATTGTGCCATGGATCGTTTGGCGGCGGTACAGAGATCGAAACCGAAGCTATGAAATCCTGTCATACGGGTTTCTGTGGGCATCGTTGGCCACCAGCTTTGATGTCATCGGAGGAGAACTGCTGCTGTGGGGGTACCCCGATAAACTGCTGCCGATGGTTCCGCCTATGTTTCCAGCTGACTTGACGGTGATCCCGGTGCTATATATGTGGATGTATAAATGGGCAAGTACCGCCCGCAAGTATTTCATAGGCACGCTGGCTCTGGCTTTCTTGTTCAGCTTCATCATAGAACCGGTGTTCATCTTCTTCCACATGTTCTTCCTTCAACATTGGAAGCACATCTACTCGTTCTTCGGGTTTATCATCCTGTCTTACGTCGTTCTTTGGATTCACCGCAAAGCCGGCGGCCAGGTTTCCGGAAGTTTCCATGAATAGGATCTTGCAACGGCGCATTTCCCCCTTCAGCTCATGTTCCTGCTGCTTATTGGCGAGGTCGATTTATTCATTAAGCATTCCCAGATGTACCGTCTCCGCAAAAGCTCCTGAACATAACGTGCCCGCTCCCGGGTACCCGGGCAGCGGGCGTTGTTTGTTCCGCTCCAGCTTCTCCTGAAACACCTAACACACTCCTCCTCGGGGCGGGCCATCGCTTCCTCCGGACGGATGACATGGCTTCCGAAGGTTGCACGATATAGTCGCTGTGGATGGACAGGAGGCGGATGAGAACATGTTCATCGCTAACAGAGTGGGGACAGGGAAAGCTACATGTTGTATTTTTTACAACACTTTGTTAGATGTTTTGACCCCAAAAGGCGGAATGTTGCACTTTGTACAACAATAAGCTGATCAAATGTACGGTTTATGCTGAAAATGTTGTATAGAGTGCGCATTTCGGGTAAAGCAGAGGAAACTTCAATGCGATTGTTGTAGAAAATACAACATTCTGTCCTAGAAACACGCCTCGTCGCATCATTTTGCTAGAACGTTATTCACCTGGATTGCAGCTCAAAGATACCGATATTGGAGGAATGGGTTTGTGTCGTATTTAGATGTTATGGGACCACGTGTCAGACTTTTGACGGAGTTAGCGGAAAACCGGGATTACAGCCAGATGATTGCTGAAGTTCCGCCGCATGTTGTCGTACCTCTTCACAGTCATGAAGACCGCGAAACCTTTTATGTTTTTTCGGGCGAACTTGAAGCTTATGTAAAAGACAGCTGGAAAACCGTTCGAGCCGGCGAAGCCATTGATATTCCGGGAGATGTAAAGCATGCTTGGAGGAATTCCACCAATGAAGCTGCAACCCTGCTGCTTACATCGACTGCGAAAATGGGAGATTTTTTTGTTGAAATCGGCCGTCCGGCGGAATCTGTTCAACCGGGTCCTCCCTCCCCTGAAGTTCTGCAGAAGTTTGTTGGAACGGCCATAGCTTACGGCTATTGGCTTGGAACACCGGAAGACAATGCTGCGATCGGCATTAAGCTTGGGTAAGCTCCTCCACAAAAGCAAATAAGCGGCAGTACAGGATATTTCCTGCTCTGCCGCTTTTTTATGCCCGTTACGCACGCCTTAAAGTACCATTGTCTGAAAGGGAGTGGATATTTCTTATTTCATCCCCGAGATCGAGTAGTTTTCAATAATATGCTTTTGGAAAAACACAAAGATGGCGATGATCGGCACGACCATGAAGGCGGAGCCGGCCATCTGGAGCGCATAATTGCCCCCGTACTGCCCTTTCAGCAAGGAAAGCCCCACCGACAGCGTATACAGAGCCTCATCGTTGGCGATAATCAGCGGCCACAGGAAGCTGTTCCACCCTGCGATAAACGTCAAGATCGCCTGAACGGCAATAATGGGCTTCGAGATCGGCAACACGATCTGCAGGAACGTTCGAAACTCGCCGGCACCGTCGAGCCGTGTCGCTTCCAGAAGCTCATCCGGTATCGTCGACATGAACTGGCGGAAAAGGAAGATGCCGAACGCGCCTACTAATCCAGGAAGCACAATGCCCGCCATCGTATTAGTCAAGCCCATATAGTTCAGAATCAGATATACCGGAATCATGGTCACCTGTCCTGGAATCATCATCGTGGCCAGCACCAGCAGGAAAAATTTCTCCTTGCCCTTAAATGTATACTTGGCAAAAGCAAAACCCGCCATGGCATTCAAAAACAGGCCGAGAAAAGAGAACAATACGATAATCAGCGTGTTTCTCAAATATAAAGCGAAGTTCATATTGGCGAACAAATTACGGAAATTATCAAATGTCACTTCCGCCGGAATCATTGTCGGGGGAATCTGCAACACTTCGCTTTCCGTTTTGAACGCCGATAGAATCATCCATAGAAACGGCAGCAGCATCAGAAGGCCGCCGACCGTCAAAACAATGCCCGCAGCCCACTGGAACCCGCTGTCCCCTGCCCTTCCCTGCGTTTTCGTCCGGTTCACTGTCATGGAACTCATAAGATCACCTCACCTATAGACCGGGTTAAAAATCGGTCTCTTTCTTTTGCAGACGGAATTGAATCAGCGTGATCGCAATGATCGCAAGGAACAGAACGAAAGAGCCCGCGGCCGCGTAACCGAAGTTGCTCATGGAAAACCCGTTACGGTAGATGAACAGCGCTACGGATGTGGTACTGTCGAGCGGTCCGCCCTCTGTCATAATGAACGGCTCCTCAAAGAACTGCAGCCAGCCGATCATTGTTGTAATGGACACGAAGAATATAGCATAGCGAAGCATCGGAATCGTAATATAAACCAATTGCTGCCAACGGTTTGCCCCGTCCAGAGCCGCCGCCTCGTAATATGATCTCGGAATGCCCTGCAGGGCCGCGATAAAAATAATCATATTTAGACCGATCCCGCGCCATAATGCCAGAATGATCAGCGAAATTTTCGCCATGACAGGGTCTGTAAGCCACGGTACGGTTCCTGCGCCCGCTTTTTCCAGTAAATAATTAAAAAGTCCGATACTCGGGTTATACAGATAGCTCCATACGACCGCCACCGCTACTACGTTCGTTACCGATGGCATATAGAAAACGACGCGGAATACTTTAAACGTCCGTGATTTTCCGAAATTAACAAGCAAAGCGATCGACAACGAGAACAAAATAACAAGCGGTACCCCGATGACGACGTAAAACAGCGTATTCAAGATCGATTTGACAAATATCGGATCCGACAGCACCTGCACATAATTCCCGAAACCGATGAATTGAATCGAAGAAAAATCCCCCAGTCCCGCAATGTCCATGTCGGTAAAACTGATGACCAGAGCTACCAGAATCGGCAGCAGCGAGAACAAAGTAAGCAACACAATGACCGGTGCTATAAACAAGTATGGTGCAGCCTTGTTTGTGCTGAAGCTTCTCAAAGCTATCCCTTCTTTCGTTGCGTTGATGCATGAAAGCCGTTAGACAAGGCGGCACACGCGGGAAGCCCGCTGAAGGCCGCCTGCCCGGGGCGATTATCAGTTAAGTATTTGTTCCGCCTGTTTGTTGAAAGCATCCAGCTCCGGCTTCACATCGCCTGTACCGCGGTATATTTTCTCAAATGTCTGAAGGTAGCTTTGCGCAATTTTCTCCCAAGGCTTGATCAGCGGCATAGGCTCGGACGCCTCCAGCTGCTGGCCGAAGACACGGAAATTCGCATCATCCTTCAACGCCGGATCCTCCCAGGCTTTCTTCGTCGAAGGCATGGACTGGGTCAGCTTGAACCACTCTGCCTGAGTTTCTGGCTTGCTCATATAAGCAAGGAATTTCAGAGCTTCCTCTTGGTTCTTCGAATGCTGGAAGATGGACAAGTTGGAACCGCCCAATGCGGAAATGTTATTCTTTTTCATCGGAAGGACGGCAGTAGCCCATTTGCCTTTCAATTCAGGAGCCTGATCATTGATCAGCTTGACCATCCAAGGGCCGCTGATGAACATCGGCAGAATGGCATCTCCCTTAAAGCCTTGGACGATGTCCAGACCCAGATCTTTCGGAGCGGAACCGTTAGTATAGAAGGAATTCAAATATTCGATAGCTTCCACAAATTCCGGCTGATTGAACTGCGGTTTGCCGCCGTCGATCAGCTTGGAGCCGTTCTGACGCGCGAACATAAAGCCCAGGCTCTGTTCCTTCGCATCCAGGGAGATCCCGTACTTCCCTTTGCCTCGTTTGGCCAGCTTTTGGGCCGCATCGCTCAGCTCTTCCCAGGTTTTCGGAGCCTGCTTATAGCCGACCGACTCCAGTAAATCCGTGCGGTAATAAAGTACCCGGGTGTCGATATACCATGGAACTCCGACTACGGCACCTTCATAAGCGGCGGTATTCAGCGTGCCTTCATAGAAATTGTCATTCTTTAATTCAGGATACTTCTCCTGGTGCGGCTTCAAATCGAGCAGCGCTTTGGCGGAGGCGAATTCCGGAATCCAGGTTGTTCCCATCTGAAGGACATCCGGGCCTTTCTTCGAAGCCACGGCGGTCAACAGCTTGTCATGAGCCGTATCCCAAGGAAGCGCCTGCACTTTCACGTCAATATCCGGATTGTCCTTCTCGAACGCTTCGGCAATTTTCGGCAGCGACTTGGCTTCCTCTCCCATTCCCCATACGTTCAGCGTTACCTGCCCGTCTTTGCCGCTGCCGTTTCCGTCGGAACCGCATCCCGCCAACATCCCGGATAGGAGCAGAGTGCTTGCCAGTACTGCTGTAACCATCTTCTTCTTCATGATGTCTTCCTCCCCTTAAAGTACAATTCTACCATGCATCTTACAGAAATCGTCCGTTTCCCGGATTGAAACAGCTTTCAAAAACTTTAAAGCGCGGTTGTGAAACGATTCTCCGGATGCCTGATTCAGCTTTGACATTCGCAATAAAAACGTTTCGATAAGATTATAAAACATTTTGAAATCGTATTCAACTGCTTTCTATTATGCTATAATGAACCAAAAATAGCAAAGATATAAACGTTTCGATATGCTATTTAACAATTTGACTTCGTTTTTTATTATCTTTATAATGCATTTTACAGTTTATAGAAACGTTTCTATTGAGTATCTTTTCTTCATTTTCATTACATTACCGCACTCGGGAGGAACTATGACGATGGTGAACGATCTGCAAGTACTGCTTCAAAAGATGACCCTGGACGAGAAAATCTCACAGCTGCTGCAGCTGGCCGGCCATTTCTTTGACGGAACCCATGGCGAAATCACAGGTCCTATGGCATCTTTAGGGATTACAGAAGAAACGGTGCGCGATACAGGCTCTGTACTTGGCGTCACCGGAGCGCAGGATGTCATTACTTTGCAGAGAGCCCATCTGGAACGAAACCGGCTGGGTATTCCTTTATTGTTTATGGCTGACATTATACACGGCTACCGGACGATCTTCCCGATCCCGCTCGCTATGGGCTGCTCATGGGACCTGCAGCTGGCGGAGCGCAGCGCTGAGGTGGCGGCGAAGGAGGCTGCTGTTTCGGGTGTTCATGTTACTTTTGCTCCGATGGTCGATCTGGTCCGGGATCCCCGCTGGGGACGCGTCATGGAATCTACGGGGGAAGATACGTATTTGAACAGCGAGTTCGCTAAAGCCTTCGTACGCGGCTTCCAAGGAACGGACGACTTGCAGGATCCGTTGCGTGTGGCGGCGTGCGTGAAGCATTTTGCCGCTTACGGCGCGGCTGAGGCGGGACGGGATTACAACACGGTAGATATGTCCGAGCGCCAGCTTAGGGAGTTCTACCTGCCGGCCTACCGTGCCGCATTGGAAGAGGGATGCGAAATGGTGATGACCTCTTTTAATACGATCGACGGGATTCCGGCTTCCGGCAACCGCTGGCTGATGAGGAAGCTGCTCAGGGAGGAATGGGGCTTCAACGGCGTTGTTATCTCGGACTGGGGGGCCGTAAAGGAAATGATTCCGCACGGCGTAGCTGCAGACGAAGCGGAAGCGGCGCGAAAGGCGATCATAGCCGGATTAGATATCGAGATGATGACGTCCTGCTACCCTAAGCATCTGAAGGGACTTGTCGAATCCGGAGAAATCAGCGAGGCGCTGATTGACGAAGCGGTATTGCGCATATTGACGCTTAAGCAGAAGCTGGGCCTGTTCGAAAATCCGTACCGCGGTGCGGATGTAGAGCTGGAACGTGCGGTAGTATATTCCGCCGAGCACCGCCAGGCAGCCCGCGACGCCGCTGCGGCGTCCTGCGTGCTGTTGAAGAACGAAGGCGTCCTTCCGCTTCGCAAGGACAGCCGCATCGCGCTGATCGGCCCGTTCGGCCGGAGCGGGGATCTTCTCGGCGCCTGGTGCTGGCGCGGGGTGCACGACGATGCCGTACAGCTGTATGACGGCATGGCTGCGAAACTCCCGGCCGGCCTGCTCACCGCAGCGGAAGGCTGCGGCGTTGAAGCGCCGGCAACGGAGGCGCAGCTGGCCGAAGCGCTGGAAGCAGCGCGCACGGCCGACGTCATCGTGCTGGCGCTCGGCGAGTCCGCTTCCATGAGCGGCGAAGCCTGCTCCCGCGCGGACATCCGCCTCCCGCAGGCGCAGCTCGATCTGCTCGCCAAGCTGAAGCCGCTTGGCAAGCCGATAGCGGTCGTCCTGTTCAACGGACGCCCACTGGATTTGCACGGCGTCATCGATGAAGCCGACGCCGTGCTGGAAGCCTGGTTCCCAGGCAGCGAGGGCGGCGCCGCCCTCGCGGACCTGTTGTTCGGCGATGTGAGCCCGACCGGCCGCTTGACGATGTCCTTCCCTTACGCGGTCGGACAAGTGCCGGTCTATTACAACGCCTACAACACAGGCAGGCCGAACGTGCCGACCGCACCGGACCATTACGTGTCCAAGTATCTGGACATTCCGAATGAACCGCTGCTCCCGTTCGGCTTCGGGCTAAGCTACACGTCGTTCGCATACAGTGAAGCAGCATTATCCGGCGGCACCATGACGCCGGATCAGCCGCTCACGGTCTCCGTGCGCGTGACGAACAACGGCAGCGCAGCCGGCGTGGAAACCGTTCAGCTCTATGTGCGCGACATGGCCGGCGACGTCGTCCGCCCCGTGAAAGAGCTGAAGGCGTTTCGCAAAGCTGCGCTGGAGCCAGGCGAAAGCGAAGTAGTCCGCTTTACGCTCAGCGAGGAGCAGCTCCGCTATTATCACGCGGATCTGACACACGCAAGCGATGCCGGCTCGTTCCGCGTTTACATCGGCCCAAACAGCCGCGATGTAATCGAGCTTTCCTTTGAACTCGCTAAATGAGGTGAAACCGCCGGCGCCGTCCTTTAGGCGGAACAGTTCGTTTCATTCCGGAGAATATCAGAATGGAGTATAACGAGAAACTTATCATGCTGATGTTTTCAGATATCTTTCGATGCGGTGCGACCGCTTCTAAAACCAGATTTATTCGTCAATTATGAAAGCCCGTTTTCGTTTCCGAAAACTTAAATTCATGTTCCCATAAGAAGGAGTGTTCCCGTGATACAAGCTACAGAAACGAAACTTCAACTGCAAGCCGGGGAGCTGCAATTCACATTTTCCCCGAACGGAGACCTGCTCGAAGCGTCCGCCGGCGAGATTCTCATCAACCAGCTCGCCGGGAACCCGGTAGACGGATCGCTGAACAACCTGTACCTGCGCCTGCATACCGGCACAGGCATTACCGCGGTTCCTCTGCTCGGCGCCGCTTCTGCCAGCCGGGTTTCCGCCGGTGAAACAGCGCTCCGCTTTGACGGAGAAACGGGGGGCGTCGAGTACTCTGTCATATTTCATCTAACCGCCGCCGGCATCTGGTTTTGGGATATCCGGCTGACCGGCACGAACTGCAACGCCGATATCCTTTACGGGCAGGACCTGGGCATCGGCCACAGGGGATTCGTCCGCAGCAATGAGGCTTACGTGTCACAATACATCGACCATGCTGTTTTTGAGACCGGTGAGTTGGGTTATATTGTATGCTCCCGGCAAAATCAGCCTCAAGGCGGCCGTTTCCCTTATGTCCAGCAGGGCTCTTTGACCAAGGCATCGGGCTACTCCACGGACGGCTTCCAGTTTTTCGGATTAAGCTATAAGGTTACGGATACTCCGGAAATTCTAAACAAGCCAGCCTTAGCCAATGAGGTGTACCAGTATGAGTTCGCTTATACGGCCCTGCAGTCCGAGCTGGTCGATCTGAATGGAACCGCGCGTTTTGTATTTTACGGCTTGTACCGTCCGGATCATGCCGATGCCGTTACCAAACCGGACTTTCAGGAGGATGTGGCCGAAGCCTGGCGCCGGGTGTGCGCACGGCCCGCAGACATCTTGCGCTTTCAGCATGTTGGCCAGCCGAAGCCGTCGCCTCTGGCCGGCCCTCCTCTCCAGTCCCTGCCTTTCTCCGGCGAAGAGCTTAAGGAACACTTCCCCGCCCGCAAGCAGGAAGAATGGGAGAACGGGATGCTGCTTTCTTTTTTCACGGAAACGCATGAGCATGTAGTTTTGCAGGAAAAAGAAGTAAGAACCGAGCGTCCTCATGGCCACATCCTGATGACCGGCCGCAACGCATCCATGAAGCCTGACGTACTGGCCACGACTTCTTATATGTACGGAATGTTCAACTCGCAGGTGGTTGTAGGCAATACTTCGTTCAACAAAATGATCTCCAACGCGAGAAGTGCATTAAATCTTATGAAAACCTCAGGACAGCGGATTTATCTGGAGCACCAGGGACGGTATCGGCTGTTGACTATGCCTTCTGCATTCGAGATGGGATTTCATTATGCCCGCTGGTTTTACAAGACCGAAGACGACCTGATTACAGTGACAAACTATACCCGCTTCGATACCCCTGAAATCCGGCTCGAGGTGTTATCCCAAAGCGGCCGGGCTTACCGGTATCTTGTTACGCAGCAGGTCGTTATGAACGGCAATGAATATGAAACTCCATTCCGGATGCAGGAGTCCGGCGGGATTCTTACCTTTAAGGCAGATGAAGCGGCTATGAGTGCCTCAATCCAGCCTGAGTTGTCTTACCGGATGAAAGTCGACGGCGCGGCCGTGACCGTCTCCGATGAATCGGTACTGGCCGGGCATGCCGCGCCTGGCTCCGCATCGCTGGTGGTGCTTGAGCTCGCCGCAGCTTCGTCCTGGAGCTTAACCATCCAGGGATTGCTGGAGGGCGGAACGCCTGCCTTCTCCCATCTGTCCTTCGAGGAAGAATCCGTAAAGTTCCGGGAGTTCTACCGGGACGTAATGAACGGCTTCCGCCTATCCGCCGGCGAAGGCCAGCAGAAACTGGGCGCGGAGATGTTCAAAATGAACACCCTTGCTTGGTGGTATACGCACAATATGCTGGTCCACTACTCATCCCCGCACGGATTGGAGCAATACGGTGGCGCAGCCTGGGGGACGCGCGACGTGTGCCAGGGACCTGCGGAGTACTTCCTCGCCACACAGCGGTACGGGTCAGTTCGGGAGATTATCGCCGCCGTCTATTCCGCTCAGTATGAGGATACCGGTAACTGGCCCCAATGGTTCATGTTCGACAGGTATAAAAAGATCCAATCCGAAGAAAGCCACGGCGACATCATTGTGTGGCCGCTGAAAGTGATCGGCGATTATTTGGCGGCAACCGCGGACTACGGCATTTTGCAGGAGCCGCTGCCCTATACGGACCGACATACGTTCGAGTTTACCGGGCGGCGCCCTGCTCTGCTGGAACATATCCATAAGCAGCTGGACTATATCCGCGGCCACTTTCTTCACGATACGCATCTGTCTGCATACGGCGATGGGGATTGGGATGACACGCTTCAACCCGCCAACGCGCAGTTGAAACAGTTTATGGCCAGCTCTTGGACGGTGGCCCTCACCTACCAGACCATTGCCAAGCTGTCTAAAGTGCTGGCCGGGGTGGATATTCCTTTATCCGGTGAACTTGCTGAACTTGCTGCGCGCATTGAAGCGGATTTCCGCCGCTACATGCTCAGTGATGAAGTTATACCTGGCTTTGTATATATGGAGGAACCCGGCATGGCGGAGCGCATGCTGCATCCGACGGACCGCAAGACGGGCATCCAATACCGGCTGCTGCCCATGACCCGGAGCATGATCGGCGAGCTGCTCAGCCCCGAGGAAGCGGAAGCGCACTATCAGCTGATCCAACAGGAATTGTTCTGTCCCGACGGCGTACGGCTGATGAACCGCCCTGCCCATTACGCGGGAGGGGTCAGCATAAATTTCAAGCGTGCGGAGCAGGCTTCCAACTTCGGGCGCGAGATCGGCCTGCAATACGTACATGCCCACATCCGCTATGTGGAAGCGATGGCAAAGTTGGGCAAACGAGGGGAAGTATGGAGCGGACTTGCCCGCATTAACCCGATTGGGCTGCAGGAGGTTGTGCCGAATGCGGAGCTGCGGCAGAGCAACGCCTACTTCTCCTCCTCCGACGGAAAGTTTAAGAGCCGGTACGAAGCTCAGCAGCAGTTCAGCGGGCTGCGCGACGGATCGGTCCTGGTCAAAGGCGGATGGCGCATCTATTCCAGCGGCCCGGGGATTTACATGAACCAGCTGATTTCCCAAGCGCTGGGGATCCGGATGGAAGGCGGCGACTTGCTGCTGGATCCGGTGCTGCCTGATCACTTGGACGGCATGCGCTTCGAGTATCGTGTTCACGGCAAGCCGGTTACATTCGTTTACTGGGTGACACAGAGCCCCGGTTCCATCGCCCGCGTGACGTTGAACGGGCGTCCGGCTGAGGCTTCGGCTGAAGCCAACCGGTACCGTTCCGCAGGTGTTAGGATCAGCCGTGCGTGGCTGGAGGAGAACTTGACAGACGACATCAATATCATGGATATACATGGCTAAAACATAGTAGATGAGATAGTATGAAGGAGAAGTAAAGAATAGGAGAGAGTGCCGTGGTCAGCATTAAAGATATTGCCAAGAAAGCCGGTGTTTCCATTTCAACCGTGTCTTACGCGCTGAATGGAAGCCCCAAAGTAACCGATGAAACCGGCGCAAGAATTCTGGCGATCGCCAAGGAGCTGAACTATGTTCCCAATGCAGCGGCTAGAAACTTGAAGAAGCGCGAAACGAAAATTATCGGCGTCTTCCTGACGGATTTCAGCGGAGGCTTTTACGGGAATTTAGTGCAGGGCACGAAGGAAGTTTTGAACAAAAAAGGCTACGATCTGGTCGTATGCAGCGGAAGGCAGTCCCACCGGATGCTGCCCGAGCGGATGATCGACGGGGCGATTGTACTGGATTGGACTTTCGACAGCGAGAAGCTGCTGCAGTATGCAGACCGGGGCCATAAGCTGGTCGTTCTGGACCGGGAACTGAACCATCCGAACATCAACCTGGTTCAGCTGGATAACAAGGCAGGGGCCTCCCTCGCGGTTGAATACCTGATTGAACAAGGCCATAAGAAAATATATGTAGTGACGGGACCCGACAATTCCTTCGACTCTAAGCAGCGGATGCATGCTGTGCACCAAGTGGTGGAACGGCACAGCGAGATTGAGTTAATCGTTATCCCGGGGGACTTTAACAAATCAGGCGGCGAAGCGGCCGCCGAACTGCTCATCGCGGAATACACCGCCCCTTGCGCAGTATTCTGCCTAAACGACGAAATGGCATTGGGGATGTATACAGCACTGGCCAAGTCGGATTATCGCATCGGGGAACAGATCAGCCTGATCGGCTTCGACAATATTGAAATGATGGACTATACAACCCCCCGTCTCGCTACCATCGACTACTCCAAGAAGAAGTGGGGCGCCTTGGCAGCCGAACAGCTTCTCAAGCTGATCGCAGGCGAGAGCGTAGAGAATGAGCGGGTTTACGTGACTTTGGTGAAAGGCGAATCGGTGTGGGATCGAAATAAGGAACTAAGTTGAAAGGCAGCCCTTGGTTGTTCCTATGGAACGAGTAAGGGCTGCCTTCTTATATGCCGTTATATAAACTTGCCCGGCAGTTTTCCCGCTTTTTCCGCTTCTCCAGCCGGTATCATCCAACGCCGACAGCGCGTTATCAGCCAGACATAAGGTTTCCGGAAATAACGCCAGCCTGCCACCGTTCCGGCAAGTTCCCAACCGGCGCCTCAAAATCTTGACGCAATTCAATCTGACCTTCCCCATGTCCTTGCGGGTCCGGCATTCGCATGGCCCGCTCTATGGCTTCTTCCCTCGACTTCACATCAATCAGAATGAACCCGGCAATCAATTCTATATAAAGGCATCTAACCTTAAGCTGAACAATCGACAGCCGCTCTTTCAGCCGGGCCGGAATACGATCATCAATATCTGGAGAATATATACGAAATCGATGAATGGAGGGACAGCAATGTCTGAAAATAACCGGAACCAAGAAAACATGATGGAAAACGCCGTTGATACTACAAAAGACGGACTTCAATCCGCAGCAAACTATGTTCAGAACGCCGTAGGAAATGCAGTTAGCGCTACCCGAAATGCGACTCAAAATCTGGTTAACAACGTGATGAACCAAGAAAAAGATGAAAACAAAGATACAGAAAACAAATAGGTCTGAGATGAAGTTAGTAACATACCAGAAGGGTACCGGGGACGGTATCCTTCTTTTTAGATAATAGGCAGCAATGTAGAATTTATCTCCGAAACATAGGTTGAATTATTTGGAATCATACTCTTGAAAGACGGTGACTCTAATTTCTGTAACTGCTGCGCATCTTCGCTTCCCCACCAAAAACTGAGCAGCAGTAGCAGCATCAGTCCGTCTATGCACACTATCTCAAGCCTTATAAGCCCGCATTGCCTTGCGAAGCTCCTTCCAAGAAGGACGCTTGCCGTACAGCAGCACACCGGTGCGGTAAATCCGCGCCGACAGCCAACCGAAGAACAGGATGCTTGCCGCCAGGATGGCCAGCGACAGCGCGACTTCCCACACAGCCGGATCGGAGTTACCGATCCGCAGGAACATCGCATACGGGCTGAAGAACGGGATGAACGAGGCCGCCTTTATCAGCGGCGCGTCCGCGCTGTTCAGCCCGAAGATGGCGATATAGAATCCGCCCATCGACAGGAAGGTCAGCGGCATGACCGCTTGCCCGAGATCTTCAGTTCGGCTTACCAGCGAGCCGACCGCGGCGAACAGCGTAGCATAAAGGAAGTAGCCCAGCAGGTAGAATACCACGGCATACACAACCATCAATGGGTCGATATCGCTGAACCGAATGTCCATCTCCTTGAATTTCTGCAAGTTATGCGGCAGAAGAAAATTAACAACTGCAACGGCAATGAAAATTCCGATCTGACTCAGACCGACAACCAGCATCCCCAGAATTTTGCCGAACATTTGCGTCAACGGATTCACACTAGTGATCAGTACCTCCATAACCCGTGAACTCTTTTCAGAGGTAATCTCCGTAGCGATGAGCTGCCCGGTGATCATAATGCCCATGAACAGCAGAATAATGGTCACGTAAACAACACCCATGGACATGGCTACTTCCGAAGAAGTTTTGCCGCTGCCCACCGTGCCTGCGCCGCCCTCAGCTGTAATTTGCACCTGATTGATATCAATGGGAGCGTAGATCAAGTTTTTCTGCTCTTCCGTGAGCCCGGCATTCTGTATAACCAGCTCAGTCTTGACTACTTGCAAAGCCTGCTGCAGTTCATTTACAGCGCCAGAACCGGTCCCTTCCGCCTTATACGTCAATGCAGGAAACCCGGTTGGTTGATCGGCCAGCTCCAGGTATCCGTCAATTTTGCCGTCGACAATCGCCTTCTTGAATGTTTCTTCCGTGGCGTCCTTAAATTTCACAAGCTCCACATCCGGCTCTTCCTGCTTCGCGTAATAAGCTTCCAGCGCCTGCACGACTTCCGAACCGGTATCCGCAACCCCGATCTGCCTTGCCCCGCCCTTATCGAATAACGCTAAAATAAACGGCAAATGAATGACAACCGTAATAATGAGTCCAATGATAAGAGATGTCACTACAAAAGATTTCGTCTGCAGCCGGTTCCTTAACGTAAAACCAATGACAGCACCTAAATTATTCATGGCGTTCACCTACCGATTTAATAAAAATTTCGTTCAATGTCGGTTCCAACACTTCAAATCTTTGAATCGGCCCCTGGGCTATGGCTGCGGCCAATATTTGCTGCGCCGCTTCGGGACGCGCAATCCGGAGCAAATATCCGTCTTCCGTACGCTCCACGCCGTTCACGCCTGGAACTGCTTCTAACCCCTGCACCTCATGCTCTACGCCAAGCACCACTTTTTCTTTAGGGAATGAATTTTTAATGTCCTTAACGGCTCCTTTTAACACGGTATTCGATTTATGCAAAATAGAAATGTTACGGCACAACTCCTCCACATGCTCCATCCGGTGTGTGGAAAACAAAATGCAGGCGCCCTGATCACGCAGCTCTTTCACGGTGGACTTCAACAGCTCCACATTCACCGGGTCCAGCCCGCTGAACGCTTCGTCCAGCACCATGATCTCCGGATTGTGGATCACCGCGGCGATGAATTGAATTTTCTGTTGGTTGCCCTTCGAGAGTTCCTCCACCTTTTTGTTGTAATACTCGGGTACTTCGAATTTCTCCAGCCACCGCTTCAAATCCGCATCCGCCTGCTTTCGGGACACCCCGCGCAGCTGTGCCAGATACAGAATCTGATCGCTCACCTTCACCTTCGGATACAACCCGCGCTCCTCCGGCAAATAGCCGATACGGCGTGAATTTTCCAGCGTCTGCTTCTGCCCCTTCAACCGGATTTCTCCCGCATCAGGGTAAATAAGTCCCAGCACCATGCGCATAGTGGTTGTTTTGCCGGCCCCATTGGCTCCCAGCAAGCCGTAAATCTCCCCCGGCTTCGCTTCCAAGGAGATCCCGTTCACGGCGGTTTTCTCGCCAAACTGCTTATACAGATGGTTCAGCTCTAACGCATTCATAGCTCTCATCCTTTCTGGATCATATAATAGAGAATGTCGTCCAGTCCAAGCGCTTCGGTGCGCAGCAGACGTCCGCCCGCTTCCGCCAGTTCCCGCTCGGTAACAGCAGGGCTCGGCGTTACCACCCGGGTAAGCTTCCCTTCCACTGTCTGTTCCACGGCACTGCCCAGTTTGCCTTCCAGCAGCCCTTCGACCCAAAGCACTTTCCAGCCGGCAAGAAGCTCATCTTTCTCATAGATCCCGAGCATCTTCCCTTTATGAATAAAAATAATATAATCCGCCAGCTTTCTGACTTCCTCGACGATGTGCGTTGCCATCACAATCGTCCGGTCTCCCCCGCTCATAAAGCGGGTGAGCCTGTCGTTCATATGCCGCCAAGCGAGCGGGTCCAGTCCGGAGGACGGCTCATCGAGCAGCAGCAGTTCGGGTTCCTTCGCGAGGCCGATCGCCAAATCGAACCGGCGCCGTTCTCCCTTGGACATTTTCCGCAGCTGGCGGGTCAGATCGATTTCCATCTCGGTTACAAGCTCGGCGAACAGCCTCCCGTTCCACTGTGGATACCACCGCTGGATAAAACGGGCCCAGCTCCGTCCTGTCAGACGGTCATCGTATACGTCCGACGATTCGGATACATATCCAATTCGCTCCCTTAAGGCGGGATCCTGCACAGCCGGGTCGGATCCGAATACCCGCAGCTCGCCTTGCTTCGGCTTCAGCAAGCCAAGGATCAGCTTGAACAGCGAGCTTTTCCCTGAACCGTTGGGCCCTACGACTGCGTAGACCATCCCTCTCTCCAGCTTTACATCGATAGGCCCGAGCTCGATCGCTCCCAGCGGCTTGCTAACCCTTTCCAGAGAAATCACTGTTTCACTCATCTGTCCGTTCTCCCTTTCCGTACCTGGCATTCAGCACTTCCTGAAACAGGGCCGCCACCTCTTCCGCCTGGAATTGAGCCCGGATCCCTGTATCAACCGCTGTTTTCAAAGCTTCCGTCACTTCCGCCTTACGGAACTTTGCCTGATCTGTAGTATCTATTTTGCTGACAAACGTTCCCGTCCCTTGCTTGGTCCGCAGAAGTCCTTCATGCTCCAAATCCTGATATACCCGCCTGATCGTAATTACACTGCATGACAGCTCTTGCGCGAACTCCCGAATCGAGGGGAGATGTGTCCCTTCCGGCAGATGGCCGTTAATGATCAGCCCGCGGAGCTGAACCTCGATCTGATGATACAAAGGCTCGGCGCTGTCCTCTTTTAATTGGATCGGAATTCGAATGGTGCTCACCTTCTTTACTATATAATCCTGCCTGCATCTATCTTCATCTGTACTCTCGAGTGCTCAGGTGCCTAACCGTTGCTTGATAGGCATAACTCAGGGAACCTATCCCAATCAGCAGCATCATACCCGGAATCAGAAATCCGTACTGCCGGATCCCGACAATCAGCTCATCCGTTAAACTCACCTTCAACATCATCAGCAGAAAAATGCCTCCGATCAGCAAAACCACAACTATCATGTTCAGCCAAAAATAGGTTCTGCCGGAATACCCAAGCTCTGTGAAAATATAGAATGCGGAGAATACAAAAGAGAACCCGATCAGCGCAGCCACAAAAGCCACGTACTGCAGCGGCGTAAGCTGGCGGTTCAATCCCCGGCTCACAAAATACAGCACCGTAAAAATCGTCACCGAATTATACAGAGTGTAAACCAGAATGTGAAGGATCCGCCCCAGTACTACTTCTTCCGTCCGTAAAGGCAAGGTTCGATAGAGCGCCATCTTCTTCGTGAACGTATCTTCCTTCAAATACAGCATGTAATCTCTTGTAAAAGCAAATCCAAGCACACTTGCCAAAATACAGAATAACAGGTCAACCGGAAACATGACCTTCATCTCCCGCACCTGATAATCTTGCAGAATTCCGGCCAAAATCAATACAAAGTAAGCTCCCATTAAGAAGGTCGTAAGCCAGCCCCATTTATGGATCACCATATCCCTCTTTGCAATGAACCAGGCATTGTTTAACATGTCTCTTTCCTCCTTACACTGTATATACTGTGTATGTTTATATATACAGTATATATTCAATTTACATTTTATTCAAGAAGATAATTCAAATTTCCATCCTTAACAATGTAAATAAAAAAGCAGGGAGCCTCTGCGCTCCCTGCTTCATATATGTAACTATACACGTTCGTTCGTATAGAACTTCCGCGAATCCAATTGAATCGACAACAATCTGGCTGCCTCATCATAGATGACTTCAGGTGTCTGTTTTCCGTAATACCAGCATTTATTGAACTGCTGTCCCTCTGCATTTTCCTGCATGTAAAACAGGTTCAGCTCATCCTCGTAAGAACAGATCATCTTTCCGGTTTCCGCCGGTACCCCCTGGACGGTAAATCTCCACTGCTCACCTGCAGTTTCGTGGGTAAAAGCTAACTCCTCAGCCGCTGTGTTTAAAAGCATTCTCCCGGTTACATGTTTGATCAGCAATTTATTGATCACGGTATTATCCCTCCTCCGTTCCATTAAGGAAGATCTATCAGCAGAAATAGAGTACCCTGCTCGGCAGTTAACTCAAGTTTAGGCGTATCGGTAATACGAGCGGCATCACGCCGGTTCAACTGTTCCCCGTTCACCCGAAGAGCTCCTTCAATGACTGACAGGTATACACGCCGGCCGGGTGGTTGTTTAAATGTCAGAGTTTTGCCTGGTTCCAGCTCAGAGATATACATAGTCAGATCCTGATGGATATGGGCGATGTCCGGGCCGGACTGCTTCGATACAACCGGCAAAAACGCGTTCTGGGCTTTCGTAAAATCATAACTTGTCGCTTCATAAGAAGGAGTCAGGCCCCGTTCATCGGGTGTGAACCAGATTTGAAGAATATGGGTTTCGTCTACACCCGGATTCACTTCGGAATGAATAATTCCGGTACCCGCTGTCATCCGCTGGATCTCTCCAAAGGTAGTAACAACGCTGTTGCCTTCACTGTCTTCGTGCTTCAGCTGTCCCTTCAGAACAACGGATACGATTTCCATTTCTCTATGGGGATGAGCACCGAAGCCCCGGCCGGCGTGGATAATATCGTCGTTAAACACACGCAGCGGTCCAAAAGCGGTATTATCCGGGTCATAGTAGTCACCGAACGAAAAGCTGAAGTTGCTCTGCAGCCAGCCGTGATCCGCCGAATAACGGGAAGCGGCGGGATAGATTTGTATCATAGCATTTTTCCTCCTAGAGAGTAATTTAGCTTTTTCTTTTCACGATACCATATTTCATGCCGCTAATAAAACTGAGCGTTTCTACACCTTGCATACAGAAAAACCGGCTGCAGGGCAGCCGGCTCCGCTTAGCCTCCGAAAATGGCATCAAGCAAGCTCTTCTTATGTTCCGTCGGATACAGCACATACAGAATAGTATATACCGTAACTCCAGATATAGCCGTGATGAACCACATGATCGAAGTAACCCGGCCGATCTTCCGGTGTTTCGCGTACTTCTCTCTATATCCAAGAGAGATCGTCACGAGTCCGAAGACACCTGCCATTGTTGCCAGAACGATATGGCACAGCAGGAACACAAGATAATAAGGCTTTAGCCAGTCCGGACCCGCATACGGTGTGCTACCCAACAGCACAATCCGCGCCACGTACATAATGAAGAAAATGAGCGCGGCCGCTGCGGCCATCAGCATAACACGTTTGTGGGCTTCTCTTTTACCTTGGATGATCAACACCCAACCGATGGCGACAAGAATCGCGCTGATTAAGATAAAAGAAGTTGAGATAAACGGCAAAATTTGAAACACGTCCATCAGCTGCCTTTCGATTCATGAATAATAGTAATTGTTAAGGCTGAAAACCTTCTCTTGGCGACCTGTTCAAGGGGCCCGGAGGAAGTTCGTCCTCTTTACTTTCCCGCTTGAACCATTGACGGAACACGTAAGCCAGGACGGCTCCGTAAATAAATTCCTGGATCAGCTTCATCAGCACCCCGCCCAGCTGCTGATCGTCTAAAGGAGGCAGCAGATTGATGACACTCGCCGGCCCGTTTTGGAACAGCTTTAAGAGCTCCGCTGGATCACCCGGCACACAATACCCCATCGCATCGGCCCACACCTGCGGGTTGTTATAAACGGCGTACATCGGCTCTCCCGCAAAAATAATCAACGCACAGGAAGGCGTAAGCAGCAATCCGTTCAGGAAAATGTACCCCATTTTCCGAAGTTCCGTAAGCCGGTTGTACTCCGGTACAGGACAGATCACATTCCACCACATCATAAAGGAAGCAATCAATAAAACAAGGTAATACGCCGTATGCAGCGCATAATTGGTCATGATCACATCATGGATGTTCGGCAGATGATACAGCGAGAACAACACATTGAACAGTACTGCCGTAAAAATAGGATGCATCCAAGGGCTTGTCTTAGGATTAAACCGCTTCCGAAATAACGCCCGCCACATCCAGTCCGGCACACTAAGCAGGATCAGCGGCGGAACCAGGATATAAGAGATGGACATATTCACCATATGAAAGGTAAACATCAAATGGCCTAGCAGCTCCAACGGCCCCCCTTGTACCAGATAAAACAGGAAACATGCCGTATAAAAAGTAATTTGCTTTCCAACCGATACTGGCGCAGAACCTTCAAACCTGCCGCGCTGCGGTCCTGTCAGCAGCCAGTAACTGCCTGCAATGAACAGCATGAACAGCAAAAAGAAAGGGCTGAATAACGCAGTGAAGCCAAATACTTCAAGTCCCCACATAGACGGACCTCCTTTCGCTTTTATCACCACATAAGAAAATGTAAGTTTCGGCAACGAAAACGGGCCTTCTTATCACATAAGAAAGTATAGGTTTTCGGAACTGAAAACGGGCTTCTTCTTGGCGAAAAAACCTTCATCTAAACGATCATTTCGCATCAAAATACCTCAATAGAGGTTTATCTCATTGTACTGTAAATCCATAGCAATTCCTAATTACAATTTCGTGAAAATAGCTGATGTCATATTGTAGAAAAATGGATAGAGGTCACATTATCCCTTAATGTCGGGTTCATGCTTAATTTGTCAGAATTAGGGTCATCATTATCGTTAAACATCATAAGTGAGCGTGATTCCCGGCTTAAAGCTGCAAAAAAGAACTGTCCATTCGGACAGTTCTTTTTCATGTATCCGTTTATCCGTTTACCACCATACCCAGTACAGCGCCATGATAACACACGTAAAGGCTACGAAGGCTCCGGCCGCAAGCCCGATAATCGGGTACAGGTGACCGCGGTCTTTCATATGCATCCAGAAAATCAGCTGGATCAACACTTGGCCGATAGCCATGACAACCAGTAAAACCAGGACGAAGTTGCGGTTCATCTCGCCTGCCGCTACAGCAGCAAAGGCGATCAGAGTCAAGATCAGGGAGAACACGAAAGCAATCAGATGCTTTTGCGGTCCTTCATGGCGGCGTCTTCTTCCGCCTTGTTCAGCGGTTCCATGCGGTTGTGCCATGTGTTACCCCACCTTTCCCATCAGATAGACAACTGTGAAGATGAATACCCAGACAACGTCGATAAAGTGCCAGTACAAGCTGGCTACATATACCTTAGGTGCTGTTACGACCGTAAGTCCTTTGCGGAACAATTGGCCAATCAGTAAGCCGATCCAGATTACACCGAAGGCTACGTGAGCTCCGTGGAATCCGACTAACGAGTAGAAGGAAGTACTAAAGGCGCTTGTTGAAAACTTGTGGCCTTCGTGTACGTAGTGATAGAACTCGTAAATCTCAAGTGATAAGAATGCCGCGCCCAAAACAACAGTTACGATGAGCCAAATAGCCAGCTCTTTCAGCTTTTGACGATGCATAGCCTGAATGGCCATAACACTCGTCATACTGGAAGTTAAAAGCAGGAACGTAGCAAGGGCGATCAGCGGCAATTCGAACAATTGCTGCGCTGTTTTGCCGTCTGCGACGTTATTTCTCAAAGCAAGAAACGCAGAGAACAACGTTCCGAAAAGGACGGTCTCGCCGCCAAGGAACAACCAGAAGCCAAGAAGCTTATTGCGTCCTTCCAAGGTCGCTCTTTCGGGCTCGTGGGGCAGTTCGCCGTTCGCGTGAATATCGTGACTGCTCATGCTTTAACCCCCTTGCCGGTAATTTCATCCTCTTCGATGTGGAAACCGTGATCGTCATACAAGGACCGCAGTGCCATACACAGGAACGATATCAATAGGCCGATTCCCGCCACAATATAGCTGCTGAACAGATAGCTGATCGCTGAATTTGCGAACTCATTCTCCGCATACATAAAACCGAAGCCTGCAATAAACAAGCCAAGAGACATGAAGAACGGAAGAATCGACGGTGACGGCATATGGATCGGACCCAGCGGTTCTGCAGGAGTCATCTCGGCATTGCCTGCCATCTTCTCTTTCCAGAACGCGTCATAACCGCGTACCAGGGGGGTTTGCGCAAAGTTGTATTCAGGTGCCGGGGATGGAATCGCCCACTCCAGCGTACGGCCGTCTTCCCAGAAATCGCCTTTGGCATTCTTAGGTTTAGCCATAGTAACGAAAATATTAATAATGAAAATAATCGTACCTATACCCATCAGAATCGCACCGATGGAAGATATGAAGTTCAGATCGTCCCAGCCTTGGTTCTTTAGGTAGGTAAATACCCGGCGAGGCATACCCATCAAGCCCAAGAAATGCTGCACGAAGAAAGTTAGATGGAAACCGATAAAGAACGTCCAGAACGTCCACTTTCCAAGCAATTCGTTCAGGCCGCGCCCGAACATCTTCGGCCACCAGTAGTGAACGCCGGAGAATAGACCAAGTACGAGACCGCCGACGATAACGTAGTGGAAATGCGCTACTACGAAGTAAGTATCGTGGTACTGGAAGTCAGCCGGTGCAGCTGCAAGCATAACCCCTGTAACGCCGCCCATTACGAAAGTAGGAATGAATCCGATCGCGAACAGGTTTGCCGAGGTAAAACGGATTTGCCCGCCCCACATGGTGAAGATCCAGTTGAAAATTTTAATTCCTGTCGGAACCGCTATCAACATCGTAGCGATGGAGAAGAGCGAGTTCGCTACAGGACCAAGCCCTGTTGTAAACATATGGTGAGCCCATACCATGAAGCCCAGGAAACCGATCAACGCTGTAGCGAATACCATCGAGCTGTATCCGAACAGGCGCTTTCTGGAGAAGGTTGCGATAACCTCGGAAATAATACCGAATGCCGGCAAAATCAGAATATATACTTCGGGGTGACCGAAGATCCAGAAGATATGTTCCCAAAGCACTCCTGTACCGCCGTTTGCAGCTACGAAGAAGTTCCCGCTGAACATCCGGTCGAAGCTGAGTGTAACCAACCCTACCGCAAGGGCCGGAAACGCGAACAGGATTAGAGCGGAAGTAATGAATGATGCCCATGTGAACATCGGCATCCGCATGAATGTCATACCAGGTGCGCGCATGTTAATGATCGTAACCAGGAAGTTAATGCCGCCTACCAATGTACCGATACCGGCGATTTGAAGACCGACAGCATAGAAGTCCATACTCTTGCCCGGACTGTAATCAGCTCCGGCCAGCGGAGCGTAAGCCGTCCAACCGGCTGCCGGCACATCGCCGACGATCCAGGCTACATTTAACAGCAATCCTCCGAAGAAGAATGTCCAGAAGCCTAAAGCATTAACGAAAGGAAATGCTACGTCGCGCGCCCCGATCTGTAAAGGGACTATCGCATTCATTAAGGCGAAGATAACGGGCATCGCTGCCAGGAAAATCATCGTCGTACCGTGCATGGTCAATAGTGCGTTGAATGTTTCGGCGGAGATCAGATCGTTCTCCGGACGGATCAGCTGGAGCCGGATCAGAACCGCTTCCAAACCTCCGATTAAGAAGAAGATGCCGCCGGCAAGTAAGTAAAGAATCCCGATTTTCTTATGGTCAACTGTAGTAAGCCAGTCCATAATTCCGCTATAACGCTTCACCTTGTGATGTGCAGAATGTGCTGCATGTGCCGCCAATGCCTTTACCCCCTTTGCTTACATGTTAGTTACTGCCTGATGCTGGATTTCAAACCTGACAGATATTCTGAAATGCCGGTGATTTGCTCTTCCGTCAAATCCACTTTCGGCATCAGGTTGCCCGGTTTCACTTTCTGCGGATCATGAATCCATTTCGCGATGTTTTCCGGGTTGTTAGCCAGAATACCCGCAATCGTTTCGCGGCTGCCTATACCGGTCAGGTTAGGAGCAAATTGTACGCCTTGGTCGCCCACAGCGTGGCAAGACAGACATTTCTGCGTAAATACGTCTTTCAATTCTTGATCGGCAGGAAGCGCAGCTCCGGCTTTCATTGAGCTGACCCAAGCCTTGAAGTCCTGCTCTTGAACAGATTGAACTTTAAAGTCCATATATGCATGGGACGCACCGCAAAGCTCGGCGCACTTCCCTTTGTATACGCCTTCTTTGTCGGCAATAAGGAACATCTTGTTGATATTGCCTTCGCCTACGTTCGTGTCCATCTTACCGCCGAGGGAAGGTACCCAGAAGGAGTGAAGAACGTCTGCGGATACCAGTTCGATCTGCACTTTCTTACCGACCGGGATAATCAGGTCTTGTGCTGTCTTAATGCCCAGTTCAGGATAATCGAATTCCCACCAGAACTGGTGAGCCGTTACCTTTACTTTCACAGCATCAGGTTCCTTGGAATAATCCTTGGCCAGGTCGAACGTGGTACGAACCGTCGGAATTGCCAATACTACCAGCAGCAGAATCGGAATTACGGTCCAAAGAATCTCCAATTTATGATTCCCTTCGACTTGCACGGGAATGTTGGTCTGCCCCGGACGGCGTCTATACCGGATCAGGACATAAATAGCTAAAGCGAATACAATTACAACTACACCGATCATAATTGAGATGGATAACTTCATTAGATCGTATTGTTTCTGTGCTACAGGACCCTGCGGAATCAGCGTCGATGTATCCGCTTGCCCACAACCTGCGAGTAAAATCGTCATAGCTGCAATCAGTGGCAGAAGACGCTTTACGTAGTGCCATCGATTCATCCCTCATCAACCCCACTTCTGTGTTTTAATAGAACGTCCGTTCGCTTACTGACATTCTATTACTATTACCATGGATGGCATAACAATGTCAATAATTCGTCACCCTATTAAATATAATTTCGGGTCACACATTTGTCAATCTTCAGGGGAAAGTTCACAAATTGTTCTAAAACCCGCTTCCTGACTGAAAAAAACGCACTTTCCTCTTGCTTTTTCGAAGCCCTTTTCAGCCTAAAATGTGGCAATTATAATTCTCTCCAAAAAGCAAACTCTATATGTATTAAGATCATAAGGAGGGGTATGAAATGGGCCTTAAACTCCGGAGGACCGCCCTCATCGTACTGGCCGCGGCTGCCAGCACCGCGCTTCTCTGCTCCTGCAGCCCGCAGCAGCACCGCTACGAGGAGAAGAAAAAGACCGAAACGTACAACGCGCATAACAGCAGATCCTATGGCACTTTAATGGCCGACCCTAAGCAGCACGACAACAAACGTTTTGAATATAGTCACAGAGTGTCCACAGCTGTGTCAGCTATGGACGGCGTAGCCGGTTCTATTGTCTTTTTGACGGAGAGAAATGCTTATGTGGCTGTCATTTTGGATGATTCAGGCCTGGATATCCGCGGTGACGGCAGCATCCGCGAACAAACGAACCTCGGTTCCATGAAAGGCGCGCTTGAAAACCAGATGGAGAACAGCTCCGGACAAAAAGTTGTCACAGGCCGCAATTCCTACTTTACAGTGAACGACCATAATGATCTCGGCAAAGAATATAAGCAAAAAATAGCTGAAGTTGTACGCGCCCAAAGCCCTCACGTCTTGGAAGTGCATATCAGCGCAAATCAGGAATTCATCAATGCCATGGCCGCATACGCCAAAGTGGGTTGGTCCGGACGGGATACAAAACCTCTGATAAATAACTTTAACGTAATGATCAAACATTTCTTCTCGAACGGCCCTATTCCCTCTAACGATCCGCTCTGGATTAACGGGGACACGACGCAAATGTCCATTCACCGTGGACATCGGTAAAAAAGTATCTACTATTATATTTACCCTGTCTCTCTTTCTCTGATTCGGGAAAGAGGCTCATATTATCCTAATTTGAACAAAGAGCAACAAAAAATGGCGGTCAGGAAGGTTACTCCTGCACTGCCATTTGAGTTTTACGAAGCATTTTGTTACACGGAAAACTTCACGCCAGTAGCCTGCTCACTAAGTTTCCATAAGCGTTCAGCCGATTCCGGGTCGATCGCCCATGGGCGGACACCGAACGGTTCCAGGCTGTCTGCACTTACGGCAACAGCAATATCCGTATCCTCGCAATATACGCCGCCAAGTCCGTTTAACTGCAGGGATATTGCACACCAGACACTGGTGGAAGCACCTTGTTCCACACTTTTAAAGAATGCTTGCTGTTCATTGGAGATGGCGTTGCCCTCCTCGTCTTTCACAGCCACCGGCGCAGCTTCTTCTTCCGTCAAATCTCTGCTTAAGCCGGTAGCCGGAATTAGTCCGGGATGGACGGAAAAAGCACGTACTCCATGCGCCGCCCCCCGTTTGTCCAGTTCCAGTGCAAACAGAATGTTAGCGGTTTTGGACTGGCCGTAAGCTTTCCATTTGTCATATTCAGAGTGTTCGAAGTTGGGATCGTCCCATCGGATGCCCCCAAGCCTGTGACCGCGGGAAGACACGGAGACTACTCTCGCTCCTCCGGCTTTTTGCAGTGCCGGCCAAAGTCTGGCCGTCAATTGAAAATGGCCCAGATGATTGGTGGACCATTGGGATTCATACCCGCGGGCATCCCTGCGAAGCGGAGTAGCCATCACGCCTGCGCTGTTGATCAGAATGTGAAGCGGCCTGCCGCTGTCCAGAAAGCGCTGCGCGAACGTATCAATCGATGAAGGATCCATTAAGTCCATAACATCCATCTCTACGTTTGGTATACCTTTTAGCGCCTCTTTCCCTCTTTCTATAGAACGCACCGGCACTACTACCGTTGCCCCGGCCTCGGCGAGTGCTCTTGTAGTTTCTACTCCAATTCCTGAGTAACCCCCTGTTACAATGGCCGTTTTGCCGCTAAGATCAATGCCTTTCATTACTTCAGAGGCCGTTGTCTCCGCTCCGAACCCGGAGGCAATCGGCTGCTGTAATGTTGGTTTGTACATTTATTATCAAGCTCCTTATTAACATATGTTGTTCCGCTGCTCATCCTATGTTTCTCAGCAGCTGAGTTCATCATACAGGTTAAAGTGAACTTTAAGGCAATAGGTAATACGTGGCTTTAGAAAAAGCAAAAAGGCCCCCGGAATATAGGGGGCCTTGCAGTTATAGGCGGCGGCCGGAAGAATCGGCCGGCCGGACAGGATTAGCCGCGGATGCGCAGCGTGCCGCCGGCCGCGTTCGGCGCGAACTTCACCAGAAGTTCGCCAGCCGCTTCGTCGAACGCCCAGCCGGCGTCAGCAGCGCCGATCTGTGAGACGCTGAGCTGTTCCAGGCCTTCCACAGCCGTCGGCTGGAAGGCAGCGAACTTGAAGCGGACGAGCCAGGTACGGTGCTCGGACTCATAGCCCTTGTGCGCGTACTCGTAGGAGATGGCGGCTTCAGCTGCGCCTTCTTCCATGTTCAGACGCACCAGGTTGTATGCACCCTGCTCGTAGGCGAAGGTGCGGCCGTCGTCTTCATACAGTTCGTGTCTGTAGGAAGCTTCGGCACCAACGCCGTACACGTTCAGGCGCAGCACGCCGTCGGTGGGCTGATCTGCGTACTGCTGCAGGCTCTGTTCCGGAATAACGGAACCGGCCTTCACGTAGATCGGCATAACATGCATCGGAGCATAAGCCAGGATGTGCTTGCCGCCGGTAAACTTCTCTCCGGTCCAGTAGTCGTACCATACGCCCTCAGGCAGGTACACCGAACGGTGATCGGTATCCGGGCGGATGATCGGCGCGATGAGCATGTCGCTGCCGAACAGGAACTGGTCGCTCAGGTTGAATACGTTTTTGTCATGCGGATATTCCAAAAGCAGCGGACGCATGACCGGCATACCGGTTTGCGAAGCTTCGTAGAACAAGTTATACAGCAGCGGCATCAGCTTGTAGCGAAGCCCGATGTACTCGCGGAGAACGGTCTCCACTTCCGGCCCGAACGACCAAGGTTCCTGACGGACGGAATCCAGCACACTGTGGTTCCGGCAGTACGGGAAGAACACGCCCATCTGCGTCCAGCGCGTCAGCAGGTCCGCTGTCGTATGGTGCGCAAATCCGCCGATATCCGGACCGGTGAACGGAATGCCGGAAAGACCCAAGTTCAGGCACATCGGCATAGCCATCGCCATGTGCTCCCAGAAGGAACGGTTGTCCCCCGTCCAAACTGCGGCATACCGCTGCACGCCGGAGTACCCCGCACGGGTCAGAACGAACGGACGGTCGCCGGCCAATTGTTCGCGAAGCCCTTCGTATGTCGCTTTGGACATGAGCATGCCGTATAAGTTGTGCAGCTCTTCATGCGTCTTCATGTCGCCGTTGTTGCGGTGAACGACATCCAGATCCATCGTTTTGGATTCGACGAAAACAGCCGGTTCGTTCATATCGTTCCACACGCCCTGGATCCCCATATCCGTGTAGAACCGGTGCTTGTCCGCCCACCAGCGGCCTACTTCGTCTTCCGTAAAGTCAGGGAATGCGCTCTGCCCCGGCCAGACCGGCCCGATGAACAGGTCGCCTTCGATCTTTTTGCAGAAATAGTCATTGGCAATGCCCTCTTGATAAATCGGATAACGAGGGTCCTGCTTCACGCCCGGATCCACGATCGGCACAATGCGGATGCCCATCTCGCGCAGATCCTTCATCATTTGCTGCGGGTTCGGGAACCGGGTCTTGTCAAACGTGAACACGCGGTACTCGTCCATATAGTGAATGTCGAGGTAGATGACGTCGCACGGGATATTTTTCTCGCGGAACGTACGGGCCAGGTCCATGACTTCCTCTTGGCTCATGTAAGAATAGCGGGATTGGTGATACCCGATGGACCATTTTGGCGGGATCGACATGCGTCCAGTCAGGTCTGTGTAGCGCTTCACGACATCTTTTAGCTGGGGACCGTTTATAATGTAGTAATCCATCGATCCTGTATCGGCTTTTACCGTGTACATGTCAGCATGCGTGCGCATATCGAACGTGGTTTTGCCCGGGTTATCCAGGAACAAGCCGTACACATTCCCTCTATTATAATGAAGCAAAAATGGAATCGACTCATACAAAGCCTCAATTTCCGGCACATGCGGCGCAAAAATATCCGAGTTCCACATCTCATAACGCTCGCCGCGCTTGTCGAGGAAGCTGGTTTTTTCGCCTAACCCGTAAAAGTGAGCTTCGGAATCCATGCTGTTGAATGCCGTCACGGCGCCGCGGTTGTCCCAGATCACGTTGTTTTGGGAGTAGAATTTACCGCCTTCCAAGTCTTGCACTTCCAGCGTGAAATTCTCTTTGGCCATCACGACTTGCATCGTGGCGGTGCGGATTATAATGGACTCCTCCGTCTCGTTTACGTTTAACTGCGTTGGTGCCGTCCTTTGCGGGAGTACGCCTGCCGTCGTTTTCAAATCGAATTCCGAGGTGAAAAAGATTTTGATCCGGACAATATCGTCACTTACAAAAGAAAGGGCAATATTTGCGTTTTGGGCGTCTACCCGGTACACATAATCCGATACTTTGCTGAAGCTGCTTACTTTGCCGATATTGCGCATGTTGGCGCCTACGGTTGCCATCTGGGTTTTATCGGGGTGAATCGCTGCGCTTGAGTCTTCCATGTTCATCTTCCGTTTCTATAAGGTATTTGGTCAGGGGAGCACGTGTCCACCTGGTTGATTAAACGTTTAATCACTTGTTATGCAGACTATTTTACTGGTTTGACATTGCAGGTGCAACCGGATATTTTTGACCAAAACCGCATACAAAATTGATCTGTGTTATACTCTTGTAAGTTTGATTTTTTGAAAAATGTGGAACACTACCGATTATTGATCAAAAGGAGCTACCTATTACATGGATACAACGAATTCAAATAGCCGCAATAAGGCGGACGGCAGCGCATTTTCCGCTTTGGGCATCCGCCCGGAGCTTGTAGATGCATTGCGTCAGCACGGCGTATCGGAACCGACTCCGATTCAGACACAGGGGATTCCGATTTTGCTTAAAGGCAAAGATTTAATCGGACAAGCTCAGACAGGTACGGGCAAAACGCTGGCTTTTGTCCTTCCTATGCTCGAAAAGATCAATGTACAGTCTTCCCATGTGCAAGGATTAATTATTACTCCGACGCGGGAGCTGGCTTTGCAGATTACGACCGAATTGAAAAAGCTGGCCCCTACCGTTGGCGCTAACGTTTTGGCGGCATACGGCGGTCAAGATGTGGAACGGCAAATGCACCGTTTGAAGGGCG
This sequence comes from Paenibacillus gansuensis, assembly GCF_042684925.1. Lineage (NCBI taxonomy): Bacteria > Bacillati > Bacillota > Bacilli > Caryophanales > Paenibacillaceae > Paenibacillus > Paenibacillus gansuensis. The sequence goes on along the minus strand of NZ_JBHUME010000015.1, from coordinate 953 downwards.
GCATTCACATTGTTATCGGTACGCCGGGCCGGTTGTTGGACCATTTGCGCCGCGGCTCCGTTCACTTCGGCCACCTGCAGATGCTGGTGCTGGATGAAGCGGATCAGATGCTGCACATGGGCTTCCTGAATGAAGTAGAGGAAATCATCGCCCAGACGGCGGGGCGCCGCCAGACGATGCTGTTCTCCGCTACGATGCCTGCGCAGATTAAACATCTGGCTTCGAGATATTTAAAGCAGCCGGAGGAAGTGCGTATTGCCGGCCGGAAAGTGACGCTGGATGAGATCGAGCAGATTGTAATCGAAACGACGGACCGCGGCAAACAAGATGCGCTGATCAATTATATGCAAGAGGATCCGCCGTTTTTGGGGATCATTTTCTGCCGCACGAAGCGCCGGGCAGCCGCATTGACCGAAGCACTGGTTGACCAGGGCTTCCTGGCGGACGAGCTGCACGGGGATTTGTCGCAGGCGAAGCGTGAAGCGGTGCTGAAGAAGTTCCGTGATGCGAAGCTGCAATTCCTTGTAGCGACAGATATTGCTGCGCGCGGTCTGGACATCGAGGGAATTACGCATGTGTACAACTACGACATTCCGCATGATGCGGAAAGCTATATTCACCGGATCGGCCGGACAGGCCGCGCGGGTTCCAAGGGCGTTGCCGTGACGTTTGCCACTCCTCGCGACCGTGAAGAGCTGATCAAGATCGAGAAAGGCACCGACGGCAGGCTGAAAAAGATTAACACGCGCCGCAATGTGAGTGCGCGTGACGATGAGGGCGCAGGCGAGGGCCGGGGCAGCGGGCGTGCGTCGTACAAGCGCGAGCAAGCTGGCGGCGCACGCGGCGGGCAGCGCTCCGGCGGACGCAGCGGCGGCCGTGCCGGCGTGGCTGCTCGCGGCGGCAGCGCAGCGGGCAAAGGCGGGCGCGGCGGCTTCGGCGGCACGCGCAGCGAG
>NZ_JBHUME010000014.1:0-137433 GCF_042684925.1 Paenibacillus gansuensis | reverse complement strand
TGATTATATCAAATGAAATCCCTTATTTTGGGAAGAGTTTTGTTATAACTAATCTGCCCGTTAGTTCAATAATAAGGACGCTCCCGCGCCTTCGCTTGGGCTACACCTTCTTCATTATATTCCATTTCCAATTACATATAAAAGAACGTACGCCGGTAGCATGTAGTGCTTAAACAGGGGACTTATCTTAGCCTAAGCACTCAGAAAATACTTTATTTACTCAGTCTTTATTTACCTAGTCTAACGAAGACTATAAGAATGGTCCGTCTGTAAAAGTCTTACGGAAGTTAAATTGATAAGGTATAAGGCAAAAACGATATGACTAAAATGCAATAACTCGATCTGTTGGTAAGGAATATTTAGCGAGAAACGTTGCATGTTTTTGTCAAAAACCGGGAATGAACACAAGTTCTTGTCAATTTCTTTTGACAAGAACTTGTATTCATAAAATAAAAAAACCGCTAAATACGCGGGTTTTTATGATACTATGTTTTTGTCAGTCGACAGTCGGTAAGTTTTAGACTGAGGCCCTTTCGTCATCGTTCCAAAAGCACGATTTCTCGTCATGAAGAATATTCTCAGTGCCCGTCAGATAGCGAAAAATTACAGAAACTCTTTCACCTTCTGGCGCATTTACTACGGTGTAAAAACTGTTATCTTTCTTGGCAATGGGTTCGGATACATTTGTGGACGCTGAGTGCAACATATCTTTTAACCGAGTTAACAAGGATAACTCATAAGCAACATCATTCTCGTCGATGGAACGGCGATAAACACGAAGAATGTAAAATCCACTAGATGTACGAATCCTACACGTGTCATTTAATCCGCGTAGCCAGTGCTAAGACAGTACTCCAAGTATTTTGGATTTAATACTGAACGCAAGGCAGCTGGATGAGTGTACATTCCGAATCCCCTTTTAAATTTTTCCTTAATCATATAACACCATCTATTCCATATACGGGAAACGTTTATGCTCACTACGTTATCTACCAGTTAGCTTAATTGATGATATGTCCACGTACCCATTCACGTATTTTAAGAGCCACTTCATATACCTCCGTTTTAGAAGTATCGACAGTAGGCATTGGTGGTGTATATGCTTTATCAGCATTCTCGAGCAACCAATTTGCAAAGGATTTATGTTCATGAATCATGTTCTCCGACCAATTCCTTGCACGTAATCGTAATTCACGGGTTTCATCGTCACAATGTAAGTTCAAAAAGTAAACATTCTTGAAGTATTGATAATCCTCACACTTTTCAGCATCCCACGGCATCATTGTTCCGCATATTATAGATATTCGTCCACTTTCGGCTATATTTCTTGCAACACGAAGCCAAATATTTTGGATTCTGTTCCAGTCGTCTCCGACAAATTCATGAATAGCATCAATTTCGAAAATATCGACTTCTGGTAATAATCCTCTTAGATTCTTAATAACTGTTGTTTTCCCTACACCACTTGCACCTGTCACTATAAACAAAGGTATCTTTTTGTCCATTGGTTTCTCCCCTTGGGAATTCCATTTTTTTCTTACCTTAGAGGAAAAACCAAATGTTGTATAGTGAAAGTTTATATTTAACATTACTGCCCGTGACTTCAACAAAGGTTGCCGTACATATTCGCAGCAGCCTCGTTAACTTAATTTATTTACACGTTCCCAGTTAGCTTAAACTACCTTTTAGCTGTGCACTGCACAGTGTAATGCGTAACCTTCCAGGGAAAATCCAGTTATTTCAAGCGAAAGTCTGAGTATAATCCATTTACGCCCGTGAAAATAAAGGGGAGGACATTTTGTCTTCCCCCTTCGCCTGTTGATCCCTCGTCCTCGCAACAAGACTCAGTCCGCAGCTTCGTCCGTATCACGTTCCCAGTAGCTTCCCTCTTTGAAATAATCGCGGCATGTCTGATCCAAAGAGCTCATTGCTTCAATGAATCCTTTCAGGTCGCAGGTATGAAACGTATCGCTTAATTCGCGGTTTTCTTCCGTCTGCGAAAAAACATGAATTTCCATGCAGCCATCCCAGCGAACGTTTACATCCAAACGCCCGTCTTCGGACTCAAGCTCAAGAGCGGCGGTTCCTCCATCGGCATCACGTACATGTCGGGCTTTAATCCTCCACAATCGCCATCACCCCATCCTTTGTAGCCATATGGTTTCCATATTTGTGCATTCTCATAAGCTTTAATGCGGTATCTCTTCCACAAAGAATTGACCTTCAGCGGATGTCACTCGGTATAGTTGATGAAACCCTTCACCGTATTGAGGCTCCTGAAGTTTCTTCAATATGCTTCTGACGGCTATTTCCGGCACACGCGCCTTGCCGCTTCGCCCTGCGTTTCTAACCAAAGACTCCTCAGCATCAGGAATGAAATAGTAGCCGACAACGCGAAACCCCTGCTCTGCGGCCTGCTCAATATAACGTCTGCGGTCTTCGGGAGTCGGATTCGTATTATCCACGACAAACGGCTGCTTTCCCATGAATGCTGCAGCCAGAAAGATCGATTCCCGGTGCCGGGTCCGTAACAGATCCAAATTGATCCGCACGTGGGTATGGAAAAACCTTTCCTTGTAAAACGTGGATTTACCGGAAGCCGGTATACCGATAAATAAAACGCATTCCATCCTCATTCACCTTTGAGTGGATATCTACTGATGCTTCTACGCTTGCCCATCTTCCTTGGATTTATACAAGTGACGATTGGACAATGATATACCGAAAGTATTCAGTATACGATTCTATCTTTGTTCGCTATAGTTCTTTTTCCAAAGCTTAATCTCGGTCGGCAGCACGCCCGCCCGAGCCGCCGGCTGTAAAGGCAACTGATCGACGGGCTGTAAAGCGAATAATGTTGTTGTCTTTGCAAAAATCAAGAGATTTTCTCCTTCGTTTATTAAGCAATTACAATAGGGTCAAGTTCTTGTCGCGCATCGACAAAATGGTTAAGTTCTTGTCGTTCGTCCGCGACAAGAACTTGTCCGAAAAAACAAAAAAGACCCGCATGCATAGCGGGTTTGAATCGGTGTATGCTCTTGTCGTCCGACACTTATGTATATTAATTTTTTTCTTTCTTCTTCGACGGTAAACTGCTCCTGGATAGATTTGAACTAGCGTGTCCCGTTAGTTGAAACATTAGTCCAAAACTAAAAGGGCTGCCATGTAGCAGCCCTTTGTTCCGCTAACGGATAACGGTAGTTCAAATAGATATGACTTTACATAATAGATATATAAAATATGTAAGTCCCCTTGATTAAGGTGTTTGCAATGTTAACGTGTTGACGTTTACTTCCTGGTTTATTATTCACTGGGCTAATAAAGTCTCCGCCCTTGGAAACTAACGACTTGCCGCTGCGCTCGACTCTACCACCGCGTTCCCAAGCTGTCCAAGATCTCCTGCAGGCTAAGTTCAGCGCAGGCCATCGAGGTATCCGCGACACCGTAGTACATTTTTACAACATCGCCTTCTACGAGTGCTCCGCAGGAAAACACGACATCACCGAAAAATCCGTTCTTCTCATACTCCGCCTCTGGCTCCAAAATCGGCTTATCCGATCGTCCGATGACCTTTGACGGATCCTTCAAGTCAAGCAGCAGAGCTCCCATACAGTACCGGTGCTCTTTCGTCGCACCGTGATAGAGCTCGAGCCAGCCTCGTTCCGTACGGATAGGTACCGCTCCGCCGCCTATACGGCCGCTGTCCCACATGTCTTGCCGGAGGCCGGCCAAATGCTTATGGTTCCCCCAATACAGCAGATTGTCCGATTCCGCAATCCAGATTTCCGGAGAACCGGTACTCTTCACAGTAGGACGGTGCAGAGCGTAGTATTTGCCGTTCACCCGTTCCGGAAAGATCAGAACGTCCTTATTATCCGGACCGAAGATCATCCCATGGTGTGTAAAAGTTACGAAATCTTTCGTAGATACCATGGACTCCCCGATGCCTACAGGCGAAACTGCTGAAAAATAAATGTAATACGTCTCTCCGATTTGCGTGACACGCGGATCTTCAATGCCGAACGTTTCCAGCCTATTGCTCGGATAGACGAACGGTGCGGCGTCCAATGTAAAATGCCGACCGTCTTTGCTCCGCGCTATTCGGATATAAGAAAGGGAAGTCAAGTAAGCAAACCCGGTGGACTCCCTTACATCTCTTACCACACGCGGATCCGAGAAATCGTAGCGCGGGTCGTCCGTGCGAAACTCCACGATGTCCACTGCATTCGTTTCCGGATTGTAAACCGGCGCCTTCACGACGGCAGGATCTCCGCTGACGGGACGCTCCGCCACACGAAGGAGCATCAGCACTTCATCGTTATATTTAGCGATTCCGGCATTGAATGCGCCTATCACTTCATAACCTTCATGATAGGGTGTTACGTCGGCAGGTGTAATGAGCGGGTTTTGTTCATAACGGTATATATTCATGTTTAAGCGCTCCTTAGGTGATCAAGTTTCAAATTTGATAAAAGGATCGGCAATCCCCATGCGGTGTGCTTCAGCATCGCTAATGCCTGCATAAAAATAGGCTGTACCGTCGGCATTACGTACCAAGCCGCCGCTGAAGACGACGTCCTCCAGATCGCTTCTCTTGGCGGCACCAGGAAGGAACCGATTGCGGACGGCAATAAGCTCCATATCCGAATGCCGGCCTGTTTCCGGATCCAACGCGAACACCATGGGATAATAGTGACGGCCTCCCTGCTCGTCGAAGCAGGCGATATGCCCCAGTACACCAATCAGGCCATTCTTCAGCAGATGAAGCTCATTGGCGCCTCCCCATTCCTCATCGGTGAACTGGCCGTCTAACAATGGCGCATCCTCAATAACCTGAATGGACAACGCTTCCAAAGAGGCAACGCGAGAATAGCCGATTTTCCCCCTGCCCCCTTTGTCGCCCTGTGGTCTTGTGAACACGGCGATACTTCCGTCCTGCAGTTCCATGATCCGCAGATCCTTCATTCCGTCAGGCCCCGTAAAGAAAGGCTCAAGCTTGGAAATTTGCGTCCCCTTGTAGAATACGGTACGCCATGCAAGCGCACCATCACGCTCCGGATGCGGATAAATCTGTACACCTCCGAGAACGAGTTCGCCCCCGATTTTCGTATAAAAAGGATCCTGCAGTGTCAGCACAGACCCGCCTTCACGCGGAGTCCAAACCCCGTCCTGCTCCGTGAAGAACACGATGCTCGATTGCTCGCTGTCTCTGGATTCCACTCTCCCGGCAATGACAAGCTCACCTTCATCCTCGAAAGGGGCGGATATATTATAGACATCGTTTTTGCCTACGCCCTGAAAAATAAGTTTTTCCGGATGAAAAACGGACTTTTGTGATGATTCATATTCCTGCAGCAGCTCACTGCAAGTTTTCACAGCGCCTTTTTTCAACTTAGCCATGATCTGGCTCCTTTCTACAGCTCAATCCATATTGCTGTTTTATCATCGGATTTCTTAACGCGCGGATAGACAAGACAGTCAGGATCGCTTTCTTCCATTTCAATGAGCCATTCCGCGTAAGATTCCAGGCCCATCCGGTCGATCAGGGCTGCCGCTTCAGCCGCATCAAACAGCGTTTCTCCCGCACGTTTCGGAACATACAATCCATCAGTCATCAGAAGCAATGCTTTCAGGTTGATCCGGTTGATACGCCCATACTCCAAAAAATCGGCTGCCTCCGGCTGTCCGTTCAATACACCATACCCTGCAGAAGTATTCGCCGATTGCCGTCCGCCTACGATTTGCGGCTTCACATAGTTCCACAGCTGATCGCGCGCTGTCATGCCGGCCGCTGCCCCTTCCGCCCAAAGCCGGTAGGTTTCCCGGTCCACATGCGACAATTGGTCGCGTGTAATAACCCGGATGATTCCGTCTTCATATATGGCCGTCAGCATGCAATCCCCCGCTTGCGCATATTCGATTCCGGTTTCGCCAATTCGTATAAGAAGGACGCCCGCACTCCATAGCTCTTCTTTCTTGCTCATATCCATTCCATGCCTTACCATCGCCTCATGCAGCGCGCGATTCGTTTTAATAAGGATGTCATGGAGCGGAGCGTTTCCCTGCCTTTGTTCCGTTAAAATCCGTTTGGCCGTTTCCATGACAATGCTTGCCGCATAATAGCCACCGGTCTCCCCGTTTGCCCCCGAGAAAGGAACAAGAGAAGTCGCACCGTCAACAACACCGTAAACCTGCTCCTCATCCATCACAATCAGGCCGTCTTCATTCCATGGACTGCTTCCTTTAACGGAATACTTCTCTATCTTCATCTTGGCATCCACCTCAATACACTTCGATCCGGTAGAATGGCCCCTAATTGCTAGGGGCCGCTCGGAATGATTTATGATTTCAATGTTGCTTTGTATGCATCCAATTGTTTCTGGTATTCGGCAAGCACTTTCTCGATGCCCGCTGCTTTCAACTTATCCTGCGCGGTTTTAATATACTTGTCATAATCCTGAACACCGCGGTAGATCGGTGAAACGTCGGAAGTGAACGCCGCTTGTACGTTAGCCATCTCTGCCTTCACCGGAGCCGGATCGAAGAAGAAGTCCGCCGCGAAGAAGTTTTTCGCTTCAGTATCCGCCTTATACAGCTCTCTGGTCGCAGATAACAGATTTTGGTCGACGCGGATAAAGTTCAGGTTTCCGATCATCCAATCCTCTTGCAAATACAACGGCGTATTCGTTTTGGGGTCAATTATCATTTCCAAGCCTTTGTCCCCTATCTTTTTGTACGTTTTGCCTTCAATGCCGTACATGAACAGATCATAATTGTCCTGATTGTCGTATAACCAGTTCAAAAACTTTACCGCTTCCGCAGGATGTTCGCTGTTTGCCGCGACAACATTAATGTTCTTCGCGTTAACCATGCGGTAACGGGGCTTTTCCGGATTGAGCCGGATCAGTTCCACATCTTCATCTTTAATGTCAGGATAAGTTTTCCGAATATCCGTAAGCTTGTTCGGCGTACCTAATGTCATTACATATTGGCCCAATTTGATTTGCTGCTCGATTTGTTCCTGTTTCACTGTAAGCACGTCGGGATGAACCAGTTTCTTCTGATAAGCTTGACGGAACCAAGCGGCGTCCTGCTTGAATTCATCGGTTTCCACCCAGTTTTTGACGACGCCGTCTTCACCGATGAAAGCGATGTTGTCTCTAACTGTGAAAGGATATTGATCATAGGTGCGCTGGAAAATATCTGCAGGGCCCGCCGTACCGCCACGGAGCGGAATCGTCAGCTTCATGTTCAGTTTCTGATTCACCTGTTCCATCGCATCCAGCAGCTGCTGGCGGTTCGTAATTGGTGTGGTCACGCCTGCTTTATTCAGCAAATATTTATTAATGGTGATGGAACCGTCTACTGCGGATTCATACCAGTATGACGGAATGCCATAGACTTTGCCTTCCTTCGTAACCCCACTCCATACCGACGTAGGAATCACTTTTTTCAAATTAGGGCCGTATTGTTCGATTTCCGCAGTAATATCTTTCAGCGCGCCCCTGCCTGCGTAATTCGCCAGGCTGACCCAGTCGTTCATGACATGGAATAGATCGAATTTCTCGTTTGTGGAAAGTTTCAAGTTAATCTTTTGTTCCCAGGCACCCCAATCGATGTATTCTTTCTCAATTTGGAGATTAACGCCGTCCTGCAACAGCTTTTTGTTTACCGCTTCCTGCACCGCAGGCCATTCCTTGGGCTCCGTACCTGGAAGAACGTACTTAATCGTAACCGTTTTGGCTTTCGGCCCTTCCCCGTTATTGCCCGGTGTTTCGTTTGCGGCGTTATTTGACGCATGGTTTCCGCCGCCGCTGCAGCCTGCCATCAGTACGATAAATATAATGCTGCATAAAAGAATTAAGGATGCTTTCTTCAATTTGACCCTCTCCTTAGAAATGAATGATGTATATACGCCTCAATGAGGGATATATCAGCCTTTTACCGAACCAACAACGAGACCTTTTACAAAATAACGCTGTAAATAAGGATACAGGAAAACGATCGGTCCGATCGTAAGGATGACGGTAGCCATTTTGGCCGATTCCGCCGGCATCGTGTATCCCGAATCCGCTCCCGTCGGGAGCATCTCCAGCATTTGAATGTTGGAACGGAGCTGGAACAGAATGTACTGCAGCGGATACAAATCTTTATTGTCCAGCAGCATGATGGCGTTGAACCAATCGTTCCAATAGCCTAATGCATAGAATAGGGCAACCGTGGCCAGAACCGGCACGCACAAAGGCATATAAATCTGGAATGCGACCCTCAGATCTGTCGCCCCGTCGATATAAGCGGATTCCCGCAGAGCGCCGGGCAGGCCTTCCATGAAATTCTTCACTAAAAACATATTGAAGGCATTGAACATTAGCGTAGGCACGATGAGGGCGAGGATGTTGTTGGTCAACCCCAATTTGGTACTCATCAAGTACCAAGGCACCAGCCCACCGTTAAACAGCATCGTAATAAAGAAGTACAAGGCAATGGCATTACGGTATTTCACATTCGGATTAGACATCGGATACGCGGCTAAAGCCGTAATCAGCAGAGCCAGCAAGGAACCGACAACGGTAACCGTGATAGAAATCAAGTATCCCTTGAAGATAAGCGAACCGTTGACGAATATAGTCCTGTAGCCGTCGAGTGAAAGCTTCTCCGGAAAGAGGCTGTATCCGTTCTTGATGATGCTGTCCTCAGCCGTGACGGAAACCATAAGCGTGAGCAGCATCGGCAGCAGGCAGGCGACGGAGAATAAGGTTAAGGCAGTATAAATAGCGGCTGTGCCTAAGCTGGATCTTTTCTCTCTCATTTAGTACAGCGCCCCTTCCTTGAAAAACCTGCGGGTGATCCAGTTCGCTACGGCAACAAGAAGCAATCCTACCGTGGATTGGAACAACCCCACCGCGGCTGCATTGGAAGGATCTCCGATTTGGCGTAAAGCGCGGAATACATAAGTATCGATCACATCCGTGGTCGGATAGAGCACCCCGTTATCCCCGATGATGGCGTAAATCATGCCAAAATCCCCATAAAAGATTTTGCCTAAATTGAGCAGAGTCAAGATCGCAATCGTAGGAGCAATCAAAGGCAGCGTAATGCGGGTCATCTTCTGCCACCGGGTAGCTCCGTCTATGTCGGCAGATTCATACAGCGAGCCGTCAATGCCGGCAATCGAGGCGAGATAGATGATAGAAGCCATCCCTGCTTCTTTCCATATTTTCATTCCGACCAGAATCGCGGGCCAGGCTTTGGCTGTCGAATACCAGTTCACCGGTTCCCCGCCAAAAGCCTGAATCACCTGATTGATGATACCGTAATCCATCGTAAACAGGCTGTACATCATGTAGCTGACAATGATCCATGACAGAAAGCTGGGAAAAATCATCGTCGTCTGGGCAAATTTCATAAAAACCCTATTCCGTATTTCATTGAACAACAGCGCTATAACAACGGCGAAGAACGTGACGAACACCAGAAACAGTACATTTAATTTAATGGTGTTTAATGTCACCAGGATCGCGTCGTTGGACGAGAAGAAAAACTTAAAATTCTCAAGTCCGATCCATTCGCTGTGGAATAAGCCCTTCTGGTAATTAAATCTTTGGAAAGCGATCAGCAAATACGGATAAGTTGCGTAAGAAAAAATAAATACGTAAATCATAGCCGGCAGGACTAACAAGTACGAATAACGATTTCTGAATAGTTCCCGCAAGAAACCGGTGTTCGGTTTGCCTGATATGGATGTTTGATTTCTAGGTTGCTGCACCGTTTTCATGACAGCACTCCTTCCCTTGTTCGATGGTTGAATCATAACGGAAGGGAGAAATGCTGTAAATTTCGACTATCGGAAATGCTTTCACTTATCCGAAATCCGGTTTCAAAATCAAGATCTCACTATTAAAAAAGCGATCAAGCCGCGAAAAATCGCGCTTCATCGCTTTTCATTCATTCTTTTACAGCGCGTTCCCGATACTGGGACGGGGTCATGCCATACTTCTTTTTGAACAGCGTAGTGAAGTAGGGCACGTTATAGACTCCCACCTCTTCCCCGATCTGTGCGATGGGTAACGTTGTCGTGGCAAGCAGAACCTTCGCCCGTTCCATTCGTATATGCGTCACATAATCATTGAAGGTAGTGCCTGTCATGCTTTTAAAGAGCTTGCCGACATAACCGGACGAGAATCCAACTTTATGGGCAGCCGCTTCCAGCGAAAGGCCGTGTTCCGCAAATTGCTCTTGAACGAATTGATGAATTTCTTCTACAATTTTTGCGTTTTTGAACACAGTCGTATTTTTCTTATGCTCTTCCAGGTTATTCACAATGGCGAAGCATAATCCTGCGATCATGTTTTCAATGTCATCCAGGGTTTCCACTTCCCGAAGATCATCCGTAGTCCGATACAGCTGTTCGGCGTCTACGCTCCACCATTCGGTAATGTATTCAAACTCTTTAATAATGCTTAGCACAAGAAAATTTGTGTATTGGATGGCATGGACATAAGAACAACGTGATAAATAAGAACGGTATTCGGATATCTCTGTCGTTATCGTGTCTTGACGGCACATTTTAACGGCATCGATTAGTCTTTTTTCCACCGATGAAGGGTAACGGTCCGCCGGCTCCTCAGGATGGATCATCAAAGCCTCATTTACAATACAGCCATGCCCCAGGAAGAGCCGGGATCTCATATAATTTTGCGCAGACTTGTAGGAATCGTTAATTTCACTAAGAGCACTGCAGCTGTCACCAATACTTGCAGAAAGGCTTAACTTGTAGTAACTTCGGACCGCATCCTGAATTTCCCCGATTATCAGACACAAGCCATCATCGATACGTTCAATATCCGATTGAATGATGATCGTGATCTCGTCCTCTTCCATGTTAGCCGCATCGGCTGTGTAGCTTCTGCTTAGAACTTCATTCGCGATATTGCTTATTGCAAACCGGATGAGGCCCCGGTCAAAGGCGTTATTTCTCTCCTTAAACTTGCGATAAGAGTCAATCTTAAACAGAATGACCGTTATGTACGGACCGGTAAATCTGCCTTCCCACTCCCGCTTCATATCCGCAGAAACCACCAATTTGTTGGCATTCCCTTGAAGGAGATGCGAGAGATAGCTGTCTTTCAGCACACGGGAGGAACGATTCAAGCTCGTTTCCATCGACTTTGCATGTTCAATGGATTGCGTGAATGCATCCGTCAACAGCTCGTACTCGTCAAACTTCAATAAAGCAGGCTGTCCCTTGGTGCTGCCGGAACTCACTTTCTCTAAAAGAGATTTAATGGGATTGTATATATTTCCCGTAAATAACAGTGAAGCTCCAACGGCCGCAAAAAGGAGCAGTATCACGACCGCGATTGTCCAATTCCGCAGTTCATAAATATTGGAGATCATCTCGGCATAGGGCCGGACACTTACAAAATACCAGTTTAAATCCGCCGATTTCACATAGCTGACTAGATCTTTCCGGCCGTCAATGTTTTGCACGAAGCTTCCTTGGCTCCCGGAGTCCGCCAATATTCTGCGTACATAATCTTGGCTTGAGATGTTCTCCATGAAATGGTTCGCTATGGAATGGGACAGCACAGTTCCGGATGCGTCCATTACAAATGTTAACGAGTTCTTGGCAGAAGCGCTTATATTCCCCATCGTATTTCGAATATAAGATTCATCCACGTCTACCACGATTGCCGATTTCGGAGCCTCGGTGAAGGACCGTTCGGGAATGATTTTGAAGGTTAACAACCTGTACGAATTTTTACCGCTTACGGACTCTACCCTCCTTGGGAAAAAACCTATGCTGCTTCCTTCTTCTTTTTTCACCATGCTTTGATCGGGCTGCAGTCCCAGTGAGTCGATATAGGCTCCTGTCGTCAGATTATATATGCCTAAGTTCTTGATAAAAGGATAAACGCTTTGGATTCTCGCTAGGAACAGACTAGCGGTATAGTTCACCATCTTATTGTCTTCCTTAGCGTACAAAAAGGAAATAACCTCATTATCGCTCAGCAGCTGGCCGGTAATATTCTCTACCTGTTCATGCACAACATTGGCCGCATAACTCACATGCCCGAGCACCTGTTTGGACGAACGATCGATTTCCGCAACGGCTCTCGCTGAAAACATCATATAAAGAATCGTGGAAACCAAGGTCACAGTGATTACGGAAAGCAGCAAATACGATAAAACTAATCTCCGGTAAACCCGGTAATGACGAATTCGTGTCAAGAACATCATACTATTAGAGTCCCTCCCTCTCTATATCATAATGCGTATGCGGGCTAATGTCTTTTTAAAAAATAGGGAAGAGACAAGCAAGCGAATTTGGATAGGTATGCATACGAAAAAGCATCCCTAGTTTCCTTGGCAAGAGGCTACCGGTCGATCCTGCGGCAGCATTGTCTTTGCAAAAATCAAGAGATTTTCTCCTGCGTTTATTAAGCTATTACAATAGGGTCAAGTTCTTGTCGCGCATCGACAAAAGGGTTACGTTCTTGTCATTCGTCCGCGACAAGAACTTGTCCGAAAAACAAAAAGACCCGCATGCATAGCGGGTTTGAATCGGTATATGTTCTTGTCGTCCGGCATGTGCATCGACAGAAGCAATTTCCATATTGCCTTGTCGCATGCTGATTTGATTGCGGGTGTTAATTCGTTGATCCTCGGCGGCACTCGCATACCATTTTTAAATTCATGCCGTGTGTTCTCCTTCCTGAGGACCATCATTGAGTGGTTTGTAACCCGCAGCTTCGTAAACCATCTCGGAAAATTTAACAACTTTATAGGCAAATTCGCCTGTGACAATAACTTCATGACGTCCCAGTATAGCATCTATGAAACTTTTATCTTGATTTGTTGTCTGTATCGGTAGTTCAGGTACTATCGGCTCCTGCCCTTTATGATGCAAGGTAATTTTACCATTGTCATAGAAGATTCCGCCCTTCTCGCCGCAGAACACATAGGTTTCATGCCAGCACGGGGCGTATCCAATCAGGTTAAGTCCAGCTACCGCGCCCTCTGCGAACCTTATGGATGTAAATGTGTCAATCTCAACCGGAGCGCCATGCAAATGCATCTGCGTTTTTACTTCAACTGGTGTAAGTCCCGTTGTCCATAGAAGCACATCAATAATATGGCTACCCGAATCCATTAGGAAACCGCCGCCGGATAATTTGGGGTCCTGGCGCCAGGTTCCCGGCGTCCCTTGCCTCCATTCCTGATATAACGAGGCGGTTATAGAAGTAAGCTTTCCGATCGCTCCACTTGAAATCGCATCGCGGATGTACATAAACTCAGGCTGAAAGTGTCGCTGGTATGATACTTGCAATACTTTGCCAGACTTTTCTGAAGTTCGTATCAGTAGTTCCGCTTCCCCGGATGAGCATGTCATAGGTTTTTCGATAAGCACATGCAGACCTTTGTTCAGCACATCTATCGCTTGCTTGTAATGCAGAGTGTGTGGAGAGCAAATGACCACTGCGTCCAACGGCGCCTCATGCAGCATTTCATTATAATCAGTAAATTGGGCTGCGTTTTTCAAGCTGAACTTGTCTGCGAAGCTCTGCCTGTTCTTGAGATTTGTATCAGATATTGCAGTAATTTCAACTTCTGGTAATTCCAGCAGTTGACGGGCGTGCCATTGGGCAATGCCACCTGTTCCAATCATCCCTACGCGTACCTTGGTCATATTTGTCCTCCGTTAAATATGAATTTTAATAAGCAGATTAACATAACACATACGTTATTAATCAAGTTATGTATTCTTGTCCAGTTGTATTCCTTCATGTAATCTAGACTTTCAATGAAAAAAACACCGCGTTTTTTGTTGAGGCCACTGAAGAACTGTGGTTTTACCGGATTTGTTAAATAAGCCGTTAGAAAAAGACGACCCTCATTCTATTTTTGGGACCGGATTGGTAGCCTTGCTTATGGGTATGCGCATAAGAGAAGTTCTATCCAAACAAAATAGCATTGATGCCTCAACTTGAAAAACATATATAAATAAACTTTACAGTATAGTACGCCATCATAATGGAGAAACTGGAAAATCACTATCCTCACACCAAATGTTGCATATACATCATATAGATGGAGAATGAACATGGAAATTGAGTTTATCGAGATCGGCCGGGACATCACGTTACGGCAAATGGTGTTGCGCAATCCGCGGCCCAAGGGGACCATTCTTCTCCTGCATGGTTTCCCAGAAACAATTTATGCCTGGAAGGAAATTGCTCCGATCCTTGCCGACGAGTTTGAAGTCCACGCGTTCGACTGGCCCGGGTACGGCCTGTCTTCACGGCCGCCTGTCGAAACATTTACCTACGCGCCTCGTGACTATGCGCAGGTCCTGAATGCCTATATCGTAAAGACAGGGATCAACTCGTCGGAACTGACTATCTACGCGACTGACATCGGTGCGCTGCCCGCGCTTCTCCTAGCCTTAGAGCAGCCCGCCATCGCCAGGTCGATCATCGTCGGTGACTTCGCTCCCCTGAATCGACCGGCTCTCATGTGGGAGAATCTCCAGGCGCTGAAATCGAAGCCGTCCGCCGATCAGGTCCGTGCCTTCATGAATGCAAATCGTGAAGAAATCCTCGCCAATACCTTCTTCCGCGGCCTCCCGGAGGAAGCGCATTACGAGCTGTCCACTGAATTCAAGGGCGACATAGCCCTCGGGTGGGGCCATGGCGGGATGACCTCGGTCGACGCCTTTTACCACTATTATTCGCACTTCAGCCGGGACCAGGAATATTTCGAGGCAAACCTAGCGAAGCTGAAGACGCCTGTGAGCGTCGTTTGGGGTTCGGAAGACCTCTACATCAAGAAGGAAATGGGGATCGAATTTGCCCAACTTGTACGGGCGGAGCTGAAGATTCTGCCAGGCATCGGCCACTATCCACATCTGCAGGCCCCGAACCAGGCCATCAATGAAATTCGCGCATCCTTCCGCTGAATCCTCGCCAACAAGAAAATCCCCTTCCCGCCGCTACAAAAACTTGTCCATCCGAATCTGATCTGGACCAGCCACATCGATAATGCCGTTCATTGGGGCCCCATGTGCGACATCGGCCAACGCCGCGGCAACTTCATCTGAAAAGATAGGCTGCATGAGGGCGGAAGGCAGACGAACCGTTTCTCCTTCTGTCGCTACATCAGCGATGCCTCCGACGAATTCAAAGAACTGCGTAGC
Source organism: Paenibacillus gansuensis (assembly GCF_042684925.1). Classification (NCBI taxonomy): domain Bacteria; kingdom Bacillati; phylum Bacillota; class Bacilli; order Caryophanales; family Paenibacillaceae; genus Paenibacillus; species Paenibacillus gansuensis. The sequence goes on along the minus strand of NZ_JBHUME010000014.1, from coordinate 122,237 downwards.
CCGGACGATTGTATAAGGAAGGTTTGACTTCTGGATTAGCTCTTCCTGGGTCTTCTTCGCGCGGAAATAACCGCTTTGAAGTAGCTTCCGTACCTGTTTAGTTCAAACCGGCTTTGGTCAAGCCATATGCGGCATCCGCTGATGAATCTGTAAGTACTATCCAGATCAAATAAAAAGGAGTCCCGAAAACAACCGGTACTCCTTTCATGGTGCTGATGAGCCAATCGTGGAAAAGCTAAGAGTCTTATTATGACTTCAGGATATTTTCTATATGCTCCAGCTCTTCTGCAGAAAATTCTAGATTGTTTAATGCTGCCACATTATCGTCGATCTGAGAAACCCGGCTGGCTCCAATTAAGGCAGAGTTAACCCGGCCCCTTCTTAAAACCCAGGAAAGCGCCATTTGGGCTAAGCTTTGGCCGCGATTCCCAGCAAGTTCGTTCAAACGGTTGATTTTAGAAAGCTTCTCCTCGGTAACATCTTTCTCCTTGAGAAATCGGCCCTTTGCAGCACGGGAATCCCCAGGAATCCCGCCAAGATATTTGTTCGTCAACATTCCCTGTGCCAGCGGACCATATGCGATACTTCCTACTCCATGATCTTCCAGCACACCTTGCAGACTGTTCTCTATCGAGCGTTCAAACATATTATAATTGTGTTGATGGATCAGCAGCGGGGTTCCAAGCTGTTTCAAAACAGCGACCGCTTCTTTGGTTTGATCGGCATTATAACTTGAAATACCGATGTACAACGCTTTTCCTTGGCGGACAACTTGGTTCAAAGCCCCCATCGTTTCCTCTATAGGAGTGTTGGGGTCCGGCCGATGGGAGTAAAAGATGTCTACATACTCTAACCCCAGACGTTTCAAGCTTTGATCAAGACTTGCAATCATATACTTCTTGGAGCCCCATTCACCATAAGGCCCGCTCCACATATGGGTTCCCGCTTTCGTAGAAATAACCAACTCATCCCGGTAAGGAGCCAAATCAGACTTTAGAACCTTACCCAACATTTCTTCAGCGGATCCCGGCGGCGGTCCATAATTGTTTGCTAAGTCAAAATGTGTGATGCCTAAGTCAAAAGCTCTTAACAGCATCGCTTTCCCGTTCTCATATGGATCAACTCCGCCAAAATTATGCCATAATCCTAATGATATCGCAGGCAGGAGAAGTCCGGATTTTCCGACACGGTTGTACTTCATATCTGTATACCGGTCTGCATACGCTTGATATACCATGCTGAACCTCCTGTTATACCGGTTACCAGTTTATTTTCATGTAAATTCCATTGGAATCAAAAAGAAAACAGGAGAGAATGTGCAATTTACACATTCATCCTCCTTGTTTCCATGGCTTGTGTACTGTTTTAGCTTAAACCGGCTTTGGTCAAGCCATATGCAGCATCCGCTGATCCCGGCTCCGTGGTAAATGCTACGTTAATACGATTCCAAGCATTAATCGCCATAACGGAAAACGTCAGGTCTGAAATTTCTTTCTCACTGAACTGACCGCGAACTTGTTTGTACAGTTCATCGGATACGCCATGCTCCGGCAGCTTGGTCAGAACTTCAGTCCATGCCAGCGCAGCGCGTTCACGCTCATCAAATAGCGTCGATTCCCGCCAGATGGTAGTGTGGTAAAGGCGGAGCTCACGCTCACCATGAATCTTAGCTTCCTTCATATGCATGTCCAGGCAGAAGCCGCATCCATTCAGTTGGGATGCTCTGATATGAACTAGATCGAGGATCTTTCTTTCGATTGAACTTTCTTTCTCGGCATTGCTTAGCTCCATCAACTTTTTAAAAAACTCCGGTGATTGCTGCATATAATTTACACGTTGCGTCATTTGTGTACCTCCTGTTTTTTTTTACACTAAGAAGACAGTTGGCGGCTTCCATGTGTGACTTATAAACCACAGCCATATTATCCCAAGCAACCCATCTGATTATGAAAAATAAACTTGGTCGAATATAATTCATTTCAGACATCGTTCGTTGTGCTGCCTCCGTTGCGCCGAGACTTATTACCGTGTTCTCTTTGAAGCGATAGAATGAGCTCCTTCAATACATATTTGGCTGGAGTAAGGGATTGCTGGACTACTCCCATACTTACATACTGACACGAAATTTGATTACATCTCCCTATAGGGATGGTTTCTTTATGAGCTGGGGGAGCATCACCTAGTTTCAATTCAAGCGGTCCCTCCTTTAGTACGACGTACCCGATCGGCTCAACAAAACCTGCCAGGCAAACAGGACAATGACTCATCGTATCTTCATCCCTTTCTTTTCTTGTAATTCAAAAATGATTTGTTATGGATAAGGCAGATGGCAGTGTAAATATGTGACAGTTTCGATGATTTGTTTCTCAAAGCCGCGTTATACTTGCAAAAAAGGAGAGCCTTTCAGGAGGCTCTCCTTTAGTCACTTCACGGTCATTCCAGTCTTAACATTCGGACGCGCTGGTTATAAACCCTGTGTTAACATGTTGCAATTTATCCGGGTTTACAACCAGATAAACCCGCTGAATGGCCATTGTATTGACATCCCAGTCAAAACATATAACCCCAGTACAATATCCGTCGTTGGTTATCATGATGCCAGGCTGTTGATTGACTTCAACGAGATGCAATTCAGATCCCGGCAGCTGTTTTGAGGAAAGGGCGTTCAAGATGGTGAGCACTCGTTCTTTACTGCTAATAAGATTAATCGCGGCGGAAACTTTTCCTCCCCCATCGGCTATGAAAGTGATATCCTCTGTTAACAAGTTCACCAAGGATTGCACGTTCCCGTTCGAAAGAGCAGCAATAAAGCGGCTTACCATTTCTTTTTCCTCGTGAAGATGCGAAGAAAGTATTTCATCCTTTATATTGGAAGCATCCACTTTCTTCTTCACACGGCTGTAAATTTTGCGGCAATTCACTTCTGTTTTGTTGAACATTTCTGCAATTTCACGGTGTTCGTATGCAAATACCTCCCTTAAAATAAATACAGCTCTTTCCAAGGGGGTGAGTTTTTCCATAAGAATAAGAAATGCATAAGACACGGTGTCCTGACGCTCAACACACTCTAATGGACATTGTCCGATCGGCTGCACATCCGGTTCAGGAAGCCAATTTCCGACGTAGGTTATTCTTTTTTTTCGTGCTGATGTTAACTCGTTCACACACCGATTCACCATCATTTTGCTTAAATACGATTTGTAATTTTGAATGTTGTCATTTACTACTCCATGCATGTTCATAAATAAATCCTGAACCATATCTTCTGCATCCGTTTTAGAACCAAGCATACGATAAGCAATGGCAAATAGAGTCGGCTTGTAGGTTTTATATAATTCTTCAATGGTAGTCAAAGTTGGTACAACGGTATTACTTTGCATAACATCCGCCCCTTCGTAAATAAGACAAGTAAAGATGTGCATGTGTGACAAACATTTTAAAAAAATCTCAATGTATTATGATCCAATATCATCTGTATAATTATTTGCTTGAAATACATACTGCTTTCATTTCATATAGCGATATTCCAGGAGACTCTTCAAATTTGAGATTTCCTGCAGCAGCTTCTCCCCGACATTGGTTTCCCTCACCAGCTTCCGCTCCAGCTCTTTGTCCACCAGTCTTTTTACAGACAATACATCCGTTCCGTTACACAGCACATCTTCTTTCGAAATAAATTTCTGATGGGCAACGAGCTGCATGCCAAAGGAATTATACAACAAGGTATATCCGGCGATGCCGGTTGTGGATTGATAGGCTTTGGAAAAACCGCCGTCAATGACAACCATTTTCCCGTTTGCTTTAACGGGGTTCTCTCCACGAATTTCTTTAACTGGCGTGTGGCCGTTAATGATACGTCCATGATCCGGATTCAAATTAAACTCAAGCAGGATTCTCCGGCAGATCTCCTCATTTTCACGTAAATGGTAATAAGGATTCTTTCTCTCCTTATAGGTTTCTTTATCTTGGATAAAATACCGTTCAAAGGTGGTCATTTCTCTTTTTCCAAAAAGCGAGGAACATTCTCCTGTCCAGATGTACCATACCATATCCGTAGCCAGATCATCCGTCTCTTCCGGATGCGCAAAGGCATATCGTAAATAATATTCAAAAACATCGAGCAACTGACGGCCTGAATAAGTCATGTCTTCAATCTGCATTTCTTTCATGTTTCCTTCTTCATCCAGAGGAATACAGCCGTGAAATAACAAATTCCCGTTGTATTTTAAATAAAGGCTGCCCTTTTTCATAAGAAAATTCATATGTCTGGACAGTTTTTCGGAATGCTGAACGGAGAACAGGAGCTTTTCCATCACCTGCTCTTCTTCCTCCAGCAATTGTTCAGGCTGCTGCGGATTTACGGTTGCGAAACAGGTGTTTTCCAGAGGATACCTTTTTCCGCCGATCTGGATTTCAGTTTTGTCGTAATCAATCTTCTCAAGCAATAGCCTTTCAGACATATGAAAGTATGGACGTCTCTTGATAATCGGGATTTCAAGCTTAAACTGGATCATGGCAATGGCTTGATGAATTTTGGTAATCTGCAGAATTTCCTCCTCCGAACCGTTATGGTCGATCTGCAGCTTTGGTCTAAAGGCCGGATTATCATCATAGTATTTCTCCGCCAAGTTCAGCAGTGGGCGGAGATTGATTCCATATACGTCTTCGATAATGTCCAGATTGCCGTATCTGGCGCAGATCCGGATAATATTCGCAAGGCAGACTAGAGAACCCGCATAGGCACCTATCCATAGGACATCATGGTTCCCCCACTGAATGTCCACAGAATGGTAGTTGATCAACGTGTCAACAATTTTATCAGGGTCCGGCCCGCGGTCATAAATATCTCCGACCACATGAAGATGGTCAACCACCAGGCGCTGGGTCGTATAAGCAAGGCCGATAATGAGATTGTCCGCCATGCCCAAGGAAATAATTTGCCGATATATTTCCTCATAATAAGGATCTTTATTGTTGGTCGAATCCGTTTTGTATAAAAGCTCTTCTACAATATATACAAACTGCTCCGGCAGAGCTTTACGCAATTTCGAGCGCGTATATTTGGAAGAGGCATTAGAAATGAGCTTAAGCATTTGTTCAATCGTTTGTCTGTACCATTGTTTCAAGGCTTGTTTATTGCAAAGCTCTGCTTTAACCAGCTGTATTTTTTCTTCCGGATAATAAACTAACGCCGTAAAATCATTGATTTCATGATCCGTCCAAACATCACGGAACAAGGCTTTGATTTTCTCTTTTACAGTACCCGAACCGTTTCTTAGTACATGCTGAAAAGCCTGGAACTCCCCATGCAAATCACTGACAAAATGCTCAGTTCCCTTCGGAAGATTGGAAATCGCTTCAAGGTTGATGATTTCTGTTACAACTTTTTCTTCCGTATCATATTTCTGGGCCAATAAATCTAAAAATTGCGCATCCAAAAAGATTTCCCCCTTCAAGGAAATATGGTGATGTATAACAAGTTTTTATAAGTGGGCTAGCCGCGTACCTTTAAGCTTAGTGTAAACAGTAAAGGGAAAAACTAACAGCTTTTATAACTGAAACTTCCCACGCTATCCTTCCCATAGTTGAATAAAGGCTGCTGATCATTCGATCTGCAGCCTTTATGTTCCCCCCTGTTATTTGTTTTCTGCGGATAAGCGTTTGAGGAGTTCTTCTTGTTGCGATTCAAAACCGGGTTTGCCAAGCAGTGCGAACATGTTGGTTTTATACGCCTCGACACCCGGCTGATCAAACGGATTCACGCCAAGAAGCAATCCGCTGATCCCGCATGCCTTTTCGAATGTTCACAAACTTATCGAAGTAATCCACTTCATGCTGCTGTAGAAAGGGTAATGCACTGGAATAACTGAATTTGATAGCCATGTAGGTTGTCTCCTTTTCAATACAATGAATGAAATCTAGATGCGAAGGGGAACTTGACTGATTTCACTTTATCTTTCTCCTTCAAAAAATCTCTTGATGTTCACCATGTGCAAGTGGTGTTTCGGATCGGTAAGCTTTGTTTCAATTTCTGAATCCACTATAATACAAAAAGAAGCTATACGAGTAATAAATATATTTCACATAATCCATAGACTACATCTATGGCATCGGCAGCTAATTCCTACAAACTAGTTTGGAATTATAATCCAATTGAATCAAGTATACTATTCGCGTACGCTCGCCGGTTTATCTATATCTAATCGTGATGGCGATACCGTCTGGTCCCCAAAATAAATAAACAAAGGCTGCTCTTATTCAGAGCAGCCTTTGTTTATTGCGGTTGTATTTACCCTCCTCATTTTTTGCGGTAATCGGAAGGGTATATGCCGTATGCACCGGTGAACAGCTTTGTAAAATGACGTGTACTCAAATAGCCGACCCTCTCTGCGATCTCGCGAACCTGCAGATTGGAGTTGACCAGCAGCTCTTCAGCCTTCGCAAGGCGGATTCGGGTCAGATATTTCACAAAGGTAACGCCGGTCTTCTTATGAAACAGCGTGCTTAAGTAATTGGGGGATACGGCAAGCTGCCCGGCAATGATGCCAATGCCGATATCTTCCGTATAATGCTGCTCGATGTAGTGTATGACCTGCTGTACCAAATCGGCATTCGTTCCGTCCTTAGGTTTCGACTGGCGAAGACACCTTTCACCGTACTGCACGAGGGCTGTTATGATTTCCTTATCGGTTAGAGCGCTGCCGGGCGCGATCCCGCATGTGAAAGCGACGCATTCGGATATGGTGCCGAGCAATTCCCCCAGCCCGATTCCGCTCGTCTTGGACAACGCCGTTTCTAGCTCATCAACCGCTCGCCTATATTGGAGGTGATATCCATTCTGGAGCTGCATCCGTGCCTCGGCGAGCAGGCGTCCCGCCTCCAGGCGTTCTGGAACCGCTGCGGCCTCAGCCAGTTCAGGATAACTGTAGCGCCTGCCGATACCAAGTATCGTACGGAGACCATACCATTTCTGTAGAAGTTGCAGCTTCGCACTCAGCTCCGCGAAGCCGCGGCATTCACCACTGTCAATACACGTAGTCCTAATCAATCCGTCGCCGTTACCGCTTGCAAGCTCGGCCGCATGATTGAGAAATTGGACAATGCGGCTTCTCCCTTCCGGACATAGGGCCTTATCCCAGGCTCCTATGGCCGCCAGGTTGCCGCTCGGCAGCGGAACGATTGCAAGGTTGACGCCATAGGCCAGCCCGCCCGATACGCTCTTTGCCAAGGTACAATACAGGCCCTGTTGCGCCTCTGACTCGCTGGGCGCAGCGGGAGCGGAATCGAGGAGAAACACACAGGCTATAAACGTACCGCGGTGGAATATACCCTCGCGGTCCTCTTGGTGAAGCGGGAGAATGCCGTTAAGCAGCGCCTGCAGATTGTTCTCGAACTGACGGTTGTGAAGTGCGATCAACTCCTGGTTGTCCTTGTACGTTTCCTGCAGCGCACGCTCAAGATCGCCGGGGCTGACGGGCTTGAGCAGATAATCGGATGCGCACAGTTTCAGGGCCTCCTGAGCGTATGTGAAGTCGGAGTATCCGCTTACGATCACCCACTTGGTCATAGGAGAACAGGACTTGCCTAAACGAATCGCATCCAGACCGTTCATCTTCGGCATACGGATGTCAACGATTGCCACATTAGGCTTATGTTCTGCGACCAGTTCGAGCATGTCCTCGCCATTCGCCGCTTCTCCGACAATGTGCCAATCCGGATCCATATCCTGAATCATGCTTCTCAGCGACAGCCTGACGAGATGCTCGTCGTCCGCTATAAGCAGCTTCATCGCAAGTCCGCCTCCTTGATCGGAATATGAATGAGAACAAGTGTTCCTTCTCCTGCTTGACTGGTTACCCGAATGGACGAGCCTTCGCAAGCCAGATGCAGGCGTTCGCTTACATTGGGGAAACCGACGCCGCCGCTGCGGCCCGATCCGGGCTCGAATCCGGCTCCGTCATCGCGTACGACAATCTCGACAGCGGGCCTGGTGCCATCTTCGCTTTCCATTCTGAACGCTTCGACGACGAGGGTGCACTGTCTGTCACATGGCTCGATCCCATGCAGCACCGCGTTCTCCACAATGGGCTGCAGCAGAAGCTTGGGCACAAGTACCGTCTCGATGTCTTGGCTGCACCGGATTTCGAAGTTGAATTTCTCGGCGAATCGCATATGTTGAAGTTCGCAATATTGGGAGACGAACTCCATCTCTTCCTTCAACCTGACGAGATCCCGCGAATCGAGTGTGTATCTCAGCATGCCGCTTAATGACAGAATGGCCCGTTCCAGCAGCATGCGTTGGCCCGAACGATTGAGCCCGATAAAGCCATTAAGCGTGTTGTACAGAAAATGCGGCTGAATTTGCGATTGAAGCGCCCGGTATTCCGCATTCCGCTGGCCGAGTACCGCCCGGAACTCCCTGTCGATCAACTCGCCGAGCCGCTCGATCATTGTGTTCAGGTTGCTTCCAAGCTGCGCGATCTCGTCCTTCCCCCGCACCGGATAAAATGTTTGGAGATCTCCTCGCTGCACTCTTTTCATCGTCTGCACCATTTCCTTGAACGGAGTCACCATCCAGCGGGACACGGTCGCATATAAGACAAGAGCAACGACGAAGCCGCCGGATGCTAGAGCGATTCCTAAGATGTATACGCGTTTTTGCTGCACTTTGATGACGGATTCAGGGAACAGCACATCGATTGTCCAATTGGATCGGCTTACCTTGCGGCTGACAACGGAATAGGAATCGTGTTCGCCGCCCACACTGGGGCTTCCTTCGGCGAGACGACGGCGTACGCCGTCATCCAGCGGACGGCTGGCGTAGATCAGCTCACCTTTGTCGTCCAGTATAACGGCAATTGATCCGGAGGTAAGCCGGAGGCCGCTCATGATTCGCTCTATAGCGACGGTATCGGCGTCCGCCATAATAACGCCGAGCGGTTTCTTCGAATCGGGGTCTTTAATCAGCCGCGCGACCGAAAACACCTTTGCCCTGGCACCGTCGAGATAGTCCTGCTCATGAACGCTGATGAATGCGACTCGGCCGTCCGCCTTCACGGCTTGAACGTACCATGGCTGAGACTGGAACTGATACCCCTTGACCGGGGCGGTGTAGAAGCTTGGAGAAGTGATATAGACCGATCCGTCCATCGGCAGCAGGATCGTACCCAAGATGTCCTGACGCAGATTCTTCAGCGCGTTCGGCAGCGCGGTCGAAAGTGCCTGCTCCGCTTGGAATCGTTCGAACGGCTTGAGCCCCTCCCAGTTGAACGCAGCCTTCATCTTGAGTGCGTCCATCATGTCCGAGTGATAATAAGGTGTTACGGTTATTCGTTCCAGATCGTCGAGATACGTCTCGATATTGGATGTAAGCGCGGCGAGCGTGCCCTCCATCAGAGTGGACTGCTGATTCCTGATCAATTGCAGATAATAAGAGGGAAGCGCCAGGACGATGATGACAACGGGACAAACAATCGTGAACAGAAACAGCAGCGTTAATTTGATGCGTATCGATTGCCTCATGTATGTGATCTCCTGTCTTCCCGGCTTCGTCTCCCCCCATTGTCACCCCTTTACGGCTCCGGATGCAAGCCCCTCAATGAAATAACGCTGCAACAAAAGATAGACGACAATAACGGGCAATGCGGCCAACAGCGACCCCGCGGCAACCCAGCCGATATTGCTGGAGAACTGGGAGAAAAAGCTGGCGAGAGCGACGGTAATCGTTCTCGTTTCGACACGCTGGAGGAAGAAGACGGAGAACGTGTAATCATTCCATACCGCCACTCCGGACAGAATGATGACCGTCGCGGTAATGGGCTTGAGCAAGGGCAGCAGGATTCTATAGAACAGGCTGAAGCGTCCGGCTCCGTCGATCATCGCCGCCTCGTCGAGCTCCCTTGGGATCGTACTGATGAATCCCGTATAGAGAAATATGGTCATCGGCAGGTTGAACGTGACGTGAAGCAGGATGATACCCCAATATTCGTTCATGCCGCCAATGTCGACCATAAATTTATACAAGGGCACCAGGATGGTAAGCGCCGGAACAATAAGCGCCGACACAAACACAGTGTATATGAATTTATTCCATCGTGTCTGATGCCGGGACAGAGGGTAAGCCGCAATCGAGCCGACGGCGATGATCAGGAACACGGAGAACACCGTAACAATCAGATTGCTCCGGAAGGCTGAGGCCAGATTTGCCTCCCTCCAGGCGTTGGCAAAGTTCTCGAGATACAGATATCCGGGAAAGATCCACTTGGAACTAAGATCGTCTGCCGCCTTGAAGGTCGTAGTCAGCAGAATATAGAAAGGAAGAATATGGATGATGCAGATGAGCAGCGAGATTGTCGTCATCCAGAAGCGCCTTTTCTTGCTCATGGCATAATTCATGCCTGAACCTCCCTTCTGCGCAGCCAGACAAGCGCTGCAATACTAATGATCGAAATCATGACGAACATCAGGATCCCGACAGTTGCGGCGTAACCGGCATCCTCCCGTCCGAAATAGAGCAAATACATGAAGGATGACATGGATGCTGAAGCATAGCCCGGTCCGCTATTCGTCATGGCCACGATGACTTCGAACAGCTTGAGTCCGCCTGTCAGATTGAGCACCATGCTTACAGTGAATGACGGGGCGAGGAGCGGCCATGTGATATGCATGAACCGGGACATGGCGCCCGCTCCGTCGATCGTCGCCGCTTCGTAGTACTCTTTCGAGATCGACTGCAGGCCAGCAAGAAAGAGAACCATAGCAATCCCGAGATATTGATACGTATTAACGAAGGTAATAATCCAGACATTGGCGTTCGGATCGCCGAGCAGATTGGATGGCTCGTCCGTGAACATCAGAATAATGTCGTTGATCGCACCGCCGTCATACTGGAAGAAGAAGTACCAAATATAGCCCATAATGAGACCGCTTATAATAACGGGCAAATAAATGACGGTGCGGACAATACCGCGCGTCCGGATGCTCTGGTTCAGGAATAAAGCGTACAGCAGGCCGATCAGATTCTGGAAGAGCGCGCTTCCGATGCCGTATACGGCGGTGTTGCGAATGATCTTACCCATGTCGGGATCGCTGAAGATGCGTCTGTAGTTCTCGAAACCGATCCACTTGAAGCCTTGATTATAGCCGTCCCAGTTGGTGAATGAAATCTGGATGCCGCGAAGGAACGGATAGAAGATGAAGACGATAAAGAGCAGAAGCGCCGGCACATACAGCAGGTTGAGGAAGGTTCCCCGCTGTGCCAAACGATGGAAGTAGCCGGCATTTAGCCGATGTTTCGAGTCGTTATTCAGAGCCGTCATATCCGGTTTGGCCATAATTCTCCTCCCAATGTCCATGTGACAGATCGTTGATCAGGTCAGGACGATAATTGGAGGCAGGAAGGCGGGACGCCCCCCTGCCCGGGCTGCTACTGTTTGCGTAGACGCTCATATTCCTGCTTCATTTTATCGGAGAATTGCTCGGGCGAAGTCTGGCCCGCGACCAGAGCCGTACCGGTCTTGCACATAACGTCCCACATGCCGTTCGGCAGGTAGACGCGGTCGAAATAAGGGAATACCCGAATATCCTTGAACTTCTCATAGTACTCTGAGAATTCGTGCTGGGATGGAATGTCTTTTAGCCCCGGAGGAAGCTTGGTCGCGTTGGCGATCTTGGACATATTCTCGGGTTTCGCGAAGAACGCGATCAATTTCTTCGACTCTTCCAGATGCTTGCCGTCCTTCCATGCCCCCATCGTATAACGTTCTCCGCCGGAGAAGGTTGGGGTATCGCCGTCCACCATCGTCGTTAGCGGCATTATACCGATCTTCGCTTTCGGGTTAACCTTGTAAACTTCGTCGGCGAATGAAGGCGCACCATAAACGAACGCTACTTTACCCTGCGCGAACCGCTGCGGCATATCCGTATATTTGGCGGTCAGTACGTCCTTGTTGATGTATCCCTTCTTCTGCATATCCAGCAGCTTCTGTGCAAGAGGCGTCCAGTTCTTCCAATCAAACGAGCCGTCAAGCAGCTGGTCTCCCTGGTTGCTGGCAGGACTGATGTACATTGAAGTCGCGTAGAGATCGAGGAAGCCGCCGATCATGCCGTTGTCGATGCCGGACATGAAGAACGGCGTAATTTGCCCATTGCTGTCCGTTTTGATTTTCTCGGCAGCCGCCATAAGCTCTTCGAACGTGGTCGGCGGCTGGATGCCGTATTGCTCCAGAATCTCGGCGTTGTATGAGATGCCGTCTTTGGCTTCGCTTAATACAAGCGCTTCGACTTTGCCGTCCTTATCGGTTACCACCGGTTTTATCGTATCCGTCAGATTTCCCGCCCAAGGCTCATCCTTCAGATCGGCCAGGTAATTGCCATACCGGATGACGGCCCAACCGTGCGTGTCGAAGACGTCCGGAAGGTCGTTCGCCGCCATTTTGACTTTCAGGATGTTCTCGTATTCCGCCCCCGGGAATTGAAATTCCACCTGGATATTCGGATTCTCTTTGGTGAAGTCGGCTGCGATCGATTTCATCATATCCTGATTCTTGAGTTCTCCGATCGTGCTGTAGACGGTAAGCCGGATTTTCTCGCCGCTTGCCGCGGTATCGCCGCCGGTGTCAGCGTTCTCGGTTCCGTCATTACCGGCCGATGCATTGCTGCCAGCGTTCGATGTCGGTTCTGAGCTTCCTCCCGACCGCTGGGAGCACCCCATCAGCACAAGCGAGACGATAAGCACCATTGCCAAAACGCTTAACCAAGTTTTACGCATAGAAAGATCCTCCCTTTTGTGAAATTATGGATACCTTGCTCCATGACCCTATTATACACCTACTGACAGCGCTTACACAGTGTTCAAAATCTACACTCCAAGCGCTCATTTTATTCAGGTGAACGATGCCTTTGGGTCGATTGCAACACGCAGCAAAAAGCCGGCCACGAGCGGCGCTCGCACCGGCTTGCCATTAATTCGTCATGGGAGAATGGTCTTCCAGCAAGTCCCGTCAGCATTATGTGACAGCTGCTTTCTTCTGAGTTTCCCTGTTGTAATTGAATAGTACCGCTTCGCAGTATTTCGGATCGCCGGTCACTTCACTTTGAATAAAGGCTGCCGATCAATCTGATCTGCAGCCTTCACTGTGATATTAAGCTATCGTTCCTCTTTTGTTCAATATCCAGCGCTACATGAGTAAATCTAACACGGCCGGTTTCGACTCCGTTATTTCTGTTGTTCCTTCTCCTCAGGCTCGTCGTACTTGTTGATATGCGCCACTATTGCCTCAACCGCTTCTCCTCCCTGGGTACTGGAGGGAACCTCCTTTACCTCGTCTTCCGTCTTATCAAGGAAATTTTGTTGATCAGCGCGTATGGCATCGATGCTGTTGCTCATGTAACCTTTAACCTCCCTTTAATTAGATATGGGAGTATTATGCTCTGGCATCGAATTTATTATTTAATATTCTCATTCATTACCTTCAATGAAAGAGGCAGCCGATCACGCTGTCCGGCTGCCATTGTTTAGCTTAATCCTATTCCATATCGTTGTTCGCTAAATCCAGAGCTGCTGCGATTTTGATCTGATTGGTTTTACTATGTCCTTTAATCAAATTCTCAATTGGATACACATCTACTATCGGAGTAACTTCTTAATTATAGCGGTCTAGTTCAATCTTTATAACTGATCATTCGAACTTCATAAGGTACGCAAAGCGGAAGGTGGAGACGGAGACGTACCAAACCTTCAACGATAACGAATCGACGATAAACGAGAGTACATAGGCTTGATCGGTATTCTCGACTTCGTAGGGGGAAGAGCGCGGCACAAAGCGGTCGTCCTTCTTCTCATACAGGTAGGTCGCGAATTCGTTGCCTTCATAACCCGCCGAGCCGTATACCGCTAGCAATTCCGGCAACAGGCTTTTGCCGGGTTCGATTCCTTGCGCAGTACGGATGGAAGTCACCTCTCCTTCCCCCAAGTTGACGCCCCAAGCATCGACTGCGCCTTGTTCATCATAGTGGATGGACAGCGCTCCGTAGTGTTGGCGGCCAAACATATCGTAGTCGTCGGCCGTGCCATAAATCCGTTCGAGGTCGGAGCGCGAATCGCCGATTTCAAAACCGTTCCCACGTGCCGTATCGATGAATGACAATCCGCCGTCGCTGATCGGTTTTAAGACAAAGTCTTGTACGGCTTGCTCGGCATTCATCGGAAGTTCGGGCAGCAGGCTTTCGTCCGAAGGCGCTTTTTGGCGCTGCTTGATCGAAAGGATCCCTTGCAGTTTCATCTTGCGGATCCATTGGACCGCTTCGGCCCTCGTCAGTTGAGCCTCGCCCACGAAGCCTTCGATCGTTGCGGACGTACGGCCGGAAGAGATGGAACGCCCCAATGCGAAGCGAATAGCCTGCTTGCCATTATAGTGGTAACCGGCTACAGACGCCGTGAGCTCGGCCACCTTCGTTCGCGTAATTGGCTTCATGCGTGCTTCGCGGTCGACGCTCCCGAGGGCCGGGTGGTTCCACATCGCCGCAAGCCGGTAAGGTCCTTCCGTCCAGTTTTCGCCAGACTGCACCGGCAGAACTGCTCCGTAAGCGCGATACAGCATCTTGAGAAATTCAGCTTCGGTCACCGTTTGATTTGGTTTAAAGGTACCGTCTGGGTACCCATCGATGAGACGGTTGCGCACGCCCCATTGGAAAACCCTTTCGGCCCAGTGCCCTGCTAAGTCAGTCGACTTCCGGTTGAGCACGAGCCACTCCAGCTTGATCGGATCCATCAATATCTCTGGTGATTGGGCTTCACGCAGCGCGAGATAGGGGTTATATTTCATCTCTGCCTGCTCAAGCGCCTCTGCCGATGATGCCTCGGCGAATGAGATTATGGCAAGAAACAGAAAAATTGCAATCATCCTTTTGATTTTCAAAAGGGTCATTCGAGTACACTCTCCAATATAATCGACATAAATGTTCTACTCCTCTGCCACGTTACTTCAATGGAAAACGACAGCCAATGGTTGAGTTGCTGACGGCAAATCGTAATTGAACTATCGTGTCCCGTAAGTTCAATGGTGTGCCGTGAGAAAAATGAATCATTAACAACCAATCCAAATTAAACAAGAAAGGAGATTCCCGCCCGGAACAACATCACTCCGAGGGAGTCCCCCCTCTGTATATTGATATTTGAGCTAAGCCCTGCAGACCATCAACAGGTTACCATCCGGATCGCGGAAGGCGAACCAGTGGTCGAACTCGATCGCGGTGACGACCTCTGCGCCCTGCTCCTTCATAAACGCGTATGAGGCGGCAAGATCGTCCGTCAGCAGCATGAAGGCTGGGGTATTGAATGTCGGCGGACCGCCGGGCTCTTCGCCGCCCCACATCGGCATCGTATCCAAAATGATTCCGGAACCTTCAACAGGAAGCGAACACAGATGACCATTCATAATAGGAACGGACTCGACAGGTATCCCCATAATCCGGCAATACCAATCTCTAGCCTTCTCAATATCGCGGACCGGAACGAATGCCGCGCCCGTCCGTTTCAAAAGCGGTGTCAGCCGGGGTGGCCCCTCCTGAAGTGACTTGCCTTCCGGTTGTCCCTCTAATTGATAGCGCTTGAGCAATTCCGAAACGTTGATGCCATCAATCGTAAGCCCTTCGATGTTACACCCTTCAATGTGAACGCCGCTAAGATCAGAGGAGGTTATCGTGCTGCCCGCCAACTCGCACATTTCGAATCGCAACGGGCGCTGGCGCCCTTGGTCTTCCCGGTAGGCTGGGTGCCCTTTCGGCGGCAGTCCGATATTGTGAATAAAAGCTCCACCTAGCTGAGCACCGTCGATTTCAAGGTCCGACAGATTGGCATCGGTGATGAACATCCTCGACATATTGACATCCTTAAAATTCGCTTCGCTCAAATCTGCGAATTCGACGCGGAAATTGGGCAGCGAAGCATTTCGGAACGATATTTCTTCCGCACGGCAATTTTCGAACTCAGCTCCTGCTAGATTGGAATTCCGTACCAAGACTTTTTGCGTGTTCTCCCGCTGATCGATAATCTCCATTTCTTCTCCTCCTTCAATAATTCGTGAGCTCATAGGCTTACAACAGTTTTACTATGCGAATATATATTCGTATTTAATTATTTCTATGTGAACCAACCTATTCCCTCTGGTCGCCAAAATTATTTTTCACTTCTCCTCTTGGGGCTGGTTGGGACATTGATCCCGTAATATTTGCGATAATGTGGATAACAAGAAGAAAAGAAAGTTAGGGTGATCCCTTACAAGAAGATGCCTATTGTTCTCAATAGTTGGTTTCGGCCACACGCCCGGCCAAAGCCTTTTATCTGCAGGAGATTTACGGCTGAAACATGAGACCGCCCTCCCGCTCCATTCAAAATCTATGTGACTAAGAAAGTTTCATGAATGTGGAAACATTAGCATTTCGGTGATCCTTAATCTGTCCTATAGTGGTGAGGAAATCCATTACTAAGATGAGGAGGAATAAGGATGAAGTATACAAAATGGACCGTCCTGCGGCTGATCATGGCGGCCATGCTGGTTTCCGTAATGAGCCCTTTCGGGGCGGCGGCGGGACCTCTGCCTGTATCGGCCCGGGAAGAGGGTCCGGCACCCGATTGGAACCGATTACAAGATTTGCAGATTTTGTACGACAAAAAAGGCGGGCAGTGGTCTGGGGCCGGGGACGGTTTCGAGATCGAGTATGACGAGAAGGATGGTAACGGGTGGCTTCCCTTTGACCCCGACGCCGCTTACGAAGGGCTTCCCTCCTACAAAGTGAACGTGTCTGGCGCCGGCGGCTGGTGGACCGTACTCCTGGCTCACAACAACTGGGCTACCTATGACCTGAACCCGTATTGGAAGAACGGGTACCTGGAATTTTATGTAAAAGGCGCAGCCGGCGGGGAATCGTTCAAAGTCGGTTTGCGCGACAAGGTTTACGGCCGACATCCTGAAGAACAGGAAACGCAAATCTCTATTGACCATTATGTAAACGTTACCACCAATTGGCAGCATGTAAAAATACCTCTTAAGGACCTCGTACCCGATCCGGAGAAGTTCTCGCTGCTGCAAAACCGGTTGGTCACCTTAGGCCCGGACGGTTCGGAAGGACTTCAGTTCTGGGTGAATCAGATCCGGTTTACGTCCCCTGATCCGGAGGTCTCGTATCCGGCAGTGAAAGTAAATCAGGTCGGCTACACGGTAGGTGCGGAAAAATATGCTCTTGTTACAGGCTTTCCTGATGCGCTTAAGGCGGGCAAAGAGACAACGTTCCAACTAGTGGACGCTTTATCGGGAGATAAGGTGTACTCGGGAAAGCTAAAGCTCATCACAGAGTACGACCGGTACGTGTCAGGTGAAAAAGTGTTAAAAGCTGATTTCTCCCGTATCAGGAAGCCCGGTCAGTACTATGTCAAGGTCGAAGCAGAAGGCATCGAAGCTTCGCCCCGGTTCCACATCGGCAATGACATCTACGATCGCCTGTTGGTGGATTCCGCCCGTTATTTCTATTATCAGCGACAAGGAATTCCGCTCGAACCTCAGCATGCGGGGATGTTTGCCCGGGGCAACGGAACGCCGGCTGACAGCGCCGCCAAGTTTAAATCCGACGATACCCGGACACTCGACGCTTCCGGTGGCTGGTTCGACGCGGGAGATTACGGTAAATATACGAATGCGGTCGCGCTGACCGTGAATGATCTGCTATGGGCTTATGAGCTGTTCCCTTCCCAGTTTGGTGACGGGTCCAACATTCCCGAGTCCGGGAACGGGATTCCGGACTTGCTGGATGAAATCAGGTGGGGCACGGATTTCCTGCTGAAGCTGCAGGATACGGACGGCGGCGTGTACATGAAGGTAGCGCCGAGCTACGAGAAAGCGGCAGATCAGGTTACGGAAGACCGTTATATTTATGACGTGAACGGTGATAGAACGGATGTCAAGCCGACAGCCCATACAGCGGATGCTGCCGGAGCACTGGCCCACGCTTCCAAGCTGTTCAGCGCATTCGATCCCGCCTATTCTACTCAGCTCCTTAGCGCCGCCAAAAAGGCATGGGGCTACCTAGAGGAGAACGGTGAAGTGTTTGCGACGGAGAGCGAGGGCGCATATCCCGATGGCAGCGATAAGGACAACCGGCTGTACGCCGCGGCTTCTTTATTCCGTACAACGGGGGAAGCTCCTTACAGCAGCTATTTTGCAGCCCATTATGACGGGTATGGCCCTTCGTTCTCCGCAACAGAGAACGGGTATGGCATTACCCGGATGGAGCTCCCCGGTTTCCTGCATTATATCCATGCCGGTAACCCGGATCCCGCTGTAATCAAGTGGTGGAACCGACATTACAGCAAGTTTGAGGCCGCTCAGGTAGACCGCGCGAAGCATTTGCCTTGGCATACGACGCATGACGACGGCCGTTCCGGCAGTGAGCACGATTTTTACTGGGGCAATAACAAAGATGTGCTGAATACGGTGATCGTTCTTACGGCAGCGGCCCGCTCGAAATATGGAAAAAGCAGCAAAGACGCCCTCCTTGCCGCGCGCCATAACTTGAACTACATGCTGGGCATCAACCCGCTGCGGTTCAGCTATGTTTCCGGTTACGGAGAAGACAGCTTGTCCGCGGTCTTCAGCAATCAGTTCAGCTACGGCGGCACCAGGCGTGTTCCCCCGGGTATCTTGACCGGCGGACCGAACGCTTACGACGCCGGGCACTACTCCAGGTTTCCCGGCAAAGCGTTCCGCGATGTCAATTCTGATTGGACAGTGAACGAGCCGACCATCTATTGGGTGTCCAATCTGGTATTTGTCGCAGCTTTCGCAGCCGAGATGGCGGAAGAGAACGAATAGCGCTTTAGATTCCGGGCAGCAAACAGCCGGGGAGCGTGTGTACCTGTTCTTAGGGATTATGTTAGGCCCACGGGATGTTATCGCATCTAAGTGGGCTTTTCCAATTCCTTAGCGAATTTTTCATGATTTATAAGCTAAGTGGTGTTCCTTAAGAGACATTAATTCAGATTTATTCACAGGGAGCTTAGCAGTTTCTCAGAATTGATTAAACTCACCGCAAGCTCGACCAGCCTCTTTTTCAAAAATGTCTTTTGGAATAATGGTACTATCTTTTAACCAGACCACTTTCTCGTTGTATATGTTCAACTTGGCTTCAAAACTGGTTCTACTCTGTTCAAAATCCCTCGTCCATTTATACATCATCTTCAACATCAGGATATCTGGCTTATAATGGCACTTTTCCATGCCAAGTTTTTGCTTCCTGTTTAACGCGGCTTGATTAAATCTGAAATTAAAATACCGTTTATCTTCAATCCAGTAATGTCACAATCAGTTATCTCAACATTTGATAAATCGCAATTTCTTAATTGCCCACTAGAAAGGTTACAGTTATGAAAACTTACAGGTTTATATTGCCCATCGGGATTATAATTTCCGTCACCCTCCATAGGGAGAACAACATTATTAAACTCTGTTCCAAACAGATGGACATGGTCAATAACTGCGTTGCTAAAATTAGCATGATGAATGCCTAAACCTGACAAGTTTGCGTTCGAGATTTTAATTCCACCCATATTCACATCATGTAAAGTCATTTCACTCATATTTACATTATTCATTTTCGTCTTAGCCAAGCTGACATTATCTATATCAAGCCCCTCAGCTCTAACCTCCTGCCACTTAGACCCTGATATATCCGCCTGTTGCAAATCCAACGGTTCCACCTTCAAGTTCATTCTCATACCCCTTTGATTATAAATTAAGTTGCATTCGAAACTTCGACATAGGACTTACATCTTCCTTTATTAACCAGTTGGCTAATCTCCCGTTTTATATATTCGACGACTTCATAGGTCCATTGACTACCGCAGTCCTGCTCCCCGTCAGCCATTCATGCCGCTCATCACCAGAATTTCAATACAACCTCTTCTGCTCGTTAGTTGAAAAAGGCTGCTGGTCAATCGGAGCTGCAGCCCACACAGTGTTTTTACGCTATCGTTTCCCTTCACTCAACTCAATTTATATTGTATTTCTGCTTAAATTCTACTGATAACTCACTCCAAACATCGTACTTATTTCCGTCTGGGTCAGTAATAATAAAGTTCCTCCCAGGATGCCCCCTATCTTCAATTTCCCCAACAGACACTCCCTTTTCTTGCAATTCTTTCTGCAGCTGTATTAATGCTTCTATGCCGTTTACCTCAAACGAACATGGAAACATGAGACCGTCATTTATTGTATGAAAATTTGCAAGGGTACCTTTCTCACTTTGAATCAAAATAAAGCTTTGGTGAGCCAGATTAAGAATTGCATGGTTATTTCCTTCATCCAAGTGAATCAATTCAGCACCTAAATTTGTACAAAACCATTCAGAAGTTCTTCTAGGATTGGTTACTGGTAAATAAATAGTGCCTACTCTCACTAGCTTTGATGACATGTAGTGTCTCCTTTGATTGAACTATTATTTTAAATACTCTCCTATTTGCTTGTTCTTAGTTAACTTAGCCCCTTATTTTTTACGCCAAATATTTTTATAAAGGTCACTAATCGTTAGTTCGACTATACCTGCACCTTCAATCGGATCTTCATTTGGTTCGTCATTCAGAAAGAGAAAGAAAAACAATCTCCATCCTTATAATTCAACCCACATTGACCCGTTGCACTAGTGTTGTATGTTTTACCATCGTATTGAGCTGTCATTTTGGCAGTCGTTGATGTAATGAAGGAATGATCGTTGATGGTCTCATGATGGACACCCGAAATGAGCGAAGCACCCGATAAAAAGTATCGACCGCCTGATCTAAATCCGATCTCATATCCTCCATTATGTGTTCTCTGAAGCGATGCTACGAATATTTTATGTTCTCCATCATTATAAATCTCTTTACCGTTGTTACTATCAAAACATGACAAATCAACTCTAAGTGAATACTTTCCTTCAACTAGGTGACCACTTTCATTAGTATATTCCTTGGTATTGTTTGCAAGAAAAGCTATTCCATTAGACCATAAGCCGAATAACCCTGATGACCAGAGAACCACAATCATTAGAACCGTAAGAAGTGCAGTGATGAAAAATATTTTTTTAGCTTTCATGTTTACTATCTAGAACCCCCTGTATGTCAGTTTGCCATTTCCTTTACACTATGAGGCATGACTTGTGGCATAAGGCATGAAGATTTTTATGCTTAAACGGTCAAAGTGGTGCTTTTTCTTTTATATAAACATGACTTCTCACAGGGTTGCAGTCGTTCGTTTCTTGTTAAAATCCATGTGTAAGAAAAAGGAGGTTGCTCCGAGACCGCTATTTTTGCCGGTAGGTGGTTCTGAAACTATTCGGCAAGCAGAGGTGCTCTTACCTAGTATATGGCAAATCATTTAGTTATTGTTTCAACAAACAATGGGAATCTTGAATTTGACTTGTGAAATCCCATGGAATTAAGGGTCCCGCTCCGGGAACCAATTCATGCATACTTTGCTTGATTATGGGGAAATTTAACAGCAAATATAATTTTGATGGAGGACTTGTGATGTCAAAAGGAACAACGAGAAAGTATGCCAAATTTAGTGCATTGGTTCTGTTGTTAGCGCTTGTGTCTGCTCTTATTACAGCTTTCACAACAAACAACAACCAGAATAACGACGAATCCGCAAACAAAGCTTATTCTGATAAGGAACTCGTCAAAACACTTCCGGGATTCAAAAACGGATATAAAAAGGTAAATGGAATCACCCTTCACTATGTTGAAGGGGGTAAGGGTGAACCATTGTTCCTTCTTCCAGGCTGGCCGCAAACTTGGTATGCGTATCACAAAATTATGCCGGAACTAGCAAAGAAATATCATGTTTACGTCGTTGAGTATCGTGGAATGGGCAGCTCTGACAAACCTGCTGCCGGTTATGACAAGAAGACGATGGCTTCGGATATTTATGCCTTGGTCAAAGAGCTTGGCTATAAGAAAGTTAATATGGCAGGACATGACATTGGGGCATTTGTTGCTTATGCTTATGCAGCCAATTACCCTCAAGCTACGACAAAATTAGCTGTGTTGGATGTTGTTCATCCATCCGAACGCTATCTGGAACTCCCTCTCTTACCGCCGCCGGGAGTGTACGATACGAGCGTTAAGGACCATCCTATATACCCTTGGTGGTTCGGATTCAATTCTGTTCCAGACTTGCCTGAGAAATTGCTGCAAGGGAATGGAATGCGTATTTATCAAGATTGGCTTTTTGACTATTTGGCCTATGGCAAGCCTGCTATGACTAAAGAGGTCAAAGAAGTCTACTATGCGGCATATTCAAGTGCTGACGCAATTCGCGCAAGCAACGGGTGGTATAAGACGTTCAGGCAAGACATTGAAGATTTCAAAACTTATCCAAAATTATCAATGCCAGTTCTCGGTATTGCAGGCTTTGATTCCACATTCCGTAATCTGGATGCACATTTGAGTAAATATGCGACTAATGCAAAATCGTTGAAACTTGAAGGAGCCGGACACTGGATCGCAGAGCAGAAACCGCAGGAAACCATTAAACTGTTTAATGAGTTTTTCCAGTAATAACAATAGCAGTGCATGGCAAGCCTAACCATGCACTGCTTTTTTCGTTTTACCTCATAACTTCACTACATTCGGAAAGCCGCCAAAGATACTCGTTGCATTTCTCGTATCGAATAATAATTTCGAATTAGATATAATCCGCTCTATCGGAAGTGCGGAGTGGTCCGTAAGTAGAACTACACAATCTGCGCTTGCTACAGCGTCATCGGTCAATTCCGACCTCATATATCTTTTACCGTCCAGGTTAAGTTCCGGAATATAGGGATCATAATAGCTTACCTTTGCCCCCTCTCCCACTAGAAGTGACATGACATCACACGCACTAGACTCCCTCAAATCGTTAACATCTTTTTTGTAAGTCAGACCGAGTAAAAAAATGGAGGCTTCGCTTAGCCGCCGCTGGGGCAGCAGTTTATTGATCCGCGATACGACATACGCGGGCATGGAATCATTCACTTGTTTGGATACTTTCAGAAAGGGCAGTGTGACGCCGACTTGGTCCGCCTTCCAATCCAAATATAGCGGGTCTACCGGGATACAATGTCCCCCAACTCCTGAGCCCGGGTAAAAATGCAGATTCCCGTAAGGTTTTGTGTTGATCGCATCGATGACTTCCCACACGTTAATATCCATTTTGTCGCAAAGCTTTGTCACTTCATTAAGAAATGAAATATTGATAAACCGCTGGCTGTTCTCAAGCACTTTGGCCATCTCAGCAGCCCTTGTAGTGGATAACGAAACTATCTTATTAAATAGAGGAGAATATAATTCGCTGACCTTCTGCGTACACGCAGGTGTAATCCCGCTTATGATTTTGGGCATGATACTCCGCGCAAAGCGAGTGTCGCCCGGGTTAATCCTTTCCGGCGAATACGCGGCGTAAAAATCACGACCTGCTTTTCGGCCTCCCCTTTCCAAAATCGGAACCAGCACTTCTTCCGTCGTCCCAGGGTAAGTGGAGCTTTCCAACACAACAAGCTGCCCGTTCAATTCCATGTTTGAAATGTCCGATGCGGCTTGTTCTACGTAACGCAGATCAGGCTTGCCTTCCGAATTTAACGGGGTAGGCACACAGATAATATAAGCATCCATGGGGGGCGTATCTTTCACATGTTGAGCCGGTTCGAATGCTCCGCTTTTCATTAAAGTCAACACAGCGTTATTCGTTATATCAGAAATATAACTTTTCCCTTCCCTTAAGGAAGCAATTTTACGTTTATCCAGTTCGATTCCCGTCACTTGGTAACCATGCTCAACGAACATGATCGCAAGCGGCAATCCAACGTACCCCAAACCGATAATGCCTATGTGCTTGAGCTTACTTTCCGCATCCAAAAGTCTATCACCCTTTCTTGTCAGGCTCGTGTCAACTCCCGCCTAATCCGTTCAGCCAAAAGTAACGCCCGAAGCCCATCGGATCCTGCAACTTTCGGTGCCTTGCCATTTTGAATACTTTCTATAAAATGAATTAATTGCATACGCAAAGGCTCATGGGTAGGGATAATAACTTTCTCGACAATATTATGCTGGCGGTAGCCGGTGCTTGCTTTGTCCAAGAGAAAATTAGTGGAACGCGAAATTAGGATATTACGGTCCAACAGATCCGCTTGTATGAAAGCGTCTTTCGTCACCACTTTCAGCGTGCGGACCTTCTCTTCCGTAACCTGGCTTGCAGTCAGGTTAGCGATAATACCGCTATGAAATTGAAGCAGTGTACTTACATGTTTCAGAGCTTGGAAGTATATCCGGCCGAGTGCATGTATGCGTTCCACATCTTCCTCAAGCAAATATAACAGAATGTAAAGGTCATGAATCATCAAATCCATTACGACATCCGAATGACGGTTTCTTGCTTCGGGAGGACCCATGCGTTTCATCTCGAAGGCAATGATCTCCTCATTGGCCAGTATATTCTTCATAACGTTAATGGTTGGATTGAACAATTCGATGTGCCCTACCTGGAGAACTACTCCTGACTTATTCGCTTTATGGATCAGCATCTCTCCTTGCTCCAAGGTTTCCGTCATTGGCTTTTCGATCAGTACATGGATTCCCCTATCCGCACAAAGAGCTCCTACCTCGAAATGAGCCGATGTCGGGACGGTAACACTTACTGCCTCTACCCGTTCCAGGAGTTCATCCACCGTCCGAAATGCGGTTACCCCAAAGTCGGCTGCCACTTGGCTGGCGCGCTCATAGTCCGTATCAAAGATACCCGTTAACTGGCAGCGGTCTTTTAAAGTGTTATAAACTCGGATATGGTTGGTGCCCATCGCTCCCGTTCCAATGACCCCTACTTTCATAGCACCTCACCTTTTTCCTATAGATCAAATCCCTTTGTAAATTTCTGCGAGCTGAAGCGCAACTCGAATGTGATTATATTGCTTTACTACGTACTCTCGCCCTCTGACTCCTAATTGGAAACGGATTTGCGGATTGTTTAGTAAATATTTTAATTTCTTGAATACTGTTTCGGGGTTGGCGTTCACAATGGGCAGATGTGCCGGATACTTGTCTAGTAGATCATCTCTGATATAACAAAGAACCGGTTTCCCAAGTGCCATGCCTTCTAGACTTAATATACCGAATGAGCCGATGAGCAATTGGTCAATCAAGATATCTGCTTTTTTATAGAACTTTAAAGCTTCTTCATATGGCATGTCTTCAATCAGCATGAAATCGAAGGCATGCCCTTGCCTTCTTAAACGTTCTATCGCTTCCATAACATAATCTGTACCTTTGACCTCCAAGTTAGTAGGGGCGTGGACAATGAAGGGTTTTCTTTTCGATATTTCAGGGTAAACCGGCTGGAATCGACTGGAATCTATGAACTGCCTGATTACATGCACATGTTTATAATGATCAGAGACATAGGGATAAAGTTCATAGTCCGCCACAACCGCATGATGAATGTAGGAAGATAATAATTGTAACTTAGTCAATATTGAAGCTTCTCTACGGGATCTCCCTCTCTTAATGCGCACATAAGGGTTATTACTTTTTTTTGCTATAGAAAGCATCCGGACATCAGAACCGCGATGCTGCATGATTACCTTTTTCCCCAGTTCCTTCAAAATGGCCAAATCCCTATTGTCGGAAAAAAAAGTTTTTCCGAAATGAAAATGAAATACATCGTATGTTTTAAGAGCCTCTTCGAAAAAAGCGGAACGGATCTTTTCTCCTTCTTCAGGAGAGTATTTATCCAGATGGAGACATATATCAGGTTTGCGCTGCTTTTTCTTTTCCCGAAAATGACACGACGTGGAATCAATACCTATTCTTTTTAATGCGTTTGATATTTCTACCAGCTGCCCCCCGAAAGATAGATGAAGAACTTTCATCTATGCCCCTCCTCTCGAGTGTTTGCTCTGCTTTTATTTATCCTATAGAAAGACCGTTCAATACGTTCTGGATGTAATTACCAATTTATGAAAAATGTATTTATTTCTAGGAAATTTCAACTATTGTCCAAACAGGAAAAGAAACTCAGCATACTGATAAAGTGAACGAAGTAAAGGTGGTGTATTTATGGCTTCCGGGAAAAAAAGAAAGGATACAAAAACAGAAAAACAACTTGAGAGAAGAAAAAAGCGCCATAAGGCCAAAGGAAAATTGAAAAGAAGAAATGCAGGAGAAAGAAAGAAAAAAGAAAACATAGAAAAAAAAACGGGAGAGCGGGCCGAAAAAAAAGTTGGAAAGATTAAGAGGAAAGCTAGGAGAGAAGAAGCAAAAAGGCTTGAATTGCAACAAACAAACCTCGAAGAGAGGGGTACTAAACGTATTGCTTTAGAAGGCCATACCTCGCCGACTTTCACGCCAATCCGATTCCAAACCCCACATCCGGCATTTGCGACCAGACTTCTGGTTCCATCTCCCGCAACGAACATGGAAGCGGCTAAAGTAGGTAAAGTGCTGCATTTGCCAAGCAACCCCGCAGGCCAAATGAGCACGCAAGCCCTTGCTCTTCGTGCATTAGGCGTACCGGTCTCTTTTGTCACATACTCTTCTAGTAATCGATACGGATATCCCGTGGACCTTCCTTCCCCGCTCAATGGCGTAACTTCCTCTGAACAGGATGCAGCTATGATGACATATGCAATGGAAGCAGCTCATGAATACGATCTCTTTCATTTTCATAGCGGCCAGACCTTCACTTATACTTCCTACGCCTATACTGATTTACCGTATTTAAACTTATTCAAGAAGAAGATGGTCATGTCATTTTGGGGATCGGAAATACGAAGACTATCCATTGCAAAGAAGAATAACCCGTTTGCCCGGGCAAGAATCCTCGATGAGAAAGAAATTTTAGAGCGGCTTCACGTCCTATCCCATTATATGAATGCTGTCATAGCACCGGACTATGAAATGTACGAATACCTGAGGGGGTATTTTAAGAGAGTATATTTAGTCCGGCAAGCAGTCGAACCGCGGAACTATAGTCCGCTATACCCGGTAGATTCCAAAAGGCCTCTTGTCGTCCATGCCCCCAGTCATACCTATATTAAAGGTACCGAATATTTGGTTCAGGCAGTGGAACGCCTGAAAAAGTCTGTCGATTTCGATTACATCCAAGTCGAAAACATGCCTCATGCAGAGGCAGTCAAAATTTATCAAAAAGCAGATATCATTGTGGATCAGCTGTGCCTGGGTATCTATTCTATTTTCCCTATTGAGGCCATGCTTCTAGGAAAACCTGTCATCACATTCATTCGGGACGACCTTCGAAAGACTTATCCCAGTGATTTACCCATTGTATCTGCGAATCCGTTAACAATTCAAGATACGTTGCACGGACTCCTCACAAACCCACTGAAGCGGTATCATCTCGGCATCCGCGGACGGCAATACGCGCTAAAGCATCATAATCCTGAAACGATCGCCCGTCAATTAGTTTCGATCTATAACAGATTGTAGCCGCTATTCGAAACTTATCTCCAGCCATGCAGCGTATTTTATGGAAAGGACAGGTGTACAGTGAAAAAGGTGCTTTTTATCAGCTATCATTTCCCCCCCATTGGAGCAAGCCAGAGGGCGTTAAAATTTGTAAAATACCTTCCGAAATTCGGTTGGTCCCCCCTTGTTTTGGCTCCTTCCAACTCAACCTATCCTAAGTTGGATTATACGATGCTGGCCGAAATCCCCCGGGAGAGCGAGATTATAAGGCTTCCTGCATGCGAGGATTTTCCTGGAAACCCTTATATTACGGCGGAGGATTTTATGCACGGTTGGTTTCCCGCCGTAATTAAAGAAGGAGTAAGACTCATTCGAACAAAACAGATTGATGCCATCTACAGTGTGTCTGCCCCCTACGTCTCGCTTCTTGCAGGTGTTGCGCTTAAGAGGCTTACCGGCAAACCGCTTGTTGTCGACCTTAGGGATGAATGGACGACAAACCCATTTATCCAAGGCCCCCGTTATGCCAGAGATATCCGAGCCAATCACAAGTTTGAGGTATTATCGCTGCAGGAAGCGGACGCTGTTATCTCCGTTACGGAGCAAATTACCGATACTTTATATCAAATTTCCGGCACCGGTTCCAACCGAAAGTTCCATACGATTCACAACGGATATGATCCTATGGACTTTGTTAATATTGCCGCTAAAAAAAAGAATAAAAAATTCACTATTTGTTATATGGGATCCATCTATGGGCTAAGAAGAGGCGTAGCAAATCAATTTTTTTCCGAGTTAAATAGTGCCATTTCTAACAACATCATTAACCCTGACCATATCGAGCTCAAGCTGATCGGTTATCTCGACAGCATTACATTTCCGGAAGAGTGGCCATTACATCATATCGTTCATTCGACGGGTTACCTGAATCATAAGACCGCGCTTGCTAATGCTGCAGCTTCAGATTTACTGCTTCTTTTTATAGACCCGCGGGAAGATACAACCGTAACCAGCAAAATTTATGAGCTGGTTCGTTTGGGGAAACCGATTCTTGCACTAATTCCACCGGTCGGTTCAGCTGCCACTATTCTTGCGCATACTCGGACTGGGATCATCGTGGATTCCAAATGTCCATCCAAATCCATTAAAGTAATAAAATCACTTTATAAAGCATGGAGAGCGGATGCGATTAAAACCAAACCGAACGAGATGGCTATTCAAAAATACAGCAGAGTGAAACTGACCGGCAAGCTGGCCGTGATTCTTGACCAAATCACTTCACGCGGAGGTGCTACCTGATGGAATTGTGGCCGAATTACACTCCGGCACCGGAGTATAAAGAACTGGTAAACATCGAGATCGACCGTTATGGAACAGGTAAATTACAGGTAAAATACACACCTTACATTGGCAGTTATGAAACTGCCGGGGATTATATGAACTGGGGAAAGCACAAGAGGTTTCAACCGGCAGAGGGCCGTTTATTGCTTGATTCCCAAGGAATTCCTAAAATTAAGTACGGCACCGATTATCATTATAATCCTGTCACTGTAAGCCAATATGCATTAACGATGCATGGCAGATATATGAACCGTCCCAAGGACCTGAAAAAATTCCTGGCTGCAGCTGATCATCTCATCTCGATGCAGCATCCATCAGGAGCTTTTCGCTACCCGTTCTCCTTTGAATATTTTCGCAAGGTGTACCCGCCGGGTTGGGTTTCCGGAATGTCCCAAGGTCACGCTTTAAGCGTATTCGCCCGCGCTTATCGCTGTACGGGGAAAAAGCGATATTTAGCTGCAGGCAATGCTGCCCTGCAATTTTTAATAAAGCCTATCCAGGAGGGCGGAACGATGGCTACCTTTAGCGATCTTCATCCCTCTCTTGCCTCTTATATCATTTTTGAAGAATATCCCGTCCAGCCTTCGTCTTATACGTTAAACGGTTTTTTATTCACGATGATCGGATTATACGATTGGTGGAAATTATCCCCCTCCTCAGAAACGTCAAGTTCCGCGCTCGCGGGACAATATTTTCTAAGATGTGTCGAAACGGCCAAGCAGATTCTCTGCTATTACGATATCGGCGGTTATACCGCGTATGATCTAAGGCATTTGATTTACGGCCTTGAACCCAAATCAGCCAGAACATATCACGCCGTGCATATTTATCTTCTATACGCATTATATTCGATCACAGGCGATAAGGTTTTTAAGAATTATTATCGGATGTGGCGTTCTTACATCGATTGAAAAAGAACGAACGATCTCAAAGATCGTTCGTTCTTTCACTTAGGCAGCAAAGGGTTCCAATAATGAAGCGAGGTTTCCGCAGAATGCAGGCGGAAGCCATTATTCTGGTAAAGCGAAAGGGCTGCACTGTTACTGCTTTGTGTACCGACTTGAACATGGGAGGTGCCGTGGGAACGGAAATAAAGGACCGCTGTTTCCAGCAGCTGTCTGCCTATTCCCTGACCTTGATAACCGGAAGAAACCGCAATCAGGTCGATGATGCCATACGGCCTGCGTTCAGTGTCCTGGGACAGGATACAGCTGATAAAGCCGGTAACCTTCCCATCCATACTTTCATGCACAAACATTTGGTCGGCTCTTTTCCCTTCAAGGGTATCTTCGATCCATTTCTTATAAACTTTGTGAGCCGTTTCTTTGGATATCCTAGGATCGTTATAAAACCTCCCCTGAACGAACTGATGATGCATCTCGCGGATGAAAGGTGCATCCGTTTTGCTTGCTTCTTTCACGCCGGATCCCTTCGTAAACTGAGGTGATTCTTGACCAAGACGATAGGTAAAGGTGAGCAACTGGTCTACGGTATAAAAGCCAACGGATTCCAGCTCCTGGATGAGTTTGATTTCGGCTGAAGCTAGTCTGCAGCTGATAAACTGGACTGAGGTCTTATGGATAATTTCCAGCAGCCTCTGCTTTATAAGCATATTTTCCTCGCCTTTTGGTGCCAAGGCTCTGTTAAACGACAGCTGATAAGCTTCCACACCCAGAACAGCGGAATCCCAGGGTGAATATTTCAGTCTGAATGAATAATCCCCCATCAAATCCCCACCTTGTATGCGATGATCCCTTTACTTTCTGTACTGATTGGCAATAGAAATCACCTGTTCCGCAACATAGTGCACCTGTTCCTCCGTCATGCCCGGATAAAGCGGCAGGGATATAGCGCGTTCGTAAGCCTCTTTGGCGGCCGGGTACAGTTCCGTACGATAACCTAATTGCTGATAGTAAGGATGTGAAGTGACCGGGATAAAATGTACACTTGTACCGATCCCCGCTTCCGTTAATTTTACAATGAACTCATTCCGGGAAATGTTCACATGATCCTGCAGCCGAATTACGTATAAATGCCAGGCATGGCGGTGTTCCTTCGAATCATAGGGAGTTATGAGAGCATCGCATGATGCGAATGCCTTCTGATAAATGCTTGCATAAGTTTGCCGCAAGGCTTGCATTTGATCAAGTTTCCGCAGCTGCACTAAGCCTATGGCGGCCTGTATATCGGTCATATTATATTTATATCCCGCAAAATTCACTTCATAATACCATGATCCCTTTTCTGAATAGCGTTTCCATGCGTTTTTATTCATACCGTGCAGACTCATAACTCGAATACGTTCGGCAACCTCCTCATCGGAAGCAGTTACCATGCCGCCCTCTCCAGTTGCCAGATTCTTAGTGGTATAAAAACTGAAACAGGTAATGTCTCCTATACTCCCGACAGGCCTGTTCTTATATTGGCTGTACACAGCATGAGCGGCATCTTCAATGATTTTCAGCCGATACCGGTTCGCCAGCTCTATCAATTCTTCCATTTCACAAGGAAAGCCTGCAAAATGAACAGGTATGAGTGCTTTGGTCCTCGGTGTAATCGCTTGCTCCACAAGTTTAGCATCTATATTCATTGTCATGGGATCTATATCTACGAACACAGGTTTTGCTCCTGTATGAATAATGGTGTTGGCGGTTGCAGCAAAAGTATAAGGTGTAGTAATCACTTCATCCCCAGGTCCAATCCCGACAGCCAATTGTGCCAAATGTAATCCTGCTGTGCATGAGTTTAAACCGATTGCATGCGGACTTCCGGCAAACGCAGAAAACTTCTCTTCGAATTCCGATGTAAGCGGACCTCTTGTCAGCCAATATGATTTCATTGTGTTGATGACTTGTTGGATCTCCTCATCCCCAATATAAGGAAGTGCATAAGGTATATTCATACCGTTATCCTCTCTCTCCGTCTACAATCGTGCTGCTTAGTTCATTCAACGCAATTCCTAAAATTTCATTGAGGTTTGCCTTTGGGTCCGTTAAGACAGTACTCAGATGATTGAGCACCCCCTCCAGTCGCTTTCGGTCTATGTGGCCCGATCGGGCAACTGAGATATACGGATGGTTACTCGGGAACACAGTTTCATAGTCGTAAAACAAGGACTCGCTTAACTTCTCACCAGGACGTATGCCCGTATAGACAATGGGGATATCTACATCAGGTTCAAAGCCGGCTAACCGGAGAAACGTTCTAGCGAGGTGATCGATTTTGACCTGCTCCCCCATATCTAGAACAAAGGTCTCGCCGCCTTCGGACATCACGCCTGCTTCCAACACTAATTGAACTGCTTCCGGTATGGTCATAAAATATCGTACCATCTCCGGGTGCGTAACCGTAATTGGTCCCCCTGCAGCTAGCTGCTTCTTAAATATAGGGATAACACTTCCCCTGCTTTCAAGTACATTGCCGAACCGAACGATGGAATACCGGGTACCTGAAGTTTCAGACAGGCTTTTTATAATAAATTCACCGAATCTTTTGGTGATCCCCATTACATTGACCGGGTAAACTGCTTTATCCGTAGAAATAAAAACGAACCGGTCCGTCCCGGATGCTGCAGCCGCTTCCGCTACAATTTTCGTGCCATAAATATTGTTTTTCACAGCTGAACTAACGTTAGTTTCCATAAGAGGAACGTGCTTATGCGCTGCAGCATGAAACACAATATCGGGTTTGTATTTGGCAAATAGATCAGCGATAAATGTACGGTCTTGTATATCTCCTATAACGCAGTCAACATTCACGTTGGGAAACCGCTCGAACAAATTCATCATGGTTGTGTGTATGCTATTCTCTCCGTGTCCGAACAAGATGATCTTCTTTGGGTTTACCTTGGCTGCCTGGCAGACAATTTCGTTTCCAATCGAACCTCCCGCTCCTGTAACCAGTATGATCTTGTCCTTTAGGTAGATCAGCGAATCTTCTTTGGGAGGCTGGATGATCTCTCGCCCTAAAATATCCTTCATGTCAACATCACGGATTTCTTTCACTGAAATCTTTCCTTGAATCCAATCCTGCATTTTGGGCAGAATCCGAATCTGCACTTGCGATTTCCTGCATATCGAAATGATATCGTTCAATTCCTTCTTCGGAGCTGAAGGCAGGGCAATAATGATATCCTGTATTCTATATTTCCAAACCAATTCGGGGATGTCTGCACGCTGTCCCGCGACAGGTATACCCAATATTTCGAACTTTTGCTTTGCGCGGTCATCGTCTGCGAAGGCAACAGGTGCATACCTGGCCCTCTCAGTATATAAGAGCTGCTTTGCGATCAAGGTTCCCGCCTCACCGGCACCTACGATTAATGTTCGTTTTTTTCCCGGGACTGATGATTTACGGAAGTCTTCATGTGACATAAAGAAAGCTCTTAATCCTGCAATTGTAACCAAAGAAGACATCCATAACATAAGATAGAACTCCAAAGGCGGAGCCACGGTCAGTATGATCAGGTTCGCAAGAAAGTAGAACAAAGAAGCAGCGGTGAGAGCACGCCCAATACGCATCAATCCCCCTATTTCCGCATAACGCCACAGCGTTTTATAGCTTCCCGACAAAAACAGGCTAACATAAGAAATGAGCAGGTATATTATAGTGGAGATCATAAAACTGCCTGTCATCTCTCTCGGTAGAGTTCCGTGCATATTGCTCATAAAGGAAATGAGCAAACAAACAAGCAGGAGAATCAGATCGATTGTAAGCAGAGCTATGCTCCTTTTTGGAAAAACCATTCTTTCCCTAACCTCCTATCCTCCTGATTCTTGAATCATAGTATTCAAAAGAGAGCGGTTCGTCTGGGATAATGAACTGTAAAAATAAATTTTGCAATACAATAGTCTAATGCACTCTCCTTCTCTACCTTGTGCGATTATAATGTACATAAAAAGGAGAGGTGGCTTCATTTGAAAGTGATGACTGTTATTGGGGCACGCCCCCAATTTGTCAAAGCTGCCAGCCTGAGCAGGGCGTTACGGCCTCATTTGCAAGAAATTCTTGTACACACCGGACAACATTACGACCGGAATATGTCAGCTGTCTTTTTTGATCAGCTGCGGCTTCCCGAGCCTGATTATTACTTGGGTATTGGATCCGGAACGCATGGCAGACAAACAGCCCGGATGTTGGAACAGATCGAGGAGCTTTGTCTTAAGGAACTGCCGGATCTCGTATTGGTTTACGGCGACACGAACTCAACGCTTGCAGGCAGCCTGGCGGCAAGTAAACTTCATATACCTATAGCTCATGTAGAATCGGGGTTAAGGAGCTTTAACCGGCGAATGCCGGAGGAAATAAACCGTGTTTTAACAGATCATTTATCTACACTCTTGTTCTGCCCTACGCAAGCTGCTGTGGCTAATTTGAAACGAGAAAGTATTACCAACGGGGTTTATCTATCGGGAGATGTAATGTATGACACAGTGCTTTATTACAAGGAAGTTTCCGGGAAACAAAGCAAGATTCTTCAAACGTTACGCCTGATACCAAAAACCTATTATTTGGCCACTATTCACAGGGCCGAAAATACAACCGATCGGAATTCTCTAGAACAAATGATCCTTACGCTTCAATCACTGGGTTACCCTGTAGTCATGCCGCTGCATCCCAGAACGAAAAAATTAATAGCAGACTTCCATTTAGACAGCCTGATAGACCCTTCGGTTCTGCGTATTATCGAACCCTTGCCGTACTTGGATATGCTGGCGCTAGAATGCCAAGCTAAATTGATCTTGACTGACTCCGGCGGGGTACAAAAAGAAGCTTATATGCTGCAGGTCCCTTGTATCACGCTGAGAAGTGAAACGGAATGGATTGAGACCGTCCAAGAAGGCTGGAATCATGTTACGGGTATGGTTTCGGACCAGGTACGGCAGACAATAGCAAACCTCACTGTTCCGGAGCAATCAGCTCCGGTTTTCGGACAGGGAGACGCATCCGAACGTATTGCTGAAGTCCTCTGCTCTTTCCTCACCTAAATACCAAAACCGCCCGGAACAAATGTCCCGGGCGGTTTGTATTGTTCCATTATTGGGTATCTGCAAAGTTAAGAGGAGACAATTCCTCTTGAACAAAACGGTGGACCGCATTCACCGCAACAATGGCAAGAGTTCCTACTGTTAAGACTACGCCTTGCGCTGTGAAGTCTGTAAATTGATCGTCGTTAGCCGTTGCTACCACTTCAAATACAACCCCCGCAGCCGCGGATGGGAACGGAAACAAGAAACCTCTTGAAGTTAATGGAGCAAGGGTTTGCGCTTGGGAATCATAGATTTCCGTTCTAACTCCTGTAGCAAGTGCGTAGCTGTAAACACGCATTCTAAAGATAGTCGAAGTACTGACGCTGGAGTTCTGAGCTTGCAAAACGAGGGCGTTGGATAGCAGCACTATACCAGCTACATCAGTAATCTCGTTTTGGTTAGTTTCATCTACAACAGCGAGTCCGGCAACTGCATTAAATACTTGGCCAGTTGTAAATTGTCTGAACGCCATTGAGTTCACCCCCTCTCTCTGTATCTGATTCTATCTTATGCATAATTGAGAGATTGGTATAAACGCATTGTCCGGTAAATTCACATAAAATCATATGAAATATTTTTTTCTAGCCATGCTTAGATGCTCATAAACAAGGAAAAGCCTTTTCTCCATGTGTTCCCAGCAATACCAGTTTTTCATAGCATTCCTGGCATTAACACTCATCTTTTGCAATCTTGTTCTATTCCTGTTCATATATTCAAAGGCCTCTGCGTAATCCTCGACAGTCGGATTTGTTTTGTTAATCACCAGGCCGCAATGGTGTGTCCGGATGATACGTTCCATTTCGCAGCATTTATTGACTACTACGGGAATCCCATTGTTCAAGTAACTGAAAAATTTATTCGGCAAAGCGAAGGTACGGTTAAGTGAGTTTGAAGTATCCAGGTGCAGCCACCCGATATCTGCATCTTTCATATGCTCAGGTATCTCATGATACTCCACCCAACCGGTTTGCTTTATATATCTGCTTATTCTCGAGGGCACGGGAAGGGTTTTCCCCTGGCGTGTTCCTCCAATAATCTTAAAAGTAAAAGGCATGGATTTAGAACATTGGAATACAATGCCAAAAATGAGTTCAGCATTACCTTTGTATCTAGTAATGTTGCCTTCATGACAAACGGTTAGCCCATTATCATCAAAGAGCTTTATGTGATGGTCTTGAGCGAATGGCGGAGAATTATATATCACTTCGACCGGAATATTAGGATTTCGGATGATATACCAGTTTTTAATGGCGTCAGAAACCGTAATAATGTAATCTACTTCCTTGATCATCCGGTCGAGCATACGCAGGAGTTTTTTCTTGTTTGCTGAATTTTGAACTGATAATGGATCCGGAGAAATCTCGTGACTGTCATAGATCAGCTTCACTTTCATTCCTTCTGCACTTAGCGCCCTTTTTATGCCTACAGCCGAATAAAGGGAGCTGAACTCGTGGGCATGATAAATATCTGCCTTTTGAGCAAGGCCGGTTTTAGTCAGTTCATTCTGAAAGCTACCCGTTTTATTGGATTTAACATTCGAGTACCTTTGGGCAAATGACTCTTTTTGTTCATGATAAGTAACAATCTTGATGCCTTCATACAAAAAGGAGGGCTCTAAAAAACGGTCTGTAAAAGGACTGCCGTCGATATCAAAAAGGTAACCGTTCTTCCTGGGAACTACTAAAGTCACGTCATAACCGCGTTTCAGCAGGCTTTTGGCTTCTTTTTTAAAAATCCGGGCATCTAAAAACGGATGATTGGCTACTAGCATGCAGACTTTTAGCTTCATCCAGATTCGCCCCTGAAACCTATTGAGGCAATACCGTAAAACGCATGAACTGCCTGGCTTATATAGGCCTGTTGCTCAATCGTCAATTCAGGGTACATCGGCAGGGCGAGTGCCCTTTTTGATATTGCTTCCGCCACGGGCATATCGCCTGGTTTATAACCTAGATGACTGAATGCCTTCTGAAGATGAAGTGGACACGGGTAATAATGTCCGGTAGAAACACCCTCCTTTTTCAAATGAGCTGCCAAGAGCGCACGGTGATCTGTCTCCGTAACATAAACATGGTATACATGACTAACACCGCTGCTGACATACGGAAGCCTGAGCTCCGTCCCGGCGAGCAAGCGGTGATAGTTTTCGGCCCTATGCCCGCGTGATTCGTTCCACGCATCTAATTTTCGTAATTTCAAACGAAGAATAGCGGCCTGGAGTTCATCTAACCTGCTGTTGTAACCTATCATGTCATGATGGTATCTCCGGGAACTGCCGTGAAGGGCTAACATTCTTATTCGTTGGGCGATCTGTTCATCCTGTGTGAGGATTAGGCCCCCGTCACCAACCCCCCCCAGGTTTTTGGTTGGGAAGAAGGAAATGCAGCCGGCATGCCCGATCGTTCCAACAGGGCGCCCTTTATAGTAGGCTCCCATAGCTTGGCATGCATCTTCTATTACTACCAATCCATGATTTCTTCCCAACTCCATAAAAGCATCCATATCCGCCGGTTGCCCAAAAATATGAACAGGTATGATTGCCTTTGTTCTGCAAGTGATTTTAGATTCGGTTAACTCGGGTGACAAATGATAGGTTAGGGGATCAATATCCGCAAAAATCGGTGTGGCTCCTACCCTTGCAATCGCTTCTGCCGATGCAAAGAATGTATAGGGCGAGGTAATCACTTCATCCCCAGGACCAATACCGAAGGCATGTAACGCAAGAATTAAAGAATCTGTTCCATTTGCCGTAGATATGGCATATTTGCTGTGGGTAAAGGCAGCTGCCTCCTTCTCAAAAAGGGTAACTTCCGGCCCAGAGACATAAACGCCGCTTTCCATAACCTGCCTGAATGTTTCCAGTATTTCCTGTTTCATGGAATCATGTTGTGCCTGCAAGTCTATCAGGGGAATCTTCATCATTTTTTGCTCACCTCAGAACTTTTTCCGTCCAGTTTATTACGAATAGGCTTCGCAGGAGCCCCTGCCACGGTTGTATGATCCGGCACGTCTCTTGTAACAACAGCTCCCGCCCCTACTACGGCATTCCTGCCGACACAAACTGTCGGGAGAAGGGTGGCATTATTACCAATACTAGCTCCTTGTTTAATATGCGGCCCTTTTAACGGGTAGGGGGATCGGCTCATATATTTGTCGTTAGAAGTAGACACTTCCGGTCCGATAAATACATCGTCTTCGATGAACATATCTGCCGTAATATAAGCGCCAGTTTGAATTACGCAGCTCTTTCCAACGACCGTACGGCATTCCACTTTGGCATTTCTTCCAATGATAGTGCCGTCTCCAACTAGTGTACTCTCCCGGATGCTTGCCAAATCTCCTACAAGTACCTCTTTTCCTAACCGTGTTCCAGCATAAATCACTGCTCCGTGACCAATCCGACTGCCGCTTCCAATGATAAGCGGGCCTTGCGCTGCCACACGCTGCTGTACCTTTGCTGTTTGATATGGTTGGCATCCTAACGTGGCTCCGCATCCTATGATAACGTCATCCATAAGGATCGTTTCCCTTGCTATGACCGTATGGTGCCCAATGGTCACGTTCTGACCGATCCTTGCCCCTTCTTCAATGATCACATGATTTCCGATGGTCACGTTTTCCCCGAACGTTACCCCATCTTCAATTATCACGTAATTTCCAAAAGTACAATTAGGATGGGAGCCCATCATATGCATCGTCCTTTCTATTTGATGTCGTTAGAACAGCTTATGAATCATTGGATATTATGTATTGGACATTTTGTAAAAATATGGATTACGTTGAGCGCAACACAAAAAAGCCGCGATTAACGCGGCAATTAATGAGAAGTAAAAGGGACCAATTGTCGTAAAATATAGGGTGGGAGTTTTTGGATTTTACTTACATATCGAATCCATGCTGCCAGATAGCCTTCGTATAAGCGACCCGCAGTCCTGCCTTCTGCAGATTGCGGAATGAAGTCGTACCGTATTCCGTCTGGGCGGCGACAAGTCTGCAACCGGAGCGAGAAGCATCCTCCATACGCTTTCGCAGCAGCGCGGTTTGGAGCCCTCTTCCCCTGTACGCTGGCAGCGTACCCGCCATGCCGAAGCACGCGACTCCTTCCAGCGAGATTCTCAGCATGGCGAACGCCGCTGCTTCCTCCTCCGCATAGCCGATATACAGTTTCCAATCCGGGTGGAGCAGCAGGCGGGAGAAGCTCTCCGCGTTCTCAGCAATATCTGCGGGCAGCTCCAGCGACCGGTGGAAGAGGGACGCGAAGATCGCATCATCCCCGGCCTCCGCAACTCGCACTGTCACCCCCGCCGGGAATCCGTCGCTGTCTCCAAGGGGAACGCCGTACATCGCGGTATGGAAGCCGATCTGGGAGAACCCGAGTCGGTGGAGCGCCCGCATCATCTCTTCCGACGTGAGGGATGGAATCAGATCGACGGCAACATGAGAATTGACTTCGCGGTAATACGAAAGTATATCGTCCATCCGATCGAGATCAGAGGGATTCCATAACCAAATTTTGTTGAAATCGGGCGGTAGGTCTCTTGCCCGGAGGGCAGCTGTGCGACTTCCGAACAGGCGCAATTCAACGCCGTAGGGATTTCCCTCCCTGCCGGCAATCGCCAGCATCCGGTCACGCATAACTTTATAATCGGCGGTCTCGATGAGCTCCGCCAACTCGGACGTTAGAATCGGTATGGACATAGGTGTTCATTCTCCTTCGAAGTGCCGAACGGCTTCCCGCACCCGGGAGGCCTGCAGCCTGATTTGATCCCATATGTAAAAAAAATCATAACCTTCCGGAATCTTTATAGATGATTTAGGATCTATATAAATTTCTTTAATAAGATCCTAGTCACCTTCTTTTATTGTAAGAGTTTGTTACTGTCTCTCATTGAAATACTCTTCAATGTTTATGACGAAAAAAGTTGAAGATAAAAAAGCGTAACCACACGATGGTACGTGCGGTTACGCCTTTTTCCTCTCATTCTTCCACCATTGCAACCGGACGAGCCCAGCCGGCACTCGCCTTTTCCACTTTAATCGGAAAGCAGTAGATTTTGAATCCGAACGGTTTCGGAAGTAGCTCCAAATTGGTCAGCTTCTCGATTTGGCAATATTCCCGTTCCTTACCGACATAATGCGCTGCCCAAAGCACACCTTCCCTAGGTTGCTTCTTATAATCTTCGGCCTGCAGATTGAGTGGAATATCCCATCCCCAGCCGTCAGTACCGACTACCTTTATGACTTTGTCCAAAAGCCACAGCGTAGCATCGGCGGATACTCCCGCGTGTAAGAAAGCATAATGTTCGTGGTAAAGCCGTTTATCCGCATCGGTACGAATAAGAACGATATCGAAAGGTTTCAGAGTAACTGGGTATCGATGGTTTCCTGTCTAAAAGCAAACATATCCCACTGCGTAACGAGCTGCAAAAAAAAGGTAAATACTTCTGCACCAAACTTTTCACTTTCCTGGGCCGTCATAGTTTCACGAGGCTTATTGTAAAGGAGAGTTTATTCATTCATGTTTGCTTCCCCTTCTTCAAAGGAAGTGCAGCAATGCATATTGCAACACAAAGATAATGCTTATCGTTTGGCATATACATACGTCAGAAATCCCAATGACGCGCTGGATATCATTCAAGAGGCCATTCAGAAAGCGTTAGCCGCCTCAAAATCCCTCAAAGATGTTTCGCATGCGAAGAGTTGGTTTTATCGCATCGTTATCAACACTGCGTTGGACTTTTTGAGAAAAAAGAAAAATGTTATGACGCTCGATGAAGAGACGCTAGAAACCTATGGGTTATGTTCAAAAGACACTTATCGGGACTTTGATTTGGAGCATGCGATGAATTTGCTCCCTCCCCTTTATCGAAGCGTAGTCGTGCTTCGCTACTTCGAAGACATGAAAATTGAAGAAATCGCCCTTGTCTTAAACGAAAATGTCAACACGATCAAAACGCGATTATACGAAGCTCTTCGAAAATTGCGCTTGTTCATGAATGATGAAAACTTGAATAAGGTGGATGGCAATGGTTAACAAGTTGACCGAATTGAAGCGACAATATAGTGAAATACCTGTCCCCGGGGAACTGGACCTTATTGTATATGAAGCAATTCGCAAGCAAGGTCAGAAGAAGACAAGACGTATTCGATGGATCGCTGCTGCGGCTGCAATGGCGACCTTGTTTATTTCCGCTTTAAACTTAAGTCCTACGTTTGCGTATGCGTCATCAAAATGGCCGGTCATCGGCCCCCTTGCTAAAGTACTTACTATCCGCGAATACAAGGTTGAAGAACCAACGTATAAAGCCCACATTCAAGTACCCGCGATAAACGATCTTGGAGACACGTCGTTAGAGCAACAGTTGAACAACAAATATTCTGAGGAGAGTAAGCGGCTGTACGATGAATTTATGGTGGAAATAGAAGATTTAAAGAAAGCCGGAGGTGGAGAAGCTGGCGTGGCAAGTGGTTATGTTGTCAAAACCGATACGGATCGCCTGTTGTCCATTGGACGCTATGTCACGAATACCGTAGGCTCTTCCTCCACCACGTTCAAATACGATACGGTCGATAAAGTGAACCATGTGCTCATTACACTGCCAAGTCTATTTATAGACGATCGTTTTGTTGAGATTATCAGTAACAACATTAAGGAACAAATGATAGCGAGAATGAAGCAAGACAAGAACTCGTTTTTCTGGGTTACCGGAAATGGCAAGCAAGAGTCGGACATGAATTTTAAGTCAATTGACAAGAATCAAAATTTTTACATTACTAATGACAACCAACTTGTCATCTCCTTCGATAAATACGCGGTTGCTCCCGGATCGATGGGCATCGTCGAATTCATAATACCAACGGAGATATTAGCTGATCATCTAATCAATCAAGAATACGTAAAATAATTCATTATCGGAGAAACCTTCCAAACTTTTAAGTGGGGCTGCCCGTCATAGCTACGTGCCTATCACAATAAGCTTACGGAGGTAATTTCCATGAAGAAGAAAACAGTTATCACTGCAGGGTTAACCGCAACCATGACGTTAGGGCTCGCAGCTGGTGTATACGCATCAGGGCAATGGACCCAAGTGAAGGCATTCTTACATCCGTCCGTACATGTCAATGTCGGCGGCAGTCAAGTCGAATTAAAAGATGAGGACGGCTCGCCATTGACACCGCTTGTTTATAACAATCACACTTATTTGCCTGTCCGCAGCGTAGCCGGGCAACTCGGTTACAACGTATATTGGGAAGGATCTTCTCAGACGGCATATTTTACTCCAAAAAGCGAGTTTCTCGAGTATCGAGCAGATGAGCAATTGATATTGGATAAATACGGCTACTCCCTGCAGATCCCATCGTCGTTTAGCGGCAAGCTCCGCCCGACCGTATGGCCAACAGAATCGATCGCGGACGGAATTAAATCCGGAGCATTGTCTGCGGGCGCACTTAGCGCGATCGACATACTATACTTGCCTCAGGATCCAGCATCTCCTGAAGCACGTGTTCTCGCTACTGTAGAGGTCATTGATCAGGCAAAATGGAATGCGAATAACCGTGATGCCAAAGACTCGGTATTGGGAACTAAAGGTGAATACGTGTACGTCCTGCGAGACGCGAAGAAGAATCCGTTTGGAGCAGGTACACCGGATCACGCAAGCTATAAGGCAATCATCGATCATTTGACAGCGAGAGGATATGAGTTAGTCCTCTCCCCTGCCGTTTCGGCAAGCGCGGATATCGTATCTAAAGTAATAGGCTCTTGGACCGAATCACGCAAAGGAACGGTAATGGAGTTGTCCGCAGACGGCGTTTTCTATCGTGCGGGCCAGGCGGTTGGGAACTACTTGATCATGGACTCGTCCCATATCCGTATCATTGCGGACAGGTCTGACAGTACGGTCGAATTCGTTGTAAACGGAGATACCCTTGAGTTAGCAGGTCAAACGTTCACTCGAAAAAAATAGAACACAATAACAAGAAGGGTACTCAATCCTAACGGGATCGGTACCCTTCTTATAACTTATAACCATAACCCTGCAATCAATATAGATAAAGCGGGTTTTCCTCATGAACCCTGGCATGAATGAATACAATGAAACGATGGCGGCGGGGAAATACATAAAGCCATCGTTAGTGAATGAGGAGGAGAACTGTTACATGCCGAACATGGTTTACATGATGACCAATATGGAAGTAATGAACCAAGTCGTTGCTTTCTCCAGGAACTTGAATGGAACCCTGACCTTTGCTGGTATATTTCCGACTAATGGAAAAGGGACCGGTATAAAGGGGATCAACCCTGTGGCCGCAAGCAGAGGAGGCATCGATCCCTTATCGTCACAGGGCGCACTAACGCTGTCACCCGACGGTCGTTTTCTTTTTGCCGCTAATGCGGGCAGTCATAGTATCAGTTGCTTCGTCCTAACTAATAACGGATTACCCATGC
This sequence comes from Paenibacillus gansuensis, assembly GCF_042684925.1. Classification (NCBI taxonomy): domain Bacteria; kingdom Bacillati; phylum Bacillota; class Bacilli; order Caryophanales; family Paenibacillaceae; genus Paenibacillus; species Paenibacillus gansuensis. The sequence continues at coordinate 78,934 of NZ_JBHUME010000014.1, read as the reverse complement.
TCGTCGATGTTAAGCCTTCAGGAGGGGTTCAACCCAATAGCATTGCAGTATTCGGGAATCTTCTCTATATTGCCAACGCAGGGAATTTTGAGAATAATTATGGATCCAATATCTCAGGGTTTCGGATCGATCCAAACGGACGTCTTACCGCTATCCCCGGTTCCACCCATTCTCTTAGTCAATTTAATGCAGTACCATCGCAGGTTCTGTTCCATCCGGACGGCAGTAAAATCCTTGTATCCGAGATCACGACGAATCTTATCAGTGTATTTCATGTCAATCAAGACGGCACGGTTAGAGGACCTATCCTAAACGAATCTTCCGGAATACAGCCTTTTGGCTCTTTATTTTTATCTTCCGGTGTTCTTTTGGTTACAGAAGCAGAGTCCAACGCGCTATCTTCTTATTCCATGAACCGTAATGGACGTCTGAATGTGATAAGCGGCTCCGTGCCGACCGGTCAGAAAGCGACTTGTTGGGTTGCCGTGACAAAGGATGAACGATTCGCTTTCACGCCCAATACCTTGAGCGGCACGATAGCCGTTTACCGTATCGATCGTAACGGAGCACTGACATTCCTCCGTAATGTTGCCAGCACGCCCGAAGGGGTACCAACAGGCCTTCCTATGGATGTAGGCGTTTCTAAAGATGGACGTTTTCTCTACGCCCTTAACGGTAACCTGGGCACCATCTCCGTATTTCATATTCTGGACGAAGGCAATCTAGCCATTTTGCAGATTGCTGCCTGGACCACTACTCCGTATTTTGGATCACAAGGTCTAGCCGTCCTTTGATTAGCTGCGTCGGGAAAGAAACAGCCGCGATTAGCACGGCAATTCATATCCTTGTATTTTATTTGAACTCCGAATAAGGAACAATAAACGCCGGCATGCCATTGGCGTAGCTAGTGTATTCATATTGCGTGAAATAGATGGTCACCCCGTTATGGCTCAGGAAATATTCGCGGTTCGCCTCGATCGTGTGAAAAGGAGTTATCAATTCCAGACCGCGGCTTTTAATTTGTTCTTTGATATGTCTATTAATGATGGAGACATAATCGTCATTACCCGCGGCATTCTTAAGCGAAATCAAATCGCCCGTCAACAGATCAAACGTGTATGGAAACCGCGCCGTCAATCCGTGCGCTCCTCCCGTGTAAATATGATAGTCGACGTACATGCTCAGTTTTCCTTTCTCGTTATACGTAACTGTAAATCTGCCTTCTAATCTTGGCTGCCGAACGTCCGCCTTAGGATTTTCGGCCAATAGCTGATTATTCCCTTTCACGACCTGGTCCATTTCTTTTGATCCTGCCGCGATGTGCTTGTCAGCCTCTTGCTTCAGGAAAGCGTTAATTTTATTCTGAATGTCCGCTACTGCGTATCCTGAAATCACCGGATAGTAGACACTAAGCGACTTGCCGTCCCCGTCGGTTCCGATCTTTCTAGCTTGAATTTGCAAATCGTTTTCTTTTATCGCCCGGACCCCGACCTGCTTCGTACTATTCGTATACGTCACTTCGTAGCCCATCATCTCCAATAGGAAGCGAAACGGCAAATACGTCGTGTTGTCCTGGAGGATAACTTCAGGTCCAAAAATAGATTGGCCATTAAGGGTGATGGCTTTGGTTTTCATGTTAATTTTCATCGTCCGGCCGTTTCCCGATACTATTACAAGTTGGGCAGCCTTATCAAAATTGCTGGACAGCTGCAGAGCTGTATTCACATTCCGGAGGGCGATATAGGTCGAGCCGTCTTTATTAATCGTATTAATACTTGTTTTCTTTCCTTCGATGTCGAAAGGCTGCGCGATAATTTTATATTTTGCGGCAGGAGCTGCGGATGCGTGATCGACGGATAAGGAGTAAGCCTTGGGAGAAGCCAGTAAAGCTGCTGTAATCGCAATCGCAGCCAGCTGATTTTTCTTCTTGTTCGTTTTCATTTTTCTCTAACATCCCTTTCATAAGTTCACTCATACATTAAATTGAGAAGTAGATATACCAACTCTCTGTAATGTGAATAATGTCGCGGTCGTAAATAAACATAATTTTTCATAGCAACACTTGAATATAGCACTCGTAATCGTTCTTACATACATGACGTTGTGGCGGGCCAAATTGTTTTCGACGGTCAAGCTCCTCAAGTAAAAATGCAGCCCCTTATCCGTCTTGATAAGTGGCTGCATTTTCGTTAGCGCTGCGCGAATCCCGGAAGGGGTCCCGTTTAGAACGTTGCGGCAGCAGCGGCTGTTTTCTTCAAGCCGTTCTCGATAATGTCTTTAGCGCGATCTTGATATTGCGCATGGCCTTCGATGACGACGACCTCAGGCTGGTTGATCCCCCAAAATCGAAGGATAGCTTTCATGTAGTTTAAAGCCATTTCGATCGCTTGCATCGCCTCTGACGAATAATCGCCGCCGCGCGCCGTAAGCAGTACGACTTTTTTGTCGCCTACCAGGCCGACTACGCCTTCCGCCGTGTATTTAAATGTTTTTCCAACCTGTGAAAGATACGAAACATAGTTGATTAACGGCGCCGGAACGGTGAAATTCCATAGCGGGAACGCAAATACGATTTTATCCGAATCCAGGAACTGATTCATATAGTAGTTGGCGGTATCCGCGGCGACTTTCTCTCTGTCGGTCGCATCGATGCCTTGGGATTCTTTATATAATCCCGATAACATATCATTTCCGAAGTAAGGAAGGTTCTTCTCGAACAGATCCAATTCCGTGATCGTATCGTTAGGGTTTGCCGCTTGGTAGCCGGTCAGAAACTGATGATACATTTGGTTGCTGATCGCCACGTCAGACGGGCGGTCGTTGGATTTTACAAATAATACTTTTGCCATGTTGTTTTGCCTCCGATGTGTAATGTTTTTCGGCGGAGGTTGAAGCATTCGGCCTTCAAGCAGGCCTTACCAGCATTCCGCCCATGCTAAGTTTTTTGTTCGGACACTGTAGAGAGTGCCTGGGTTAAGTATACGTTCGAATCTGTTCGGCAGGAAGACGTTACATTTTCATAGACTAAGTTACTTTTATGTAACCTCTGCCAAAAAAAAACTGCCTCGATGCGCCTTTACGGCGCCGAGACAGCTTATATGGAAACAAGGTATCCTATCTTATGACTGAGTGACAGCTTCACTGCTCCGTTTGCGCATAAGTTGCTCCTCGTGTTTTATCCCCCATTGATGCATCAACTCGAGGATCGGCCCCAGACTTTGTCCGGTTTCGGTAAGCGAATATTCCACTCGCGGCGGAACGCTGGGATAAACGATGCGCAGAATGACATCTTGTTCCTCCAGATCTCGCAAATGCGAGATCAACATTTTTTTCGTAATGCCTGGAATGCTTTTTTGAAGCTCGCTGAATCGCTTGGTGCCTTGAAACAATAGGTAGAGAATGGAAACTTTCCATTTGCCGAAGAGCACGTCCAGCGCCGGCTCTACTACGCAGTCCTCGTGTGAATGATTTGCGGTCATTCTTGTGGCTCCTTCCCTGGTATCAAAAAAGTGACTTTGCCACTTAAAAGTGTCGTCTTCCCAAACTAAAAACTCGTACCTATAATAGCACATGTAACGAAATAATGCTTTTCAGAAAGGAAGAGCATTTAGGTCCTCGCCATATTCGCGTCAACTCCGTTAATCCGGGCGGTACCGAAACGGAGGGCGGACACGAACGCGGCTCCGTACATTATTGACCTTATCAATCGGACTCCACTAGGACGGCTCGGTCAACCGGAGGATATTGGTCTCGTCGCCACGTTCCTCGCATCGGACGATGTGAGATGGCTGACAGGCGGGGTTCTTCTCGTATCCGGCGGCTTACGTCCTTAAATATAGGCTTAACATGAGAGACACGAAATATGCTAATCGAATATCAAAATGAAGGTGCCTCCTGATGAACCGGGACAACTACAAAGTTGTCCGGTTCCATCCCGGAGACATTTCGCCGTTCCAAGCTCGTTTACGCAGAGTAATTCATCATACGCCACATCGTAACCGAGAAAGATATCTCTCATGTTGACGGGGATGAGGGGCTCCCCAATTTTGTGCCAGACTTAATTACTAGCCTCCCTCCTGCTGCGCAGCATGGATAACATCCAAAGAAGCAAGGGAATTCCTGTCATAATGATGGGATACAGGTAAGGTACGGCCACCTTCATCGCAGCATTGCCAGTGGCAGTGCCATGGCTGTAAAAATCAGCGCATTGCGTCTCCACTTTTCCGAAGTTGTCCATTGTGCCGTTCCATAGCTCAATACGAATAAATACAAGGCGAGTTTAATAAAAATACTCATAATCCACAGTGCAACGACGATCGCATCGAGGCTTTCAATAATCCCTGCAACGGAAAGGGAACGGACTACCATCAGAGCAGGATAGGGAAAACGGGCCCTACCAGCTCGCTTATTCGTCCTATCACCGATAATCCCGACAAAGTGAGATATAATACGCCAGCGGCCATAAGCAACATGACCATAGAAATAGGCGTTTCCGGAAGGATGGTTGCGATAATAAACGTGCTGAACTGGCGGATTATCGCTATGTAGATGCAGAACCAATACAGAAGGTAGACAACAATGACAAGTCCCCCAATCCACTTGCCTAACAGACGCCGGACGAACTGGATAAACGTTTGGCCAGGGTGGCACATGCTAAGGCGGACATTGATATACACAACAGCCAGTCCAAGCAGGATTGCCAGCAATACCGAAACCCAGGCATCCTGATGGGAAGCGGCCACAGTGCCTGAAGTAGTCAAAAGAACAGTCATTACGACCTGCATGCTGGTCAACATCCACAGCAGCTGCCTGCAGGTAATCGCCATTGCTTTCACTCCCTTTCTGCTTCCAGTTTATCCGCTGTTCGGCTGATGTTCGATATGCCCGGCGTCCGGAGAATGGTATTTACTTTTACAGTTACCGGCATACGTTTATGAACATGCTAAAAGCAAACCTTTCCCACCGAGCATAGTCTGCGGCAACCAACCTCAATCATGAAATTGATCATCGGAAAATGGCTATTATTCTAAATTGCCTACACGATGGCCTAAATGAAGCTCGAAATCGCCTCGTTGACCAAGGCCTCGCGCAAACACCTTTGGCAATCTTTTTTGAGTATTATTCGACATGGCTCCGGAGATAAAGGCTGTTCGAGACTCCAGCATTTCTGAAGCGTCCGGGATGCCAGTACGATTAAGGAGCCTCTTGGCTTCTCTTAAAGTCTGTCTGTCAAACGACGATATTCTTCGAACTAACTCTTCCACAAATCCATCTAATTCCACGTCAGGAATCGCTCTGTTAATCCATCCATAGCGTTCAGCCGTTTGGGCATCGTAGTCATTACCGCTCAGGATAACCTCAAGGGCTCGCGCTCGACCCGCCAAGCGGGATAACATCTCATTGCCGTCGCCTCCAGGTACGACGCCAACGGCCACTTCAGGCTGTCCGAAGACTGCCCTTTCTTGACTGGCGAAACGCATATCACAGGCAAGTGCAAACTCGCTGCCGATTCCCCGGGCACGCCCACGAATTTCAGCTATGCTTACAACCAATGTATTGGAAAGACGAGTTGTGAAATCAATCCATGGCGGCAGGTCACTTTCTTTCGGGCTTTTTTGTTGTTCACCGGCTCGAGCCATGTCATAGTGCGCTATAAAATACTCAGGATCTGCACTGTCGAACACAACGACCTTCAGATCGGGGTCCGTCTCGATTTGATCCATGAGCGTTAGAAGCTCAAAAATGGAATCCGGATCTACGAGATTGATCGGTGGGTTATGAAATGTAATACGCCAGTAGTCAGGCATCTTGCGATTTACGGTAAATTGAGTATTCATATTCATGTTTAATCTCCTTTTTACTGGTGTAATTCTTTTCTAGAACGATCGTCCAAAAATAGGAATAAAAACTTCAACCATACTTAACCTTGACGGTATATTGGTGCTCCCAACGGAGATGCGCTTGCTCCCCCATCAACGGCAATTTCTGCTCCCTGTACATACGAAGAATCATCAGAAGCCAGGAACAAGGCAACTTTGGCAACTTCCTCAGGAAAGCCCATACGGCTAAGAGGAATCGTACGCGCATGTGCAGCCTCCAGTTTTGCTATTTCATCAGGTGTTGACTGTTTCCAAATTGGTGTATGCGTTGCCCCTGGGACCAGAGTGTTTACACGGATTCCCCGCGGCGACAACTCAGAAACTAACACTCTAGCCATGCTGCTGATAGCTCCTTTACTCGCCGCATAGGCGGATCTTTCCGGCGCGCCATCGGTTGCACGCGTTGAGCCGGTCAATATAACCGAAGCTCCTTCCTTCAGGTGTGGCAGAGCGGCTTGCACAGTGAAAAAAACTCCTGTTACGTTAACCTTAAGCACTTCTTCAAAAACTGAAAGCTCTGTACCCCCTACAGGTGTAGGAGCTGCAATGCCGGCATTAGCGAATACGACGTCAAGGCTTCCGAAGGTTGCTATTGCTGCGGACACCGCATTTTCCATGCTTGCTGGATCGGCTGCATCCGCCTGAATCGCAAGGACGTCGGAGCCAAGCTCCTCTGCCGCCGATGTCAACGTGGTCAGATTCCGGCCTGTTATAATGACCTTCGCACCTTCAATTACAAACAATTTTGCGCTTGCCAAACCGATTCCGCTATTGCCCCCTGTAATTAAAGCCACTTTCCCATCAAGTTTTCCCATATTTCCCTACTCCTTTACCTAATATATTTTATTATTAACAAATCAAAAATAACAATTCATTCCAAGACCGACATATTCAATTCAATAATTTGGCGTAATTTTTCTTTGTCCGTTATTGTCTTCACCATAACGCGCAGGCCGATTAATGCATTATTAAAATAATAAGACAACCATTCCGCATTGAGGTGCTCGGAAAATTCCCCCGATTGCTGGCCTTCCATAATGAGATCACGCAGTAACTGTTCTGTACGTGCCTAGTCCAAGTGAACCCAATCTTTGGCCTCAGCATCATGTTATGGCCAACTCAACCGCGGTATTGACTATGGAGCAGCCGTTAGGAAACTCTTCTCGCTGCCCGATTGCTGTTACAAACTTGGCAGAAAGGGTTTCAGCCATACTACGCTTATTTGCTCTAACATTTCACTATAGCGTTTCAATGCTTTGACATACAAGGATTGCTTATCGCCAAAGGTATCATACATGCTCCCTTTATGAATCCCCATATGTGCGATCAGCTCCTGAATGGATATATTAAGAACGATCGGTCAATAATTATTTTGACCAACCGTTCTTGATATGTGTGGTGCACCCTCACGAGTTATTTGAATCATAATGGGGCATTGCCAAATTGCCCAACTCCTGATTCTTTACCAAGCCGTCGCGCCGCCGTCGACGACGTAGTTGGCACCTGTGATATACGACGCCCGGTCAGAAGCGAGGAATACCGCAAGCTCTACGAGCTCCTCGGGTTGACCGAAACGCTTGAGAAGCGTCTTTTTAGTTATCGCGTCCCGAGCCTCCTGGTTGTCACCGAGATCGCGATCGCTGGCCGGAGTAAGGAAAGGCCCGGGACTTATCGCCACAGCACGAATCCCATGGCGCGCACCTTCAAGCGCGAATTGTCGCGTCATGGCGATAACGCCAGCTTTCGCTGCGCTGTGCCCGACCATCGGAGGAGTCTCTCCGGCAATCAGACCTGCCATGGACGCGACGTTGATGATGACGCCGCCACCGCGCTGTACCAGGTGAGGCCATGCGAATTTCGATACAAAGAAGGGAATGTCGAGTTCGCCAGTTATGGTCCTCCGCCAGTCATCAATAGAGAAATCGGGCATCGGACCGAAGTATTGTATAGCCGCGTTGTTGTAGACGACATCAAGCCCTCCATAGGAAGCCACAGCATGCTCAACCATCTCCCGCGCTTGTTCGGGGTCCGTAAGATCAATCGGTGCGACACCAGTCATCTCACCGCCATAGCGGCGTACCAGTTCAACCGTCTCGTTGTTGGCATTAACATTGATGTCAGACCCGACAACCATTGCGCCTTCTCGCGCAAAGGCCTGCGCCGCGACGCGCCCCAGACCTCCTCCTGTACCTGTGACCAGCACGATCTTCTTGTCAAGTTTTCCCATAGTGTGAATCCTCCCAGTCCGTAATTTGTCCGGGGGGACTACTGATCGACTGCCAAAGTGGAATTCTTTCCTGCAGAGACTTACTCAGTGGCTATAATCTCCGCCCCGGTACTAAGTACTATACGCCTACCATTACCACTTGTTAAACACTTAATCAATACACATTATCATATAATTCATGTATAATAATTTCTAAAACTGAAACGATCCGAACTATGGAGGGAACTCATGGAGCTGCGACAACTGCGTTATTTTGTAATGGTAGCCGAGACTTTACACTTCGGACGGGCGGCCGAGCAGCTGCACATTGCCCAGCAGCCACTGAGCTTTCAGATCAAGCGGCTGGAGGAAGAGATAGGCGTTGAATTGTTCAAGCGCACGACCCGTTCGGTTGCACTCACGCCGGCAGGTGAGGCACTGCTGGCAGACGTGCGGGTTGGGCTTGGCCGGATTGACCGTGGTGTGGAAGTAGCACAGAGAATCGCACGTGGCGAAGGCGGGAAACTGCACATTGGATACACCAGTAACAGCTTATACAGCGTCATGCCGCCCATCGTGCGCCAGTTTCGAGAACGCTTCCCGCAGTTCGAGGTTGTGCTGAATGAGCTTGCCTCGCCTGCATTGGAACACAAGATCTTCAGCGAAGAAGTTGACGTCGGCATCTTGTTGTTCACTGGCGCGAGGGTGTCTGGATTGGCGTATGAAACGATCGATCATGAACCAGTGGCGATTGCGCTCCCCAAAAGCCATCCCCTGGCCGATCGGGCGAATATTGCACTACACGAACTGGCTGACGAACCTTTTGTGATGTTTGCGCGCAGTGCAAATCGCCAGTTGTTCGATGATTTTATTGCGCTTTGCCACCTTGCTGGGTTCAGTCCCAGAATTACCCAGGAGGCGGCCACTGAGTCGGCTATAATCGGCCTGGTGGCGGCGGGGGTAGGGGTGACGGTGGTTGCCAGCAGCCTCAGCCGTGTTCGACCGGATGAAGTCGCCTACCGGCAACTTATCGACCCACCCCTGACCGTTGAGGTGGCGGTGGTTTGGAAGGAGGAAAAGCAACCGCCGTTGCTGCAGGAACTACGTCAGATTGCGCGGGAGGTCTCACAGAGGGCTGGCCCGTTCTTGTCCTGACAAAAAGACAAGGACATATAAGCAAAATTTGTCACTTTCATGTTGTGTTTCGCAAAAATGCCGATCGTACCGTCCCGAAACTGATCCAAGATTGCTTGCATGCGGCCGGGCACTACTTGGTATATGCGCAGTTCGTATAGCATGGATGCCATTTTGAAGTTATTCCATAATTGCCCGCAGGCTAAAGCCTGTCTCACCCATTCGGCGTGAAAGTCCCCACCGAGTCAGTTACTGCTTCTGGGGATCTCGCCTGGGCCTTAAACGGTGCGTCGCCCGATCCCGAGCGGCAAGCTGACTGCGCCCAGGAAGACGATGACAGCAGCTCCGACTAATGCGGTGTGGTAGCCGCCGTTTCCCGAAATTAACAGACCCGCAATGAGCGGTCCGAAAATTTGCCCCAAGCCAAAGAAAGTGGTTAGCAGACCAATGATTTTCCGGTTATTTTGCGGATACAGACCCTTGGCATAACCGACGGAAAGTGTCGTGATTCCCATGAAGGTCGCGCCGAACAGAAGCGCGCCGGCAACAAGGGTCGCGGTGAACGGAATAAGTACAATCACAATGCCGATGGATTGAAGCAGCATCGCGACGGTCAACATACGTTTCTTTCCCCACTTGGAGGCAAGCATGGACCAGGCAACGCACGATGGTGCCGCGGCAATGCCGACTAAGATCCAGCTGAGCGATGCAATATTCGGGATATTGAATATTGTTTTGGCAAAGTCTACAAGATAGGTACCGGTCACCACGTAGCCCAAGCCTTCTAAGCCATACGCAACCATCAGCCAGATCAGGATCCTCCGCAGCGCCGAAGGATGATGACTGGGAGGAACATTTATCGTGTTCCGGTCCGTGTGCGGCTCCCGCAACGACATCCAAGACGCCAGACTGAGGATCATACTCATCACGCCAAGTCCCTTCCACGCATGAATCCAATCTCCCAACAGCGGAACGGATAATCCGGCCAGCAGAATACCCATGCCTACACCTCCATAATAGACGCCTACTTGGAGCTGCGATAGACGTTCCAATACGATGCTGGAAGCGATGACAAACACGACCGCGCTGGCGAAGCCCGACAGAAACCGAAGTGACAGCCAGCCATCGAGGTTGAAGGATTCACCCATTCCCCAGGTGGTCGCCATGCTTACGAGTAAACCGATCAGCAGCAGCTGCGATCGGTTTTTTATCTGAATCAGCGTCAGTACGAGTGCCCCGATCAAATAACCCAAATTATTGCTTGCAGCCAGATATCCGGCACCCGCGGCGGAGAACAGATCGTGATCCAGCATCAGCGGCAGGATCGGGGTAAAAGCGAACCTTCCGATTCCCATCGCCACCATTAACGCGGCTATTCCTCCGAGCAAAACAATAACTTTATTCTTCCCCATGCGTTACCTCCTATCTCTGCTCTTGACGCCTATAGATCATACACTGATTTCTGTTATCTTGTATAATATAGAATCATGATGATCGATATCAATAATTCAGATAGGAAAGTTTGGGGAAGAGATTCAACAATAGATATTTGATTGCCAAAGTGTTATTAACAACGGCGCAGGAAGGCAGCATATCAAAAGAAGCGCAGCCCCATTCCATTCCCAATCTTCAACATGGTATTTGAACCGGGTCTGCGCTAACTTTATCACGATGTTACTCGATCAATTGTTTCAATCTGCTGCGCTGAATATGAGTCACCTTTCCCCTGGAAAGCTGCAGCAGACCCTCGTTTTCCATCCCCTTTAAGGCTCGGCTTATGACTTCCCTTGCAGTACCAAGCTCGATGGACATCGTGTCGTGTGTCGTTGCGATGGCATCCGAGTTTTCCGACGTTCTCTCGTACAAATATTCTGCGATGCGCGAACGAATCGATTTGAAATTGATGTTATCCAGCAGGTTGGACATGATGATGATCCTCCTGGCGAACATTTGGAATATAAACTGGCGAAAGTTCTTGTACTTGTCCATCCATATCCGAAAAATCCCGATCGGAAGAAACAGAAGCGTTGTTTGCTTTTCGATGGCTGCAGACGCTTCATACTCGCTCTCCCCCAATATGCTGGACATCATTAGTGGGCAGCATTCGCCGTCATTGACCCGGTACAAGGTGACTTCCCTGCCCGATTTTCCGACCTTGTAGATCCGTACTGTTCCATCTAGAATCAGGGCCGCATGTTCCAAAATTTGTCCCTCATGAATGACTTCGGCGGGAGGCATGGACATGACCGTAATTCCCTCCATTCCCCAGTCCTCCGTCGAAATATCCTTCAAACTGGGAAACCGTGAGACAATGTATTGAATTTGTTCGTGTGAGATTTGCTCCATGGTGACATCCTTCCTCCTGCTCTTTTCTTGATATTAGTTCTTTCCATCATAGTCTTACAATGTCATGTTTACTGTGACGTTGTCACATAAGTAATCGGGATTATAGGTGACAAAGTTACGGTGGAACGATATTGCTTTTTGCTACTATCGGAGTTGTGAGCTCAACAAAAACATTCAGGAGGTACACAGCATGAACTTAATAAAAGGTAAAAAAATGATCGTTCTAGGATTAGCCGCGGTGACCCTGCTTGGTGCTACGCTTGTCAACAACCAGAATATTGCAAGTGCAGGCTCGAAGGAAACCCTGGTTCCGGTACATGAAACACTGGTCAAAAAGTATAAGATCATTTCCCCTCGGATCGGCTATAATACGAAAACCGGCTATATTCAAATAGACGGCCAAGATGCCTTTAAAGCGAAAAAATCCGCTAATGGCAATAGCTATGTTGCTCCGGAGACGATCAAGGCAGCGGTAGAAAAAATCAAAAAGTCGGAAAAGAAACTAACCTTTGTTCTCGTTCACGGTGCATGGGCAGATGCCAGCTTCTTTGACGAAACGGCGGCCGAGCTTCGCCAACAAGGTCATACAGTGTACGTGCCGGAATATCCGGGCCATGGCAGCTTGAAAGATATGAAGAATGCAACGCACGAGCAAATGACGAATGCCGTTGCTGATTACATTAAGAAAAAGAATTTGACAAACATCGTATTGCTTGGCCACAGCTTCGGCGGCACGATCATTGCGAAAGTAAGCGAGCAGATTCCGGAACGCATCAGCCGTCTTGTATTCTTTGACGCCTTCGTTCCTTTGGACGGCGAAAGCTTGGCCGACCAGCTGCCTGCGCCTGTCCAACAATCGTTCGCTAAATTGGCCGAGGATTCCAAAGACGGGACGATCATGCTTCCATTCCCGTTGTTCCGGGAAGCCTTCGCAAACACTGCCAGCCTGGAAGAAGCCAAAGCGATGTACGCAAACATTTCTCCCGAACCGGCTGGTCCCTTGGTTCAAAAGTTGAATCTGAAAAAGTTCTACAGCCTGCAAATTCCAAAGAGTTATCTCTACCTTACTGAAGACAATGTACTTCCTCAAAATGAAGACTTTTCGTGGCATCCAAAACAATCCGGACGTCTAGGGTTCTTCCGTTACATTGAAGGCCGTGGCGACCATATGACCACAGTCCATAAGGAACCGGAAGAGATTGCTGAAAAATTCGTCCAGGCTGGCAGAGAGTAAAATTTCACACCAATCACGTAACGAAACAACAAAAAGATGAGGCTTCCCTCATCTTTTTTTGTTGTCTATTACCTTACTTGCTAGTACTATACTCACCTTATACTTCCACGTGTATACGGATTGCGTTGACAGTAAGAATAATGTGACCGTTCAAGTTCAGACCCGATCGGACCGGCACTCAAAGCAGCCAAACAAGACAGATGGATTTCCATGTTAGCCGGCGGATTGATCGGAGTTTGCGTGGGTCTCCTGATGGCAAAAATCAGTTTGATGTATCCGGATAAAACCTTAGTTCAGTTTTCCGAGATCATTTTCGGAAAATGGCTCGGTATATTACCATGGAATATACCGAAAAACTGTGGGTACCTTATATTTTTCCGATCTTCATGGTGGGGATTCCACTTCTTATGTTCGTTGTAGGCAGTATGCGCCGTAAAAACTTCACCAAACATGGAAACAACGACAACCGTGAATGATTGTCGTCGTATGTCAAAACTATAGATACCCTCTACCATAAAACAAATTCTCGAATTTATATGCAAAAACTTATTTAAGAAGGAGTATAGGATAGACTGGCGCTAAATGAGAGTTGGGTGACATCAGCTGCAGAGGGATCAGTACTAGCAAGCGTCCTTACACGAATGCCAATACGATCACCCTCAGATACTACTAATGTTCCGCCAACATTTCTATTCGTTGCGGTACGGAAACCGGTTGGGTTACCAGGTGTAATGACCGTATTCGGAGCTCCGAATCTAACCGAGCTAGTCAGCGGAGTTGTCTCGTAAGGTGATGAAGCATGATCAATCCCATTGTTAGGATTTGACGGTGCGCGGAATACTGTAAAATCATATTGAAGACCAAGAGTATTTATTGAAACCCCGGAAGCAACCAATAGATCTGCACTTATTTGTAAATCTTGAATGGTACCATCATAAGGAATTGGGAAAGCAAAACCACCTGCCTCGGGGGGCATTGTTGATTCTCCGGAAGCGTCAATAACTTCAACCGTGCTACTGCCAAAACCCATTAGAATCGGAGCAGCAGATACTACAGTGGCACCACTGAGGATGATGCCCGTAGAAAAAGGAATTAATCCTCCACCTCCAGGTCCTGTTGGTCCTGCGGGCCCTGTTTCTCCTGCGGGCCCTGTTTCTCCTGTTGGCCCTGCCGGTCCTGCTGCCCCCGTCGCTCCTGCTGGACCTGCGGGTCCTGCCGGCCCTGTTTCTCCTGCCGGTCCTGCTGCCCCCGTCGCCCCTGCCGGCCCTTCCGGTCCTGCCGGCCCTTCCGGTCCTGCTGGCCCTTCCGGTCCTGCCGGTCCCGCCGGTCCCGCCGGTCCTGCAAGCCCTGCTGCGCCAATGGCTCCTGCAAGCCCCGCAATTCCTTGAGGTCCCAAGGCTCCCGCAATTCCTTCGGGTCCAAGCGGACCGATTGCACCTATAAGTCCAGCAACTCCTTGGGGTCCAAGAGCTCCAGCAAGTCCTTCAGGGCCGATTGCGCCAATGGCTCCCGCAAGCCCTGCAAGTCCTTGGGGTCCAAGTGCACCTGCGAGTCCTTCGGGTCCAAGTGCACCAATTGCTCCTGCAAGCCCTGCCCCCCCTTGCGGTCCAAGAGCTCCAGCAAGTCCTTCGGGGCCCAGTTCGCCAATGGCTCCTGCAAGCCCTGCAAGTCCTTGGGGTCCAAGTGCACCTGCAAGTCCTTGAGGTCCAGCTTCCGCGATGGCCCCCCCAAGTCCTTGAAGTAACTTTTGACCTGTTGGTCCTGGAGGTGAGGTTACCCGCACTATTTTTTTAATAACTCGAATACAGCGTTTCTTTCTTTTTCCTTTTGATGGGCAAACAATTACTGTTTTCTTCTTACACCGTTTCTTTTTATCCGTATGCTGATCTGTTGATCTATGAGATCCCGGGTGTTCATTGGGGCATGTTTCTCGCGCCTTTTTAATAACTCGAATACGGCGTTTCTTTCTTTCTTCCTTTGATGGACAAACAATTACTGTTTTCTTTTTACACTGTTTCTTTTTATCCGGACAACTCAACAACGACACCTCCCTATATAGATGGTTCAGTGTACGTGAGTTGTTTGCATTAGGCATGGACAAATATCCGGCTATTGGCTAGACTAAAAACTATTTTTAGAAAATTGGGTTGAAAGTAGAGTGTTGTTTCCTGTATCGATACCCCCAATACCCCACACTTTTTCAGTTATCATTACATATTTTAGTTTCAGGACAACTTATACTTCCCTAATCAACCCAAATCATATTTGGGTCTTTTTTTATTTATTGCCAATCTTTGCATTACGACAAGTATGCTTACGAGTCACACCCATTTTGAGTATAAGAGAATAAGGAGTAGTCAATACTTGGAACAACCTCGATGGGTATGGAAAGTGAGTGTGCTAAGATGCAACCAACAGAAAAAATCACGGGAACCCAGCTCGGCTTTTTAATATTTACTTTTATCGTTTCCACCATCATTCTAACCATTCCCGGATGGATGGTCATGTTTGCTAAACAAAATGCATGGTTGTCTTTGATTCCCTCTACAACAACCGGGTTAGTAACATTGTGGGTGTTCATTACACTCAGCAAACGTTATCCGGGATTGTCGATCATACAATACAGTTCAAAGATCCTTGGAAAATGGTTAGGCAGATGTTTGGGGCTTTATTACGTTTATTTTTGGTATGATTCTATTTCGGTTATGGTCATACAGCATACCTTTTTTATTAAAACGCTTCTATTGCCCAAAAGCCCTACCTTTGTAGGGAGTATGACGTTATTAGTCTTATGCGGTATAGCGGTTTACTTGGGTATTGAGGTCATTGGGAGAGCTAATGAGTTTCTTACACCTATGATCTTGGTTTCTTTAATTCCGATCTTGATTTTGGCCATTCTGGAGGCTGACCCAGTCCTTCTAAAACCATTTTTAGGTGAGGGAATACTTCCTGTATTGCAAGGAGCAGTCATTCCTGCAGGAGCATTCATGACTCAAATGTTTATTTTGGGATGGCTGCTGCCATATTTAAACCAGCCGAAAGTGGCTCTCAAGGTCTCGATGATTGCGTATTCCGGCATTTCCGTTTTTATTTTTCTCATTGTATTACTCTCGATCATGATCCTCGGAACATTAACGGGTAAACTGACCTATTCCGTGTTGAGTGTCATGCAGTATATTGGTATCGAAGGTTCATTTGAACGTCTGGAGGCCATCGCTGTTGCCATGTGGGTATTGGGTAATTTTGTGAAAGTTTCGGTATCGTTGTTTATTTTGTGTCTCAGTGTAAGCCAGGTTTTAGAAATCCGAAATTATCGTGATATTGTTGCCCCGTTAACCATTTTGTCCATTATAGGATCCATTTGGATTTTTAAAAATGCCGCAGAACTCCAAATCCATCTTGCTTTCGTTTACCCGGTAGGTGGATTCATTACACAAACCCTTATTCCATTGGCACTTCTCATTATTGACACAATAAAAAGAAAAGCGGTCCACTCACTCCCGTAAAAGCATTCTTCCAATGGGTTCAAACAAAATTTGGAACGGGTAATCTGGGCTAGGCACTTCAACCCCGGCCAGTAATAAGGAACCGATTATAGTTGAAGTACCCATTAACAAACCGTATATTGCCGCTACTTTGATTTTTTGCTTTCTGAGTAAAGATCGGATTCTAACAAAAGACCATACAGCCAATACAAGCACATATCCCGTGATTTGCACGATCATTTTTTGATCTCCTTTTCATTTAATTGTAGAGGAGCACCTGCCATCCCGCTTCCAAGTATATCTAACTTTACTTGAACTGAAACTTCTACTTCAGGAAACTTCTGATCCCATCGTTCTTTCAACGCTCTCCATTGTTTTGGATGATTGCGGTAAATTTCTTGGCCCAAACCAATGCAGTCTACTTTATACCGCTTCTGGAGGGCGGAAAGCGCAGCTGTGGCTTGTTTCTCGACTGATTTCTCTAATGATTTACGTACAATTTTAAGATTCTCCGGCAAACTGACATCCAAACGGGAATTATTCTCCCAAAGGCTTCCTTCCCCATGCACCTGAATGTTGATCTTGATCTTATCACCGCTTACTTTCGAAGTGATTTTTCGGCTTGCATTGACCAGAATCATCCCTATTGATCCAGCTTTATTTGGTAACTCGCCGCTGACTACGCCAGTCTTCATTCTGTTTGTAAGCCAAAGATAACCATTTGTTTCATTGTCGTTTAGAAATCCAACTAATTTTAAATTTTTAAACAAAGCGGATCCGCCCAGTTTAAAAAGTTTGTTTTTGCTTTCACTTCTTCCTCCCTCGGATAAAGCATCACGCTCTATGACTCCCAAACAGGGTTGGATCCCTTCGCCTGATGCCGCTAAAAAAAAGTCTCGCAATGTAATCCCGGTTCCTAAAGCTACCATTTCCTTAACTGCTTCGGCGGGCACTTGTTCAAAAGGGTATTTCACTTTCAGAATTTCGCGCCCTTCTCCCCCTTTCACAGCCATAATATAGGTCCTTAACCGCTGACGGGGATCGTGGGTGTAAACATCGAGGATATCTTGCATCCCATATTTGGCTAATGATTCACCCACATAGATGACGGTTCGATGTGAGGTAAACAACATGCGTGAAGTTTTTTTCTGAAGCTTTTGAAACGCTTCACTGATATCCTTGCCGGTAGCGGTTGTGACGAAAAACTTTTCTTGCTGGCTGCCTCCTCCGCTCCCTTGTCCTCCCTGAGAGGTAGAGGGAATTGCTATCTGATGAGATAATATATAGTTTCCATCTTTAGTTAAATCAAATGCCGTAGCCGAAATAAACGCAAGATCATTGACCTCCTTGCGATCCCAACAACCGCTTGTTGTTACTAGTGTGATTAGCAATCCGATGAATAAGAATGGTTTCATCATGAGTTCCCTCCTCCTTTCTTGAACCCGGTAATCCTAACTGTTCTCTGTTGATTGCTCCCCATGGCTTGGATTTGGACTTTGATTCGACGGTTCGCGGACCGAATTGTTACTTTCTATTGCCTTGGGACGACGCGTTTTAGCCCAAATAGGGGCCCGGATAAGTACATCCTTTAAATCTGTAATTGTAACCGGGGCTAATGGAGTAAAGTACGGCACTCCAAAGGAACGAAGGGATGTGACATGTAGCAAAATGCCCAGAAAGCCAAGTACAATGCCATAAAGTCCGAACGTACCCGCCAATAAGAGTATGGGAAAGCGCAGTAATCGGATGCCGTTCGCAAAACTATATCGCGGAATCGTAAACGTTGCTATCCCGGTGATCGATACGATAATGACTACCGGCGCGGATATGATGCCCGCCTGCACAGCGGCTTGGCCGATGACCAATGCACCTACAATGCTTATCGCTTGGCCTATTTGTTTAGGTAAACGAATCCCTGCTTCCCTTAAGGCTTCAAATATTATTTCCATTAATAAGGCTTCGACGAAGGCCGGGAAAGGAACCGCCTCCCTGGCCGAAGCAATACTCAGGACGAGATTCGTCGGAATCATTTCCTGATGGAAGGTCGTAACCGCCACATAGAGAGGAGGCGCAAATATGGCGATAGATGCGAAAAGGAAGCGGACCCACCGCACAAAGGTTCCGATGGTCCAGTGTATATAGTAGTCTTCGCTTGCCTGCAAACCCGCCCAGAACGTCATGGGTACAACTAAAACAAACGGAGTGTTATCGACAAGAATAGCCACTTTCCCTTCTAACAGCTCTGCGGCTACAACATCAGGCCGTTCTGTACTTTGTACTAATGGAAAAGGAGAATATGGAGAATCCTCAATAAATTCTTCAATGTAGCCTGAATCGAGGATACCGTCAATTTGAATGCGGTTTATTCTTTTTCGAACTTCCTCGACTACAGATTCGGAAACAATACCATCGATATACGTAAGGACGATTTGAGTTTGAGAAAGCTCCCCAAGCTTAAGTGCTTCCATTTTTAGCTTGGATGTTTTGAGACGTTTGCGTATTAGGGCCATATTTGTTGAAATGTTTTCTATGAATCCATCCCTGGGACCGCGAATGACCGGTTCGGAAGAAGGCTCTTCAAGTGCCCGCTGTTCTTTACCGCTGCTCACCTTGACAACCATCGCATGGCTGTCCTCGATCGTAAAAACGACAGCATGACCATTCAACACATGATTAACAATGTCCGTTACGTTGAATGAAAGGAGTGTCTCTCCTGCGGAGATAAACTGATCATCCAGCGTATCCGTTATTTCATTTCTCATTTCTTCTTGCTTTTTACTTTTAGTCAGCAACGGTTTTAAAATATGTTCATCAATCAACTTTTCATCGACCAGAGTTGCAAGGTACATCACAAGCCAATGATTCTCTTTGCCCACGCGAACTTTACGGAACACGATGTCGGAGCTATTATGGAATATCTTTTTAAACATGACCTCATTTTGCTCTAAATCCGAGGCTAACCCAATGTTCTCTTCCTCATCAGGCTGGCGCGCCTTCAGAATACTTTGATAATCAGGCTTCATACGCATCCATTTCCGAGATAATAATTTCACTGAATATACCTCCAAAGAAAGCACTGCGTATAGGTTTCCATTTTTCCATCCTAAGTATTCCAATCTAAGCGTGGCCGTTAATGATTCGAGAAATCGAGTTTATATTAGCATCCCTACTAAGTCCTGTTTTGTGAGCTGCTTCAGAAATGGTGAACGTCAGTTCCATCTAACCTGTCTCCTTTCGTTTCTGTTTGTAGACCTTGGAATGCACTCCAAGTCAAGCGTTTAGCGCTGGAATGATACATTGACTTAAAGTGAACTTTATGATGTAGAATAATGATATTCTGTATATCAAAATTAGATTTTTTTCTCCAGGAGGTATTTAAATGGGAATTTCAATCAAAGAAGCTTCAGAAACATTAGGTATTCCTTCACATACGATCCGCTATTATGATAAGGAAGGATTGCTCCCTTTTATTCAAAGGGATGCAAATGGCAACCGCATTTTCGAAGACAAGGATCTGGAATGGATTAACTTAATGACTTGCTTCCGAGTGACTGGTATGCCTGTAGCCGCGTTAAAGCATATTGTTGACCTGGCGCTGCAAGGCGAATCCACCATTGAGGAAAGAAAGTCGATCCTGGAAGAGCATAAAAAAGAGCTTCAAAGACAACAACAGGAGTTGGACCACGCCTTCGAAGCAGTAAATTATAAATTATCCAAATATCAATCGATTCAAAGAGGAGAAGTCCCTGTAACATCCGAGTTCGAGATGAACCCGTAAAAAGCTGTGATAAAAAGCAAAAAACCAAAGCTCTTTATGCTTTGGTTTTTGCTTTTTATCAATGTATTACCTATTCTACGCCGTTCTTCGCAGAGATTCGCTTCTCCTTCTGCCAATGGCAGCCATAACGAGTAACGAGATAAATAGGAGTGACATGAGGATCAAAAACACAGATTGTATAGAGTTCCTGCCTAACATCGTTTGAATGCCGTTTGAAACTAATGGAGAAACGAACTGACCCGCATTGGCAAAACCCGTCATCAACATGACCGCCAGTGCTTTATGTTCGATGGGGGCAGCTTCCGCCATTCTGCTGAGCAGGATGGGGTACGACAGTCCGAAGCCAAAGCCTACCAGTCCGACACCGATGATAACAATCCACAGCGCATTTGCCAGTCCTAACAGCAAAAATCCCGATCCCAATAACGCAAGGATAAGCAGTGCCGAGCTTCCTCTAAGAAAGGCTGTCATCCGGGGTCCAAAGACTCCCGCAAGAAAAACCAGGAAAAACGATACCGCGGTAACATAACCGGTCACTGTAGAGTTTCCGAGCTGATGATCTTCTAGAAACGAAGCCAGATTAGTCGGTATTACGTAGTAAACAACCATCAGGAGCATCGTGAACAATCCTAATTTATATACGCCGGCTGGAAGTTTCTGTTTCGATGACGTATGATGATTCCCTGCCGAATCTGACACCTGGGATACACGCTCAGGCTTTTGATGCGGAACGAAACTCAAGACGAGAATGAGCAGGATGGCTCCAAAGGAATAGGTCCAGAACACGCCTCTCCATCCAAGTGAACTAAGCGTACCCCCTATGAGCAAAAAGAAGGCACCCCCCAGTCCGTTGACCCCGACGGTAAGTCCGTTCATTCGGGTTCTTTCTTCACCCTCAAAGTGTTCCGCAACAAGAGCATTCATCAACGGTGTAATTAACCCGATCCCTAACCCAAGCACAGCCCTGAGTATAAGGATGGTGCCGATGGAATTCGCAAATGCCGGCCCTACTCCTCCTATGACATACAGAATTAGACCCAAACACAGAATGCTTTTCTTCGAGAATCGTCGAGACAAGTAACTTCCAGCCCATAAGCTGGACAAAAAAAAAAAGGAAGAAAAGGTTACGACAAGCTGAATCAGAAGCGGATTTGTCCGAGGAAAATCATTCAGAAGCAGCTTAACTGCCGGAGCTGCAAGCATGGGTGCCAGTGTTGATGTGACAGCCAGTGCGAGCAGGGTGAATTTAAAAGTCCATTTCATTAGTTTGATACCTCCTAGCATAAAGGCAATGCACTCCGGCAGAGCGCATTGCCTTACAATTGATTAGTTCGGTTTCACTTCATGGCCCATGATGGTTTTAGGCTCCAGATATTCCTCGATTCCATACGATCCGAATTCTCTTCCAATTCCGGACTGTTTAAATCCGCCGAACGGGGCTTTGGGTTCATCGTACAAACCGTTAATCAACACTCGTCCAGCGACAATTTGCGAGGCCACCCGATTGGCTCTTTCCAAGTCGGAGGAGCTGACGTACGCTGATAATCCATAAATCGTATCGTTGGCGATTTCAACCGCCTCTTCCTCTGTTTTATAGGCCAAGATCGCCAGAACAGGTCCAAAGATCTCTTCCTGTGCAATAGTCATCCCCGACTTCACATTGCTGAATACAGTGGGCTTAACATAGTAACCTTGCTCCAACCCGGCGGGATGTCCTTCACCGCCGATCACAAGCTCGGCACCCTCTTCTATACCCTTCTTGATATATCGTTGAACGGTGTCGTACTGCTTTTGGTTAACCAATGGTCCAATAAACGTTCCCTCTTCCCAAGGGCTACCCACTTTGATGCTTTCAACCGTTTTTTTGACCAGTTCCTTAACTTCTTCCAAACGGGTTTCAGGAACAATCAAGCGTGAACCGACATGGCAGGCTTGCCCGCTGTTACTGAAGGCAGTCATGACTGCTAAGGGAATGGCTTTTGTCAGATCCGCATCATCCAAGATGACATTCGGTGATTTGCCGCCGAGCTCCAGAACCATACGTTTCATGGTCGCAGCTCCGTCACGGGCTATGATTCTGCCTACCTGAGTGGAACCCGTGAAGGAAATCATCGCTACGTCCGGATGGCGTGTCAATTCGGCGCCTACGACATCACCGCGCCCGTTTACAAAGTTAATGACGCCAGCAGGAATGCCTGCTTCATCGAAACATTCTGCAATGAGTTGTGTCTGAATGGCACTAAGCTCGCTTGCCTTAATGACTACAGTACAGCCGGCAGAGATGGCTGGGGCTAACTTGGTGGAAATATGCGTGTAATTCGCATTCCATGGTGTAATCAGACCGATCACACCAAGCGGTTCAAGAACAACTTTAGCTTGGCCGATCTGCTTCTCAAATTGAACTTCCTGTAAAACTTCCTTATTCGCCAGAAAATTGTTAGCAGCATATTGTGTACGGGCCGCAGTTGCTTTTAGGGGAGCGCCGTACTCCTCCACCGCAGCTTTATTCAGTTCGTCCGATTTCAGCACCATGACATCATGCAGGCGCTGCAGCATTTGGCTGCGTTCCTGAATCGTTGTCTTCGAGAATGTTCGATAAGCTGCCTTTGCCGCAGCGATCGCAGCCTGGGCATCCTTTTCATCTCCAAGAGTCACTTGGCCAATGACTTCTTTCGTTGCCGGATTCACCAGTTCTTGAATCTCTGTACCGTGAGGCGTGACAAACTTTCCGTTGATATAAATCTTATCGATGATTTTCATATGCTTTCTATCTCCTCTGCACTGTATTTTCATATTTTGTGTTGCAAAAGAAGCATAAACCTTAAAGTAAACTTTAAGGCAAGCATTATTTTTAAAGTCGATTGTTCACTACCTGCCAATTGCATATTCCCTTACATTCTGCAACATACTGTCTATAACTAAGGCAATCATGGGGTGAATATGTAGTGAAGACCAGTCGCAAGCCGGGGGATAAAACTACATACGGGTTAGATAAGAATCTAGGTACCGTCCAGGAACTGCTAACCGTTTTCAGTAAATCAAGTGATTTTAAAACACGTCCCGTTCATTTATCCGCAAGTCAACAAATCGTAGCCTCTTTCTTTAACACTTTAGTGGACGAGGAGAAGCTTCACCATGATTTATTCCGTCCTCTTCAGCAGCATGAACCTAAAACTCAAATCAAAAGCGTTAAGGATATTGTCCCTCTTCTCCCCTTAGACAATATTGAAATTACGGACCATGTCGAAACCATACATAGGAAACTTCTTCAGGGGTGTCTTATCCTGCGGATGAGTGATGCAGATCATACCTGTGCAGTAGTACATATAGCTAGTAAACTAGGGCTTCGCAAAAGCAACGACACCGAAAATGAGTTCAGTGTAGTCGGACCCAAAGTAGGGTTTATTGAGGATTTGGACACAAATATCCATTTGCTTCGCCTGAAGATCAACATACCCAACCTGGTAGTTAAAGAATTTATGATAGGCAATATTTCGAATTCCCGGGTAGCTATTATGTATATTGACGGTGTGACCAATGAGCAGGTTATTCAGACTGTGAAACAAAGGATAGAAGACATTGACTTTGAAGTTGTGTTTGATACCAGCCAGTTGGATCAGATGCTTTCCGATAATTCCAACTCTCCGTTTCCTTTGTTTCTAACTACGGAACGGCGTGACCGGGTCGTCTATGCTCTCGTCAGCGGACAAATAGCTGTTATTAGCGACGGCTCGCCGTATTTCGTCACTGGACCGTCCACCCTGTTCGATTTTTTCATCTCTCCTGAAGATTATTATTTGCCATGGGTATTAGGTTCCTTTTTTCGGCTCATCCGGATTTTCGGAGTTGTTTTTTCCTTATTTGCAAGTTCATTGTATATAGCTACCTTGACGTTTCATTTCGAAGTCGTGCCGCATAACCTGCTGGGCCCGCTGATTTATTCGAGAATCAATGTTCCTTTTCCACCGATCCTCGAAGTGCTTTTTCTTGAACTCACCATAGAATTTCTCCGTGAAGCAGGGGCCAGGCTGCCGACCAAAATCGGGCAAACGCTAGGCATTGTAGGCGGTATTATTGTAGGACAAGCTGCTGTTGAGGCTGCCTTAACAAGCAATATTTTGATTATTGTCGTCTCCTTGTCGGCTTTAGCTTCCTTTACTACCCCCATTTTCAAAATGTCCAATACGATTCGTTTTCTCAGGTTTCCCATTATCATACTGGCGTCCATTTGGGGCGGATTAGGTATTTTGATTGGAATTTGCTTTCTTCTGGTTCATCTCACCCGGCTGAAATCTTTGGGATTTCCGTATACTGTTCCGCTGTTCCCATTCAGGCTCAAAGATTTAAAAGACAGCTTTATCCGGCCGCCTTATCCGGTGATCGACGTAAGGCCCGATTACTTGCGTACCAAAGAAAAGACACGATACACCTCCAATGACAAGAGAAAGAACAAGAAAAAACGGGAATGGGACGAGGGCTAGCATGGAAGGAAAGTTCAGGCAACATATGTTAAGGCTGGCCGCTGCTGCGGCTTTATGTTTAGTAGTGACTTCGTGCGGGACTGAGAGGACTATCAATAAAGTAATGCTTGTACACACCCTGGGATATGATGTTACCGGTTCGAAAGTAAAGGGAAGCGTTTTGCTTGGGGATTATAGAAAAAAAGGAGAGGTTGATGCCACTTTATTACAAACCGAAGCCGAATCTGAGTTTGAAATCCTGCCTAAGCTGAATGCCAAAACCAAAAGTCCGATTGAAATTGGGCAGTTAGGCGTGATCGTATTCGGGAGCGAATTTTCCCGCAGCCACGGCGTATCTACAACAATGAAGAATCTATGCAGAGATACAAGAATATCGACTAATATGAAGCTTGCCGTCGCAGAACATGAGGCCTTTGATCTTATGAAGGCGGCCAAATCCTTTCAAGATGCTTACTTACTGTCCGACATGATCAATCAGAATATGACACATGGAAATTTGCCTTATCAAAACCTGCATCTCTCCCTATTTCAATATTACGGTCCGGGGCGCGATATGTTTCTTCCACATATCGTCTTGGACGAAAAGGAACCTATGGTAGATGGCTTGGCTCTATTTA
Organism: Paenibacillus gansuensis; assembly: GCF_042684925.1. Taxonomy (NCBI): domain Bacteria; kingdom Bacillati; phylum Bacillota; class Bacilli; order Caryophanales; family Paenibacillaceae; genus Paenibacillus; species Paenibacillus gansuensis. Next base: position 53,774 of record NZ_JBHUME010000014.1, on the reverse strand, counting down.
GAGGCGATAAGTATGTAACGAAAATCAATATGAATGAATCCCTTCTGATAAAGATGCTTACCGAGAATGCAAGAAACGGCACTTATGCAGTTTCGCTTAAGTTGACGGGCTCCAAAAAAATTCCCCTGCTGATCCAGGTTGTCTCGTCCAAAACCCGATACGATGCAGTGCGTGAGCCTAAGGAAGCGATTTCCATTCACCTGAGCTTGCAAGTAAGAATTGAGGAGATCCCGAAGCATACAGAATACCGCAGCAGCGGACTTATTTCGGATTTAGAAAAAAAGCTGGCAGTCTATTTTGAGGATGAAATTGGTAAAATACTGAAAAAATGCCGTGAGCATAAGGTGGATCCTGTAGGTTTAGAAGATCAATACAACCGGAAAGTATTAAAAGCTCATGCAGGAACCAAGAAGGAAAATCCTTCCGCTTTTCAAACGGACGTTACCGTGGACGTAAACATCATTCGAACGGGATTCAAACAATAACAGAAAACTTCTTTGGGCAGGGGTGAATTTGCAGTGAATATTTCAATAAAAGATAAATTCCAAATTTCACCCATACTAGTGTTTTTTCTGTTGTTTGCAAATTTGCTGGATTTAGGATTTCTGAATTATCAACGAACGTTGGTGACACACGCAGGCTTTAATGCATGGATATCAGTTATACTTAGTGGACTAAGCATCCATGCGATCGTCTGGATCATCTACAAACTGTTTCAATATAGTAAGGACAGTTCCAATTCTGATCTTGTCTCTGTAAACCGTGTCTGCTTCGGACGGGCAGCCGGCAAATTGGCAGATATAGCTGTATTGTTGTATTTCCTTCTAGGGGCTTTTCTCTCATTCAGAGGATACATTATTATCATCCAGGTTTGGTTTTTTCCTGAAATGCCCATTTGGTTTGTCGGGATTACCTTTATTACTTTACTTTATTACACGATTACAGGCGGCCTTCGTTCCATTACAGGATTGAGTTTTTGGGGAACCGCCGCTTCCGTTATTTATTTGATCCCGCTGCTGTTTTTGCTATGGAAGTACTTGCATCCTTTAAATTTGCTGCCGCTGCTTGACCACTCTCCAATAGAGCTGCTTATGTCCTCCAAAAGCATGATCTCGCAATATACAGGAATCAGTTCTATATTAATGATCTACCCCTTCATCCAATCGCCTGTTAAGTCCAAGAAATGGTCCCATCTGGCCGTTCTCACAGCTACAGCGATTTATTTGATTATCATTTTGATTACCTACATGTTTTATAGCGAAGAGCAGTTAAAGCTGATTGTTTGGCCGACACTTCATATGTACATGGTTCTTCAAATTCCTTTGATTCAAAGGCTTGAGTACATGATTGTTCCTATTTTTCTGATCTCTATCACGGCCAATATTTCTCTTCACTTATGGATGGCTTGCAGGACTGCAAAAAGAAGCCTGAAGGTGAAGCAATGGCCTAGTCTGCTGCTCTTCTTGCTTGCTCTATATACTTTCAGTTTCTTTATTAAAGATTATGACGGCTTGAGGACTGTTGATAAAATTTATGAAACGATTGGATGCTTCTTCCTATATATGTATATCCCTCTGCTCTTTATTTTGATGAAAGTCAAAAAAATGCGCGGTCAGCTGCGCTAAGTTGATCCCGGGCGTGCCCCCCTTTTCAACAGCCACTCCACCAGCTCCATCGCATTGCTGCGACTAGCCGCATCTAAGGGGGTTAGCGCGTCATAGCCGATCCAATTCAAGTCGGCACCGCGCTCCGCCAGAAACTGAGCTGCTTTCAGTTGTCCTCCGTGACACGCCAACCAGAAGGCTTGGGTGGTTTCATCGGCTCCCGGGGGCTTATTGCTCTTATAACAAGCTTTGACATAATCCATCAAGCCCAGTGCAGCGGCATTCCACAGCTTCAGCTGCGCTCCCCGTTGGACTAAACGGCGTGCCGCCTGCCATTGGCCGAAAGCCACCGCATCATCCAACGGTGTTCCGCCGCCGATGACAGCCCCGGGAGAATTGATATCGGCGCCGGCATCCAGCAGGGCATCCAGCACGTCGGTATCATTGCTGCTGGCAGCCCAATGCAGCGCCGTCTCTTCATGCGGACCGATGAAACGCGCGTTTACATCCCCGCCGGCTTCCGCTAGTGCCGCAACCGCAGCGGCTCCATTCGGAACATGGCCGGGCCAGTCTGCCGTCACATGCAAAAGTGTACGCGACATACTGCGGGTTCCGCGTTTTTGTGCAGCACTGCTCTCTTCAATTCTCGCCGATGCCAAACCAGGGTGATCAGCCAAAAGCTGCTTAAGTTTCATGATATCACCCGAACGGATTGCCCCGACTACGGCCGCGGCAAGGGGTGAATCCTCATATAAGAGTAAGGGCATTCTATTTCTCCTTTGTACCGGACTCATCCAATGAAATAACCGCACAACCAAAGCTTGGCCGTGCGGTTGGAATCTATAACAGCCCTTTTTCCTTTAAGTTCAGATAACTTACTGCAGCCGTCTGCATCCCTGACAGATTCCGGAGCTGATCCTGTTCTACGGTCATCCACTCCACACCAATCTCTTTTGCAGCTTCAATAGAGCCTTTGATGTCAACGATACCGGTTCCCACTGCCGTCCACTTTCCAATTTCATCTGTACCGTAAACATCTTTCAGGTGGATTGCAGGTACGCGGCCGGCCATCTTGCGCAGGATGTGCGCGGGATCCGCACCGCCAAGGGTAATCCAGGCAACATCAAGCCGGAAATACAGATGTTTGGGATCTGTATACTCGGCGAGGAGATCTAGAGCATAAAGGCCGTGATATGTTCTTTGGAACTCATGTGCGTGGTTATGGTAACATAAGCGCAGTCCCTCTGAAGCCAGCCGGGATCCTGCTGCATTGTACAGTTCTGCATCCCGCAGCAGCTGCTCCCTTGTATCGGCAGTGTCCCACCAGTAGGTAACATCCTTCGTATGTAAACGATGAGCGTCCCTGATCACAGCATCCAGCTTCTTTTCGTCCTGAAGCTGTTCCTTATTCGTGCTGTGTGTTGCAATCTGAAGTCCTAATCCATGGAACCGGGCGATGTTTTCTTCAACGTTTCCTTGGAGCAGCTCAGCGCCCCCTTCGATTCCCTCATAGCCGATTTCAGCCACTCGCTGCATCGTACCCCAGAAATCCTGTTTTGCTTCCTCCTGAACGATACCAATTAAACCAAGCTTAGGAATTGACATGGGCAGCTTCACGCTCCTTGTTTTGTGAATTGGCCTTGTTCAAGCATGGTGATGAACGGACTGTCCATTACACCGGTTAACGGAAGCTCTACACGCGCATTCCGACGTACCGACTCATAGAATGCAAAAATAATTTCGGAAGAGCGGAGCGCCTTCTGATACGAAACCTCCGGTTCTTCGCCAGTTTCCAAACAATCGACGGCATGCCGCACATAGCCTATCATCTGCTCGGACATGGAGGATAGTTCAAGTTCCGGTTTCCAAGAGGGGTCTTCATAATTGACAGCATTGACGATTTGCCCGTCCCACATAATTTCAATAAAGCCCTTGGTGCCGGTTACTCTTACACCCGCCCATAGCTTCATCATATCCTGTTGAGGTTCCCATGTATCGATGGAACCTGAATAAAAGCTGGCCAAAACCCCGTTTGTGAACATAATTTGGCCGGACGCTCCACATTCGGAAGGCACATTGAACCAGTTGAAAATTTCGGAGGTATCTACCGCCCCCAGTACCCATTTTGCCGGTTCCTCGTCCATATAGCTTATGGCCTGATCAAACGTATGGATGCCGCAATCCAGCAGATTTGGCGGTGAATATAAGTCCATACGTACCACTTGTCCGATTCTGCCTTCCTTAATGAAGCGCCTTGCCGTTTGATTCCCTTTAGCAAACCGCCGCTGCAGCGAAAAGGTTAGCTGACAGCCCGTCTCTTCCGCAATGCGGCCCATTTCCTGGCATTCTCCCCAAGTTGCGGACATCGGTTTTTCACAGAGAACCGCTTTTGCCCCTGCTTCCGCACAATCACGAAATACCGGTAAATGAAGCGGGGTCCACAAACAGATGAGCACGAGATCCGGCTTCTCCTTAGCAAGCATTTCCTTATGGTCCATATAAATGTTAGCTTGAAATCCGAATTCAGAGTTCAAGGTTTCTGCCGAGGCGGAGGAAATGTCGGACAAAGCCACAACTTCGCACCTGCTGTCTTCCTGTACTCCGATTGCATGCTCATGTGCACGTTTGCCGCAGCCGATAAAAGCCACCCGGTACCTTTTCACTAGGAACCTCTCCTTTTATCTTTCGATTGAGTTGAGATAAATAAGGCTTACTTGATCGAAACGTTTCTAAATAAAAGAATACATCAGATGGTACAGCGCTTTCAATACTTATATTGGAAAAGTCCCTCTGATTTTTATGCGGCTAGCGGAATACAAATGCATATTTACAACTACGATACATTTCAGAAATATTAGAGCAACATATACTTCATACACTTACACCACAATACATACAAGGGGAATACCTATGTTGAAAAGAGCAATTCTAATCATCATCCTGGTCCTAGGCGCCGCATATGCACTTTCACTTAACTTTGCAGTTGAACCGCCAAAACCGCCAAGATCGGACCTTTCCAAACCGCCCGAGACTTCCCCTTCTCCTTCCGTTCCCAAAGCAGCTAATCCAATGGGTACTCCTAAGCAGCAGGTGAAACAACACTCTCCAATTGAACTCATCTTCGCCGGAGATACCATGATGGACGGATCGCTGCGGGATGCAATCCGGAAGCGGGGTGCGCTCGACCCGTTCCGGCAGGTGAAAGAAGAGATTACCCGCGCGGATTGGGCCGTTGCCAACCTCGAAACATCCGTAACCACAGCCACCCGCAAAGATCCGAATCAAAGATACAACTTCAAGTCCGACCCGTCTTCGCTTAAAGGATTGAAAGAGGCCGGTTTCGACATGGTTTCGCTGGCGAATAATCATGTGCTGGATTACGGGATAAGCGGGCTGAAAGACACATTGCGATATGTGAAATCCCATGGTTTACATGCAGCCGGTGCGGGGATGAATGAACAGGATGCCTTTCAAGCGGCAACAGTTACACTGCATGGGCAAGTCGTGAAAGTTGCTGCATTCACCAGGTTTATGCCGGTCCTGAATTGGAATGCTTCCGGGGATCAGCCTGGCGTGGCGGGAGCTTATGATCAAGAGAAGGTACTGCAGGCGATCAGAAAGCAAAGTCAGGATGCAGATTATTTGATTGTGTATATCCATTGGGGGGTTGAAAAGAGCAATCATCCCGAACCATGGCAGAAACAGTTCGCCAGGGATATGATTGATGCAGGGGCAGACGCGGTTATCGGCAGCCACCCTCATGTTCTGCAAGGATTCGAGTACTACCGGTCGGCTCCGATTGCTTATTCCATCGGGAACTTTCTGTTTCCTGATTACGTGAAAGATGATACAGCAAATACAGGCCTGCTGAAGTTGTCATTGCAAACCGGCAGCATTCGTATGAGCTTCCATCCTCTATACATACGGGACAACAGGATTATCCATCGGGGAAATGTTTATGAGAAGGAACAGTTATTGTACCTGAAAAGTTTATCGCCTCAGGTGAGCTGGAAATCCAATTTAATCGTGCCAAAGAAGAGGTAACAAAGGGTCATAGCCCCTTTGTTACCTCTTCTACAACAAGCGCTTATTTCATTACTGCTGAAATAGCTTTTGCATATTCCTCCGCAAGAAAGACATGGCCCTCTTCGCTTGGATGCATGCCATCCGCAGAGAGATACTTGTCGAAATTACCTTCATTCCATTTCCCCGCAAGATCGATATAGGTACAATTCGAATTACTGGCACAAGCGCGTTCTATATCCCGGCTTATCGGTGCTAGTGTCTTGTCCTTCATTCCTCTCGCCGCAATGAGTCCGCTTGCAAATACGCGGGTATCAGGGAGAGCGTCGGTTATTTGGGTGATGAAAGACCGGTAATCGGCTTCATACTTGTCATGCGTCAATTCTTTTTTGTTGATACTTCCCAGCACATTAATGCCGTAAACGGCGAGTACATAATCCGGTTTAAGATCGATGACATCTTTTTGGACTCTGCTTAATCCGCTGTTGGCTCCGCCCGCATTTACATCAGTCCTGCCTATCCCTGCGTTAACGCTTTCCATTCCAAGCAAGTCTCCTACCAGAGCAGCAAACGATTTCGTTCCGCGCTCTTGGAGACAGCAGCCCTCTGCATAACTGTGGCCGATGACCACTATCTTTTTGCGAGGAAGCCCCGGTTTTTTCACGCGGGCCTGCTTGCTTACGTAGAGGCCGTCAATTTCGCTGTTTAATCCTGAAAAGGCTACTTCAATTTGATGCCAGCCTTCGTTTTTGTTATAAATGGGCAATATATGTTTCTTTCCATCCTGCGGTACCTCATGGGTAACGGCTGCCTTTCCGTCTACGAATACCGTAATCGTACCGCCGGTTCCGCGCTGTTTCAGTGCTGCATAAGGGCTGTCCGTTTCAATGCTTGCTCTTGTGCCGGCCTGATTCCCTTTCATAACTTTGCCCCAGCCTTCCCCTTCCTCAGCGGAAGACCACCTCCCGTTCGTATAACTCCATGACTCGTCAGCCGGGTTAATGAACTGCTTACCTCCCGGGAGATCGGTCATACCGCAGCCAGATACCAGCAATAGGATCCATAGAGTGATTAAGGTGCCTGCCCATTTCCTTAGAACATGTTGATTCATCGTCGGTTCCCCACCCTCTAAAGTCAAGTTTGAACCAAGGGTACCACAAAGAAAATGTTCAGTCCTGTCTTTTTGTGCGAAGGGAAAACAGATTCCTGTTATACTATAGGGAAAAAGCGATCGAGGTGGTCCGGTATGGAATGGCTGCAGCGAATGAATGACGCGGTGGATCTGATCGAATCGAACTTAGACAATTCCTTGGATATCGAACAGATTGCCAAAACGGCCTGTTCTTCCCCTTTTCACTTTCAGCGGATGTTTCATATGGTGACAGGGATGACCATAGCAGAGTATACACGAAGACGGAGGTTAACATTAGCTGCACAGGAATTGTCTATGACGGGGTCAGTGAGAGTTATCGATGTAGCGTTGAAGTACGGTTATGACTCTCCTGAGTCATTCTCCAAAGCTTTCCGGAAACTTCACGGCATCACCCCTTCGGAGGCCCGCCGTTCAGGAATGAATCTAAAAGCATTTCCGCGGCTGTCTTTGCAGCTAACTATAAAAGGGGATAAAGAAATAGATTACAGGATTGTCGAGAAAGAGCCTTATACGGTAATCGGAAGAACGATCCAACTGCATTGTGAAGAAGAGGAACCATCGCGGCGGACATTTTGGAGAACATGCCGTCAAGATGGTTCTCTTGCCTTGCTTGATTCATGGGGTTCTGACGAGAATTTGCTGGGGATTACTATGGATATAGAGGGCAGCTATTTTACTTATTTGATCGCAAAACGCATGCCGGTCCCCGCTGTAAACACGGAGGCTGTATTGTTTTCTACTTACGTTGTACCTGGGTCGACCTGGGCTGTATTTCTTTCTCAAGGCCCTTTGCCGGATGCAATCACCGGGCTGTTTCAGCAGATTTATCAAGAATGGTTTCCGGCCACCGGATACGAACATACCGGTGGACCCGAAATAGAGGTATATCTGCCGGGGGATCCTTCTGCTGAAGACTACAGATGCGAAGTTTGGATCCCTGTCTCGAAAGGCTACGTCCCGCAGAAAGTGCGGTAAGGCCGGGCTGTGGGTTCAGGCAGAGCGGTATATTCGTCATCCGCACAAGAATAATCATAAGGGGAGGAAAGAGCTTTCAGCAGTCTATGTAAGACACTAAAGTCGCCTTGTACGGTTGCCGCTTCCAGTGCTTCCTCAACCTTATAGTTCCGGGGAATGACGGAAGGATTGCTGTTTCGCATCAACTCCAGCGATTCTGTCTTTGATTGTGCCTGCCGGCTCAGTCGTGCCTGCCATCGTTCCAGCCATCCTGTGAATTCGGGTGTACCGGACAACATCGATTCCTGTGTTGTACCTAATGTCAGGATACGGAACGTATTGGTATAGTCAGCCTTAAATTGATGCATCGTGCTGAGCAGGTCGCCTATCAACGCTTCGTCCTCCGGTTCTTCATCGAAAAGGCCCAGCTTCTTTCTCATTCCATCCAGATAATTCTTGTGATACTGCTCAGCAAACCCCGAGAGTACCTCTTCCGCCGTTTTCACAGCCTGATCCTCCTGTTCGTTCAGCAGCGGCAGCAGAGATTCCGCTAATCTGGCCAGATTCCAGGCTGCAATTTTCGGCTGATTCCCGTAAGCATATCGTCCTTGCGAATCGATGGAACTGAACACCGTTGCGGGATCGTACACATCCATAAAGGCACAAGGTCCATAATCAATGGTTTCCCCGCTTAGTGTCATGTTATCGGTGTTCATTACCCCGTGAATGAAGCCGGTTTGCATCCATTTCGCAATGAGAGCAGCCTGCCGTCCGATGACCTCTTTCAACAGGGATACATATTTATTATCCTCATGTTTAATGTCAGGGTAATGCCTGTGAATGGTGTAATCCGCAAGAGCTTTAAGATCTTCAGCTGTGCCATAATTGGCGGCGTATTGAAATGTACCGACACGGATATGGCTTGCTGCCACGCGGGTAAGTACCGCGCCGGGCAAGTCTTGCTCACGGATGACAGCCTCACCGGTTGCTGTCACTGCCAAACTTCGTGTAGTAGGAATCCCAAGCGCATGCATCGCTTCGCTGATGATATACTCCCGAAGCATCGGCCCGAGTGCAGCCCGTCCGTCTCCTCCGCGGGAATAAGGTGTCCTTCCAGAGCCTTTCAACTGGATATCAAATCTTTCTCCTTGGGGAGTCACTTGTTCTCCAAGCAGCACGGCGCGGCCGTCACCTAACATAGTGAAATATCCGAACTGATGACCGGCGTATGCTTGAGCCAGAGGCAAAGCGCCTTCAGGAATCGCGTTGCCTCCCAACACGCCGGATCCCTCGTCGCTTTGCAGCTCCTGGATATTCAAACCTAACGATTGGGCTAACGATTCGTTCAAGAGAACCGCCTTCGGTGCGCGTACCGGGGTTGGCAGCTGCCGGGTATAAAAGGTTTCCGGGAGATTCGCATAACTATTATTGAAATTCCATCCTGTTTGTTTGTTTCCTTTGTCCATTAGATATGCCTTGTCTCCTTTCAAATCACAACTTACTGCCATTTATTATACCACTTTCACTTGATAATCCTCCCTACTATGCCTGAAACATTACAGCGTGCCTTATGCGGTTAAAAAATAAAAAGACACACCGCAATACGGTGTGCCGGGTCATTCCTGCTAGTGCTCCAGCGTTCTCATATTCTCTGCCGGCTGCTTCCCTGTGAGCGCAGCTTCAAACACATCGATAATTTCCAAAAACCGAGATGCTTCACGGAATACATGGTCCGCCAGCAAAGGATGAATAGTGCTTTTTATTCTGCATGCTTCGATTAATTCACGAGCCGTTCGCTTGAAATCTCGAAGGGAAGAAACCGAAACCCTGTTCTGATCCAAAAACTGGCTTAACAAAGGTTCCGTTTGCGATTGCGGCCGCATAGAATCCAAATCCTGCGCTTGAAATAATAATTGATCAAAATCATGGCTGAAATCATTGGCTTGGTCCACCAATTTCCGTTCGGACGGATCCAGTAAATGACTGATAAATTTGGCGTGATCGGCCATAATTTTCAGGAAAAACACATTCTCATCAATAATGGCATCCGGCAGCGGTTCTAATGTCCCCTGGTTAAGTTCCGTTAACCTGTTTCTGAAGTAATTGGCTTCGCGGCTGACATGGTCGACAAGCAAAGGGAAATTGTTTTGTCCCGGCAGCTGGCAGGTTAAGATAAGCCCTAAAACCTTTCTCTTAAAAGCCCATATGTAGCTTACAGCTGTATGAACTTCGTTGTTAAATTGCATAATGGTGTTTGGATCGGTATCGGTGCCGAACGAAGATGCCCGTTGTTCGATATTCTCGAAGAGGGCATAAAAATAATTGGCTTCCTGGATCAGCTGCGTGTCCTCCGCTCTAAAGCCCAGTCTCAGAAAAAAAGAGTGCTCTTTCATAATCCTTGACCAGAAACGAACTTCATCCAGGGAGCGGGTAACAAACATGTCGGACAAAGTCATCACCTCCACAAGTATGGTTACCTAACCTACCTTATTACGGAAATGAATTATTATGTCTGTCCCTATCCCTGACTACATCCAATTCCAAAGTACTTCAAATATCCCCTGTCCCACCCACACTTCCGCAGCGACGGAGGGCGCTTTTCCGATCACAGTAGCCAGCATAAAGGGGACGGTTCTCATTTGTGTCCAGACCGCAAGTAAAGTAACGCCGCCTGAGGGCAGGAAAGGTGCCATTCTTGCAGCCAATAGCAGCCAGAATTGCCTTATCGGAGAGGCATTCGTGAAGGCCCGGCTCCATCTTCCTTTCATGCCCTGTTTCTTTTTCCACTTCATGATTCCTTTGCCGTAAAGCCGGTAAGATACATAAGCGCCTGTCACTTCACCAATCATGGAAATGGCAAAGCCTAAAGGCAGACCGAATACAACGGCGTTGGCGCCTGAAAGAAACACGGAAGGAATGACCCCTGCGATACTGATCACAACACTAAGCAAAGTGCTCAATAAAACCGCCCAAACTCCAAACCTGCTCAGCCAAGCTGCTGTGGCATCCGCAGAAAATACTGAATCCAAAGGTGTTCCTCCATCTTATTTCCTGATACTTGATTATAAATTAGAAAGCTAACAAAATGCCATCGTCCTTTCTAACCCGCCATACCCGCAGGCTTCTTCTGCGTTCTATAATGAAGCATCAACGAAATCGGGAGGGTCTCCAATCATGAATAAACCCGCTTGGAATTTGAAGAAGACTTGGCCGTTCCACCTGATGCTGCTGCCGGCAGTCCTCTTAACGCTGATTTTTGCCTATTTGCCTATGGGCGGTATCTTGATGGCATTTCAGGAGTACAAGCCCTGGACCGGTTTTTCGAACTCACCTTGGGTAGGCCTTGATCATTTTCAATATATGTTTGAAAGGCCTGACAGCAAACAGGTGATTTTGAACACGGTGATCATTGCCGCTCTGAAAATTGCCGCAGGGTTAATTGTTCCATTGGTATTTGCCATTCTTCTAAACGAGGTTCGTAAGCTGGCCTACAAAAAAGTGCTTCAAACATTGGTGTATCTGCCTCATTTTCTGTCCTGGGTCATTCTGGGAGGGATTCTCCTTGACATGCTTTCGCCGGATGGCGGTATCGTGAATAAAGCGCTTGTCTCTATGTTCGGCATACAGCCTATCTTTTTTCTAGGCGACGGCAATTGGTTCCGGATCACCGTTGTAGTGAGCGACGTCTGGAAGGAGTTCGGTTTTTCCACCATCATTTTTCTGGCCTCGCTGGCAGGCATCAATCCCTCCCTGTATGAAGCGGCGGAAGTGGACGGGGCGGCAAGGCTGAAACAAACGTTTCATATTACTTTACCGTCCCTTTTACCGATTATCGTGGTGGTGGGAACACTTTCGCTCGGAAACATTTTGAATGCCGGATTCGATCAGATTTTCAATTTATATAATTCGCTGGTCTATGACAAGGGAGATATTATCGACACGTATGTGTACCGCATGGCTATTTTAAACGGGGAAATGAGTTTTGGGGCGGCAGTCGGATTATTCAAGTCCATCATCGGTATGGGACTGATCGTACTTTCATACAGGCTGGCTTATAAATTAGCGAATTACCGTATTTTCTAACTGGGGAGGAATCAGGCCATGTACCACAAAACACTGCCTTACCGTATCTTCAGCGTGTTCAATTATCTCTTTCTCGGAGGTCTTGCTCTGCTATGCATCCTGCCCCTGATTCACGTGCTTGCAGTCTCTTTAAGCGGAAAAGCGGCAGCCAGTGCGAATCTGGTAAGTTTATGGCCCGTAAATTTCACTTTTGAAGCCTACGCTAAAACACTGGGCAACGATAACTTCATCAATGCTTTATGGATCTCTGTAAAACGTACGGTACTCGGCACAGCGCTAGGGATGGTTGTCATTTTTCTGGCTGCATATCCGCTCTCTAAAGACGAATCGGTGTTCCGGGGACGCAGCATGTATTCGTGGTATTTCGTTTTTACGATGCTGTTTGCCGGCGGTATGGTTCCTTCTTATATTCTCATTCAAAAGCTGGGCTTGATGAACTCTTTATGGGCATTGATTTTGCCGGGCCTGGTGAATGTATGGAATATGATCCTCATGCTCAATTTCTTCCGCAATGTCCCTAAAGAACTTGAGGAAGCGGCGCTTATCGACGGAGCCACTCACTTCCGCACCTTGTTTATGATCTATCTGCCCATTTCCATGCCGGCGATTGCTACCTTGTCGTTATTTACGATGGTAGGCCACTGGAATGATTGGTTCTCCGGAATGCTGTATATGACCGACTATCAAAATTATCCGTTGGCGACGTTCCTGCAAACCATTATCGTGCAGCAGGATTTCAGCAAAGTAAACGTGGATCCTTCCGATTTGGAGAACATTGCGCAGAGGACAGTGAAAGCGGCTCAAATTTTTATCGGGGCCCTGCCCGTGCTGCTCGTGTATCCGTTTCTGCAAAAGTACTTCGTCAAAGGGATGGTCCTGGGCGCGGTAAAAGAATAGCCTGTTACACAACAAAAGGTAAGCAGCCCGGCTGCTTACCTTTTGTTTGTGTCATGATCCAACGTATCTACGAACCCCCGGCTGCCCGGTTCATTGTTTACTTTCCGCTAACCGATTGGTACCACTCATTAACTTCCTTCGTCATTTTCTCGCCGCCTGCGGAGTTCCACTCTTTCACGAACTTATCGAACGCATCTAACGGCACCTTGCCGTAAATAATTTTGCTGAACGTTTCTTTTTCCATCTTTTGCAGCAGCTCGTTCTTCGCTTTCATTGTTTCCGTAGGCGCACCTACGAACTTCTGCGGCATGACAATGTCCTTTTGTTCCAGCACAATTTTCGCAGCTTCCAGAACGGTAACCGGTGTAGCTGCCTTAGCTGTCTTTTCATAAGGGGTAACTGCTTCCTCCCCATTTGCAAGCTTCGCCAAGGTTTTCATCGATAAGGATGGGATTCTGGCACCGTCAAACGTAAGCGTGTATTTATTCACCGGAACGGATCCTCCGGGAACCTCGCCGCCGACGACTACTTTCCCGTTCACTTCATCCCAGTCGTATCCCTTCGCCATACCGTTCTCAAACTCAGTGCCGGCCTTAGGGTTGGCATAATTGTCAAAAAGATAATTTTGATAGGTAAAGAACACTTCCGGATTCTTCATGTCCTTATTGATCAGCACTACTCCGTTTCTGCTTGCCGTATCGTGCCTTCCCGCTTTTCCGTCAGGTCCGGATGGGATCGGATAGGCCTTATATTCCGCACCTTTTACATTCTTCTTCACATCCTCCAGCGGCCACCAGGGCATCCAGTGCGGGCCGGCAACAATGCCTGCCTTGCCTGCCGTAAACAGCTCGGTTGCTTTCGTTTCATCAAACAGGCCCGCTTCTTTCGGAATCAGTCCTTTTTCCATCCATTCGCGCAGTTTACCTAAACCTGTTTTGGTCTCCGGACTCACAGAGCCGTATTCCAGCGTTCCATCCTGCTTTTCATTCCACTGGTTTGGCATGCTGCCGTATCCGCCGAATACCCACCCTGCATCACTCATCCACGTATTCACCCAGTTTTTAAATCCGATTGTCAGACCAACCGTATCCTTCTGTCCGTTCCCGTCCGGATCCTGATTTGTAAAAGCATCCATTATGTTCTGCAAGTCATCCAGCGTTTTCGGTGCCTGCAGGTTCAACTTCTTCATCCAGTCTTCCCGTATCCAAAGTACCGGGTCTGCATTGTAAGCGTAATCCAAAATGGGGATACCATAACGTTTCCCGTCGCGCATGTAAGGGTACCACACAGTCGGGTCTTCATTCATAGCGTCTTTCCAGGTTTGAGAAGCGTATTTATCAAAGAGCTCGCCGACGTCCATAAATTTTCCCGAGTCAATTAGATCCTTATCGACGTCAGAACGCAGAGCAACGATATCAGGCATTTTTTGATTAGCAGAAAGAGCCAGCCGGAGCTTTGTCTTATACGCATCATTCGTGTCGGTTACGGTCCATAAGTACTTAATGTCGATCCCAAGCTTCTCCTTAGCCCACTTCAGATGTACATTATTCTCAATCGTCTCACCGTTCTTGAACGTCAAATCACCCCCGACACCTCTGACTGTGGTGATCGTTACCGGAGGGTCGTATTTGCCGTTGCTCATAGGAAGCGTGTCCGTTTCTTTCCCGCCCGAAGTCTGATTTCCTTCAGCCGTTTCCTTCTGGTTGCCGGTATTGCCGCTGCTATTCGCCTCTTTGGATTGTGAGCATCCGATCACCGTGACCAGCAGCAGAATAACTGCAATCGAAGTAATAAATAATCTGCGTTGATACCGCATTGGCTTTCCCCCTATCATTTGATGATATTGCCTCAGCTAAATTGTAAGCGATACCAATTATGGCGGGAATGACATCTCCTGAACATGGATGGCATTCTGTTAGCTTATTGTGACGGAAGCCGCGGCACTTGCCTGTCCCGGTATTCCTGAGGAGTGGTGCCGTACTGCTTACGGAACATCTTGATAAAATACTGGGGGTTCTGGTACCCCAGCTGGGCCGTAATCTCATATATTTTCAAGTCGCTGTGAATCAGGAGATAAGCGGCCTTCTCCATTCTCACCCTAAAGATATAGTCGCTTAAACTTTCCCCGGTTTCGAGCTTGTAGACTTTTGACAGATAAACTGGGTGAAGAAATACATGTTCCGCGATCGTTTGCAAAGACACGTCCTTGGACAGTTGTTCTTCAATGAACCTCTGCACCTGTTTCACAACCGAAACCCGGTTCCATCTCGTTTCATCCTCTGTTTCCAGTTTCAACTGTTCCAGCACCCGGGCAGACCATTCCCTCATGCGGGCTATGGTACGAAAGGAACCCAGGTCAAGAAGCGCCTCAAAGTCCCGGCCGATGTATTCGGATAATCTTCGTCCGTTCTTATGTACGATGTATGCGAAACTATTGGAGATATAGAATAGCGCCTCCAGCAAATGGTCCTGAGTATGAGAACTGCACTGTTCCAGCTCCGCGTAAATTTTATTCAATTTCCCCTCCAGATCGTTCCAGCGGCCCATCTCCAGCAGATGGTGTAGTGTCGGGGGCTCATAAAGGATTTTTAGCGTTGACGGGACTCCTTCATCCTCGCTGGACCCCGCCAGAAAGACGTGCCGGGCGCTGCCTGCTTTCCGCCGGATTGCGGAAACGGAGAGATCATAAGTAAGGCTGAGCTCTTCCGGAAAGAGAAATACAGAGCTTACATGCACGGAAGCGGATCCTTTCAAATACGTTTTAATATGCTCCTGTAATGCGGCCGCATGACTTTCCACAGCGGATTGCAGCTGCTCCCTTGTAACCGATTCAGGATGTGCAGGCTTACAAAGGCAAAGCAGATAATCATGGGGATCCTTGCACATCCACAAATGGAAGTCGCCTCCGAACTGTTCTTCCGCCATATTCCCTACTGCGTATTGGACTAAGGAAACACTGGAGTAGTCATAGGAAGAAAACTCTTCTTCCAGGCGGACCATCATAAGGCTGGCGTCATCCCCCGGTTTGAAAGGCAAGTCATACATCCCGAGCTTACCGGCTAATTGCTCCCGGCTTACCTTACTCCCCTGAACCAGTTCATTTAGCAGTCCGGCCCGCAGAACCGGGAGATGTTCTTGTAACGTTTGCATTGCATTCTTATAGGAGGATATCTCCTCCCATTGCTGCTTTAAACGGTGCAGCGCTTTGTGAACGGAAGCCATCGCTTCCTCATCGCTCACCGGCTTCAGCAGATAATCCGCAGCCTGATGCTGCACCGCCTTTTGGGCATATTCAAAATCAGCGTGACCCGTCAGCAGAATGCATTTGGTTTTGTTCCACCTGTGATGGATTTGTTCTGCAAGCTCCAATCCGTTCATGCCGGGCATACGGATGTCGGTCAGTACGACGTCGATCGTTTGCCGTTGTAAACGTTCCATTGCTTCATAAGCAGAATATGCTTTATAAACATTCGTCACGCCTAGCTCCTGCCAAGGGATGGTATCGGCCAAACTGTCCACCAAGTGGGCTTCGTCGTCTACAATCAGCAAGGTGTACATTAAACAACCTCCTCCATTCGAATCATTTCGCATGCGGGATCTCGGTTCCAGCGAATCGTCGTTTTCAGTCCGCCTAAAGAGGAATGCTCAAACTCTAATCCGGAAGGCGCGCCATAGCGGTATAAAAGGCGTTGGTGTACGTTCCAGACTCCGCATCCCATATGGTCATCAAGCGGGCGGTTCAACTTGCTTTTCAACCGGTACAACTGCTCAGGGGATAAGCCGATCCCGTCGTCTTCCACAATAAGAGTATACTCATGAGCATCCGAGCTGCCCAAAATACGAATGCGGCCCCCGGCAGGGTTAGGTTCGATACCATGAATTACCGCATTTTCAACCAGAGGCTGGATCAGCAGCCGCGGTATGAGGAGAGAACGCATATCATCCGGAAGTTCGAGCGTATATTGAATCCTCGGCATCCTGAGTTTTTGGATTTCGAGATAATTAAGAACAAGCTGGAGTTCCTCGTCCAGATGGGCTTCCTCTTTCTCCAAGCGTGTCGTATAACGGTAATACTTGCCCAAATGGTGCGCCATTGCAGAAATCGCCGAATTCTGGTTTAACTTTGCCATGCTGTTGATATAGGCTAGACAATTGTACAGAAAGTGCGGATTAATCTGCGATTGAAGCTGCTTGAGAACTGCCTCTCTGGACCTGATTTTTTCTTCATAGACTTTCTCGATGAGCTCCTGGATTTGTTCGGCCAGTTCATTAAACCGCTCCACTAAAAAGCCGAATTCATTCCCGTGCCTTGTCCGGATCCGGATGGCGTAATTTCCTTTCTTCAGCTGCTGGACGCCTCTCATCAGCGAGCGGATCGGAACCTGCACCTGGCTGTATAACAGGAACGAAGCAAGCACGCTCAACGTAAGCAGCAGAATGGTGGAGTAAATGAACAAATTCTTGGATTTCGTAATCGGGGTCAAAATTTCCTGCAGCGGCACATAATCGACTAAATACCACCCCAGCTTCTCGGACATTACAAAGGACACAAGATACTGCCGCCCATCTAATGTCATCACTTGTTTACCGGAAGTTTGATTATGATCTTCCTTCCACTTGCTGCTTACCTTGCGGATTAAACCTGCTTTGGCGGCACTGTTGGAAATGACGCCTGCTTGAGGATGAAAGAAGAACGGGTCGCCGTTTCCTCCCTCCTTAAACTGGTCCAGTATACGGACAAGATTCTCTTCCGGGAATTTTACTTCGAACACAAACTTGGTCTGCTCCGGCCGGGTAAAGGAAGATACCGGTTCTGCCGTATGCCAGGCAAAGGCGTACTTGCTTGCGCCGTTTCGTTTCTCGGTCTGCAGCTCCCAGTCCGGTTTCGTATATTTTCGGATGTAGTCAGGATCAAATTTCACTCTAGAGTCGGTCGAGATGACCTGCTTAACGGAAGTGGAATAGACTGACATCGTATTGCTCCAGTTACTGGAGGAGCTCACCATGCTTAATTTATCTTTCAGCCGGTTCATTACCGTAATCGTGTCGAGATCAAGCAGTTTGTTGTTGAGGTACATCGTTTGGAATACTCTGACATCAGGGTCCTCTATTAAGAGGAGTGAGGAGCTGGACAACTGATCCATCGAGTTCTCCACCTGTTTGACGAGGAACATGAGTTTGTTGACGCTGGACGTTTCAATTTCCTCCTGGACGACCTCCACGCTGACCTTGTGAGAATAGCCGTACAGGCATAAGATCGGAACAAGCAGAACGAGGATCATCACGATTACTTTTGTAAAAATGGTAATTTTGAATCCCATTTCGAAGTCCCCCGTTTCACAAAATAAACACCTCCCTATAACTTCATCCCTGAAGAATGTAAACCCTTTCTTGAACGAAAAAAAGAACCTGAGCCATTCACGGGCTGCAGGTTCTTGCGTTTATACTATCGTTTCCTTGCTGCGGGTTGAGCCCGCCAACACGGTTAAGCTTACTAAAGTCACGAAGACGGTGGCACCCATATCGGATAAAATAGCGAACCAGAGCGTAAGCCAGCCGGGAATGGTCAACAGCAACGCGATGATCTTCAATGCTAAGGAGAAGGCGATATTAAACCGGATGATCCGGTTTACCTTCTTCGCGACTGAGATGGCTTCGGGCAATTTTCCTAAATGATCCTGCATCAATACGATATCCGCAGTTTCGATAGCACTGTCCGTTCCTTTGCCCATCGCAATACCGAGCCGGGCAGCTGCCAACGCGGGAGCATCATTCATCCCGTCACCGACCATTGCTATACTGCCGCTGCGGGCAAGCTCCCGGATGGAGGATACTTTATCTTCGGGAAGCAGGTTTGCCCGGTACTCCGTCACACCCACTTCTCCAGCCACTTTCTTTGCGGTAGCTTCATGATCTCCCGTTAACATAACGGTTCGGCGGACGCCCGCTTCTCTGAGTTTCTGAATCACCGATGCGCTCTCTTCCCTAACTTTGTCTGACAAGCCGAACATCCCAAGGACCTTCTCTTCGTCAGCGACCAGGACTAAGGTAAATCCTGCTGCTTTTAAAGACTCTATATCTGCGCGGACCTGCCCGGTAACAGGGATATGCCGAATGCTATGTTCATTTCCGAGATAATAGGAAGCGCCATTCATCCTGGCGGTAATTCCGTGTCCGGGCAGCGTCTGAATTTCATCCGGTTCTGCTGCAGTTACGCCTGTTGCTTGCAAATATCGGGTGATTGCCTTCGCAAGCGGGTGTGTAGAGGATTTCTCCAAAGAATAAGCCGCCTGGAAAAAGATTTCCTCATAACATACCGCCCGCTCTACATGCGGTTCCCCTCTCGTCAACGTCCCCGTTTTGTCAAAGGCAATCGTATCGATGCGGCCCAACTGTTCCAGGTACACGCCGCCTTTAATCAGGATGCCGTTTCTGGCATTCCGGGTAATTCCCGAGACGATGGCAATCGGTGAGGAAAGTATGAGTGCACAGGGGCAGCCCACAATGAGTACGGCAAGTGCCTGATACAGCCAAGCGTCCCAGTTTCCGCCAAGCAGTAATGTCGGAACCAGCAGCACCAACAGGCTGATGAGGATAATGGCAGGAGTATAATACCTGGCAAACCGGTTAATGAATAACTCGGTCGGCGTCTTCGTTTCCTGCGCTTCTTCTACGAGATGAAGAATTTTGGCAAGTGACGAATCCTTGTACGCTTTCTCGATTCTGATTTTCAGAACACCCTCATTTGCGATACTCCCCCCAAAAACGGAATCCTTCTCCCGCTTGTCAACCGGAAGGGATTCCCCTGTAATGGGAGCTTCGTTGACGGAGCTCCCGCCTTCGATTACCGTGCCGTCAGAAGGGATTTTCTCTCCGGAGCGAACCAGCACGATGTCGCCTGTTTTCAAACTTGCAATCGGCACGACAGCTTCTTGACCGCCGCGAAGCACAACAGCTTCCTTGGGTGCGGCTTGAAGTAAGGCTTCCATCGATTTACGCGCTTTCTCCATTCCTAAGCCTTCCAGCAGCTCATTTACACCGAACAGCAAAGCTACCAATGTCGCTTCTTTCCATTCTCCGATCCCTACGGCTCCGATCAGAGCAATCGTCATCAATGTATCGATGTTGAATTTAAGCCGTACCAGATTCCGGACGCCTTTAAGGAAAGTCGTGTATCCGCTCAGCGCCATGGAAGTCAGATACAGCGCTATGGCTGCACTATCAGCTGCGGTTCCTTCTGCAAACACAGCGATAGCGAATAATGCGGCCAAAATGAGCAGCAGCCGTTTCATCCGGGAACCCGTGTCATGATGATGGTCGTGGCCAAAAGCATCGTGACCGTGTGCATGGTTATGCGGGTGGCCATGTACGTATTCTTCTTCAATGAAGGCTCCGTCACTTTTCAAGATCGCTTTTACTTTGTTCAAGGGCACATTTGGGTCGAGAGTCATTTTCCCTGTATTATAGCTTAGCGTTGCCGTTGCTCCATGTTCAAGCTTCTGAATTTCTTCCTGAAGTTCCATGGTGCAGTTGGCACAGGTCAATCCCTTTACCCTGTATTCCTTCATTCTGCTTCACCTCACAAATGCTAATCGTGGCTTGCATGATCAATCGCTTGCTCCAATAGATCAACAACATGCCGGTCATCATGGGAATAATAAATCGTCTGGCCTGCACGCCTGAATTTCACAAGCCGTAAGTTCTTCAGGAAACGAAGCTGATGGGAAACGGTGGACTGCAGCAGGGACAGCTGTTCCGCAATCTCCGTAACCGAGCATTCCCTTTGAGACAATAAATGCAGGATTCGGATCCTGGTGCTGTCAGATAAAGCTTTAAAAGTCTGCGACACGATAAATAAAGTCTCTTCATCCAATGATTGATATGGAGCGTGTAAAGCTTCGTTATTATTTTCCAAATCGGCCACCTCGAATCATGCATATATGAGTATGTGTTCATATATTAATCCAAAAGATGGACGAAGTCAATCCGCTGCATTTCGTCATCCGCTACGTCATGTTATGCGTCATGCCTACTCTTATGTGACAAGACAAGCAGCAGCTATGATACGTATTCGCGACCATATGTCTATGGAATTCACTATCCCGATAACTTTCGACACATTCATTGCGAAGAGAGAACTAGGGTGAAACGTGTAAAGAGAGGTCCTCATTCACTGGCGGATCATCATGGTTTAAGGGAAATTACGTCTCGTCAGCCAGAATGTGCGGAGGAATTAAACTAGATAAGGAAGGATCGTGAACAGTTCATGTCAAACCGTACCAACCGGAATCAGGAACCGATGATCAAGCTTCAACCGGGAGGATCTGCACCCGTCTTAAGTTATAACGTGCCGGAGCCTACCACATACAGCGGAAGGAATTTTATCGATCTGCAGTTTTCCGACGATTACTTTATGCAAGCAGGACCATCGGGAGCTCAGCATCTTGCTTCAAATGCGGCGGCAAATCTTCCTTCAGTCAGCCTACAGCCGTAGAGACACTCCGGAATGCACAGCAATCAGGTGACCGTATGACGACCAAACTTTCGGAGCTAACGGAAGAAGAAGTGCTGAGAAAAGAGGAAGAAGGCAAGAAGTTAAACATTTACCGCAACATGACAGGGGTATTATCATACCAGTTTTTGGAATCGTCAATTCCTGCTCAACCTGTATATGCAGCAGGCTATGAAGAGCTGCGCGCCATTCCGCAAATGGATGACGGCGGCATCGCTATGATGATACCGAAAGACCCGATTGACCGCGATCCGTTACCAGATCCAGACCCGATTATCGTTACTGTTGATATTTCTTCTCCGGCAGCGAATGCCATTATCAGCGGCATCCCTACCGGTGCAGTCGTAGATTTCAGGGGTACGGCCTGGGTTGACAGCGGCGACGGTGCGGTCAAACAGGTTTCCGTTCAAATCGGTTCGGGCGCATACCAGTCAGCGACGCTGAATGGGGACGGAACATGGGTCCTGCCCAGTGTCATTTTGAGCACGCCGGGTCAGGTGCAGATCACGGCCAAAGCGCTTCATACAAATAATAAGGCGACCTCCATCAGGAAAATCACGGTCACCGTACAGCTGGCTCAGGCGCCGGATCTGATTCTGCCCACGGTCGCTGTTACTTCGCCTTCTTCGGGCGCTGTCCTCTCTTCCGGTGCGGTTACCATCCAAGGCACAGCCGGGGACGACCGCGGTGTTACCAGAGTCGAGCTCATTCAAAACAACGGTGCGCCTGTCCTGACTGAGAGCGGAGACGGCTACCGGACCTGGAAGAAAACGATCACGCTTCAACAAGGCGCGAATTCGATACAGGTCCGTGCTTACGATGCAGCGAATAACTTCGGCACGACAAGTATATCCCTTTATGCGGATACTACTCTGCCTAAAATCGGTATCCTCTCCCCTCTCAACGGCGCACAAGTTGCAGGAACCTTCTCTCAAGGCGCTGTAGTTGAAATCTCCGGAACAGCTGAAGATGCAGGCGGGATCGATTATGTAGAGATTTCAACGGATCATTCCGAACTATTTACACGAGGGTCTGCCCAGGCTCCCGGGGATTGGACTAAATGGAAAGCAACGTTAACGTTCAACACGACAGGCAAGCATTTCGTTACGGCGCGGGTCGTAGACCGTGCAAAGAATTCGGTGGAAACGATCCTGGAAATCAATGTCTCCATTATGCCCGAAGTGAATTCAAGGCTGAAGCGCATTATTCTCGTTGAATCTTACCGTTTATCCTCTTATTTGGCGAATTACGGAGCGGGACGCACCATCAAGACCTTCTCCCTCCTGCCCGGCGAAAAAAGTAAAATCAGCGTACGTTCCTACTCGCAGGACGAGAAAACGATGAAGAGCGCCGCTACCATTAAGACGAGAACGGGAATGTCATCCCTTTATCCAATTATTTGCGTGTGAAAAAAGATTACACTTCCAGCTACACGGATGAAGCAACGGATACCGTTGTGGAAGTGCCGGGCATTATACTGGCAGCGAACCGTCATGTGCTCCGTACCGAAGGAATTGTAGTTGAAGCTTTACTTGGCCAGGGAGAAGCTCTGGATGACTATTCCCGGAACCTGCAAAACGAATCGGTGCGAGAGAAAGAATTAAAGAACGATCTTCTGGAAATGGAAATCAAAATGAAGAAACTGGCCCTTGAAATTCTGGAAAATAAAGATCAGGCCGCTGCCCAGCTGTTTGCTCTCTTGAATCCGCAGCCGAAACCTAAGGATACTGAAGCTGAAGCACAAGAGAAACCGGCAGCACTTGTCCGTTGACGAAGGAGACCATATGGATCATAACGCGCAGAAACGGGAAAACACGCTCCTTAAAGAACGGGCATTAGACAGGGGAAATAAAGCATCGATCAGCAAGGATCATTTGATTACCATTTACAAGGCATTGTTTAAGGCCACACTGAAGCTCGTCGAAATTCCCATCGCCAAGGAAATCCTGAAATTTCACAAAATTCATTTTCAATATTTAGTGACTATCATGGCTGATGTGGAAAACATGGAACCCATCGAGACGGAAATCGAGGCTATGACGAAAAATCTAGACGAGTATGTCAGACAGACGCAAGAAGTGCTGGATTCACTAAAGCAGATTCCGCGTACCCCTTTGGATAATATGAACCCTATGGATATTATGGTGAATTCCAAAGATCCGGTTTTCGCCCGGCAGTATGATCAAGTTATCGACCAATATGTGGAGCTGACCAAAGCCGCATTGACCGCTGTTTCCAACTGCGTCGAGCAAGGCCGGTCTATGGAACAGGACACCAGGATCATGACTGCGCAGCTTTTGGAATAGCTATCGGCGATGACTGCGTCGGGTGCCTTCGATCGGGTACTGATCGAGCGGGCCAAAACAAAAGTACAATTTATTCAGCTCGACCTCGCCCGCCGTATTCAACAAACGCGGGTACGGGCTGAAGAAGCACTTGCCTGGGTGCAGCCTTTAGCCTCGGACGCTATGCAGATGGATCGGATTCAGCAACGGTAACAGTAAAGCCGCCCGGGAGAGCAAACCGGGAGGCTTCTTTTCAAATTCTGGGCGTAAACTCTTTAAGAATGGATCCGTCTTGGTAACCGTCTTTCCCGTAAAAATCGCCGGATAGCATAAGATATAATTTAGGATGTACCATATTCAAGATCGGCTGAGGATTTAGCAGATGCTGCTGTTCTAACAGGGGCAGTTCATGCAAGCGGGAACGCTTTACATATACAAATGTGTTTTGTGCGTACCACCATTGTACATTCTCGTTCTCCCACATCGGTTTGCGAATACAGTCCACAGGGATATAATCGTGTTCGGCAAAAAGCTTCGCCCAATATCCTTGCCATTGCTCGTTCACATGATGCCGCCCTCCCTGAAACGGAATGGCAGCCGAAAACAGAATGACATCTCCGTGGCGAACCAGAGTCTGAACAAAAGCGGAAGCATACTCCTCACTCAGATGTTCCGCCACCTCTAACGACACCACAAGATCAAAGGTTGTGCCTAACTCCAGGCTGTGCGTCAGATCATACCGGATAAACCGCTCTTCCGGAATGGCAAGCAAGGAAGTATCCACATAATCTCCGTCAACCCCGGTAACCTCGAGAACGCCTTCCTCGGTAAATGTCGACAGCCAGGTCCCTGTCCCGCACCCTATATCCAACACCGTCTTGACGGGAAGCAAATTCATCACGAACGGGACGATTTCGATAGAAGAACGCTTGGAGCCTGTAGCTTGTGTACGAAAAAAAGTATCATTATAAGTCATGTAACCACTTCCTCATTCCAGGATCTAAGAAACGTAAGGCTCGCAGGCAAATCAATGCTGTAATCGCTTACGCTGCATTCCGCTGAAATCATCCCTGTGTAGCCTGCCGCTTTTAAATTTCCCATGAATTCGGCATATGGATATTGGCCTGTACCCGGTGACAACCTGAACGTATCCGCAACATGAATGTGTGCAATCCATTCTTTATAGTCGATAAGCGCTTGCAGCGGCTCTTGTTCTTCCTCCATATGATAGAAATCGGCTAGCACCTTTATGTTGGGATGCTGTATCTGCTTGGCATAAGAAACGGCTTCCGTGAGATTGTTAATAAAGTTCGATTCTTTGCGGTTTAACGGTTCAATCACTAGCGTCAAACGGGTTCCGGCAAAAGCGTCGCCAATCCAAGTCAGAAGATTCAAAAATTGTTCTTCGGCTCTTTTGTGCTCCCACCCGTCAGGTACAGTCCGGGCATGTCCGCTGCCAAACACAACTTTTTCGGCTCCCAGCGCATTCATTACATCTGCAGCTTTAAGAATATATGCGCGAATTCTGGACGGATCCGCTTCGGGGCCGACCACTTTCATGCCTGGAGGACAGAAAATGTTAAATGCCCGGACAGCAAGCGAACTCTGTTGAAACCGCTTCAAATTTTCCTTAAACTCAGACTCATTTTCCAAAGACATGGAAGCTAACGGGCACTCGATATAGTCGAATCCCATCCGCTTCAGTTCTCCAGCCTCTTCTACCTTCCCGCACCAACCCAATTGGATCATCAATAGCACTCCCTCACCGTAACGTATTCCTACCCACCTTACCTTTGCAGCCAGCTGAAGAAAAGACAGCAAGTCAACGAAATGTAATACTGAATCACCCTTAACGCTTTTTTCCATTGTATGTGCACTGATCCAAAGTATACAAAAAAAACCGCCGCTTGTCTGCGGCAGTTGATCATATCAGTGTAGTTTCTAACCATGCTCCGGCCCCAAGGAATCGAAGTTCTGCCAGCATATGGTCTGAGATCTCCTCTACCTGGTCACGGCAGAATATCGGCGTAGTAGTTGGAACCGCTATTTGCTGCCTGTAAAAAGACGCTTCGGCCACAATGGCGGTCACGCCGGTAAGCTGATTAGCAAGCCGGATGTCTGTTTCCGAGCATGCCATCACCAGTTTAGGATACGGAGCATGCTTAAACCCTTCCGCAAGAATCACGGTTTCCGGCGGAGCGAGCAGGATCAATTGCGCTAAATCCGCCATACCGCTCTGGAGGATCACCGTCTGCCGTGGAGACGTGATGGCGGTCCAAACCGCACCCGCCTCTTGATGCTGCGACGTATCGCTGCCATTCCGATCCATCTGGAACTCATGAGCGTCATGTTTGATCGTGGCGGCCGGGATTCCTTTTGCCTTCCATAAAGCAACGATTCGGCATAATAGGGTTGTTTTCCCCGTATTTTTATAGCCTGTAATCTGATATATGAGCGGATAATCCATCTTCATTCTCCTTTCATGGGTTCCCAGCATGCATAGTCTTCCGATGTATTGATGTTTGTCACGAAACGGATATCGATGCCCTTAGCGGCAAACTCTTCTTCCGTAACCGAGACAAACCGGATGCGCTGCAAGAAGCTCATCATCCGAAATTCCTCTTGCTGAAGGCAATGTTTGGCTGCGTATTGGCATTCCGGACTATAAACCGCCTGCAGGGGATGAAGCTTTCCGCCGATCCAGGGGACTGCAGCTTGAACTCCGGATGCCGTTCTTCTGTCGTTCATATATAGCGCTGCGCAAGAGGAAACTAGGGGCATGTCGCAAGCGGATATCCAAACAGCCGGCTGCCTTGCTCGGATAAATGCATCGCTGACTGCTGCCAGAGGGCCTCGGCCGGGGATCCGATCCATATATATCTCATTAGCAAAGGAGTGAAGACGAGTCGCCTGCTCTGGATCCGCCACCGCAATTCCGGTCGAATCACAAACGCGCTGCATTTCATTTGCAATGATTTGAATAAGAGGGATACCCGCAACAGGAAGCAGTCCTTTCACCAGTCCGCCCAGCCTCCGCCCTTTACCGCCTGCCAGGATAAGTCCTTCCATCCCGTTTTCCGCTTGGAATGCATGCTGCTCCGTACGATTCATGAAGCACACTCCCTTTTTCAGATTGAGGATTATTGCAAAGGCTTTACGTACACCGCGCAGGATTTGAAGTCGGGCATACGGCAGTAGGGATCCAATTTCGGGTTGGTAGCAAGATTTACGTTCTGTAACCCGCCCCAATGCATGGCAGAGAATACGGTATCTTCACGGAGGTCCGGACGATAGCGGCTGCGGGTTACAAAGGAGCCTCTGCGCGATTGCACTTCGACCAGCATTCCTTCTTCGATTCCATATCTGCTTGCGGTGGCCGGATGAATCTCCAGGGCATTACTGATATCCCTTGAGGTTAAAACAGGACTCCTTCTCGTCTGGACACCGGTGAGGTAATGGGATAACACTCGTCCCGTGGTCAGGATCAACGGATAGATGCCGCACGTTTCCTCCGAGGAGGGCTGTTCGACGATATCGGAAAAATGAGCAAGGCCGTCTTCATGACCGAATTCCTCCTGAAACAAACGGGGCGTACCCGGATGATCCGGTGAAGGGCAGGGCCAGTACACCCCCTCCTCTTTGCGCAATCTGCTGTATGTGATTCCATAATAGTCTGCCGCACCTCCCTTGGTCGCCAGCCGCAGCTCCTCAAATATCGATTCGGCGGTACTGAATGGAAAATAAGTCCCCTTCCCTAACTTCACTGCCAGTTCACAAAGGATCTGCCAATCATGTCGGACAGAAGCCGATACAGGCAGGGCTGCTTCTCTTAAGAGAACCCTTCCTTCCAGATTGGTTAACGTCCCTTCATTCTCCAAATACGATGTAACCGGTAGGACGACATCCGCTATCTCTGCCGTTTCGGATAAGAACATATCGGCAACTACCAAGAAATCCAGTTTCCTTAGCGCTTCTTCTACGAACCCGGCGTTCGGGTTGGACATAACTGGATTTGATCCCATAATCAACATCGCTTTAATCGTATCTTCGTGAACCAGTTCCATCATTTCAAAAGCGGAAACGCCTTTTCCCGGAAGTTCATGCGGAGAAATCCCCCAAACGCCGGCGATATAGGCTCGGTCCGTCTCGTTTTCAATAAGTCGGTAGCCGGGCAGCTGATCCGCTTTCTGCCCGTGCTCCCTTCCGCCTTGGCCGTTGCCTTGGCCTGTCACGGCGCCGTATCCGCATCCCGGCCTCCCGACTTTCCCTGTGACTAAAGTCAGGTTCAGAAAGTTCCTGACCGCCATATGTCCGTCAGCATGCTGTTCCACCCCTCTGGCAGTAAAAATCATGCCTGTCTCGGCCTTCCCAAAGGCGGTTGCTGCTAGACGAATCAGGTTCTCGTCCACTCCGGTAATCCCGGACGCTTCGTTCAGGTCAATCCCTTGAACCGACCGTACGATTTGATCAAAGCCCTTGGTCCGGTTACGTATAAAGGAGTCATTTTGAAGATTTTCTTCCAAAATGACTTTCAGCATAGCACCGGCCAAGACAGCGTCGGTGCCCGGCTTTACCTTCAAATGCAGATCCGCCATTTGGGCTGTTGCCGTTTCACGCGGATCGATGACAACGATCAGGCTCCCTTGATCCTTAGCGCGGGTAAAATACGGCATCAGTGTAGGCTGGCATTCAGCAATATTCGTTCCGGCCAGAATAATACAGCCCGCCAGCGGAATATCACTCAACGGATTGGTCAGTCCCCTATCCAGTCCGAAGGTTTTGATGCCGGCAGAAGCGGCCGCGGACATACAAAACCTGCCGTTATAGTCGATATATTTCGTCCCGAGCGCCACTCTGGCAAATTTACCCAACAAATACGCCGATTCGTTGGTTAAAGACCCTCCGCCGTATACGGAAACGGCATCCTTGCTGAATTGATGCTGAATGTCCAGAATCCGTTGGGCAATGTGATTCAGCGCTTCTTCCCAGGTAGCCTGAACAAGAATGCCGTCTTTCCGCAATAATGGCTTCACGAGCCGTTCTCTGTTAAAGGAATGCTGAAATGCGTTTTTTCCTTTCACGCACAATCTTCCTTCAGACGCGGCATTCATTACTCCTTCCGTTACCCATAAGGAGTTCGCCTCGTCCGGGTTTTGCTGATTTTGAATCCTCATTTTGCATTGGACGCTGCAAAACGGGCATTGTGTATTTCCTTCCGTCCGAGATTTCATCTCCATCCGATCTGTTTCTTCAAGTATCATGTTGCCTTCCCCCTTGAATTCACAGCATAGAGCCCCATTTGAAGCTGCTCCCGTATCTGTACGAAACCGAACCGTTCTATCCATTTCCAAACAGGCTCCGACCAATAGGCGGTTTCCCGGTACAACTGCAAACAGGCTTCCGCCGCTTCTAACATTCGTTGAAAAGAAGGTTCACAAGCAACCAGTTCAGCTTGTTTCAGGGGAAGCTCCGCGTGGCCGCCTGCATATAATTCCCAACCGTAAGGGACCCCTGCTATGCCAAAACTGCTGACATGCACTCCAGCCGGACAATCCGGTGAAGCAGAAATTGTAAAAGTGAATGCATGGGGAAAGGAAAGCCCTTGAATAAAAGCTGAAATTCTCTCCATCAGCATAACAGCGTTCCGGTCCATTTCCCTCCCGCTCTCAGGTTTTGCTGCCAGACGAAAAGCAGGCTGGTTAAGAAGGCTGGCGGGGAAAGCAGTACTTAACGGGTAACGTGCAGGCAGCAGAGTTGAATAATAGTAAGCCGCGTTTCTGCATGTCTCGCAAGTAAGCTGCAGCTGAGCACCGACACGCTCCACGGCTGCTTTCAATTGGGTATGGGTAAGCTTGCCGCACCCGCAAACCGCCTGCTGCTCTTGCATAGCGGTGCTTCCTTGCTGTAATGCATGACGAATGATTAGTTCCACTGCCGTGCTGCATCCTCCGCATGATCCGGAAGCTTTCGTGTGTCCCCTTACTTGCTCCAGGGTAACATTTCCTGTTTCCTGTACAGATTGCATGATAACGGACTTAGTGACATTGTTGCAGGAGCATACGATACTGGCTCCTGGCATTTCCTCAGGGTCATCGGCCCGGGCTCTCTTTTCGATCCTATGCCCCAGCAGAGCAAAGTCGGTGTTTCTCTTTACATCCGCAAGCCAGGAGGCAGAATCCGATATATCCCCGTATAGAACAGCACCCGACACTTTGCCCTGTGTCATAAAAATCCGTTTATATGTCTTCCTTACATAGTCCACGGAAAGCAAGGCGGTTTCGGTATCCGGACGGTTGATCACCCCCGCTGAGAATACATCGATCCCGGATATTTTCAATTGTGCGGACGGCACTGTTCCCGTATATGGACCCGTTTCCAGTCCGCAAACCACTTTGGCAAGCACCTTTCCCTGTTCAAATAACGGGGCTACAAGGCCATAAGCAATCCCGCGGTGCTCAGCGCACTCCCCTACCGCATAGATATCCTGGATATTTGTTCGCATATAGTCGTCAACAATAAAAGCATGATTCGTCAGGAGCCCGGTTCCCGCAGCCAAATCAATACGGGGCTTAATACCGACGGCTAACACGATAATATCTGCCTGATGCACAGTACCGTCGGTGAACAAGAGTCCTTTTACTCTGCGGTTGCCCATAATTTTCTCAGTTCTTTTATCCAGCAGAAAACGCATACCCTGCTTTTCCAATTCCGTCTTCAGCATTTCCGCCGGAGCCCTGTCCAGTTGGCGGTTCATCAGGTAAGGCGCGTTATGCACAACCGTAGTTTCCATTCCAAGGTGAAGCAGTCCCCGTGCTGCCTCCAAACCAAGCAAGCCTCCGCCAATCACCGCCGCCGAGCGGCTTGTAACCGCAGCATCCATGAGCTTCGTGCAATCATTGAGATTTCGAAATACGGATACGCCTTGTTTTTGTACACCTGGAATCGGTGGTATAAAGGCACGGGAACCGGTTGCCAGAATCAAATTGTCATATGGGATACAATTGCCGTCCGATAACTCCACGGATTTGGAAACGGTATCGATTCGTACTGCTGTCATGCCGGCCATAAGGCGGATGCCTCGTGCCTCATACCACTCCCATGGGTGGGTAATGATCTCTTGCATCGAAGTACCGCCCTGCAGCACTTTCGAAAGCAGAATGCGATTATAGTTCGGATGCGGCTCATTTCCGATCACGGTAATCTCAAAGCGTTCCGGAGCTAATGCAATAATTTCCTCAATACACTTGACCCCGGCCATCCCGTTGCCGACCATAACTAATTTGATTCTATCCATGAAGAGAAATCCTCCTTGCCATTTCCATCCTGCTGCCGCCAATGATCAAGCAGTATGACTTGAATTTGCTCACCGGCGGCGCTTCCTTTCCCTCCCGGCGGTATAACCGCAAACGCATTGGTCTGTGAGAAAGCGCCTATATTGCCTGCACGGTCGCGGCCTAACGGATATATTACAAGGCGCCCGTCTTGCATATTCGCGAAGGAACGCAGATAACGTGTATAAGGAGACGGCCGAATGACATCGGCGGCCAACACTCCTTTGCTTACCTGATATTGATAGCCGGTATGCCCGCATGCTTTCAGTACAACAGGCCGCACCAGTAATTCCAAGCCTGCATAACAGGCCGACGGGTTCCCGGAGAGACAAATAACGGTATGCTGCCGATGGCGAAAACCAGACGTTGGCTTTCCGGGCCTCATTTTCACCTTACGGAATAAGGGAACTGCGCCGCTTCTTTCGGCCGCTTCGGCGGCAAAGTCGCAATCCCCTACCGAAATACCGCCTATTGTAATGACAAGGCCGGTTAGTTCATAAGCCTTGGTCAGATTTCTTACAATCGCTTCGGGATCATCCTGAACCGGCGGGAAGCGGATCACCGATGCCCCCAACTCCCTCAACCGCATTTCCGTCATCAGTCCGTTAGCGTCGTAGATTTGATGCGGCCCTCTAGCCTCTTTAGGTAAAATCAGTTCATTGCCGATGGGGATAACAGCGACTTTGGGTCTGGAATAAACCGTTACTCTCTGCATTCCGAACGATGCCAGAATTGCTGCTTCTTTAGCGCCCAGCTTCGTACCTTTGGCGACAGCCGCTACCCCCTCCTCCAAATCCTCCCCAGCTTCAGCTACATGTTCTCCCCGTTTGCACGGATGTTGAATCCGAATGAAAGACGCTGCGCCGCGCACTTCCTCCTGCTCTACTCTTTCCTGCATCACGACCGAATCCATCCCTGCGGGTACCGGGGAACCTGTGAAAATTCGCACGGCTTGATCCTTTTCCCCTATAGTAAGGCCAATTGACCCTGGCAGAATCCTTCCTTTAACCTGAAACGAGACGGGAGTGCTCGGTGAAGCATGGCAGGTCGCTTCCGACCGGATCGCATAACCGTCCATCGCAGCCCTGCGGAACGGCGGAAGCGGAAACGGTGTAACAAACGTTTCCGCCAATGTCCTGCCTCCGGCGTCATCCAGGGAAATCGATTCTACGGACGGAATCCCGATGGTGCTGCACAGGATTTCCGCCGCTTCCTCCACAGTGAACCCTTGGGACTGCGGTGCTACACGAAATACGTTCATAAGGGCTCCCCTTTCTTTGCTTATATTTCGGTTAAAAAACAATAAAAGCCCGTCCCTGTACGATCAGGAATCGGGCTTCTTTGCCGGGTAAGGACACGCCATTGTGTCCATATGTGAATTCTCTTACTAAAAATATATGCTCTTTTCACTGATACGTCAATATACTTGACATCAAAAATGGATTATTTACATTATTTTTTGATCGCGTAACAATATTCTATAAGTTTGTGTTATATTTATTGACATACAACTTGCACAGACTTTATAATCTGCTTGGGTTCACAACTTTGTGAACGACCGGCGCTACAATGATGTGGCGCCATGGCAATGAGGCCGCAAACCGCTCTTTAACACAGGGCGAGGTGCGGTCTATTGGCGTTTAGAGAAAAATTAGATTATGGAGGGAGACGGTTACACATGCTGCAAAAAAGCTTTTGGCAAAGCGGACACAAACCATCATTGTTCAGCGCATTTCTTTATTTCGATTTTAGTTTTATGGTATGGGTTCTGATCGGTCCTTTAAGCGTCATCATCGCGGGAGATTATCCAATGGATGCAGCACAAAAGGCCAATCTGGTAGCACTGCCTATCCTCGGAGGCTCGATTCTCAGGCTGGTTTTCGGGTTTCTGACGGACTATATCGGGCCCAAAAGAACCGGGCAGGCCGGCATGCTGATTACGATGATTCCGTTAATATGGGGATGGAAGTTCGTGGATTCGCTGGGTGATCTTTACATCGTTGCACTGCTGTTAGGGGTTGCAGGTGCGTCGTTCGCTGCGGCGCTGCCTCTGGCGAGCCGCTGGTATCCGCCGCAATATCAAGGGCTTGCAATGGGCATTGCAGGAGCAGGCAACAGCGGAACCGTATTGGCAACCCTTTTTGCAAACCGTCTGGCACAGCATTACAACAGCTGGGAAACGGTGTTTGGATTAGCGGTCATACCGATCGCCGCCGCCTTTCTAATTTTTACAATCTTTGCTAAAGAGAGTCCAAACCGTCCCGCTCCCAAGCGTCTTTCCGAATATGCTGCTCTGCTGAAGCAAAAGGATGCCTGGTTGTTCTGTCTCATGTACAGCGTCACCTTTGGCGGATTTGTAGGATTGTCTAACTACCTCACGATTTTCTTTAACGCGCAATACGGGTTATCCGCTGTTCAAGCGGCCGACTTTACAACCTTTTGCGTCATTGCGGGCAGCTTCTTCCGCCCCCTCGGAGGCTATCTGGCGGACCGGTTCGGAGGCCTGCTGATGCTGCTGATGCTGTATGGTTCTGCCGGCATCCTGTTCGCGTTTGTTGCGTCCATCCCCCCTCAGTATGTAGTGTTATCCTTATTGTTTGTGGGGATGATGTGTCTTGGGATGGGCAATGGATCCGTCTTTCAGCTTGTACCTCAGCGCTTCGGAAACGAAATCGGTTTGATGACCGGTATTGTAGGTGCGGCCGGCGGTATAGGGGGGTATATGCTCCCCGTCATCCTGGGAGGATTGTATCAAAGCTCTGGTTCCTATATGCCGGGATTCCTGATTCTCAGCCTCGTCGCCCTCTTCTGTTCCGCACTCATGTGGTTTCTGCAGAGTCAATGGAAGAATAAGTGGCTTGGGCAGGGAGGTAAAGCCCGTATCCAGGCGGAAACATAAGAGCAGCCCAAATCAGGCCAACCAGAATAACTGGTTGGCCTCTTTTCATGGATTAGAGAAAACTTATTTATGAAACAGTCATATACTCTGCAGCCGCAGCCCATCCCGCGATCTGATCCCGAACCCGGACTGCTTCGCCGATGATGATGAGAGCCGGATTCATTAGGTTTGCATTCATAGCCACTTTATCCATTTCCTGAAGCACGCCTGTAATGACCCGCTGTCTTGACGTAGTACCGTTCTCTATGAGAGCAATAGGTGTCTCGCCGTCTTTGCCGGACTTCAGTAACTGTTCGCGTATGAAAGATAGCTGGCTGACTCCCATATAAATAATCAGTGTATCAACGCTATGGCTTAGAATATCCCAACGGACCGGCGGTTGATCTCCATGGCAGCGGCTTCCGGTTACACATGCGAAGGATGCCGAAACACCCCTGTGCGTCAGTGGTATTCCAGCTGCTGCTGCAGCCCCTGATGCCGAAGTAATACCGGGTATGACTTCACATGCGATCCCCTGAGCTGCAAGTGATAAGAGCTCTTCCCCGCCTCTGCCGAAAATGAAAGGGTCGCCGCCTTTGAGGCGAACGACCTTGTTTCCACGTGCAGCATAGTGGATGATCATATCTTCAATTTGTTCCTGGGGCACAGAGTGAAGCCCCGGGGCTTTGCCGACATATATGAGTTCCGTTTCTTTCCTTGCATTCTCCAGAAGCGCTCTGTTCACAAGGCGGTCATACAGAATGACATCTGCGGATTGAATCCGTTTCAGCGCCTTTACTGTAATGAGATCAGGATCACCGGGACCAGCGCCTACAATCGATACCCATCCGCCGCTCATGACGCTTTCTCTCCAATGTAAACATACAGCAGTCCGGTTTCACTGTCGACTTCCGTTGTGTAGGTGGTCACACAGCCGTCATCAGGCTCCTCTACTTTTCCTGAGGCCAGGTCAATTCTCCAGTCGTGCAGCGGGCAATGAACCCTGGATCCGCACACCATCCCTTCAGATAACTTTCCATTCTTGTGCGGGCAGCGGTTCTCCACAGCAAGCACCTCTCCGCCCGTAAGGCGGAACACGGCTATTTCCAGTTGATCGACCGTAAGAGTACGGGCCCCTTTTACATCGATATCCTCCAATTTTCCAACGAGCAGTCTAGTCATTTTGGGGAACCTCCTTGTGATACAAGCTGATCCTTTGCGAGAGGGGTGAAATTTTTACGCAAATCATCGTTTTCAATAATTTCTCTCCAAGGGTCCGTTGTGTGCTTAAGAGTCGTTTCTATACGTTCCACAAGTGCCAGTCGGTCCTCCCTCTTCTCGAGCGCTTTCTTGACGCTGTCTAAGCCTACCCGCTCAATCCATACCGATGTTCTCTCGTTCCATGCCGCATGTTCACGATAGTATTGCAGGAAAGCGCTGCTCCATTCAAGTACTTCGTCTTCGGTCTTTACGACGCACAGCAGTTCTGTAGCTCTAACATGGACGCCGCCGTTTCCTCCGACATGCAGCTCCCAACCACCGTCAATGGCGACTACGCCAAAGTCTTTAATCGTAGCTTCCGCGCAATTGCGGGGACAGCCTGAGACGGCAAGCTTCACCTTTGCCGGGGTATTTAAACGTTCGAACGCTTTCTCAAGCCGGATTCCCATCCCAATGGAATCCTGCGTGCCGAACCGGCAGAATGTCGAGCCGACACAGGTTTTCACGGTGCGTAGCGCTTTTCCATAGGCATGGCCGGACGGCATATCCAAGTCCTCCCACATGGCCGGAAGGTCTTCCTTCTTGACACCGAGGAGATCAAGGCGTTGGCCTCCTGTAATCTTCACCATCGGAACATCATATTTTTCTGCAATCGCAGCGATTTTTTTCAATTCGCCAGGAGAGGTAACTCCTCCATAAATCCGAGGTACGACCGAATAGGTTCCGTCTTTCTGGATATTGGCGTGATAGCGCTCATTCGTAAATCGGGATTCCTTTTCGTCTGTATACTCTTCAGGCCAGAGCATGCCCAGATAATAATTTAATGAGGGCCTGCATTTGGAACAGCCTTCCGGCTCCCTCCACTCCAGAACATTCATGACCTCTCGGACGCTCTTTAATCCCATACGCTTCATTTCTGCGACAATCTCGTCCCTGGAAAGAGGCGTACATCCGCAGATTCCTTCCCTGACCGCTTCAGCAGCGCTATTTTCCGCATAGAGCCGCACCAGACTTTCCACATCCGGTTTACATCCTCCACAGGAACCCGATGCTTTCGTACAAGCTTTCACAGAGGATACAGTAGAGCAGCCCTTATTTCGGATCGCATCCAGAATAACCGCTTTGGACACGCCGTTGCATCCGCAGACGATTTCATCCTCCGGCATCGTTTCCATTTTGGCATCCGGGGAGGCCGGCGCTCCGCCTGGTGTGAAGCCAAGCAGTACTTCCTTCTCTCTGCCCTCAACGGATTCCCCTTTGCGCATCATCGAAAACAGAGATGCTCCTGCCGAGGTGTCGCCGAACAGAACCGCTCCAACTAGCTTGCCTTCTTTGATGACGATTTTTTTGTATATCCCCTCGACGTCATCCTGCAGTCGCAGCGACTTCGCTTCAGGGGAATCATGAAAATCACCGGCTGAGAATACATTCACACCTGAAACCTTGAGTTTAGTTGAAGTCACGGATCCCTGGTACCCTTCTGTTCCAATTCCCGCAAGCTGTTTGGCAAGCACATCGCCTTGTTCGTATAACGGGGCAACCAATCCATAGGCGATTCCCCTGTGTTCTGCGCATTCACCGACAGCATAAACATCCGGAATACTCGTTTCCAGGTAATCGTTGACTACAATACCGCGGTTGACCTCAATTCCCGATATTTTAGCCAGCTGCACATTAGGCCGAATTCCAACCGCCATGACCACCAGATCAGCTTCAAGTTCAGTACCGTCTGTAAAAGCGAGTGATTTTACCCGTTTTCTGCCGGTAATAGAGGTCGTATGTTTGTTCAGCAAAAATTTCATTCCTTGTGCTTCCAGCTCTTTTTGAAGGAGCTTTGATGCCGGTTCATCAAGCTGGCGTTCCATAAGATAATTCTGGACATGGATTACCGAAACTTCCATACCCAAGTGAAGCAGGCCTCTGGCCGCTTCAATTCCGAGCAGCCCCCCGCCAATCACGGCCGCTTTCTTGTACTTTTGGGAGGCGGATATCATCGTTTCGCAATCCTTCATATCCCGGAACGCAATTACCCCTTCTTTATCCGCACCTGGCAGCGGCAGAATGAACGGATTCGATCCGGTAGCAAGAATCAGCTTATCATATGGCACTTCCGTACCCTTATCGGAGCGAACCGTTCGCCCTGTCGTATCGATCTGAGTTACCGTCTCTCCGGTAAATAAACGGATGCCATTCTCTTGATACCAATTCCAATCATTAATCACAATTTCCTTCATATCCGCCCCTCCGGCCAATACCGAAGAAAGCATAATGCGGTTGTAATTCGGATGCGGTTCCGATCCGAAAATGGTGATTTCATACTTGTCAGGAGCCAGCTTGAGCAGATGTTCGACCGCCCTGACACCCGCCATACCATTCCCGATTAACACCAGCTGTTTGCGCTCACTCATCCGAGACCTCTCCTCTCTTAATCAAGAAAATAATAAAAGCCCGCTTACCTTACCCTAGAGAACAGTCGTCCCTAAGGAAGGTAAGCAGGCTTCATTGCCGCTTAGTTGGATACGCCATTGTATCCGATTCAGTTATATTGAAAATATACAATGGACTTCAGTTGTTGTCAACATAGTTTACATAAAATGAAGTGAATTAGGCGCAAATTCGATGGATTCTTCAAATTGATGTTACATAAGTTTACTTCAATCTTCTTTCTCATTCTCGTACCATGGGTTAATGTGAACCAGCACTTCTTCAATATCCGAAAATTGCTCTTTTAAAGCGGTTTTTAGTTTTCGCGATATATCGTGGCCTTCTTGAATCGTTAAAGTGGCGTCAATTCCCACCCGAACATCAACAATGACATAGTGGCCGTGCTCCCGGGCGCGAATGCGGTCAATCCGTTTGATTTCAGGAATGGCCTCGATCCTCTGAGTATAGGCTTGAATGGTTTCCAGCGGTACGCTCTTTTCCATCAGCACGTCCAGCGCTTCCTTCGCCATCTCATAGGAAAGCTTAAGCACCAGCAGCGCTACAATAATACCGGCAACGGGATCCCCGTACTGGAGGATACGGATATCGTACACTTGTGCGATCAGGCCGAGCCCAATCCCCACTACGGCGGCTCCGGAGGCGTAAACGTCAGCCAAATGATCTTTAGCAGTAGCTATGAGACCTTTGCTGTTCGCTTCCCTGCCGATACGCATCGTATAAATATATAAAGTTTGTTTCCATACCAGTGATACAACAGCTGCAATAAACGCAATCCAGTGCGGCTCGCCAAAAGGTTCGAATAACGCGGCAACCGCTTCATATCCGATATAGACAGCAGCCAACGCTAAAATCCCTGCTACAATGGCAGCTCCTACAACTTCGGCTTTCCCGTGCCCATAGGGGTGATCTTCATCGGGTGGAAGTTTTGAAATACGCATGGAGCTTAAGGATGCGGCCGATGCGATGACATCCCCTGCATTATGAATCCCGTCCGCCAAAAGCACGGGGCTGTTAAACAGAAATCCGGTTACGATCTTAATCCCGGTCAAAAGAATATTGCTGATCAGACTGATCCATGCGGCGTAAATTGAACTTTTGTAGCTGTCTTTCAATTTTTGTTCCTCCATCCATGTTTGTTGCGTTTAGGAAACAAAAAAACCTCGACCGGTTAGGGTCAAGGTTCCATATGAATACGATCTATAATCAAAGCGCTGCTTCCAATTCCTCATGTTCTCCACCACCACACCTTTTAAGACAGTTCCATAATGGTAGCATATGCAGTTCAATTAGTAAACAGAGTCTGCGCGCAACATTGAGAAAGTTCTTATGCCTTCTGCCCTAAAGATAAGCGGAGATCAGTTGGTCCCTCCGGCATAAGGATCCGAGGTCGCTGCAGCAGCTTTCCTTCTGCCCGATCGTCCACCCGGCCATGCGGGTTCCGATCCGGACAGCGTCCGATAAAGGTGCGCCCCAGAGCAGACCCGCTACTGTTCCCGAGAAAAAGGCATCCCCCGCTCCGCTGCTGTCGACGAGCTTAACCCTTTCCGCAGGCTGAAAGCCGCTTACGCCGGTTTCTGTATTGCAATAAACGGAACCGGCCTCACCGAGTGTAACGACCATATAACGGATCGCGTGTTTCTTTGCAAAATCTAACAATAAACATTCAAGGGCTCCTTGCTCCAAACCTTTGAGGTCGGACACCCCAATAAGCCGTTCAGCCTCCAACTCATTGCAGATAAAGCATTCGAGTCCATCCAGCACATCAGGATGCGCCTGAATCACGCTGAAATTACTGGGAAGCCCATAGACGGGCTTGTTTAGTTTATGTGCGATTTTGCGTATATTTCGGGTCAATGTTTCGTTTAAATCCATGACTAATACGACATGAGTCGAATCGGAGATGATTGCTTCCCCTCGTTCGTCAATCAGCTGCTCCAACCCGGATAAATCGGGCATGTCCGATATAGAGCCTATCAAACGGCCGGTCTCATCCAATATGGCCATCCACAATCCCATTCCGCGTTCTTTCATATACACAATATGTTCCGTCGAGGCACCGCAGTTTTGAAGATGTTCTACAACGTCCCTTCCGGTACCGTCGGAATTCACAGTTGTAGCCATACCGGCTGTGAGCCCGATACGGGATAAATTCTCTGTTACGTTCCTCCCGACTCCGCCATGTATAAGCCGGACGGAACCGATATTTTTTCCTTCGGGTATATAACGGGTTTCAGCAAAACCTTTACAATCTATAAGAACTGTGCCGATTACGATGATGTTGTGTTTCATATGGACTCCTTCTATTGTTAATTTGCGTTTGTAGTCTTACTTTAGGTATCATAAGCTACATTAGTCAAGTTGAGGAGGTACATTTTTATGAAAGCTTTAGTATTGCCTGCACCAGGGAAGCCGGATACGCTGTTCATGTCCGAACTTCCGGTTCCGGAACCCGGACCCGGAGAGGTAAGAATTAAGGTGCGCGCAGCATCTTTAAATCCTGTGGATTATAAAGTGGCTGCGGGCGGACATCCGAAATGGACTTATCCATTTGTGCTGGGCGTTGATGTGGAAATGATGCTCAACGGAAAACTAACATCGATGGTCACTCAAGTGATCCCGTTACATGAAGTCCCCCAAGCCCTGACAGCCCTTTCGCAAAGACATGTCCGGGGAAAAATCGTGGCTGAACTATAAGCTTGCTTAACATCATAAAGGAGCTGCTATGACCGAGGAACTTGTAAAGATTACAATAGAATTGCCTAAAAGTGCGGTTGAAAAGATTCATGAACTGGATACGGATCTTCAACGGGGAATTTGGAAATCTGTTACAGCATGGTCTGCGATCAGGCGTTCGGTATACGAATTAAAATGGTATTTTGACGAAAATGAATGGTACTTTCTTTTTGAAATCGTGAAAGAATCCGGAATGTACTACGATACAGTACTTGATAATTATATTACTTCCATTGCTATGGACGGTATGCTTGATTTGGAACAACTTGAAGCAGACTTTAGTGTAGACAGCAACGTTTTTGATAACAAGGTTTCAAAATTGGGCACAGGCCAATCTATCGCATTATTGGAATGGATACACCATTATTGGACTCATAAAGAACAAGAAGGTCTGTCCGTGAAAGAATATATTCGCCCGATGATAGAACAGTCGGATAGGGAACGGTATAACGAAAAACTGCTTTCAATCATGGAAGAACATAAAGAACTGGGGGAAGCCGCGGTAAACAAAGCCCTAAATGAAAACGAGGAACTACTCAGGCTTCGCAATAAGGCGATTGAGCCGTTCATCGGGAAACGCCCTGCGTCTGGGTGATTTTTGTTACAAGTTTAAAAAGCTACAGGTAACCTTCCCGGTTGCACTGTAGCTTTTTTAGTAACATGACATGGTTCGACCCTATAATTAACACAATTAAACAAATGATTCATGTCATTAACTATTTAATTTATGTTCTTATTTATTAATCTCATTAATTATTTATTTCATATATTTGTATAGGAATTCCTGGTACGTATTCATTGATTGAAATTCGACCACAATATTGCGGCCGGACAAGCTTGCTTTGATCTTCACTGGCCGTTGATATGGATTCTGGAACCGGAAATCCAAGGAACCGTATGCGATCGTGGCATCTTTGCCTGCAGGCACATAGCCGACGGTCTTGCTGTGATGATGGCGCTCCAGTGTTACCATCCCCGCTTTTGCCGCCGAGTTATACAAAGTAGTGGATACTTGGCATATGCCTCCCCCGTAACCCGTGCTGAACTTTCCGTTCACAATCACTTTGGCCTTCTTCCATCCATCCTTGGCTAAATTGGAATTGCCTACGGTTTGATTGAAGGAGAACGATTTGGACGCTTCTACGATCGTTCCGTTCAGCTTCGCGACAGCCAGCTGGATGTTATGATACCCGCCGTCTCCCTTGTAATACGGTGTTTGTACTGTAAATTTGGAAATGTTCGTACCAGTGCTTTTCTTCAAGAAGGCCTTGTACTGCTGGCTTGCACTTGCGATGGAAGCGGAAGCCGTAGTTGACGCTGCCTCGGCGTGCGGAATGCCGCCGCTCCAGGTTAAGGCGGCCGCCAGAGTAAGCAGAATCATTGGTTTTTTCATGTAAGTATCCCCTTTTCGGATCTGAATAAGTTCTAGTTGATATCTTTATCTTATTCAGCCGCTGTATCGGGATGATATCGGAGTTGTTTCCAACTTGTAAAACATGAAAGGCTCTTATCCCGCAGGACAAGAGCCTTCTTCCCCGTATTTAGATCACTCTAATCAAAATGATACACTAGAACACTCCAATCCAGTTGAAAATCCCAATCCAGATAAACACCGGATGGATGCTTTCCCAACAACTTGGCAATCATCAAATGGTTGTCGAAGTAAGCTTTTTCCAAGGATCGCTTGGAGATTCTTAACGTATCTTGAAAACCCAGCTTTATCAGCTCTTTCTCAATCTGGATTAAAAACCCTTGTCTAATGATAATGAAATGGGAAGGGTCCGCCCAAAACGAAAATACCTTTTCCGGCAGTTTCTCTACATCCTTGGTGATGATATTGGTCTCCAAATGCACTTCTGCTTTCTTAGGGTACATGTTATCGAGCGAAACAGGATCCTTCAATAGAACGGTCAGGCAGGCAGAGCGGTTCTCCGGGTACCAGTCAAAAAAGATAGGCGTATTCTTCAGATTCGTTACTTCTGTAACATATTCTGCTACCTTAGGGACAACCGATGTGAACATGGGTACCCTGATTTCGGTATACTCATCTCCAACCATCGTGTACGGAAGCATGAAATTTCTCATATAGACCAGTAAATAGTCCCCATCATCCTTTATTTCCAGAACCTGCGGTTCGGTATTGAAGGTATGTAATAACACCTCACGAACAAGTTTTGTAACCCTCTCTACATCCCTCGCCATATGCAGACCTCCTCTTTTATTAAATCATAA
Organism: Paenibacillus gansuensis; assembly: GCF_042684925.1. Taxonomy (NCBI): domain Bacteria; kingdom Bacillati; phylum Bacillota; class Bacilli; order Caryophanales; family Paenibacillaceae; genus Paenibacillus; species Paenibacillus gansuensis. The sequence continues at coordinate 11,423 of NZ_JBHUME010000014.1, read as the reverse complement.
CCAAAAAGATGGAGATTCAACATGGAATCCGAAATGAAAAAACCGCATTTTGCGGTTTCGCATTACAATGCGGTTGATTTACTGTCTTTATTTCCTTACGTACAGCTTAGGGTCAATATCCTTCCAAAGGTAAGCCCGATCGTAAGAAAACGTATCGGTTACAATGCCGCGGTACAACAAATAACTGAAAATATAAACAATAGCAAACAACGCAAGAGTACAGCCAATGAAAGATAACATGCCGACACCGCCTTACGAGTAGGGTAGTATCAGCATATGTGTCAAATATGTGAAATATGAAAAACCGCGCATTAGCGCGGTCCATTAATAAGGTGTACCTAAGCCGTCCAATTGCATTTGAGAAATGTGCTTGCTGGTTTCCGGTGTACCCAACTTACCGATCAAATTGTAGATTTCCTTCAGTGCAGCGTCATATCCGTCATTATCTTCGTCTAGATGGTAAGGAACGGCAGGGATATGCGTCCGAAAGAAGGTGCCGTCATCGTACTCCCTTTTGATTTCGAACAGCTCATAAAGCATCTCTAGATCTTCGGGAGTTGCCTGGATTTCGAATTCATAGGCACCTGCACCTTGGTTCTCAAGTACCGTGGATGCTTGTACCGATACATAATACGTCTTTTTATCCATTCTCCTCAGCCCCCGAAGACATAAATTAAGAGGAATGCCACAATGAAAATCACAATCAGCGGTAAAACAGTTGTTAACAATACGGGATTCGCGATGATTTTATGACGGCTGACCATTTTATCCACACTCTTGTCGAACTTCCCTTGTCTCGTATGCAGGTAGATGTTCATCGCGATGACGACACCGGCCGCTATAATGCCAACAATCAACAAAATCGTTCCACTCACAAAGTCAGCTCCCTTACCCGGTATTTCGGGCTTGCACCTTCTTTATAAGTAAGGTTTGTTAAAGGGGAGCGTTTCATACACATTTATTTGTCCGTTAAAAACAATACCTTAAATTCCGGATTCGGCTCTGGATATTGCAAGTCCATAGCACGCAAGGTCTGTACTGCCAGTTTGAGCACCGCATAATCCCTGTACCAGCGCTGATCGGATGGGACAATATACCAAGGGGCATGTTTGCCGCAGTTTGTAAACACATCCTCATAATACCTTTGATATTCATCCCATGCCTCCCTCTCCACAAGGTCGTTAGGATCAAACTTCCAATTTTTCTCCGGACGGTCAACCCTGTCCTTCAGCTTCTCCAGTTGAAACTGCTTGGAAATGTGCAAAAAGATTTTCACCAGTACGATTCCATTGTCTGTTATGAGCTTTTCAAAATGGTTAATATGCTTAAATAAAGATTTCGCCTGTTTGTCTGAAACTTCTTTATGCACTCTGCGAATCAAAACCTCCTCATAATATGATCGGTTAAAAGCGCCCACATAGCCGTATGCCGGCAGCTTCTGGTGCGCGCGCCATAAGAAATCATGGCTCCGTTCCTCCTCTGTCGGAGCCTTAAAGCTATGCATCACAAGTCCTGCAGGATTCAACGCGGAAAACACATGGTGGATTACCCCGTCTTTCCCGCTGCAGTCCATCCCTTGAAACAGAAAGAGAACGGCCTTCTTCTTACCGGCATACAATTTATCCTGAAGCTCCTCCAGTTCCTCTTCGAGCTTTTTCACTTCTTCTGCAACATCCGTTTTGGATCCGATGCCGCCTGTATCTTTAGGATCAATGCTGCTAAGCGCCGTTCGTCCGCCGACGGGCAGGTCCAATTTGGTTCTTTTCATCAGTGTTTCCTCCCTGCTTCTTGGTTACCATACCTCTTAACCTGATATGAACAAATCGAACATTGAACTTACATAGAACGACAACAGTGAGGAAAACTAGGGTTATGATGAACTACTTTCGTTTTCTATGTGCCATCTGTTTCGTCGGATTGCTGGTAGTCACTTCACAAGACAGTTTGGGGGCGCACCCTAAGCATAGAGGGGGATGGGAACCGGAGGTTTCCAGCCTGTTGTCGAAATACGGAAATTCTTTGCCGAAACAAAACGTAATATTTTGCGGCAGTTCCAGCATCAAAGGATGGAAGACGCTGGAACGGGATATGCTTCCGATTCGTGTAATCAATCACGGATTCGGAGGAACTAAAGTTCACGATATCACTGCCTATGCTCACCGTCTAATTACTCCGTTTGAGCCTTCGGCTGTAGTTTTATTTGCCGGTTCTAACGATTTGAACGGAGTTCCGGGAAAAACGCGGACTGCGCCACAAGTATATATGGATACGGTTGCCCTTTTTTCGGTTTTGCAAACCGATTTGCCGGGCGTTCCTGTTTATTATATTTCCATCACACCCACTCCCTTACGCTGGCATGTTTGGAACGATATTAAGCAGGCTAATCATATGACTCAAAACTACTGTTTCATGCATAAAGGGCTAAACTATATTGACCTGGCCGGCAAAATGATGGCCACTTCCGGGATACCTGATGCGTCATTGTATAAACCCGATGGATTGCATCCGAATGCGGGTGGATACAGGGTTTGGACCTCCGTAATCCGGCCAAGGCTGATGCAGGATCTTCTCCGCCTTGCACAATAGAATATATGATAACAGCAAAAGACCCCCTGTTCCGTTTTCCGGAAAGGGGGTATCCTTATGTCCATGCCCAAAAGAAACCGTCGCGGTCCCATGCGACACGTCCTTTATGCAGCTTCTTAAACCGTTTCTTTACTTCTTTATCAATGGAGCGGTTGCCGTTCTCATTTACGTAAATAAATGACTCGCCGTACGATATAAGAATATGCTCCAATACCTCTTCCTGCCTTAATATACCTGCGTATTCGACCTTTCGGTACATCCACTCGGCAATTTCCTGTTGCACACTTTCCATGTTACTCTCCTTATTCCTTATACCTTATTCTGTTCCGAAGTTTACTTAGTTAGGCTCCAGTTGGGCAGATGCCTGCTTTCCGCTGATCTGCAATCCTGTCTGGGGTTTTCCGAACTGCCGCAAGTCTTTTATCATGGTTTCCAACAGCTGTTTCGCCCGATCCTGCTGTTTACCCTGTAGTTTCACGACTAGCAATACCTGATCACCCGATGTAAGAAGACGTTCAGCTTGTCCTTTCTTCGTATCATAATCATGCTCTTCAATCGCAGGTGTAAGCCGGATCTCTTTCACTTTAGGAGCAACTTGCTTCTTTCGCTCCTGTTGAGCTTCCGCTTTGGCCTGCCCCCTCCCCATCAGCTTACAAGGAGGAGGGCTTGACATCAAAGAAGTGCATACCAAATCCGCTTTCTCTATCCTAGCCAGAGCCAGCGCTTCCGACGTAGGCATAATGCCGAGGACCTCGCCATTCAGGCCGGTCAGAAGCACTTCACTGGCTTTAATCTTTTCGTTCATCATTATCATGTACTGTTAAGTTCCTTCCTTACCCTATCGCGTTCTCCTGTTTGAGTTTCGCTTTTCCTTCGGGGATTAAGTCGTCAAACCATTCAGCATGTTCGGGGCATTCCATGATCATAAAACGGCCGGGATCCCCCTGGTGTGATTCATAATATTTCAGGTAGGCTTTACCGTTTTCTATAGCCAAAATTTCAATTTTTCCGGTCGCATGGCTCATGGATAACCGTACACGCTTCCCTAAACCGGAAGTCCGTGATTTCGCCTTTTCCACGATACGATAGATCTTCTGTAAGGTTAGGCCGCCTTCCGAATGAGCCGGAACCGGCCTGTTAACGGAGAAATAATCAGGTGATAGTCCCGCCCATGTTAACTTGTCTAGCAGTTCCGATAACACTTCTGCACGATCATTGATTCCCTGTAACAGGGTCGTATGATTCACCAGAATGGCGCCCGCATCATGCAAAGCCCGAAAAGCCCGTTTCGATTCCGGGGTAATCTCTTTAGGATGGTGGATATGTGCCATAATATAGATTCGTTTATCCGGCGTGGAATAATCATGGATTGCATCCAGCAGTTCCATAGCTTCGCATATGCGAAGCGGATCAAATATTGGAAGCTTGGTACCGAGACGGATAATATTAACATGCTCCATATCGCGCAGTTTGCCAAGAATGTAACGCAGCCGTTCTGCCGGCAATGCAAGACCGTCCCCTCCGGTCAGCCAGACCGTATCGATTTCGGGATGCTCTGAAATATAACGAAGTCCCGGCTCTACATCGGAAAGCCCGTCGTTAGGGTTTTTGCGAAGCAAATGCTTCCGGAAACAATATCGGCAGTAAGGATTGCATACTTCGGCAACCATCAGTTGCGCAGTAGTTTCATACTTATGGCGCACGCCCGGGACTACGCTGTACCGGTTCGCATCGCCGGCAGCTTGCAATTCATGCTCCAACAGCTCTGCTCTTCCTGGTATGACCAGCCTACGGATAGGGTCACCGGGATCGTTCCAATTCGCCAGCTTCATGTAATAGTCATTCATCCGGAAAGGAAACGTATCCGTCATCTGCTTCAACCGAGCCCGTTCCGGCTCAGTTATCATCGTTAACTGTCCCACATCAGTATAATATTTGGATGTCGTCATGGCATAAGCCTCCTTCTTAAGCTGGAGTAAGGAATGGGTCAAGGAAACAACAAAAAAGACCCTTCCGTTCAAAGGGTCTGTTGATTGAATGCCTGATGCATACACGACCCACCTAACGCTGACGAGGTTAGCTGACGGACTCGGGTAAGATGGTACCCTACATTCGCTAATGAATGATTCGCCCCAGAAACATTGGTTCCCCCGCTTTCCGACCGAAACCGGAAACTAAGCGTATCTACATGATAAAGGCATTGGCGATCATTGTCAATTGCCGGAAGGCCTAAGGTTTTTGCCGGAATCCGTCGAAAAGTTTCTGAATCAGATCCCAGTAATTGACAACATTTTCAAGACGGTTCCGATATAATTTACGTTACGACAAACATGATCCTCTATGAAAGGAAGTTTTCATCCGATGATTGATAGATTTACAAATAAGCTGCTGCAAATTGAAACAGAATGCCTCAACCCTCAGGATGCCATTTTAATCCGCTTATTTCTAGAGGGCGTTGAAATCCACGAAGTCATTTATTTAAAGAAAAACTCGCTGAATCCAATGACCGGGATGCTGACGGTAACGGATGCAACCGGACGGAAACGGTGCCTTCAAGTAAGCCGTAAATGCGTGGAATTATATCAAAGGGCTGTGCAGCAAGCTTTTTACGTTTTCGAAACCAAAACGCTGATTGTCCCTCTTATGGATTCAGCCTACCTGATAAAAGCAAGCGTCACAGATTATACGGCTCATGAAAGGATGCTTGACCAGATGGACACCGTAATTCTTAGAACGGTAGATGAACGCCTGCGCAACTTGGCGGAAATATATAATTGCCCGGACTTAACCTATCTTCCGACCGGGATTACGGCGGGCTGCTAAAGCAGCCCTTTTTTTTATTCATCTAATCATTGGCGCATTTTTGCTATCTGGCTTTCTCCTTAGATGTGAACAGGCGGCTTAAATGGACTCCCCTGCGCACGAACGTTTCCTTGTCCCCCTCGGTCTGGAGGTGAACAAACAAGTCCGTAATCCATTTGGATATGAAAAGGACAGCAAGATAGGAAAGGAACAGATAGAAATAATTCATTCCATTATACAAGCGGAACAGATTAAAATTAACCAAAGCAGGTTTTAGCAAAAAGGAGTTAAACAATGAGTAGAAGATCATGTATTTGTAAAAATTTTTATGGTGATTCAGTGTCCACTGATAGAGCAGCATAGCGCTGACAGGGATCAAGGAAATATCCAAAGCGACGTTGATAGGCAAGAAAGGCAGCACTTTATACGGATAATTCCAAAGTCCATGCGTTACGCCGTACGTATCTGCGTATTGGAACCATACATGCACATTCAAGCCAAAGAAGCCCATCCATAACGCTTTTTTACGGTCCAAATAATAATACAAGCATACTAACGGTACCACAATTAACAGTAAGAGTACCCAGAACTGCCAAGTGCTCATATTTGAATAAGACCACCAATAATGCATTGTCTTTACAGTAGCTTGTTCATGTAGAGCATTGATTTTCTCCAGTGTTTCCGTTTGCTTCGGATTCATGGTATTCCCCCTTTGGTTTTACCCGTAGGGTCCCCAATTCTATCCAGGAATACTCGGAATGAACCTAGCCTTACTGTTCTAAAAAAGATATGATCCCGCCGTATTCAGGGGGCAAACATCCCTGCACGCCGCCGCATATGTTATAGCAGAATTCTATTACTCCTTGACGGAGGTGCGGTATGGGAATAGAGCTGATCTCATTGCACTGGGTCTATCTCGCTGTCGTAATGCTGCTGATTGGCTGCATGATAGCCAGAAGAGACACAACGCTGTTATGTATCGGAGGCATTTTTCTTGTAGGATTTTTAGCAACGGACTCGCTTGCTGATTCAGTTAGCGGTATTTTCACCAGCTTTATTTATGCCATTAAGGAATTAATGAGTACAATATTCATTATTTCTGTAATCGTTGCCATGAGCAGCGTATTAACGAAAAGCGGAATCAACGAGGTTATGATTTCACCATTTACCCGCTTTATGCGTACACCTGCCTTAGCGTATTGGACAATCGGGCTGGTCATGATGGTCATCTCGTGGTTTTTCTGGCCTTCGCCTGCAGTAGCCTTGATTGGTGTAGTGCTCTTGCCGGCTGCCATGCGGGTGGGGCTGTCGCCTATTGCTGTTGCGGTTGCTATGAACCTGTTCGGGCATGGCATCGCGCTTTCGGGGGATTACGTCATACAAGCCGCTCCCAAATTGACCGCGGATGCAGCCGGTATTCCTGTCGGCGATGTCATTTCAGCAAGCATTCCTCTGGTGATCATCATGGGAGCAGTTACTACGGTTGCGGCATTCTGGTTCATGAAGAAAGACATGAAAATGAGCGGCGCACAAGCTGCTACCTTCAACTTGACGAAATGGAACAGCGAGGAAGGCCCGGAGTCTAATGAAACCTTTACTTCTCTATCCTTACGGGCCCGGAAATGGATGGCAGCTCTGATAGTTCTCCTCCTTGCCGCGGATGTTGCAGCAATGTATACCTTGGATTTGCAGGGCGGAGATGCGACAGCTTTGCTAGGAGGGACATCGATCCTCATCCTTGTTGCCGTTACATTGCTTATCCACCGCAATCAAGGTCTAGAAAAAATTACGGACTATTTGATCCAGGGATTTCATTTCGGATTTAAGGTGTTCGGACCCGTAATCCCGATTGCGGCTTTCTTTTACTTGGGTGATTCGGCAATTTTCGAGATTTTCGGAAAAGTCCTTCCTGAAGGTTCAAATGGTATCGTTAACGACTTGGGTGTAGCTTTGGCCCATACAGTTCCAGTCAACGCGCCGACAGGAGCCATCACGCTTACAGCTGCCGGAGCGATTACCGGATTGGACGGGTCCGGATTTTCCGGCATCTCCTTGGTCGGTTCGATTGCGCATTTGTTCTCGGCAGCTATAGGCCACGGTATTGCTACCCTGACTGCGCTTGGTCAAATCGCAGCCATCTGGGTTGGCGGCGGGACGCTGATTCCCTGGGCCTTGATACCTGCCGCCGCGATCTGCGGAGTGAATCCGTTCGACGTTGCGCGCAAAAACTTGCTTCCTGTCTTAATCGGACTTGTAGTTACAACGATAGCGGCTATGTTTCTTATTTAGCCCTGCGTGAGATAACCGCTAATGTAATCTTTCGAAGAGGAGCGACCGCGTTCGAATGAAGGCTTATTCTCCAATAAGAAAGCCCGGTTTCGATTGCGAAAACTTATGCTTTCTTATGCGGTAAAACTAAAGGAACAGAATCAGCTTATGCTGACTCTGTTCCTTTTTTTGCTAAAACATGCTCCAATCCAGCTTTGACGACAACTGTTCCAACAAATGAACACCTGCCACGCTGTTCCCTTTGTCGTTTAAAGCCGGTCCAACCAACCCGATTCCATACGTACCAGGCACCATCGTTAAAATACCTCCCGAGACACCGCTTTTGGCAGGGAGCCCGACACCGATGGCGAATTCTCCCGAAGCATTATACATCCCGCAGGTAACCATAAATGTTTTGGCAATTTGAACATACCTTCGAGGAATGAGTGTTTCGCCGGTAAGCGGGTCCGTCCCGTTGCATGCCAACAACAACGCCATCCTGGCGACATCGCTGCAGGTCACCTCAATGGAACAATGCCTGAAATATACCTCAAGTATTTCTTCCACATCCCCGGTAAGTACCCCGTTATCTTTCAGGAAATAGGCCAGGGAACGGTTGCGGTGAGCAGAGTCTGCCTCAGAACGAAACACACTTTCCTCAACATCTATGGACGAATTCCCCGCTGACTTCCGGAAAAAGTCGAGTATCCGCTGGGATTTCTCCTTCGGGTTTTTCCCTTCTATTAATGAAGATATCGCGATCGCCCCCGCGTTAATAAGCGGATTGAAAGGAATGCCCGGTTCCACCAGCTCAAGCTTTAGCATGGAGTTAAAGTCGTCTCCGGTCGGTTCTTTCCCCACTTTGGTGAAAACTGCCTCTTCTCCCCTATCAAGTAATGCCAGCAAAAGTGTGAAAACCTTCGATATGCTTTGTAAAGTGAACTTGAGCTCAGTATCTCCTGCCGACGCTTGTTTGCCCGTCCGGTCCATAATACATACACCAAGGGCATGTTGCGGGGCTCGGGACAGCTCCGGAATATAGGATGCGACCTCACCCTGTACGGCTAGTTTCCTGCTGCTCTCCACAGCGTCCGGCAACAAGATTTGAATTTTTTCTAAAGGTAAAGTCAGTTTACACAACCCTCTTCCTGATGGTTACTAGATGTTTCTATTCTACCATAACGGTCTGAATTTGTTGCTTCCCGAACAGCAAAAAGCCGCATAAGTATGCGGCTGTCGCGCTTGCGTATGTTTATGAATGCAGGTGGACGGTATACTTGCATCGGTCTGATGAAAGCACCAGTCCCGATTCCGATTGCTGGGTTATTTCCGAACCGGTTAACGGCACTTCATAGACTCCGCCTGGAATCGGCTCCTGACTGGAAGCTGCGCTGATCGTCCCTGAACCAATAAGTAGTAACCGGTCCTTAGCTGTATAGCCATCGATTGTATCGGCATGAACCTGCTGTATACGATCCAAATAAAGCTGGACTTCATCGATATCACCATCTTCTTCTTTCCGGATCGTAATCTGACGATTCACGTTTCCGTCGAACCAGGCAACAACAGGTTCCCATGCTTCGTTCATATCCATTTCCTCCCCTGCTAATAATAGACATGCCATAATATAACCGCATTTATCTATTTTTAGTCAGAAGCATTCATTGAATCTTTCTATAGATGGATATCTGTTGAGTCTATGATATGAATCCCATAGCTTTGTGAAAGCTGTTGGAGAGCAGTTTCCACAGCCTGCTCGCTGCCTGGAATCGGACTCATGCAATCGTCGAGAACATAAAGTTTCTCCGTTACACTTCGGTCATTTGCATAGTGGCGTACAATTTGCTCTACAGACTCCAACACACAATGGGATTTCGCCTCGCCGGCAATATAGATCTTGTCATACATGGCCAATTGCTCCAAAAAGATTTGATTCTTGTCATGTACCGTTCCGTCCTCCTGATAAAAAGCTCCATACATTTCACTTGCGGCTTCCTTGCCTTTTTCAAGAATTACCGGGTTTGTCCCTCTGGCTGCAGCATGGAACATAACGAGATTCATCAGCTGTTGTTCAAGTTCCGCTCCCCTGGTTCCCTCAATGCAGTGATATGGCCAAATTCGAAGTTCCTTCTTGCCATATTTCTCTAATGTCTCCAAGTACCTTATACTTTGTTCTTGCTCAAATTGAGGAATCCATTTTCCTTGACGCACATCGTCCAAATGAATTACTGTAGTTACAGGCTCGGGGCTTTTCCCTTGAGCGTCTTTCCACCATGCCGGATGAAAAATCTGAACCAACGTATGTACATCTTTAGTAAGAGCTACTTGAGTCACTTTGTGAAGATTGCGGTAGAGAAACCGGGTTAAGCGTTCCACGTCTCCAATGGATCCGGGTACGGGTAGTGCTCCTGTTTCCATAAAATCGTATTGGGGATCGATGATTAGCAGCAGGGTTTGATTCTGATCCTCTTTTGCAGGTGGCAATTGTTCTGTTCGGGCGGCCTCTACAATCTCATTAAGGCTAAAAGCATTGTGCTTTGCGATGGCGTCCACCTGTACTATCGCTTCGAATGGGGTTCGTAAACTGTTCATTTAAGCCCTCCCTAATTTCTCATTCTTACTCTCATTTTATAGAAAAACGGCGGGCAAGTCATCTCAAGGCACTGGGGAATTGGTTATACTAGGATTAGCGTTTGTTTGGAGGGAAAATGATGAAAAAAAACCGCTTAGGCACATCGGATTTATTGATAAGTGAAATCGGGTTAGGCTGCATGTCGTTAGGAACCGATCAGGAAAAAGCATCCTCCATTATCCATAAGGCGTTAGAACTCGGTGTCAATTTTTTGGATACAGCAGATTTATATGACTCCGGCCGGAACGAAGAAATTGTCGGGGAAGCGATCCGCCATAAAAGGCAGGATGTAATCTTAGCCACAAAAGTTGGAAACCGCCGTATTCCCGGCAAAGAAGGCTGGCAGTGGGACCCTTCGAAAAAGTACATAAAGACGGCTGTTAAAGAAAGCCTGGCAAGGTTGAAGACGGATTATATAGACTTATATCAGCTGCATGGAGGAACCATCGAGGATCCTATTGATGAAACGATTGAGGCGTTCGAGGAATTGAAACAGGAAGGCGTGATCCGATATTACGGCATTTCCTCCATTCGTCCGAATGTAATCCGGGAATATACGAAACGCTCGTCAATTGTAAGCGTCATGAGCCAATACAGTATTCTTGACCGGCGGCCGGAGGAAAGTGTACTTCCGCTCCTTGGGGAGCACCAGATCAGTCTGATTGCCAGAGGACCGCTTGCCGGCGGCATATTGACAGAGGATAGCTGTGCTAAAGCGGAACGGCCTTATTTAGATTACAGTCCGGCGGAGTTAGCCTTGATCCAGGAGAAGCTGACGAATGGTCTGGACTGCTCCCGTACTTTGACACATACAGCCCTCCGTTATCCATTAGGTCATCCGTCGGTAGCCGCAATCATCCCCGGAGCAAGCAAGTTGGAACAGGTCGTTAGAAATGCTGCTGCTGCCGAAGCCGAGACTCTTACTGCTCAGGAACTTGAAATCATTCGGAGTTGGAGCAAACCCAACCGATATACGCTGCATAGATAGTGACTGTGATGAGTTCAAGTGAGTTCGTGCACAGTGGTATATGCTGCGCTGAGTCGGTACTAACGCAAAAAGAGACCTTAGAATCTAAGGTCTCTTCCTCGTGCTTGGCAACGTCCTACTCTCCCAGGACCCTGCGGTCCAAGTACC
>NZ_JBHUME010000013.1:0-187314 GCF_042684925.1 Paenibacillus gansuensis | reverse complement strand
TATCTGCCATAGTTTTTTCATTTTTGTGCCACATAGCTCAATCCTCCACTTAATTATATTTACTTCGATTAGGAGAATAATAAAAGTCGATATTGATATCATACTAAGTATTTTTTTTTTTTTTATTAATCTCAGATTCAATTAAATTTATAAAAGCACTAAATGATTCAAAAGCGCTCTCTGTATAAGCTTCTTCAAACATTTCAATTTTAAATTTATCTTCAATCTGCACTAGAAGCTCGACTACATCAAAAGAGTCAAGCATGTACTTACTCACAAAATCTTCTGTTGGATCTATCTTGTTAGCGATTTCTTTCCCCTTAATTTCATTTATAATCTCAAGCACTGCGATTTCAATTGTATGCATATATACCTCCCCCGCCATCCTGAAATTCTGGTCAGAGTCGCTAATTTTTTATATTAATTCATTACTGTTAATAAATTGAATAATCTTTTGAACTGATTCTTCTATGGTTAATCTATCTGTCTTCACAACAAGATCCGGCCTATCGGGAGCCTCATATGATGCTGAGATCCCAGTAAAATTTGATATTTCCCCACTTGCTGCTTTACTATAAAGACCTTTTGGATCCCTTCGTATGCACTCGTTAACCGGACAGTCTATATAAATTTCAAAAAAACGACCCGGTTGAAATAGTTGGCGAGCTAGTAAACGTCCTTCGCGGAATGGTGAAATAGAGGCACAAATAGTGAATATGCCAGCATCAATAAATAATTTTGCTACTTCAGCAATTCTACGGTTATTTTCCATGCGATCATCAACAGAAAAACCCAAATTTTGATTTAGTCCTGTGCGTAGGTTGTCTCCATCTAAAACATAAGTTTTTATTTTATTCATAAATAAACATTTCTCTAATTCAAATGCAATTGTAGACTTACCTGAGCCAGATAATCCAGTTAGCCACAAAACGCAACTCTTATGAGAATATAGGAGTTGTCTATCTAACTGACTAATTGATGCGGAATTATAAAAGATATTTTCAGAACGCAAAAATCTCACCTCGTTTTCAGTTTTAGCTTACATCAAATTAAGAAGAATTTTGTATTTGCCTTCTTTGTCTATCAATTGATTATGTGAGCCTACATCTACTACCTTTCCTTCGTCCATTATTATTATTTGATCAGAATCTTGAATGCTTGATAAACGATGGGCAACAACTATAGTTGTTTTACCTTTTCTTAATGAGTCCAAATTACTTTGTATTTTCCTTTCAGTTTCCTGGTCTAGAGCTGACGTTGCTTCATCCAATATTAATACTTCAGGTTTTCCCAACAGTGCTCTTGCTATAGCAATTCTCTGTCTTTGTCCCCCGGATAAGTTGACACCCATTTCCCCAAGTATTGTTTGATAACCGTTCTTTAAGAGAGTTATTGTATCGTGGATTTCCGCGGCAATACACGCTGCTTTAATATCCTCATATCTATAATTTCGACCTAGCAAAATATTATTTTCTATAGTATCAGGAAAAATATATGGTTCTTGAAAAACAATAGAGACCTTTTGGGTCCATTCATATCTTTGTAATTGATAAAGTGGTATATCATTTACCATTATTGCTCCATTATTAGGCTCATCAAGTCTAACAAGCAATTTGGTTAAAGTTGATTTACCACTACCACTTCCTCCTACAATTGCAGTCTTACGTCCAATAGCAATACTATGGGATAGATTTGATAATACTGATTTTTCACTAGGTTCATATCTAAAGCTAATAGAATCGAATTTAAGACTTGAAATATTCCCCTTAATCTGCAACGGACCGCTATTCAATGATGGAGCATTAAAAATCCTTCTTGAATTTTCCCTTTTCTCCGCTATTTCAATAAATTCCATAGCCACCTGGTAAACTGTTTGAATAGAATTCATAAGTTGACTTGTAAACTGGTATAATATCACAAACATTCCGATTGATAATTCAGAATACATCACTTGATAACCACCATAGATAAGCACAACAATACTTGATGAAAGCTTAAGTGGGTCAGACCAAAACATTTGGATATTTCGAAGTCTTGCGTCTTCAAGTAATTTTAAGTAATAATTTTCAAAACCCTTATTAAACTTATTCATTTCCCAATCATTAGCATTAAAAGATATTACTTCTCTGGTGGATGATATACCTTCATCAATATTTACCATCACTTTCTTACGACTTTCCTGTATTTCTTTCGCTATCCTTGCTATTGGTAAAGAGAAATATTTACCCAAATAGATATAACTAAGTCCTAATAATAAAAGTGCACATAAAAGAGATATACTTGTAGCCCCAATAATAGACGCTATAATAATCAAACTAAGGATACCTTCCATACCCCGAGGTATTGTTTGTGCCACAATACTACCGGTAGCAATATATTCATTAATATTGGATATCAAATTTCCTTTTCGTTCGTTCTGATAGTAATAGGCTGGCAATTTATATAACCTGAGCATGTAATCATTTCTCATATAAACTTTTATTTTTTCATTCAATCGTTGGAATAATATATCTTGGCCTACCCATGACAACAAAAATATTACTATAACAACGCAGAAAATTATCATATAGCCAACGAACAGATTATACTCGCCCTTAACAAATATATTATCAATAATATTTTTTTGAATAGCAGTAAGTATTAATGAAGTACAAACAGAAATAATAAGTAAAGCAGTACTTGAAAGGTACATCCAAAGATGCAACTTAATACCAGAAATTATCCATTTATACCTCATCATTATTTAATTCCCTTCCATCTACCATTTGACGAAATCTACCGTTGATTGCCATTAAATTTTCATAAGTCCCGGTTTCAATTATTTTCCCCTTATCCATCACTACAATCTTATTGTATTTTCGGATAGTGGATAAACGATGTGCTATAGATATTACGGTTTTGCCATCAAGGAGCGTATTAATAGCATTATTAACCTTGGTTTCCGTTAAATTGTCCAAAGAGGAAGTAGCTTCATCAAAAATAATAATTTGAGGGTTTTTTAAAAATACTCTTGCAATAGATATTCTTTGCTTCTGGCCACCCGATAGTCTACTTCCCTTCTCCCCAATAAAAGTATCATATCCACTTGGTAGATCTGTAATAAAACTGTGAGCGTTGGCAGCTTTCGCAGCTTGTATAACTTCATCAATCGTAGCATCTGGCTTAGAAATCCTAATGTTTTCTGTTATTGTTGTTCCAAACAAATATGGTTCTTGAAATACATATCCTATAGTATCTCTGAGTTCTTTTAATGATAACTTATTAATAGGAGTATCATCTAACGTGATTACACCATCTAATGGGTCATAAAAACGTGCTAAGAGCTTTGATAACGTAGACTTACCACATCCACTGCTACCTACAATACATATTCTTTCCCCAGGGTTTATTACTAAATCAATATCAGTAAGAACAACATTATCGGAGTTGTATCCAAAAGAAATTCTTTTAAGTTCAATTTTCCCCTTTACATCCTTTAATTTAACTGGATTATCTGGGTCCTTTACATGAGGTGATAAATTTATAAACTCATACAATCTTGTTGCGTTTACCACATTCATTTTTTGTTTATTAATCTGCGTCATAACCACGGTTAATTTAAACATTATTTGATAAAACAGTAATATGAATGTAACAAATTCACCAATAGTTAATGAACCTGCTCTAACGAGTGAATATCCGACTAATAATAATATAACTACGCCTATATAAATAGCGACTCTACGCATCACGGCATACATATCCATAAAGAAAAAGAATCTAGAGAATATACGTGATGATTCTTGAGCAATATTTATCAGATTTTTAAGGTCCCACTTCTCGGTGCCATATACTCTAAGCTCTAATACTGCTGACAGGGAATCATACTGTTTCTTATCAACTTCAGTGACAAGTTTACTATATTGTTCCTTATACGATATTGCCTTTCTTTCAAAATAAGGGCCGGACAGATAATAAATAAACATACATGGTATAAACAATAGCGTTAGTTTATAGTTAATCGTCATTAGAAATATAAATGATAGTAATAACTCACATGAAGATTCTAAAATTACAGGGATGAAGTATCTCAACATTCCTTGGACCACAGGTATTTCTTGAGTAAATAAAGATATAGTTTTACCAACTGGATGCTGCTCATAATAACTGAAACCTAGATCCCTCACTTTTTTAAAAACTGAGAGTTGTATATCTCTAGATGCTTTTTCCTGAAATTCAATACCAATTTTATTTTTTTTTGCATTTGCTAATAACATGAATATATATATGCATATGATTCCAACAATTAGTAAATTAAAATTATTTAAGTTTTTTGTGGGCAATATGTGATCAATGAAATGTTGAAACATTTTAGAAATTATCAAAGGGATGACTGATGAAAACATACTTAAACATAGGAATAAAACAAAAATTTTCTTGTAAGGAAATAAATAAGAAAGGCACCAGAGGTAAACCTTCCAAAAAGTTTTAAACTTTTGTACAGACTGAGCTACCTCCATAATGTTCACTCCAAATGTACGTATTATATTAGGAAAATACCTCTTCTAAAAAGTTGGGTAAAATATTAATCCTTAGTTTTGGTTGTTTGCCAATTTCGTAAGCACACGTTGCTAAAACATATCGATCATGAATATCAATTAGTTGAAGATTTACAGGTTGCCTTTTAGCATTGATATATACATTATGTGTTTGATTAAGCTCTACTGAAAATGAATTTAATCGAATGTGTAAGCCTTTACCCTGTGCTTTCACATAGCTTTCTTTTAAAGTCCACAGTTCATAAAAACGTTTTAATTGATCATTACCTGTAAGCGAATGTAATAAGGAACTTTCTGAAGAGGTAAAAAACCGATCAGCCATACTTATGTCTATTGGAGTTATTTGTTCGATATCTATACCAACAGGTTTATCACTCGTAATGCAAACGACCCACATTCCGGAATGAGAGATATTAAAATGAGTATCTAGATTCGTTTTAAAATATGGCTTACCGTAAATGTTTCTTGATATTTCAATATCATACATTGGTGTTTGAAATTTCTTGGAAGCAATTTTTCTTATAAGTAACATCCCAATTAAACGGCGAACACGGTCGTCACGTCTAATATACTTTTGCACATAAATCCTTTCATTTTGGGGCAGCATATTTAAACATTTAGAATAGCAGTCATTGGAAATATATGAGTTAATTTGTATTGCATCTATTAACATATTTTCTCCTAATTGTATTTTCTTAAAAACCCTAAGGCTTTTAAATCATTTCAAATAGTTAGATGTAATAAAATTAGACATTTTTTTAACTGCCTGACTAAATTTTGCTGGAGGTAAACCAAAACCAACTCGAAAATATCCAGGTCTTTCAAAAACTTCACCTGGAAGAACCGAAACCTCTGTTTCCTTAACAAGTCTTTCCGCAAATCGTTGCGTGTTTTCAGTTTTATCTTTAAAATAAGGAAATGCTACAAGTCCTGCTTGTGGCTCTACCCAATCAATAATAGAATTATGCATTTTAACAAATTTTCTGAATTCATTTACATTTTGTAGTACCAATGATTTATTTTTTAATCCAATTTCGTTATTATGCAATAAAAGCCTGTAGGCTAAGAAATCATTTACTGAACAGATTGAATGAGTAGTATAGTCTTTGAAATCACGCATTTGTTTTATTAATGATCGTTCTGCAACAACCCACCCAATTCTAAGTCCTACACATGCAAAACATTTAATCATTGAACCCATTGCCACAATTCGATTTGATTTGTTATATAGTGAAGGGAGCAATGTTTCATCATCATAAGGAATAAATCTATAATGCTCATCTACCAGTATCTCAATATCATGTTGTTTTGCTAAATTGATTATTGCTTTGAATTCTGAATTTGAAAGTGTCATACCTGTAGGGTTATGGGGATTATTGAGTACTATCACTTTAGTCTTGTTGTCGATAAGACTTGATAGCCGTTCTAAATCGACTCGGTAATTCTCTTCAGCATACAATTCTAAATGTCTAACTTCATAACCTAAATATCTAGGTACCTCATAAAGTGTTTGAAAAGCTGGAAAGGGAACTATTACATTAGCTCCTGGTTCGAAACGAAGGTGATAGTAAATAAATAAAGCCTCACTTACACCAGTTGTAACAATTACCTCATCTGGTTCGACGTTATTATATAATGATGCTATTTTACTTCTTAATGAGTAAGATCCATAAGTATCATTATTTTTAAAACTGCACTCAAGCAATTCGCTCACATTTGTATTTGTAATACTTAGAACTTCTCCTAACGTAATATCAACAACTCCACTTTCACCAAGATTATATTCCACAAATTGATTTTCTATTAACCACGGTTCCATCATATGCAATGATATGTTCAATGTAAGTCTCCTTTTATGTGTAATAAGTCGTTATTGACATTTAAAAAATTTATTTGTTGATAGCGCTTTATGAACTAGAAAAATTCAGGTAGTCAATTAACGTTATTCATTTTTTTTACTACATCCTCAATAACTGATTTAAATCCTGGTAGAAACGAATTAAAGAATCCTGTACAATGACTTGCTTGTGCATAATCTGGGTGTTTTAAAAGAATAATATGAGCTTTTTTAAGATTAAAATGTGGTATGTAGGGGAATAAATGGTGAACAATGTGATAGTTATCGTGATGTGGGGTCAAAATTAATCTCTCAATCCAAGTTCCATAATTATTTCTACTTGAATAAAGAGGATGGGATACTTCCAATCCAGAATGATCAGCTAAATCTGACCAGAAACGGATAATAGGGAAGATAGTTACTAGCGGAATAAACCAGTATAGTACAAGCTGCGTCCAGAAGTTAAAAACCACAGCGATAAACAAAATTGCAAACCAAACACTTAACTTTATTGCATACTCAATATTTGATTGTTGATCTTTAGAAAACAATCTAATGAAACAGTCTTTTATATTTTTGATAATGTGCTTTATTAGAAAGGACCCGAGTATATACTTTAACACAAATGTTTTAGTTGTAATTGTGCTGCGACCAAGCCCCAACTTTTTCAGTTCCGATGTGTCAGGATCTTGCTCTGTCCACAAATATTTGTGATGGTTATTATGAGAAGTGCAGTATGAATTAAAGTTCGTCATTACTGGAAGAGCAATAAAAACAGATGCAATCCATTTGTTAAGAAAATAATTCTTGAATAACAATTTATGACTTGCCTCATGCATCAAATTGTCTAAGCCCCTCATTCTGCCACCTATTATAATTATAGATATTAAATAAATAATAAAATTCCCTGAAAATTCAGATATAGCAATTGCTGTGATTATTAATATCCAGTCTAGTAGTAAAGAGAAAAAATTGTACCAATTATTTTTCTCTTGTAATACCTTGATCTCTGCAAAAAGTTCACTAGTGAATGAAAGACCCTTAAATTGTCGAAACTCCTCATTAATATTTTTATGCTCATTAACATTTTTTAGTCCCACTTGTTGTCCCCCTTACATTTTAATCATTATAACTATGTACTGAAATGCCAGGTCACTGGGAAAACGTTAATCTCTATTTATTACTGAGTTGGTATAATGTAATTGATTATCCAAAATTATAAATGTTGGCATTTGTAATCAATTTTGAATAAATCCCCTCTAACTTCGGTATCTGCTTTTGGTTATTAAATGAATGCTCTATTATATTTCTTCCTTGTTGCCCCATTACATTCCACATACTCCTACTCTCGATAAGTTTTATCAATTTTTCTGCAATACTTTCAGAGTCTTTCTCTGGAACGAGAAATCCACATAAACCGTCATGTACAAGTTCAGGAATACCAGCATGCTGGGTGGATAAAATTGGTAAACTACAAGCCATTGCTTCTTTCAGAACATTCGGGATACCTTCTTGATTACCAACTCGATCCTCTATACTACAGAGAGCGAAAATATCAGCATTATTAAATTCTTTTACGATTTCACTGTGAGGCAGGGAACCAATAAATTCCACTTTATCCTGGATTCCTAGGTTTATAACTAAATTGCTTAGAGGTTGAAACAATTCACCCTCACCGATAATTCTTAAATGAATATTTGGGTAAACCTTTGAAGCAGCATAAAAACCTTTGATTAAATATTCCATACCTTTCTTTTCGATTAAGCGGCCAGCTGAGATTATAATAACTTTATTATCATTTTTATTTTTAAAGTTATCATTTTTAATAAACGTATTGATGTTAATACCGCTATTTTGAACAATTATTTTACTTTCGTCACAACCATAGCTGGTTAAAATGTTCTTCATATAAATAGAAGTGGTAGTAAATGCCTCCCCAACGTCAAATAAATTAGACAATTGTTTCGTATAAACAGGTCTTTTATTGGTTGGAACGTCAAAACCATGAAAAGAAGTAAGGAGAGGTAAACCCAGCTTCTTTTTTAAATTTATTATTCCAATCCCAGACGGCCCAAACCTAGCATGTATTAGTTGTATATTATTTTCAATAATTGACTTTTCAAGATCCTCCATATTGTTAAACAACCTAACATCCTTAAAAGGAAACTGATCAGCATTAGTAATTTTTTTTGTATAAAAAGTTACGTCATAATTCTTAATATTAGCTAATTCTGAGTATATAAAAGTCTCTGTAAGTGGGAGATACTCTCCAAAAAGCTTGACCATTGCTATTTTGTATTTTTCCAAGTTTTTCGCCTTCCTAACGATTAATTGGTAAAATAACTTATCCTGCTACCGGATTTATTGCAATCACACATAGTAACGATAGTGCCTTTTAAAACTTGTCTTTCATATTCATGAAGACAAATCTCACCTATAAAGAATGATTCTATTAAGTCTGTTGCAATGTCATTATGTTTATTTTTAAAGATTTTATAAGTTTCTTTTGCAATTTCATTATAATTTTTTCTTGGATGTGCTAGGTGAAATGATTCGATTTGCTCACTGTAGATCACATTACAACCATCTTTTACCGCCCGAAAACCCATCTCTAAATCTTGAAGCCTAACAAAATTAGGATCAAATCTATAATGTTGTATTAACTCAGTCGATGTTGATAAATTACCGGTAAGTACACAATACCATCGTAACGGCCAGCCTGGTCCCCGATCCAGATAAGCTTCCGACATTACTCTTGGCATTGGTTCTATATGTCTTCTAAACCCGTCTATATATCCTTTTTCAAATTTATCTAATATTTTTATGCGCGAATCAGGAGTAAGTCCAGTATATAACTCCCAACGTTTTCCACAAACGAATGAACCTCGATTGTGAATATTAATATTCACATGATTACTGAGGGAATCCGGCAACAACAACCTATCATCATCCAAAAACAACACATAATCACGCGAAACATTTTGTAACGCATTGTTTCTTGCGGTAGCAACTCCTTTTGGTATATCATTTTTTATATAGTGAAATTTCTTCCATTTAGATCGCCACTTCTCAATGATGTTTTCTGTTTCGTCCGTTGAACCATCATTACAAATTACCAATTCGAAATCAGTATACTGCTGTTTGGAAAGACAATGTAATGTAAGATCTAAATACTCAGCCTTGTTCTTGGTAGCTAATACTACACTGATCGTCATTTAACTATCCCCATGGTATTATTTCAACCTATTTTTTAATAGATTCTAATACTTTATTAATTTCCTTATTCTCACTGTTAAGAAAATTTATCCAATTAGGTAGATATATTTTATTACATGTTATGTCAAGTTCAAAGAAATTTGCTTCTTCGGTTTTTTCGAAATCTTCATTCTTGAACTTATTAGAAGTAAACATTAAGATCATTTGTCTATTAAATTGATTTCTCTTAAACATACATGTTAATAAAGTGCTATTGATTGATAAAGCGTGCAAGTAAGCCAGATATAATAAGCTTTGAGCAACACCTCGTCCTAACAAACGACATGACACTATTAACTGAACTATATCAACTCTCTTTTCTAAATGGACCCTTAAAATGAGTAAAGCAGCACGGCCATATGTTCCATATTTGTCGCTAACTTTAAAGATATACAATTTGTAACTTGGGTTATCTATCATTTCCTTTAATTGATCTTTCGTGTACCTATACCCCGTAGTATTTAACTGGTTTGTGCGATCAATTAACTCCTTAATCCTATCTAACTCTTCGTAATTCGCCATTAATAATTCAATTTGTATATTTGAATCACGCAAAAAATCTATATCGGTTCCTGAAAAATTTTCTTTATTTATTAATCGCTTCTCTTCTAACGCGTATAATTCTAAACGCTCGATTGCCTCGGTAGTATCCAATCTTTTAAGATTTTTAGCGATTTCAAAAACTTCTGTCAAATTTTTGGCATCTGAGATATTAATGGTACTGAACTTACTTCTAACTTGATCCCTTTCAAATTCATTGTCGTCAACAAAAAGGATGTCTTCAATTTTAAAATGGAAGCCATTTATGAATTTTTGAATTGAGTTGACTTTGTTTCCCCAGTTTATCTGGGGATATAAAAAGTATTTGTCGATACCCATTTCTTTTAACTTACCCTTCGCAACCTCCATGTCATTTCTGCTTGCAATAGTTTGTACAACACCTTTTTGTTTAAAGCTTTCTAATATATCTACAATTCCAGACCTTAGTGTCACTTCTATATCCTCACTTAAAATACCATTCCATACGGTATTATCAAGGTCCCAAATCACACATTTAATCATGCGAAGTCTCCTTCTATAGTTCTTGGTAACCATTACTCATCATGTGTTAACGTTCTCATAGAAGTATTGCATGATAGCTTCAATAGTAGAAAAATTACCAAGAATCAAATCACTATCGGAGACTATAACACCGGTTTGTTCCTCCAGTTCAATAATTAAAGACATTAAATTTACCGAGTCAAGACCTACATCCATAAGATCAACATTTGGTTGCAAAATTTCCCCCTCACTAATTATGCCTAAATCTATCATTTTATTATTTACAATTTTTAAAACTTCTTCACTATTCATAAGCATATCCTCTCTTTTCTATATTTATTAGATGGGAAACAGTACAGTGTTCGTTATTAGTCATTTGATATTTTGTTCTCGTCTATAACGTGTTAATAGTCTATTTATTTCCTTTTCCAAAAAATTAAAGTCCATTATTTCTTCTCCTGATGCACCGACAAAGGATAACATTCGGTTAGATTGCCCGTAACCAAGGTATGATAATAAATCACCAGTATAATATTCAAATTGTTCAATCTCGGCTTTTGATAATTCAAGTTCCCATGCCGTTTTTCTATTGGACTGCAGTCCACCCCCAATAAGTTGATGTTGCAACTTTGTGTATTCTGGTGGTACAAATCCAGTGGTACTTAACATAGATTCCTCAAATTGAATATTCAAATACTCACAAATCCCTTTTATGACTTCTTCTGTATTTGTAAGAATATCTTCATATCTCACTCGATAAACACTTTCAGGAAAGAAGGACTCTGCTGCTAAACCATACGAAACTTGAGATGCCCAGTATGTTGATAACTTTTGAATATTTTCATTTTTAAGTGCCCAATCAGTCTTTCTAATTGAAGCTAATACAGCTCTCCCATCCCGAATAACATGAATAAACTTTGCATTATTAAAAGTGTTATTTAGCGTTCTGATATACATGATATTATTTGGTGTATGATCAATCCACATGCTGGTTTTTTTTTTGTGATTGGTTGAATAAGACTCCACAAGAAAATCTAGAAGATCTTGTATGGTTATACTGTTATTAATAAGATAGTTCTTAACTTCCTTAGCATCTACTTGCCATAATTTAAATCTCTTATTATTGAACAGGTCTTTTTTTAATAATTCTATATTATTTGAATATGTCTTAAATTTTGATATGAGACCAATTTTAAACTGAGACTCCGGTACACAAATACTTTCGCTATGTGCGCCTAACATTGAACCCAGAAGTGTAGTACCGCTCCTAGGGCATCCACCTATAAATACCGGTTTGTAAATTGACCTATTATCACCATTCATATAATCTGTCCTCTTTAGTTAAATATATTTCCTTAATTAACACCATGTAAAAAAGATAGTTTTCATAATTCAGCTTCATAAATGAGCAACATCATTCGCTCATAACTTAGGACTTCTAAGTCTTAATAGAAAAATAAACATTACTTAATTACTTAATTACTTGATCTTCTCTTCCTGATTTATGATCAACTTTTGATTATTTTTCTCCAATGTAGAAATCAGCTCCTCCAGGATGTACTTTTCCCGTGTATGAATTTTCTTTAGGCTTTTACTCAAGTTATTTAATAGACGCATATCTTCCGTAATTTTAAATTTTAACGCTGTATCTTTAATTGAATTTGTTTCTTTCTCCAGTTCTGAATATTGATTTATGAATTCTTTCAAGTTTAGTTCATCATGCATCATATAATTCAGTCTAGATACCATCACCTTCTTATGTTCCCAAATAATATGAAATGGCCTTAGATCGATAGGATAATTATAAGTAGCTATGGTTTCGATATGTTCCTCCATACAGTCATAAGTTTGTAATCCGAATTTAGCATCAGGGTCTGGATTTTCGAAGTGCCTAATCTTTCTATCTGATGGTATAGATAAACAGTATTCACGCAATCCTTCCACCACACATTCTATATCAAATATATAGTTAGCCGATGGATTTACCTTATATAACTGTAAACGATTGATCCAAAGACTATTCTTATCAGCTTTAGCCAATTCGTACCCTTTTTCAATTAGAGCATAATCCGCTTCGATAAATTCATATTTATGATGATTAAAATATCCGCTTATCTTAAACTTCCCAGTTAAGTTGTTATAGCCATAGATAAATATTGGGTGATAATATGGTCCTTTTTTATATTTTGGTGATTGTGGAATTACTGATTCATCAATATTTAAATGCACATAATACCCTGCATCAATCAGTCCTCTAATAAGATCCAAAATTCCAAAATTCACAACATCCAACATTTCTCTTTGTAATATTTGGCTCGTTGTTGTGAGATGAGGATTAAAATGGTATGCAGGGTCTAGAGTGTAAAAATCAAACCATATTTGAAACCGTTTGTAAGATGTGCATTTTAATTGAATATAATTACTATAAAACCATCCTAAGTAATCTTTTGAACTAGCTAACGCTGTTAGATAGAATGCATGATTTGCGTACGAAGATACGAGGGGTTTTTCAATCGGCAGAATATTAGATTCTATACTGAACACTCCTTTGAAATGATTTTAAAAATCAAATTTCAAGAACTTTCATGCAACATATAGTTACCACCATATAATACATTTTTTGGATTTAGTTAAATATAACAAAATATGATTAATTATATCTCTATCTGCCTTTTTTTCGGCATTACTATCTTGCTGGAGTATGACCCCTTCCTGCCGGTGCTAGCCAAGAATAAATGATTTTTGCACCAATTTAAGGAAGCCCTCTATTAATAAATATGCTACCAGATCGAAGAAGTAGAAGTTCATGTCATGAATCGATTTTTCAAGTACTTAAAACCATCAAGTCAGCGCTTATATGCACGTGAAGTTTTTTGCATTTAGGATCTACATCCAGGTCACTGGTTCATAGAATCCAGCTAAGTCATCGTCATACCGTTAAATAATACAAACGTCATCCCCATCACAGCCAACATACCTTTCACATTTTAGTAAATTAAAAAAAGCGTCTGATCAAATGATCAAACGCTTTTCCCAGCCTTAAGACATATCAAACATTTGCTTCCTAGTGCTATATTTGGCTTAATATGAACTTCAGAGCTGTACGTCTAATGATATTGTAAGTGTAGAGGTACTTGAAGATGTTGCAAGTTGTAAAATCAGATGGATCTGTATTATATGGAATTTTGTAAGAGCGTACTACAGTAACAATAAAATGTTAGTCTTGTTCGACATATCTTCTTAGTGCACTCATCTCATCTTGGACTTCCTGTTCGGTGGGTCTTGGAGCCAATTCTTTTAGACTGAGCTTATATTCACGTCTGATCGAAAATGCCCCCCCATCCTCTTCCTTATCAATTACCTTCCGGACGATCCGGCGGATAATTAAGAAATTAACTCAGTTACTCTCATTTTGGGTGAAAACGGAGTTTGCGCGACCTCTTGTCCGGTTCCCTAGAAAGGTTCGAACGGATTCATACAATTTTAAACAAGTATAAAACTGTTCGAGACGACATTACAGCAACTACAATCAAAAAATATGATGAACCTGACACCGAAATTTATGAGAAGATTTCCGAACTTATTGGACTTGGTCCTGTTCGCGAACTCCATCGGTCAGCCTTGGAGCACATACCGCTCTGTCGAGCATACATACAATACTTGGAGAAGGGTAGACGCCTCCTACATCTATAATAACCACAGCTAGCCAAGCGTCACCCTAACTTTGTACATAAATAGACACGCTCATATTCTTTGCAAGTTTCAAAGGTGCTAAAGTTATTTATTTGAGTTGGTGACCGTGTAATTACATTAACTCTGTATGTATATTTAAAGGTACTGAGGGAATTTTGTCGAATTTATATTCAAATTCTAAACTTGGGGGTATTGCATTGTTAAACTTAAAAAAGATTTCTTTTATAAGCGCACTTTCTTTCTCTTTGTTGGTTTTAATCTTTTCCTCAGCATCTGCGAGCAATTTGATTAAAAGTATAAAAGCTAGTATTGATTACGGCTTTACGATGACGGTTCATGGCAAAAAATTTGCCCCACGTGATGCAGTCGGTAAAGAGCTAAGACCAATTCTTTATAACGGAACATATTATGTACCCGCCAAGTATATTTCTGAGTCGCTGAAAATCCCCTTTTCGTTAGATACTTCTAACAAACAGCTTATATTTGGTCTGAATAATCACTATACAGATATCATAAAAGAAAAAATGTTTGATTCTTATGCTCCTACCAATGAAGTCTATCCAACGGTAGACGTTGATGCTCTCTCTATAGGAAATAATGTGTTTTCTAGTGGGTTAATATTCAACGTCCACAATCTTAATGCTTCATATCAATTTACTTTTAATATAGGAAAACAATTTAGTAAGCTAAATTTTAGAGCGACCGTTGCAGATTCGAACGTGTCTTTTAAATTATTTGTCATTGACAAAAAGAGTGGGCTTATATTAAAAGAGGCTACGATTAGCAATGAAGATATTTCTGCTATAGACGCAGTCGTTGTAGGCATTGAAAAAGTAGCTATTAAAATTGAAGCTCTTTCAAACAATAAGAATATTGACTCTCCGATAAAAGCAGTTGTCGGAAATATAACGGTAAAGTAGTTTCAACATAAAGCTAAAAGCCAGTAACCCTTATTTAAAGGTTTACTGGCTTTTGTTTTGCCTGCTTTCCAGCAGAAATATGAAATTATAGATCGAGGTTGACAATCGGTCGGGTGTCCGCAATAAGAAGTTGAAATGTCCTTGGCAGAATCATATATTTTAGGTCTCAATAAAAGTACTACGTGCCCCGTTCCGTAGCGTCATAAAGCCGTCATCTGCTTTAATTTTCGCGATACGAAAGAGTCGTAGGTCCCTTAGCCTTTCGGAAATTCCTGCGGTAGAGAGGATTGCAGAACGAATTTCGTTGATATCCATTGGGTACTTGCCGGCCGAATTTCGGGTGTAGAATCGCTGCGTGCCTCCTATACTCACCATGTGCGGCAAAATAAGACTATTAGGTATCCGAATCATGAATGCGTAGTTGCCGGTCGATGAAAGCTGTACCGCATGAATCTGAATGCCATATATACTGCACGCTGGTGCGAATGATCTCTTCAACCTGCCGAATAAGCTGGTCTGTATTACCGATCGAGACACCTACCACGCGATCAGGCCGGCCCGATGCTTCAGCAATGCCGAAGATGAGCTCTCCCCCGCCACCATTAGCGAAGGCGGTAACGTCATATACGAACTCGCGCTTATTGTCCCCACCTTGAAGGTTTGGCAGCGCTACGACGCGACTCTCCGGAACTAGATTGGTGAAAAGACTTTGGATGTCCTGCTCAGTAATTTGGTCAATCGGTTTCCATAGTAAAGACAAATGGTTGCCCCCTATCGTATCAACACTATATCAAACCAATATTCCCCAAAGTCCATAAAACCTCACGTTCTATCCATTCTACAATACAGATCAGAAAAAGATACCCAGCTGGAACGGGATAACTGAATCGATTGAAACTGCTTTCGGATATCTGATGTTCAAACATTAGATTCCAACATAATCTACCAAATTATTATAAAATTACAAGCCTTCTTATGGGAATACAACAAAGCTCGGTTTTGAAAATTCCGTTAGCAGAAGCAATTTTAAAGTTTCTTTCACGTTGAATAGATGCTCCCATGCTTTAAAAATCTCAAAACCATTTATATCAATGCTGCCGTATATTTATCTATTACGACGTTCAGCATTAACTCCTCGCTTGACCAAATTGTTTTCTTCTACCCTGGCATTGGTCAATCTCTGCTTAAACTCCCCCCCCCCCTACTCGTTGGCCAACTCCCCTCCAATACTATCTTAGCGCTCTTCAATGCTCCACATTACTGTCATCAACCTGCCGTTGCCTTCTGGTTCCTCCGCATAGTAGTTAGGTAAAAAGCAGTAGGCAGGATTAGACAATTATCGTAAAATATAGGACGGGAGTGGTGAAATATGGATAATTACATGGGATTTCGTTGGCTAAAAGGAAACGTCCATTTACATACCGCTAACTTTGAGAAGAAACCTATCCTAGTGTTTCAAGGGAACGAACTTATCGGTAGTGGTATTATTGTAGATGTTACGGACACAGTAGTTAGAATTAAAGAGGAGTTTTTTCTAAGGGAAACATGTACATTCGTCTACGCAAAATGAAGGAGGATTAATATGAAAAAGTTAATTGTATTCATCACGTTACTCACGCTGTTATTTGGATCCGTTGCTATGGCAGCTGATAAGAAACCCACACTCAAAAACGGCAACTACAAAGTCACATCAGTCGTTGACGGAGATACATTTAAAATCGCGGTAGGCAAGTCTACGGAAAATGTACGTTTGATCGGAGTAGACACTCCGGAAACTGTTCACCCTACAAAGCCGGTTGAATACTACGGTAAGGAAGCGTCTATTTATACGAAAAAGTTACTCACAGGTAAAACGGTTACGCTCGTATTTGATGTTCAGCAACGTGATAAATACGGCCGTCTACTCGCTTACGTATACCTAGCGGACGGAACGTTCGTTAACTCCGAGCTAATTAAGAACGGATATGCCGTGCTGTTGACGATACCGCCTAACGTTAAGCATACGAAGACGTTTACAGCGCTGCAAAAAGAAGCGCGCGATAACAAGCGTGGACTTTGGGCGGACAATAACAAAGCGGAGAGCAAGCCGGCCACTGGCGTTAAATACGATCCTAACGGACCGGACCGCGACTGCACGGACTTCGATACGGAAGCCGAAGCACAGGCGTTCTTCATTGCCGCTGGAGGACCGGATAAGGATCCGCACAGGCTCGACCGGGATAAAGACGGCGCTGCTTGTGAGAAGGATTAACTAATGAAAAAAAGTGTAATAATTAGTGGAGTCTTAATTCTCCTCATTTGCATGGCTATACCAGCGTATAATTACTTTTTCCCGTCTGAGTCAAAAATTGTAGCTCTCAATGAAGTAGAAAAATATTTACGAAGTCAGGATATAACTGAGAACTACATTAATACGGCCAGAGAGAAAAACGATTATAGTCAACTAGGTCCGCCTGCCGCAGACAAAAATGGGGATAGTATAATTACAGTTCTTGAATTTCATAATTATTTGAAAAAGCAAGGCATTACTTCAGAAACCAATTCTACAGTGGGAATGGAGTATAGTACTACGAGGAAATATGTCTTGGGTAACTCGGTAATATTTTCAATTGGTATAGTTTGTGCAACTCTAATTATTTGTACTTGGTTGGTCACTCGAAAGAAAAATATTAAAGGATAAACTCAAAGGGCTCCGTAAGAGTCCTTTTTTTGTCCAATTCTCATATTAAAGTGAGCCTTTATCTGCTGCTAAACGTAATCCTATCTCCTCTCCCCGCTTATTCTCCCTGAGCGGTGGCACGATCTCAATCACGCAGCGGCAATAAATATTGTTTCTTATGTGAGTTTAATATAACATAGTACTAATGTACTATTTTCCTTTGGTACATTTCATGAATGTAATCATAGACCGATCAAGTTACTATTATACGGATAGGAGAGCCTTTAAATTGGAACTAAATACATACTTTAGGTGCGTACGGTGTAATACCTTATTACAACCTACAACAACAGTAATGACAGGCTTATCTATAGAAGTAGGGATCTATTGTCCCAATTCAAATTGTAAGATAGAATATTCATCAATTGAGTTAAAGCCTAACGATTTCAAGGTATTGAGAAAGAACAAAAAAATTCATAATTTTTAACTATTTAGTTGTCTTTACGTTGTAGATTTTTTTCTTGTTTAGAGAGGAATTCCCAGAGGAGCGTGGTTTCATTGCTTAATTACATTATGTCTAACTTCACCAAATTCCAAGGATATGTTCCTGATCTGAAAAATCCCCAAACTTTTAGTGAGAAACTGCAGTATATTAAGCTACATGGAAATTTACAAAGGCTAAGTAATTACGTAGATAAATATAATGTTCGGGATTATGTTAAGAAAACCATAGGCCAGGAATATCTCATTCCTATGGTGGGAATCTATGAAACAATTGAACAAATCGACTTTAATCAACTCCCTTCTTCCTTTATTATGAAGGCTACTCATGGTTCAGGGTGGAATATCATCGTAAAAGATAAGAATAAAGTTGACTGGAACTCAATTTGCATTCAAATGAGAAGCTGGCTTGATTCTAATTACGGTGATATGACAGGGGAGTTATGCTATAAACCACTCCAGGGAAGAGTAATTGTTGAGGAACTAATTTATGATCCTTCTGGTGACCTTAAGGATTATAAGTTCTTTTGTTTTGGTGGAGTTCCTCACTTTATACAGGTTGATTCCGGTAGATTTGATAATCATAAGAGGAACTTATATGACACTCATTGGAACAAGCTCCCACTCGTCTTGCTGTATGAAAATATTAGTGAGACCGTCTCTATGCCAAAGAATTTCGATAAGATGCTCTCGCTAGCTGCGCAATTATCCAAGCCATTTGGATTTGTTCGTGTTGACCTTTACGAAGCAAATAATGTTGTTTATTTTGGGGAACTCACTTTTGTACCTGGAAATGGATTTGAAGCCTTCAACCCTCGTCAGTTTGATCATCAATTTGGAGAATTACTGGATCTCAAAACCTACTTAAGTGACATTACAAACATAGGCGGTGCCTTACTTGAAAATTAGAAATATCTTTATACTTTCAATAACTGTTTTTTTGTTAACAATTGTTTTAAATGACGTCGTATATTATTATACGGTCGAACGATCCTTAACCAAGAGTATGGAGAGCCGAACCCTTGCAATATCAAACCAAATAAAATTAAGCATAGACCATACGGAATATGCTTTTTCAATAACTGATGAACTTATGGCACAAAAATTAAGGGATATATCCATCGGCTCTTTAAAGGAACTACCTAAGGATTATAGAAAAGTAAATAATGACACACTAATACAACTAAAAAATAAATATGATATAAGTGACATAACCCTCTTTGCGAAATTGGGTGATGATATAGTTGGGGTTAAATCTTCAAATCCTAAGCAAATTGGCATTAGCTCCAAAGACTGGGGTGACTATTTCATCGCATTTAATGAATTATTCGCATTAAAGCCAGTTACGATAAAGGGTGATGTTTTACCTAACTTTTGGGCCGGTCAGCTTTCCGGCTCCTCCTCTGACCCTTCTTCTGTTAAAAACAAATATGGATACTATTATGATGGCTCAACAAATTACATAATTAACCCATACATGGACAATCAG
Organism: Paenibacillus gansuensis; assembly: GCF_042684925.1. NCBI lineage: Bacteria > Bacillati > Bacillota > Bacilli > Caryophanales > Paenibacillaceae > Paenibacillus > Paenibacillus gansuensis. The sequence continues at coordinate 167,381 of NZ_JBHUME010000013.1, read as the reverse complement.
TATATCAAAAAGGTTGAAGATAATGCAGGCGTTGAAAAGATAATTAGAAATACTGTTTCAGAAAATAAAGACCTTCTTGAAATTACTGTCTTTAACCCGAATACTATAGCTCTCTCTCCAAATGATCCATCATTATTCACATATTCTAATGGTAGAAAAAACCCAAGATATGGTAAACGACAAGTTTTCTATGGAGACTATAAATATAAAACTAATGATGATATTAAACACATTCTAGAGGCGTCCAAAAATGGGAAATCGGTACATGTTTCAGCAACAATTCAAAAAAATAAAGTCTTAAAAACCTTTTTCCCTGTTACTTTAAACAATGTAGAATTCCCCTACGTAATTGGAATCACAACAAGTTTAGATAGCATTACATCCGCGCTAAATCAACAAATGGTAAACTTTATTTCCATAATTGTACTGGTTTCTATATTGAGTATTATTGTAGCGACAGTTTTATTTAGACTCATAAGAAAAGCAAAAGACGATATTGCCGAAGATGTACAGAATAATTATACAAGTGAGATTAATAACTTGATTGTAGCATTCAGAGGGCAACACCATGACTACTCAAATCACCTGGATACCATTAAAAGCTTCATTGAACTAAAGATGTATGATGAACTAGATAATTACCTAGATGACCTGGCCGAAGAATTCATGTTAGTCAATGACATGATAGAAATTGGGCATCCTGCGTTAGCGTCATTACTTAATGCTAAGGTAACTCATGCAGCTCACAGGAAAATCAAATTTAGCTACGATTTTGATGCAGTAAAACGGATAGATATCACAGGTCTACGGTCCGTTGATATTGTTAAAATACTTGGTAATTTAATCGATAATGCATTTGAAGAAGCCATTAAAGTCGATCCGGCAAATAGAAGGGTTCATATAGAAGCAAAAATTGTAGATGGTTTGCTATCATTTAGTATAACCAACACTTTATCCGAGCGACTATCAACTGAAGACTTAAATAATATTTTAAACTATGGTTATAGTAAGAAATTTAATGAGGGGCATAGCGGGTTAGGACTCGCGATTGTTAATGAGAGACTGAGTAACTACAAAGGTAAAATAGAAATCTCTCAGAATCAGTGTGAAATAACCTTTAAGGTTGTTCTTCCCCTTTCAGCTTAATCGAGTAGGAGGAGGTGACTAGCCCCCGTCCTCTCACCACCGTACCTGCGGGTGCGTATACGGCTGTTCCAATAGTTAACAAAGTTCCAGCTAACGTGAATGTAGACTTTTCAGCCCTTTCGCTTCCCAGTAGGAAGTTGGAAGGGCATTATTTATGTTCTCCGGTACATTTCTCATGCCCCAAGCCTGGAATTAGCTGTTACAAAGCATCACTCTCGCGACCCGGTACCCACCGATCCGCGTCACTGTGTCGTGCGGTATCAACTGCTCGAACGGGCGCAGACGGGCACCACCTCCCCCGCTCCGTACTAGATTAGGGAGAGCGTGCGCCGGTAGGTCGGGTTCATGATTCTAGAGTATCGGTCCAGTCAATCAGGAGGACACGTGTCCTGCAGCCCTCGGCCACCAACGGGCTTCCTGGTATGCCTCGGCGCTTATTATTATCTCCATTTGCGATATACGGTATATGATTAACGTTGCCTCGAATCGCAAGTGTAGCTGTCCTCCGGATTTATCCACCCTCTACACACACACCTCTTTTGGGAGTATTTTGCAGCGGCTTTAATTGGTAGTGATATCCGCTTTTTTTTAAAATTCCGACGCTATTGGTGGCGGGGACATAAAGCTTCTTGCATTCATAGGGCTGGTTATACGAATAAAACTCACCGTAAGTTCTTTCTTCTCTTCTCATTAGCCGGTACCGTTGCAGGTTTTGGGATTATCTTATCCGGGAGATAATAAAAAATTTTCGAAAATTCCATTTGGTCCTTTTATCGCTGCAGCATCTCTAATTAGTTATTATTGGCGATCCGAACTGGTTAAATGGCCGGACATCCTTCGCGGGAAGTATTTCAGGGAAGAATTAACTGAAAGGAGAGGTTTAAAATTCCGCATGCTTCCCTTAGTAATATAGATCAAAACAGAAAAAAAAACAGAACAGGATTAACCCCTGACTGCCATTTTTCTGTTATTTCCGAGGATGTGACAAGAATAGAATTCCTGAGGCCAGTTTAATTACGTCAACAAACAATGTATCCAGTCCTACGTTGACGGTAAATGATAGGCATTAAGCATCAGAACCGTTCACCGTATATTATAAATGTAATACCTCTTCAAAGTTGTTGTTATTTTTGGGAATAGACACATAGCCCCACAATGAAGCCACGACGTACATACTTGCCATAATTAGAAAAACACTGGTGCTGGTAGCAGTGACTAAATACAATCCTGTTAAACTTCGTCCTAAAGGAAGCATTATTCCATTTAAAGCAGATTTAAAACCAAATACCCTTCCGATAAAGTTTGGTGAAGCCTGTTTCTGTAATGCGGTCTGGAAAGCAGCACCAGCTAAACCAAAAGAGACTCCCGCTATGATGATGCTTATATAATTTATATACGCATTATGAAAAAAATAAAATGAGCTAAAGCCCACAGCATGCAATAAGTAACCAATAACCACCAGTACCTTTAATTGATTGTTCACATAAGAAATTAAGCTAAATCCTATTAATTGACCAAATGCTAATAAAGAATAGAGCACACCCAAAGTTGAAGATTGTTCTGCTGATGTTAAATGTAGAATATCATCAAGATAAACTGGTAATACAACGAATAATGGAGAATAAGCTAATAAGGCGAGAGTAGAAAACCCGAAATAAGAAAATAGTGTCTTATTCCGGACAACGTATATTAGCCCTTCTGAACAATCTTTCAAAAACCCTTGGGGTGTTTTTTTTGTAATATTGATTGTATTTAAATTTACATGTAAACGTGAAATAAAAACGGCGGCTAATAAAAAAGAAACTGAATTTATAATAAATATTACATTAGCATTAGAATACGTAATTAATAGTCCACCAATAAAAGGGCCAACCAAGTATCCTAAACTATCTGTTAAACCGATTGCTGAATTCGATTCAACCAGTTCGTTTTCTTTACTTATCTTAGGTATAGAGGCATAAAGCACAGGCTCAAAGAACTGGGAAGTAGCTCCAAGTAAAAAAGATATGACCACGAGCATTACATAATTAAGCCCATTCATCCATATTAATAATGGAATTAATGCAACCAATATGCCGCTAATTAGGTTTGAGAAAATCATAATATTCTTCTTATCTTTTTTATCCGCATATACACCAGCAATGATCCCGACCACAAAGGTAGCTAAAGCGTTAGCAGCAAGTACTAAACCAACACTCCAGCCTGTTTTATAAGTATTATATGTAAACCATGCCAATCCTACAGAGTAAATACCGTCCCCCATTCGAGATACAAACATGGCTAACCATATTTTCCTAAGGTTTGGATTTCTCAATAATAGATCAATATTAAAAAGCTTTTTCAATTCTTTCCCCCCAATAGAGTTTTACTTTGTAGCTACTATAATAATACGAGGGTCCGATAGAGAAAATCTTTTTCCATTATAGTCGCCATAATATGCATCTATTCTGAAATTACAATCTTGTAGCAATTGTATAATCTCTTCCACGGAATAAACTTTAGTGTATGCGTTTTTTTCCTTCCAAAGACCATCCTCGAACCAAAACAATTTACTATATGAAATCGAGTTCACAAAATCAAACTCCCTTTTTTCCATTAAATATGTGTTATCTATTTCCCACCACTCATTTTTCCCACTTAAAGTAATGATGTAATCCCTATGCATGTTATCTAGTAAAAATTTACCACCCTCTTTTAATGTATTGTAGACGGCCTCTATAAAGCTGATATCATCTTCTCTCTTCCCAAACATCCCTAGAGGGGAGAAGATCCCCAAAACGGTGTCAAAATCCCTTGTTGAAGAGAATCTTCTCATGTCATCAACTACGAAGTTACAATTATCCAGATGCTTAGATTGGCTAAGTGCTAAATTTATTAAATATTCAGAATAATCTAAACCAGTAGTTGTATAACCCAATTCTGCAAGTCTTATAGCAATTCTCCCCTGGGCACAAGGAACATCAAGTATTTCTTCATTACCTTTTAAGTTCAATAAATTAATTATTCCTTTTACTTCATTTTCAGTTCTTTCAAAATTAACAGTCTTCCAAAACTTGATATAGTCTTTATCAAAAAAGTTTTCCCACCAATTCATATTAATATCATCCTAATATATTGTTTTATTTTTAAATGGTTTACCTAAGGCTTTTCTTAATTTATTAATAGGGATATTTACAACACATCTTATCCCCATCTCATTATGTCTGCAAAAGGCGATATCTTTACCCCTAAAAGAAGGAAACATAAGTCCAGGATGTGAATAAAAAGAGCCCCCCTTAAGAACAGCATATGCATTCTCTTTAGTTTCATGATTAACTAAAGCTGGAGTAAAATTTCTTCTTGTTAAAAAGTCACTCCTTGTCCATTCCCAATGGTTACCAACCATGCCGACAACCCCATAAGAACTTGCATATTGAGCATATTCGGAAGCCGGTCTAACCAAGCAAGTGTTATCAATAGAGTTAATTCCTACAATATGCTTTCTCCATTCGTTGGGACCTGAAGGATATAAACCCGTAGTAGTATACGACCAGTTACATGCTTTGTCCAAAAATTCATTACCCCAAGGCCAGATATGACCTTCTTTTCCTCTTGCTGCTTTTTCCCATTGATACTCAGTTGGTAAATCCTTTCCTGCCCATCTCGCAAAAGCATAAGCATCATAATAATCTATACCTGTTACAGGATGTTCTGGTTTAAACCTATCATCCCAATATGTATTTCTAGTGTGGTCCTTCTCCTCAGGTTCATTTGTATGACAAAAAACATGGCCATTTTGAAGTATGTCACGTACAAAGCTATCATATTGCTCATTAGTTACAGGATATTTATCGATGAAAAATGGCGGTTGCCATACCGTCCTAGTAGGGCATGCATCACTCCAACCAAAATTCTTATCTGGTACTTGATCAGGTTCTAAACCGTATTTAAAGAACCCACCTGGTATTAACACCATACCTTCATGATCCTTACTTACAAAATCCTCCAGTAAGTCAACTGGAATATGCTCTTCAAAATCAGCGTTGTCCTCAAGTTTCTTATAGAGCTTATAATACATTTCATAATTCCTTAATTCTTCAACATCCTCTGTTTCATAAATATGAGTTAGTGATGTAAGGACTTTAGCTGCCCCGAGCCCAACGGGTTTATTAGGTTCAAGAATTTTTTGATTAGCTGGACCGATAATATGGGTTAACTTACCGATAGCTAAATCCATACCTTCTTCACCACAAATCTCCATTGCCCGAAAGGAAACTAGATCGTCCGGATCGTGTAATAATCTATATATGGTTTCAAGTGCTGAGGGATACGGCAACCACTCTTTAACGAATTCAACCAAACTGTATCTAACATACGTGTTTGGATGGAGTATCGCCATTCCGAAAACATACTCAGCTGCAACAGGATGTTCTATTTTAGATAATTTTGCAAGAATTTCGTTCATTTCTTGTTTTAACTTTGAAGGAGGATAACTTACAATATCTTCTGGAAGAATTCTTTCTTCCAAGTTTCTCAAAAGGTCTAAATCTTTCAAGTATATTGTTTTATGACTATCTAATTCGATAATTGGCATCTAAAAAACCTCCTTATTTTAAAAACAGGATGAAGGCGTTAGCCTTCATCCCCTTTTAATAAATTAACCCCATTTAATTTCACTAAAGAATGGCATAGGCGTGGAAAATCCTTTTTTCCAATTTCTTTTCATCCCAAAAACCTCCTCTTATATGTATTTGCACCCAATATTTGGGGCATGTACTCATTATAACTATTAAGTTAATATATGGAAATAGAGACTAGGAATCAATTTAAGTCTGTTCACGTAATCCTTATTAGGAAATTTATACTATATTTTCAAATTAGTATCAATATCCCTTTTCCACACATAATGCGGTTAGAATAGGTTAACAAAGTTCAAGCTAATGAGATGCAGACACTTCAGCCCTTTCGCTTCTCAATAGCAGGTTGGAAGGGCATTATTTAAGTTAAGGGACATTTCCCATGCCCCAGCCTGGAATTAGCTATAACAAAGCATCCCACTGACAACCCGGTGCCCGTCGATCCGCGTCATGCGACTTCATCCAGTTAAAAGATGGGAGACGACCGGGGCCAGCCCTTCCACCTTGATTCAGCAGGAGAAGCATCGTGCGGGGCCAGTTGCCCCCCCGTGCCGTGCAGCGTTGCCACAGGCGGCCTCGCATTCCACATCCAGCCCCGGCGAGAACCGGGCGCCCTCACTGATGCCGAACCAGGCCTCTGCCTCCCATAGTCCATGCCCGCAGCTGCCCGACTCCAAGTGGTGTGCCCGGCCTAGTGGTCTCCTGCTACCGGGTGGCCGATGGCGAGCCCAATGTTGCCGGTCGAACGGCTGAGGTCCAACCGCAGCTGCATGGTGATCTCGCTGGGCCAACGAGAGTGATGCTCATCAAGCCTGACTCGGCACCGACGCCGCATCCCGTCATTTGGTACGCGTTAACTTGGCCCGTCTATTTGCCTCTGAATCCCGCCTCACGATTAGACACCTTAGCCCGGTATGTGCTCGCCAGCCCCCGTTCCGGACTTTCTCCTTTAAGATGATGCCCATGCGGGCGTATATTAAAAGAAAAGAGACGCCTAGGCGTCTCTTTTCCAATTATTTATTGACTTGGTTCTAAGCATATATTCCTCATAATTTGCCTTTGTTAATATAATATTCATATCAACATGCTTCATCTTAATAATGTGATTTCCAGTAATGATATTATCAGGTACAACTTTTTCAATATATTTTAAATTTACCAGGAAGCTTCTATGTGGTGAAAATATATTAGTTGAGCATTGATCAGCAATTTTATTTAAGGGTGTGGTTGTCTCTACAACACCAGAATTTACTGTATATAACCTTATGACTTTCGAATCTCCTTCTTTCTCAGCACAAATAATCTGATCTTCACTGACAGTAAAATTACGCCTTTTACTTTTTACAGTAACCATATTTACTGATTGGAGTTCGATATTAATAACATATTTTTCATATTGAATTTTCTTTTTTGCCTTATTGATGGCCACTTCAAAACGACTATAGTTTAAAGGTTTAGTCAAATAATCAATGGAATCTAATTCATAGCCCATTAACAGATGTGTCGGATTACTCGATCCGGTAATGAAAATAATGTGCAGATGTATTCCTAAATCTAATAAGTTTTTATAGGCAGAAATACCATCCATTCGTTCCAATCCTATATCGAGCAAAACTAGGTCTGGTCTATGTTTTAAACATTCCTCAATTAATCTGGTTCCAGAAGAAACTGACTCAAGTATTGTAAGCCCTGACTTTTGTGCATATAGATGAAGTCTTGCTCTCTGATGTTCGTTGTCCTCAGCAATTATAATACTTAATCCTTCTTCCATATTATCCTCCATTAATTATGTATATATAATTATTAATCCCTTAATTTTCTACATGTACCAACATATATCGACATAAAGACCTATATATATTACTAAATGAGTCAATAAAAGGTGTAAAAAAAGGATTTTAGGTCGAAAGATGTAGATTTCAGGACACTTTCATTTATTTTATATAGGTCTTATGGAATAATACTTTTATCAGACATTGAATAAATGGAGGTTTTGTTCTAAATGAATAATCAATATATAGTCATATACGAATCAGATGCCTCTGCAGCAAATGTAGCTGCATATATACCAGCTTTTAAAGAGAGTATAATAGGGGATACCATTGACGAAGCTAGGGAACTCTGTATTGATATCTTAAATTTGCAATGTGATTCATATCTTCGTAAAGGTTTTCCATTACCTAAGGAGACTGCTACTATTGAGTATATTGAACTAGAAGATATGAATTATGCTGTTCTGTATGAAAATTTTCCCAATGGGGAGAAAGTTGCATATATACCTTCATTTAGGAGTAATATTATTGGAAAAGATTTAGAAACTTTGAGAATAGATGTACAACAGATCCTACTTTCTGAAATAAACACATTGAAAAGGAACGGTAAACAAATCCCAGTTGAGAGAACAATTGTAGGATATTTAAGTAATTACAATTTCCTATTGCCACAAGCATTATAAGAACAATCCTTAATTAATATACCTTATGGTTAATTTGTCTTATAATGATCATTATAACTCACGTTCGTTAGACCTTCATGGGTCACTTAACCTATGTTTACAAGTGAGGTAGGTAGAGTTGTCGCAAAAGCAGGCTGGCTCAATTAAGGATGGCTCGCCTAAATGAAATTTGGTGTTAAAAATTAAAATGGCGGTGCAAGGGAGGTTACCCCTGCACCGCCATTTCTGGCTTTTAGTCAATTGTGGCTTCATTAACAAATTGCGGGCAAACCGTTCGTCAGACCCCGTAAGGGACTTTCACCCTAGAGATTTAAGGCAATTAAATTTCTTTGTTAGCTACATTTATGCATTTGATAAAATAGTACGAGATGGCCCATATTCCAGCAATAAGAACTATTGTTCCTAAGATAATTTGTTTAGGTAAGATTTCATTTCTTACTATACCCGTCATAATGCCGACAAGAAAAACAAAGACGGATTTAATAATTGCAGATGCACCTGTAGTCCCAACGTAAATATAAATTGGTATATAGAATAATAATGTTATGATCTTTAGTACAGAATTTATAGGATGTTTTACTTTAGAGATAATGAGAAAGAAAAGCTCGTAAAACAAAAATACTGACAACAATAAATATGCCGTAAGATATGTATTGGGAACTTGAGGTAATAAGGTTTTGACTGCCTCTAATGATTTAAGATTTTGATGGGTTAAAACTATAAAACCAACGCTAAATGTGATAACGAATGGATGCTTAACAATCCAAGTTTTAAGATAAGTCGTGATGGATTCAGATTCTCTAATTAAGTTAAGGGGATTCCAATTAGATTTATTAATTTCATACGAACTTACTTGCGATATTTTAAAGGCCAATGCTATTATTCCCGAGAGTGAAATCAATAAAAACGGTAGTGCATACAATGTTCTCCCTATGAGAGCAGTAAGCGTACCCTACAAAAATATTGAAGCACTTAACACAACCAGAATCCCTTGAATATCTCTTTTTAAATTATTCACATTTTTAAATTCAGTCATCCAACTGTCACCGCTCCCATCATTATTCCTTATCAATATAATGTAATGCTCAAATATTTTCCATAAAAAAATCGTCTTGAAAGATCTCTATTTCCCTATGTCAGCAGCAGCAGCATACGAAGTTACACGGTTTTTTCCTGATTTTTTAGATTTATACATTGCTTGATCCGCCTTTTTGATGAGCTCATCGCAGGAATCCCCTTCCTGCCATGTGGCGAAGCCTATACTGGCTGTGACGATGGTTTCAGTCTCGATCCGCTCTCTTACTTTCTCGGCAAACTCTCCCATGTTCACGTCCGGATCATCTACAACTAAGACCATTTCTTCCCCACCGTACCGCCCCGCCAAGCCGATCTCTTCGGCTTCCTCACGGAGAATGGATGCTACAGCTTTGAGAGCTTTATCGCCTTCCTCATGGCCGCGGGTATCGTTTAGCTTCTTGAAGTTGTCCAAATCAAAAAAGATAACGGATATAGGCTTTTGTTCGCTCACCAGGAAGGAGACCGTTGTGTAAAAGTAGAAGCGGTTGAACAGTCCAGTAAGAGCGTCGCGAGTAGATTTGTTGTAGCTGGACTCCATAAGCGTGAGAACCTTAGCGAATAGAATGACAAACAGTGTTGCGAAAAAGGCAATGCGGCACAGATTGTCTAGCAAATGAAGAATGAGCGCGTCCCCAGTAAACGTTATGGTCGCGTGTGCTGCGGTTGCAATCCCGTAAAAAGTGAGGCAAGTTTGATAGTGCCGGCTTTGTTCAACAATCGGTTTTATTGCAATGAATGCGAGTACAACCAAGGCAAACTCATACAGCACACTTGCAATTGGAATAATAGAGAGAGCCAGGGTGCCCGCCAATAGGCAATAGTACGTTATCATGACCCGCTTCGTAGTTTCTCCGTACAACTGATAAATACCAACGTTGCCGAGGATAAATGATGCTGTGTTGAGTAAGTTTTGGAACATATCGAGAGCCTTTCCATGTTCGGATCCCGTGAGTCCAATTCCGAGTAGAATGAGCTGGCCGATAAGCATAAGCCCCATACAGGCGGTAAGCGTTAAATAGGCCCGCTTCTGCCTACTGACCAGCAGCCGGATGGACAAAAGCATAAGGAGCGTCATGACGATGATGTTTAAGGATGAATAGTAAATATCTCCACCCGCCCCAGTAAAGATGGTTTGTAGCATACTGGTTTCCCCCTTATTTAGAAAGTAATAGGGTCTTTTCCGTCCCATTCCACGGTTATCATATTCCTCTAAAAAGACAAATTTACCGAAGAACGAATGTCGTCTTAGCCGGCCGTACGATACGATACCTACTTCCAGTGAGGCTTTTTATAAATCCCCTCGGCATCGTTCTCAATCGCATTTTCCAGCCCGTATCCACCATCGTCTTTACCACAAATTTCTTGAAAGCCCGTAAATACACAATCCTTCCATTCTACATCGCCAATTAGCCTGGTCACTTTTTCTTCAAGCAACTGTAGAGCTTCCGAGATTGAATCTGCCTCTACAACCGGCAGCCACGAACCATATCCACGGAAATATAATTCCAATGTGACAGCTGGAATATCTGGTCCACCGGTAATATCTCGGATAAGATCCACATGAACAGCTGATGGTCCAATCATTAGTTGGATGCCCTTACCGTAACGGATATCCCAAGCTTGGAGGTTCCACTCTTCCCGGACAAGCTGGTTTAACGATTTCAATTGTTAGCACCCCCTAGTAGTTCAGGTTGTTCATCTAGCCCCTCTATTCTTGATTTCAAGTGCCCGTAGCAATATGGGCAACGTGATCCTCTTCCGACTCGATTGTCCGGGGAAGCTGGGTACGAATGTCCTTTTTCGGGACATATCCACCAAAACTTCTTCCGCGCCCGGGGCTTAATATTCTTAGGCGTCACCGGATGATTGCGAATGTAATCCCAATCCTTCGCAATCAAAGGATGCAGCTGAGCGAGAGAAGCAAAGAATTGGCTCCTTGGAAATAGCGTATATGGGTTGACGCTGTTTTTTTCAAAATCCCAATACTTAATATTGTCTTTATACAGATACGGAAAACTATACTTGATATCTGGAGCTATACGAAAGCCGTTTAACCTGATATCGCTTTTTACATTAGCATTCAAGCGGTGACGTGTCTTCAAACGGCTCACTCCTACTCGTGTCCTTTTTATCGAAACAAGCTATGTTGATTGTTTTTTTCCAAACCCTGTAATTGAAATAATCATCGGAGTTCCTGTCTTTGTATCTGTGACATGAACATATCGAGTACCTTCCTCAATTCTCTGAATCTTGACTATACGGCTGATCTCATACACTGGCTGATTTGTCGCTTCACTTCCAGCCTTTACTCTCTTATTCTCGCGTTCAAAAGTGGCTTGTCCGATACTCCAAATATCTCCTACTTGCATTACATTTCTTTTTTTGATAGCCATCATTACCCTCCCATTTATATAAAAACCCCATTTAATATTCATACGGTTTCAACTATCCATTCTTGCAAAGTCTTGCCAGCTTCAGCAGCACGCTGCAGCAACTCTGCCTTTTTTTCACCCGTTACATAGAAGGTGATTGGTGATAATCCCGTGTCAATTAAAGTTCCATCGTATTTAGGGACAATCTCCCCTTGGACGAGGAAAAGCTTCAACTTATCAATCAAATCCGGATGCGAAGTGGGCATGATCCCCACAAGTACGGACTTTCTTACTTCTACAACTACCCTCTCCCCCGCCGTAATTCGAATGTTGGCCGGGCCGACCTGCTTGAACAGCTCCTCTATGATGCCGTATATCATCGAATCAGACGCAGTCGGAAGTGGGAAATCAAAACGCGCATATCCGTAACTTGTAATTGGCTTTCGATCGGAGATCGTGAGGGATGGTGCCCAACCCGCGGCAAGTGCATCCTCGTAGTTGATAAGCTCGTCCGTTCCCACCTGCAGGATGATTTCTTTCTTGCGTCGGTTCACCCGTTTTATTTGTACAATACGGGCAAGCTTCCCCCCATTTTGGAACGACTGATAGAGGAAGACACCGGTCTTGCGATCGTATATCATATCGTACTTACCGCTATCTGGATTGCTGGCTGCAAATTTCTCTAGGTCGGCAGGCCGAATGAAAAACGTCTTCTTGCCGCGGTATATACCCTCATAATATGGAAGCAGCCTGTCACGGATAAGTTTATGGATGAATGTTGTTGAGCGGCCGATTCTTTCAGCGGCTTTCGTAACGGTTAAATCCTCTTTCACATAGGAAGGCTTAACGCGATCAACGTCCTCACGCCGGTACACAAACCCGCCGTCCCCCTTATATGTACTTGGGTTAAATGGTTCTAAACGCTTTACCGGATCGTCGTGTTTTCGAAGCTTATATAAAGAGGCCACCGTAATTCCGAGTTCAGCAGCCGCTTCGCTGGCTCTTAAATATTCCCTCATGAAGTTCTACCCTCCGCTCTTCTTCTTGGTGTCAATCCGGACGGAAGCGGGAAAGCGGTACATGTATTCCCCCTCTTTCAACTTCCATTCCTCACTTACTTCTAAATCTAACCTTCCTTCCAGGGCATCGACGTTCATGTGATAGAAGGCGGAGAGCCCTCGAGAACGATCGAACCAGAAATCATGTACCCGCTTCAACGGGTATCCAATGAATACTTGGCTTTCTCCTGTCGAGCGGAAGTGCCATGAAAGGAAATCTTCGCTGTATGTCCCCCATTCAGTACGCGGTATATTTCTAGCGAATACTTCGCCCAGATATATGCCGTAGCTGACGATTGTTGAAGTCATGGGCTCATGTCCTAACGGGTAAACCCGATTGATCGCCTTTTCGATTCTGCGCAAGCTCGCCGGCGTGAAGTCCACACGGACGTCCAATGTACTTTCCATTATATCGGCCATTATTTGTACCGATTGTAGAACTTGGCGAAGCGGGTCCATAACTTTCGTCCCTTCTCTTCTGATATTATTTTGGATTCATCCAACGATATATACATATTAATATAATAACTAACATACAAGTATTTTACAACGCGAGTACGTTTACGTCTAAGAATTGTTTCATAATTATCGCATTATATTTTGTTGCCTTGTAACATAAAGAGTTTATGTTCTTATTTATATATTATATTAAATATGAAAGTTACATTAGAGTAAAACGAATAATCTATTATTTTTGTTTGACTCGATATATTGCACATTCTCTATGAAAAGAAGAATTTAACAGTTTGTTTTGATATAATTGTAATAACTACTTAGTTGTCTTGGAGTGATGTTATTGAATAACCAAACACCCGCACCTTTCTTTATACAAGAAGGAGAACCTCTCTCAACATTATCGACAGATCGCTCCCTTAGAGATTCGCTCTTGGATCCCGAACTTTATTCGGTTATCCATCCGTACTTAATCGATCATGAAGATGAAAATGGAAATTACGATTATTCAGGAGTATCCAACATTGGCATGGTCTACCTATACATTCATCGAAAGGCCGGGAGTCGTAAGAGGAACACGCGAGCCGAATATGTACGTGAGCTGCTCCATTTTTTGAGACATTTGGTCGAAACCGGAATTAATGATATTCGTATCTTGAAGCGTGGGCAGTTGGAAGTGTACCAGAGATGGCTTTCCAATCAATATCCCAAGACTAAGACGCAAGCAAAGAAGATCACCATAATCAATGCTTTTCTGTCCTGGTGCTATAAAGAAGGTTACTTAAAGCGTGACCTTTCCCGCGGACTCACCATGGTAAAGTTGGACAAGAAGCAAATACCAGATCGTGAGATTGACGAGGCAACGCTGCAGCGTGCTATTGATTTCTACAAACACGATCCAAAATTCCTTAGCCTTCTTGTACTACTCTCTACAACTGGACTTCGGCTGAACGAAATTATTACCCCTAAGTGGAAGGACTTATATTACGATTCAGTTCGGGAGAAACATTATCTTCGAACCCAAACGAAGCGTGATGGCGTACGGCATGCGCCGATTAAAAATTATGTTCTACAGGTGCTTATTGAATATCGGCGCCGGCTTGGATTGAATGTGGACCTCAATCCTAACGATGAATCCCCTTTCTACCCCAACAGGGTCGGGAAGCATTATCTACTGACCAGTCTTTCGGCAATTGTAACCAGGAAGATGGCAGCGGCAAATCTCCGAACAACGAATGATGAAAAGGCCACGGCGCACTTTATGAGGCATTATTTTGCTCGATCCGCTTTTCAAAATGGTGCAACGACGGACCGTATTGCAAAAACACTTGGTCATTCATCTTCGAAAGTGACAGAGGAAAATTACTTGCATCGTGAGCTGAAAAAGGATTTCGACGTGAGTGATTTTGTGGAATTGGCGGGCTTTAAGAGTGATTTCCAGTGACGAAGGCCGCAAACTATCGGGAAGTTGTTATTAGGTACATTGTAGTCACAATGTTGCCGAAAATATTAGAAAGGGACTCGCGCCGCATGCAAGAGATTGGGTTGCTCTCCGCATATGTCCGCCAGAATGAAAAGCTTCAACTCATGGTTGAATCTGAGCAAAGGAAATCACGGGCAGTGCTCCGATCAGAGGGGATTAAGATCATTGAGCTAGAAACAAAAAGTGGGATTCATTGCCAATATACCGCACGGGGGTATGAAGAAGTCATCAATATGCCTGCATCCGTCTTTAAGGCTGCGTGCGATGATTATCTTCAGTGCCTCATGGGACTTTCGTAAGGTAGCTTTAAAATAGAAAGGGACACATTCGATGTATCTAATATTCTTTGTTTGTGCAGCTGGAGCGGGTTTTTGGGCTGGTGGTCAAATGAATGAATTGGCCAAGCAATATGCTCAGTCAGACGTAGGGGAGTCGATAAGCGCAATTCCGATGCGTTTTCTCGCTGCTATTGCTCTTGGTCTCACCGTATTATCCATAAGCTTTTCTCCAGAATGGTTCATTGCATTACCTTTTGCTTTGGCACTTACTATTATCTGCATTTGCGATATTCGGTATATGATTATACCAGACGTCATTACCTTGCCAGGAATTGCAAGTGCAGCTGTCCTACGTATATTTATCCACCCACTTCCCTTTTGGGATTATATAGCCGCGGCATTAATTGGAAGTGGGCTTTTTTACTTGGCCGCACTGTTGATCCGCTTCTTATCTAACACCGATGCAGTTGGTGGCGGTGACATAAAACTTCTTGCACTCACCGGGCTAGTTCTCGGAATAAAACTCACTGTCCTTTCCTTCCTTATGTTCTCGTTGGCCGGCATGGTTGCTGGTATTCTAATTATCTTATCCGGTAAATTACGTAAAAATATGATAATTCCCTTTGGTCCATTTATCGCTGCAGCTTCCCTAATTAGTTATTATTGGGGATCAGATGGAATCAAGTTTGCATTCAGTATCCTACTCAAATAAACTTTTGGCTTTCCTGTTAATTCAGTGAATCAAATTATGAAGCAAGTTTGATTTTATATTGATGTAATCTTTGGCTCCAAACTTTTAATTTGTGGGGGAAATTTAAATGGAGATAGCATTACTAAGAAACGAACCGATTAATATTGAAGCAGAACGAAGGCATTTAGAAGATGAAGGTTATTCCTGGACGGAAGTTAAAAGTCAGTTGGAAAGCACCTATCGTGAATATTCTAAAAAAGAAATCTTTCGATGCAGCTGCTGTAATTCACCCACTTTTTTAGTTCTAAACGAAGACCGTTCGAGTTATTTTAGACATAAAAATAATACAGAATGTGCAGGAACTCGCAACTATAAAAGATACGTGGAACACACTAACAGATTTGAGAACGCCAAGCATAAAACCGGAAAGATAGTTATGATCGATCAATTAAAGGCTAATCTAACACCTCATGGTGCAAGCGTTATTGCTGGCTACATGTTAAAACAAGATTTAAAGTTTGTTCCGGACTGTATAATTATTTGGCCAGACAATGAAATATACTCGTTTGATTATATAACCGGCACTAAATCCAAAGCCTATCAAACGTACCTCATTAATAAAATGCAGGCTTACAACGAACATGGAATCAAATCATATTTTTTATTTGATAATGATCTAAGAACGATCCATGGAAACACCCTTGCAGTAAGTCATGCTGAGAAAGCATCTCTTACATTACATGAAAGGGATAAAGAATGGGAAGAAATTCTTACTGATTTAGTAACAAGATACGGACATGATGCCGTATTACAAAATATGAATTTAGAGTTGGCAGATTTGAACGTAAATCGAATTATGTACGTGTCAGAGAATTTTGATGGCACTCTATATAAAATATGCCTCATTAAAAGTGCACCGTACTACAATCGTGAGATACCTGATCAATGGTACTTTATACTCGGTAAACCGAAAGGCATAGCTTTTCAAAGTATGTTCTCTTTCGAGAGAGAAGTACGTAAATTTCATTGGGAGCTGCCAAATATTGAACCTGAAGAATTAACTTCATTTACCGCAAAAATGGAATTATGGATTAATGAACAAAGCCAACCTGAGGAGCAGGAAGCATTTACCGTGGACCAAACTGCACATTCCGAAAAGTTACAAGAAAACACTTGGATAAAGCATTTAAATCACTTCAAACAAACTACTGAAACAACCAAAATTACAACGAGTCCAGATACCTCTGAAAGAATTGAATACTACAAATTAGTAATGAATAGAATGAAAGAGTCGCCATACTATTCCCCAGAATTTCAGAAGCGAATGACCGAGTGTGAAGAAGATATTCAACGTTGGGAGCTTAACGGGATTGTTGAGGATAGGCTTGTTGGTGCTATAAGAATGATGGAAATACCGTTGAAATTAAATATGAAAGTTTAATAGCGGCAGTCTAGAGTTTCCTTTCTAGTCCATAACTGCTGCAAATTCATTTTTAGGAGTGGTTGTCCTGGACAATTACAATGAAGATATCTTTAACGAACAAATTCATATCTTAAGAGATTTCCTTTACCATTATAGCAGCTTTAAAATGGTTCATCAGATGTTTGATGAACTAACAGCCAGTGGATCACCAGAGTTCTGGTTCTACACAATTAATGCACATTATTTTCAAGCGATTAACCTATGGTGCATGGTTTTTGGAACTAATAAAAATGAAACTCATTGGAGAAATCTCGGGATACAGGAAAACCTAGGTCATAGAATTATTTCATCTTTGGGTATTACTGAATCAATTTACCGTGCATACTGGGAGTCAGTCGTAGAGTGGAGAAATAAATATTCAGCTCACAGGGTGCCTGGTTTCTTAGAAGCCACTCCTGATTTAAAAATCGCAAGAAGCGTGGCTTTACTCTTTCCTGATTGGGTAGAAACTAATACTAGTATTGTATTTGGGTTTACGTTAGAATCCTGCGAGGAAGAATTCATTGAACAACTTCAAGCATCATTAAGAACTATGCTCGAACATAAAAAGTAATAAGTCAGGAATCACCTTTGTGTTTCAGCCTTAAAAATTTCTTCTACAAAAAGAAGCAACACCCAAGGTGCTGCTTCTTTTTTTATTGCAATAAATGAGTACGAATAACGTCAAATACATTACCTGCTATCTTGATCGTTACGGTTGTTTGCTTAACTGCACCGTTACTCCAATATGAGGTGAATATGAAGTTATAGTTCCCATCCGGAATATCTTTGAAGTTTGGCTGCCACATGCTGCCTGACCATTTCAATTTATCCGTAGAAGTAAGATCCTGATTTAAACTTTTCGCGGCAAAGTTTACAGAAACCCTTGTGGCTTTAGTCCAGCTTGTAGTCGTATCGGTAAGATCAGAAAGTAGATCAAATTGCTCTCCTGCCCAGAACCAACTCACCGGCCTGTCTGGATCAACGCTCAGATTGTACTCCAGACGTTTTCGTTCCCAATCAGAAGTGTGTTTAACCTCTGCGGCAATTCCTAGTGGATTCACTTGGAATGTTTTTGTTTTTACAACAGGTGCAGCCTGACCGTCGCTAATCGTTTGAGTTACAGTGTACAATCCAGGAGTTATTACCTTAAATGATGGCCCAGTGTTAGGGTAAGGCGGGTTAAACGTATAGTTTTGATCCACAATCTTAACGTTTGAAGGATCTTTTACCTCATACCTTACACTTAGCGTATCGTTTTCACCATCTCCCACACCTACAGATGCAATGTTTACGGTATCTGATTCGTAAATTGGCATTGCTGGATTGTTTGCATCGTAGGTGTAAATTTTAAAATCACCGAATGGAGGAGTGTTGGTATTGATATAAAAATATTTAGCACTGCTCCAAGGGCCCCAATCGTAACCATCATATGCCCTTACCTGAATGTACATATTCACCTTTTCTGGAAGGTCACTGTTAGGGGTCCAATTAGTAATACTTCCAGAAACTTCACCTGAGTCAAGCTGCAGAACACCACCATATCGGTATATCCGAACTTGAAACTTTGATTGTGCATCTGTGTCAGGATCCGAGTAGGACCACCGGAAATTGGGCCTCAAAACATAATATCTTTTCGGGTTACTTGAGTCGGTTGTAGGAGGTTCTGTTACATCCGTGAAAGGCAGCCGGTTGTTAATTGAGACCTGCAGCTGATAAGAAGCGGTTGCCCCATCGGAGTCCGTAACGACCTGTCGAATGTTAAACGTACCTAATGAACCGAAAGTTTTCACCCAATTCGTTCTTGATGTACTCACAGGTGTTTCAACGCCATCGAGCACGTTTTTAATGAAGTACATGTGCTGAAGATTTTCCCGAGCACCGTCCTCTTGGTCATGTGCCGTTGAGTTGAACGTCACAGGAACCCCTCTGTAAGTGTTTGTGTGTGTCGTTGTAAAGCCGGGTACGGGTGGATTGTTTGGTGGCCCTAGTCTACCGGAAGTAATAGTCTTCACTGTCCAGTCACTCAAAGCACCATACTCATCTTTTACAGCCATCCCCACCTCATAGGTACCGATTTCTTGAGGACCCGTAAGCTTGCCACTTACATAATTGCCACTAGGAGTAATGTAATAGTACATTCGCTCCATGATTCCTCTTGTAGCAAGATAATCAATGCCGGTAGGTTCGTTTGAGTAATAAGAGTTATTCTCATAACGATCCGGGTCGCGGCTATAATCTGTCCAAGTGATTTTACCGTTTGCCTCTTGCGTGAGAGTAAAATCAGCTATTGGCCGCCTGTGAACCGTCACTTTTTTCACAAATTCATTTGATGTCTTCCGATATGAATCAAACACCATACTCGGCGTGAGATACGACGGATTAGGATCATCCTTGGCCCTTAATGTTACAAGATAATCTCCTACTTTATCAAAAGTGAGTTGTGGCGAAGAAAAAGTTTTCCCATCCAGAGCTGATAAGCCTTGGTTGTTAATAAATCTTACTGTATGTTTCAAACTCCACTGATAGGAACCCGCAACAGGGTCATTCTCCGGATCAATAAATGAAATATTCTTATATTGCACTTCTGCTTTTGCCTGTGCACCGTCCCAAATAGCGTATTGATCCGACCAGCTTATGTTTTCTTGAACGACCTTATATCGAATGGGACTTAACGTTACAAAAGACTTATCTGCAAAATAGCCAAATTTTCCATCTGTGAAGCTGCTGTCAGTCGCACTTAAAATCGGAATGCTATTCATCCAAAGATCGATCTTATCTCCAACAAATTTTAATCGGAACAGATAGTCTGTTTGATCTTGCATTGGATAACTGCCATTAGCGAGGACAGTACGATTCCCATTTATATATTTGACTATTTGAAGACTGTTTCCATTCGTCTCTACGGCATACCGATTACGCGGGTCCTGCATCCTAAATGACATTCCTAAATATTCTTGGTCGTAGTTGACTTCCAACATATTTATTCCAAATCTAATTTCCGCATTAGACAGAGTATCGGATGAGTAAAATTGACCCTGTGTAAATGATTTAACAAGTTTTGGTGAAGTAGTCGGTGGACCATATGAAATGTTCAGGTTAGCTTGACTTGTACTACCGGAATATGAATATGGTGAATTCATTGATACATATACACCATCACCAAAATATTCTCCAAAAACTTGGTGCCCGCTGTTACAAGGAACTCCTGCACTACCTACATTATTTCCCCAAGGGTCAAGTATTTTATTTGACCCCGTTAATTCGCCCGGACAGCTTGGGTTTTCCATCGTTGTTCTATTTCCTTCGGCGGTGACGGTTGAATTCGGCCCCAATGACCTGTCACCCCAATTAAAGCTATACTCCGATTTGCCCATATCTGCCCAGCTACTATTCGTGTAGAAAAATTGATTAAAGTCTGGGTCTGTAGAATTTTTAATAGCCTTTAGATTCCCATTATTTCCATCCAGTACTGCCAGTGCTGCAGCACCGGTTGGAATCACGTCACCGGGTTTGTAGTAATTGTAATAGTACTTTGCATACACTTCGTTAGTAGCATGGTTGTATACAACATCATTGTAGTCGTCACTATACGTGAAACCTGACATAAATAAACCTGTGAAGTACTTATAAATTGGTGTTGTATCTCTTTTTAAATATTTTCTCCATGCAACCGTATAGTCAGGGTTATACTTTGTCACATTCAAGTCAAATTGATTGGTGCCTCCCCAACCTGAACTTGTAGGATAGTAAAATTGATAATTATACATTGCTCCTGTTGCATCTGGAGTAAAATCGCCAAAGTGATATTCTTTTGTTCCATTATAACCGTTTAAAGTTGATGCATCTGGACCCAACGATGGACGAGATAGTAATACATTTCTTACAATCTGCAGATCCGGAGTAACTTCAACAATTCGTGGAGCAGTATATCCTTGAGAGTGGTCATAGTTATTTATTAAAACCAAATTCTCACCTTTGGTATATAAGAGCTTATAACTATTGATACCGTCTGGAATATTAAAGTTTGTATCCAGGGAGCTCTTTATCAACTGGCCAGTAAATGCATCATGCACCGCTAGTTCAACAAGGAACGTCGAAGTTTGCCATGATCTTTTTACATAGATATACCTTTCCCCCAGATCCCAACTTTCTACGAACTGCGGTGAGGCATACTCACCATTAATATAACGATAAGTCGGCTTCTTTAGAATAAATGCGTATGGGCTTCCACCTGTGTACCGATAATTAGCATACATTGCATACGGCTTAAAATACATTTCTACAGGAGATAGCTTTTTAGGATCCACTGCGTAGATTTTCATTTGACTGTCCTTGTCATTAAAGCCAGGTTCTGAGAAATAAACAAGTTTCTTATTTGATCTAATCTTGAATTTGAAGTCCATCAAATAGTTATTGAATGAAATCTTATTATCATCTTCGTCCAACATAGGTACTGAAACAGTGCTGCTTGTCGTCGATCTCCATGGGGACAGACGGTTGTTTCCGTAACCGTTATTTGACATAGCGAAACTCTCGATCGATTGTTTATTCTCACTGAATCTTGTTTGTTCCCACCAGTGAACTGGCGTTGTCTGGGATCCAAAGTTCCTGCCTTCACCACTAACCAGCTTCCCATTTTGTACTTTCCAAAGTTGCTGCTTGTTTTTAACTTGGTTTAGCTCATTTGGCACATAGAGAGGCCAGTTAAACATTTGGCTTGCGGTTACTGTCGTAAAAGGATCCAGGTCCGGTTGAGGATTCTTACCTTCGAGCTCAAACGAAACTTCCGGAGCATTATTAACAACATCCAGCGTAAGAGTTGATTCAGCCTCGTCTAAAGTATCGTCGAATTTGCCATACTCTTCTGTTGCCTTTAAATAGAAGAGATATTTACCGACTTTTGATGGTTTAAAGTTTGCTTTTGCCAAGGTACCACTCAATGCCTGCCATTGGTCATCAGCAAATCCATTATTCTCATCATCGTATTTATACTGATATTCTGCTCTTGTGATGGCATCACCATCGGGTGACGTAGAATTATTGATAACAGAGATGGACTGTTCCCTAATGCCTATAGGCGGAACTGTTAATTTAGCCTTTGGTGGCAGATCAGGTTTAACAGTAATTTCGCATGTGCCAGGTTCAAGTGATTTTAATCCTTCGCTATCATACACATGAAGTTGGACTACTACTTTTATGTTTTGGTCAGTTCCGTTTACATAAGATGTGCGTTTATTGATCCATTCATCTTTCGTATGGTCTATGGTTCGGCCCATTGGACTTCTACTTTGGATGGACAAAAATTCATGCTGCGGTACAGGATGATTTTCGACTACTGGAGCGGGACAAGTTGGAATTGCAATGGGGTTAGGTGGTACAACATTGATGTAAGTGCTAGCGGTCGCGCTTGCCCCCCATTCATCCCTCATCATTCCTGTTACATTATGCCACCCGGCTGTATTCATGGTCACATGATGCCAACCATCCCCGTACTCTTGTGCTTGTGAAGGGATACCCTTAATAAAGTTATTTCCTTTTTCAAAATCAAATCCCATAAAATACAGTGAATCCCCATCAGCGTCATAAGGTGTTGGGACGCTTGGGTCATCAATGTATATTAAATCGAGAACTGCTCCCTGCACCACTTCATTTAATGGCTTAGTACGATCGTTTGGATTAACAAACCCAATCTTAAATTGAGGGGGAGTGTTTGTTGAAGGACTTGTTACAGTAAGGTATTTCGGTCCTATCCAGTTTGATTCGCCGCAGGTTGTCTTTATTTTCATACTTACTAAATGAGATCCAACACCAATGTTCCATGGATAATTCGCCGATGTAAATGTGGTATCAGATTGACTGGTGTACCAGGGGGAAATATATGTCCCGCCTCGTTCAATTTTGTATTGATGTGAAATATATGTACACCTATCCAACTGAAAGTCCCTAGGATGTAATGTAAACGATTGTCTATATTCAATCGTATCCGGAACAACATCAAAGTCACCGGTGAAAGCAGCCGGTGGTGCGTCTCCAGGTGAGAAGACTTTAGAAACTTCATTGTTTTGCTCGGATTCCTCAACAATAGAATTTGAGCTATCTACGTACATTGTAAAGGTTTTAGAGCCAGCCAATGTGAAAGTATAATTAAATGGAATGCTTATGGTTTGGCCGACATCAATAGAAGGTATACTTTTTAAAATGACCACAGTTGACCCTTGCATGACTTTAACGTTAAACGGTGCGGTAACTTTCAAGCCTGTATTTTTGAAAGTAGCAGTAAAAGAGGCTGCTGTTCCAATTTTGATTCCTGAGTTTGAAACTATATCTAGCGCTACTAAATCAGGCTTATCTGCATTAATTTTTTTATATGTCACTTTTAATTTATAGGTGAGTTTGTATGAAATCCCTGACCATTCGGTATCTGAAATGAAATTATAAGTTCTTCCTTGAACATTTCCATTCGAATAAGGTTCAACCACGTAATCTAAATCAGGAATATTATGTCCTGCAGTCATAGGCTTGTGCAGTTTTATGTAACCATTGCCATCCTGTCCTTTTCCAACGTAGTCGTAAACGATTCCCAAATTCGACTGTACAGCTTTTGCTGAAGTTATTTTAATTGAACTTGGTTGAATGTATTGTACATTAACATCATCCCCATTAGGATCTTGGAAAGCAACTGGTGGGGGTAGTGTATCAGACCAAGCTGCTGCACTACCATCGATATACCTTAATTTTGCAGGAATAGTCGTTCCGCTATCATCCTTTACTGGAAATAAACCTGGATATTGAGATATCCCTCCAGAAATTGTAGAAGGATCCGCTGTAAATATATAGCTTTGACCATCAACCCCAGTTCTCCAAGTACGTCCCGAAGAATCCCTCCATATAGCATGATACATATTTGATTTCCTGAGTCCCGTTAAATTAACCGGGTCACCGTTAATAGCAGGTATTTCTATTTGCTTTGTTTGGGAATTATAAGAGCCTAATTGTCCTTTATTTATTGTATTGTTTTTAGTTAATTCCCAAGTGTCTATCTCATATCCTGGATACTCAATAATTGGAATATTTAGAGGAAAAATCTCAGTTGGATGATATTCTTGAAAACCAGGTGAAGGGGTGTAAGTCACCGTGGGGAAATTTTGATCGTTATAGTTTGCGAACAATATGGATGTAGTTATCGTAGTAGCGATCAGGAATAAAATCGTGATCGCTACTGCTTTTTTATTTCTTAACCATGAAAAATTCATTTTTATCTACCTACTCCCCAAATATCCTGCCCTTTGGTGCAAGTTCAATTCGTTTTTGAGAGGATGACCAATCAAAGTACCAGAACGGCCAATTCTTTTCTTTGAATTCAGCAATTTTATTTTTGCTAATGGTTTCTAGGTGCCAGATAGTGATTTTATTCTTTTTATTAAGTAAAAGCGGTTTATTACCGTCGTCAAACGGTGAGAGCTTTTCCATATCTGGAGGAATAATGGCAGGAGCAACATACGGATGTGACAAAACATAATGGAAGTAAATGTAGCCTTTAGGAACTATAGCCGTGTTTTCCATAGTAACATTCCAGGCTAACACATATGAGTTTTTACCGTTATCGTTCCCATCTAATAAACCAGGCACAAGATTCTTATATGGGCTGCTTGGATCATCCATATCAATAATTAGTACCTGATTGAAAGTACCTTTAACAGCTGGGGAAAAATCAGCGGATTGTGGGAGAGTGTTCATTCTCGCCCCCCACATTGTCTCTAGGTTAGATCCCCTATACTCAACTTCTGCATAGGATGCCGCCCTCTTGTCGACCGGTAGTTTAGTACCTTCCTTTAACTGCAACATCCGGTCAATCACAACAGCAGCTTGAGCACGGGTTGACTTTTCACTCTTACCAAGCTCTCCGTTAGCAACACCTGTTATGAAGCCACGTTTAGTTGCCTCATACATAAGTTGTTTGTCCCCTGCACCCTTTAATGACGGGTCCAAGGCACGGACCGCCATTCTTGCCATCTCTAAACGAGTCGAAGGTTCCTTCCAATTGCTAAAGTCAGTATTCTTATAAATCCCCTGTTCTGTTGCAACCTTTACATAAGCTTCGTACCATGCCCCCTGAGACGTTTTCTCAGGTATACTAAGCCCAGCTGTTAAAACTACCATTTTTAGAAATTCTGCACGGGAGACATTCGCTTCCGGATTAAACTTGTTACCTGGTAGTCCGTTGATAATCCCTTCATTAGCCACTTTCGTAATGGAAGCCGATGCCCAATGAGTATCCTTTACATCGTTAAATTTCGTTAAGGACGTCATAGAAGCAGCACTAGACGTACTACAACCAGTCACAAGAATTGCGCTTATTGCCAAGCCTATCATCCATTTTTTCTTCCTCATTTTTCTCTCTCCCTTAACTTTAAAAATATGGATAAAACTTCTGGATCAAACATATGAGAATCCTTGGTTATTATATTGAGTGCATCTTGCTTGTTCAAAGCTCGTTGATACGGTCGGTTTGTTGTTAAAGCAGAGTAAGTATCAGTGATAGCTGCTATTCTCCCTGCAAGGGGAATTTCCTTTCCTTGTAACCCTAATAGATATCCGCTGCCGTCATATCGTTCATGATGATATAAAGATATATCGAGTATCACCTGAGGTAAGTTAAGCTTTTTCAACAAGTTATACCCATCCTCTACGTGAGCGTGCAAAGATTTCCTCTCCTGCGGACTTAAAGCTTTATTACTTTTCAAAATTTTGTCGTGCATGCCGATCTTACCAATGTCATGCGTTAGTGATCCTAAGTAATACAGCATTGCGTTCCTATTATCGCATTCCTTCGCAAGCTGATAAGAAAGTTCTGCCATAGACAGTGAATGTTTTGCGGTTACTTTATCTCTAAGCTGGAGCATGTCAAATAATAGCTTAATAGTTTCCAGAGTGGATTCCGCTACACTGCTAAGTCTCTTTTGGAAAACAGTTTGCTCTGAAAGTGTAGTATCTATTTTACTCACTCCAACCCCCCACAGTTGTATATATACTAACTAATTAACTAACTAATATCATTATATACCAATATTACTCAAATCCATAATAAAAAATGTTACTTTTTAAAGAATCTCAATTCCTGTACACCGGTTATTAATAGCCTTTCATCTGATAACAGACCGATCCCATCATGGTCAGCAGCAATGATGGAAACTACGGAAGGTCCCACTATGCTTTCTGTAATTTTTCTGCTTATTTCATTTGGCTGGCCGGCGTTCTCGGTAATGTTACAAGTTATGCTTTTCCCTAATGAACTGTAAGAACACGACGTAGAGCCACCAAGTAAATTCACTAATATAGAATCTTCATAGTTTATGTACACAAGTTCCTTAACCTCTACCGTAGAATCAGTAGGAAGCACACTTGTTGCCAAAGCCTTGTTATTGTTATCCAAATGGAGGTTTTTTCGTAAGTATATATAAAACATATCTTGGGCTTTTTTCCCGTTCGTTGTGATATCTAACCGAACGAGTCCTTTAGATAAGCTGATTTCGTCGATAGACAGAGATGCAGCATGCAGAGCATTGTTAAGGTAGTTTTTGATTTTATTTTTTTGAGTGGAGATTCGGGCAAAATCGATTGAAATAACCATTGCGGATATACAGAACACTAGCGCAATTAATGAACACAGCATAATTGAAATGCCGCCCCGTTGGTTATTAATAATGGATAGCATGAATTTATTCGTAGGCTTCACTACGACCATACCCTTCAAGTTTAAAATATCCGGATTCCTCCGTTGATGTTGCTCCAAAAAACGCTAATATTCTTTGTAGATTGCTTGCGGGGTATTTGATGATAACTTTAACTGTCGGATCCGCATCATCACGTAATACTTTATTTCTTGTACTTCCTGTAAAGTCCGGGTATGTGACTCCATTTTTTACCGTAGGAGAAAACCCTAGTGCATCAAGTTTCTGGAGTGTATCGTCTATGATAGCTTGTGACAGAACCCCTTCTGCTTTTACCATCTGAAGTGCCCGGTCCTGGACATCATCTAGTTTCCCTTGCCGCATCAAAAAGACGACAAACGTAATAATAATCAGTGTTATACATAAAAATGTTGGCAGTATAATAAGTAATACCAACATATCAGACATACCTCTTTGGTTTTTTATAGGTCGCTTTATATAATGAAACAGTTTATGCATCACTTTCTCCCTTTCTAATAAAAAGAGAGGGAACCCCCTCTCCATTCATTTATTAACCAGGTTCATAACCGTTCTTTCTTACTTCGCTTTTCATTCGCTCATAGCCATCTTTTAATGAATGGTTTATACCTGAATTTCCAGTAAAAACCCAGACACACAACCCAATTACGATAATAGCAACCACAATCATTACGGGCAATTTCTCCATTCATTACACCTTCTTTTATTGCGGTCTCGTTTGAGTTGCGCCGGGAGCTGCGGAGCCATTATAGTCGAAGTTGGTAATTCGTTGTTGTACATCAGTTGATCCGTTAGTTAGGCCCGTGTTAATCCCATTAGGGTTATTAAAAATCCAAAAGCAAACTCCTACGAGAATAATTACCATAATAATTCCAACTGCCATTTTGTCCATGTTATAGTTCCTCCCTATTGTGGTCTAGTTTGTGTAGCACCTGGTGCCGTCGATCCGTTGTAATCAAAGTTACTAATTCTTTGTTGCACATCTGTTGAACCATTAGTAAGACCAGTATTAATTCCATTGGGATTATTGAAAATCCAGAAACATACTCCTACCAAAATGATGACCATAATGATTCCAACTGCCATTTTGTCCATTTTTATTCTTCCTTTCTATTACTACTGAGATGTGGCATCTTCAATCTTTACCTTAATATTTTCGGCCCCATTATCCAGACCTTCCCCGATCCCATTGGGGTTGTTAAATATCCAGAAAGTGACCCCCATAAGGATGATTGCAGCGATAATACCCACAACAAGTTTGTCCATAAAGTCTCCTTTCCTTAAATATTTTGGCTGAGTATATCTATAAAGCCTTTGTACCAAGGCATCAGTACTAAGGCGACGGCCACGATAAAGGGAACCATAATAATAAAGGTAACACGCAGAGGGGATACCTCTATTTTCTTTTTTATATGAAAGTCTCTCATGGTATCAATATTCCGGATTTGTTGCTGAAACAATTCGATTAATCTGTCTTCCGGAGCATTCCATGAAGCTAAAAGCGTATTTGTCACCGGGAGAATTTCATTAATTCCTATCTTATCTGCGAATGTATGAATGGCCTGTCTTGGGTTTTCCATCCAATCAATCAGGAGCTCGTCAATATGCGGCTTAAGGATTTTACATACTCTTCCCGCCCTTTTGATTGCATAATAGAGCGGAGTTTTATCCGTAATGCAGACGACAAGCCGGTGTGAAAATATAACAATCTCTGCTGCAAGCATTTCTTTTCGCTTATTTGCTATTAATCTAAGGAGCACTAATGGCAATGCGTAACCGGATACGGTGCAAATGACAAAGACTATAATTGGAAATTGCATCGATCCTTGCATCGCAACTTTTATCTCGTATAATGCGTAAATCATGAATGCTGCTCCAAGTGGGAATAGCAGCTGGGCCAGTCTTACATGGAAAGCTGTCCATCCCCATGGGTGGCCGGAGACCTTTAGGAGCCGGTTGATCTTAATATTTGACAGCTTATTATTTTCCTTTAAAATAAGGCTTTTTAACGAGTCAGAATTCTTCCGCTTCCTGCGCTCGCGAACTGCAGAAGTTCTAATTCTGCGTTGAAATTTAAAAGAAAATAATACCGGAAATACGATCAATGCAACCCCTATGGTAAATAGGATGAACAAAGCAAAGATCATTGTATCCTCTCCTTTCTACCGGAATTTTTTCCTTCCCATTTCCAGGGCCCCAATAAACGATATAAAAAGAACTAATATCGATAAAGTAACAATCTGTATTCCCTGTCTATCTTCAAAGTAATAATGATAATTTTTGGGATCCATCTTGATGTTGAACCAAACTATAAAGATTGACAGGATGACCATTAGCAGCGTACCCCACTTATAAATGGTCAAGACCGTTATCCTCTTTTCCTCGTTGTACATTGCGTTTTGCATTTCATTAATTAGCTTAAATAATGAGGAAGTTATATTTGATCCAGTTTCGATATGGGTTATTAGAATGTCGGCGAAGTCTTCTGCCCATCCATTCCCTACCCTATTCGAAAATTCAATTAGTGCTGTCGATGGATGTTCCCCGGTCTGTAAATCAAGTACCAGACGATTCCACTCCGATTGTATTTCGAAGGGTGCAGTTCTGGCAGCTCTGTAAATCGCCGTCACTAAGTTTTCTGAATCGGTAAAATAACCAATGAAATTTTGGACAGTGGGCATCATTACAGATGCCATCTCAAGTACTTTTTTCTGATATCTTGACCACACAAACAGAAGCGGGATGCTAGATATTAGAGTTGCTATCAGTATGTTATGTATTGGAGACGGCATAATCCTATAGGTTGCCAAGATCGTTACAAAAAAGAGGAGAAAACAGATCGTAATCATAGTTATGGGAGCTATTTTCATCCCTGCAATGCTCATGTAGCGATCAAGTGACTTGAGGAGTTTATGATCGAGCAGTGTGGGTTTCTGATCATTCCCGCTTTTGCTCTCTTCTCGGCGCTTTTTGTAAAAACGACTACGGCTATAAGATTGAGCAACTATTTGCAAACGACTAAGTATGGGAACGACGATGAGCAGCATTCCCAACAGGAACAAAAGGAAAAAAGATAGTTCTATAAAAGTCATTCTAATAGACTCCTAATTGCTTGAATTCTTCGACGGTCGCTCCGTATGACATCATGTGTTCCATCAAGCCTTCGCTGATTTTATGGCCAGTTCTTTCCCATGATTTATTCTGATGACTCCAAACAAAGATGGGTTTTAGCTCAATTCCGCGCTCACTTGGAACGATTTCTGTAATTTCAGTCATCACCCGTCGGTTCTTATAGTCATTCTCCTTAACAAACCGTTGATAGATAACAATATTAAAAGCACGGCCAATACGATTTATAAGCATCTGATCATCATGTGTTCTTCCATCCTGCTTTACCATATCCATAATGTCAGTTAGAATCATGTCGCGATATTTAGAGTGGAGTGATACTAAGGAATCATGTCCTCGAAGTGCTGCTTGAACTGCTTGCGATGCCTCAGCACCCCGAATTTCACCTATTATGATTCTGTCAGGACTCTCACGCAACAATGGCTTAAATGCCTCTTCCATCGTAATATTTAGATCCGGCACTGCCTGAAAAGGAACAATGTTTCTTCCAGGTAGGCGGTCATGAAGCATCATTTCAAACTCAGTTTCTAAAGTTAATATCCGCTCCATAGTAGGTATTGCCTTTGCCAAAGCATATAATGTAGTTGTTTTCCCTGTCTTTGTTCCACCTGCAGCTATAATTGAGGCATGGTATCTTACTAAAAGTTCAAGGAAACTAGCCATTTCAGTGTTTAATGTTCCTTTTTCCACCAATGACTCTAAGCTTGGGTCCTTAAGGATAAAGTTTCGGATTGTGATGGTTGGGAACGCGGAATACGGCGCTTGGGTCATAGTTAATCGAGCCTTGTTGTACATATACGTGTGGCATATTGGTCGATTTTCACTTATTCTTGCTCTACCGTACAATGCTAATCTTTCTTGTAGGCGTATGACCTGCTCAGTAGAATCAAATTTCCTGGAGTATTTTAGGGAAACCCCATCCTTCATAACATAAATGTCGGT
Source organism: Paenibacillus gansuensis (assembly GCF_042684925.1). NCBI lineage: Bacteria > Bacillati > Bacillota > Bacilli > Caryophanales > Paenibacillaceae > Paenibacillus > Paenibacillus gansuensis. The sequence continues at coordinate 136,506 of NZ_JBHUME010000013.1, read as the reverse complement.
GTCATTAACTTGAACTTCCTCTACGTCTCTTCCTTTGTATAAGTCTTCGATATACATCGCACCTACCGTGAGGGCAAATACAGCGTCGCTCAGACTCATCCTATCCTGAAGTTGTCCAATAGTTGCATATAACGTTTTCTCATGTATGATCTGTTTGATGAGTGCTTTAATTTTTTCCTGAGCAGAAGGATTCCCTAAACCGGCTTGATGTAATAACTCTTTATGATCATCTTGATCACCGGCCGGACCACTATATGACTTTAAATAGTCCTGAACAATGCTAATGACTTCCTCCAGTGACCGATGTTCATAACCTGACTTTGAATTCTTGGTATTGTTTTTTTCCCTATTTGGGTTATCCCTCTGCATATGTTCAATTACACTGTACTTGGAACGAATTTTGCGATGTGGCAGCAAGCTTCTCACCCCCTTTTAAGAATTCTCTTATACCATTTCCCTCGTAATTGGGTTGAACCATCCAATTCAATGTCCAAACGGCTTGCAAGTCCCAAACAAAACTCTTCAATGCTCTGCTTAAACGGAGTTACTTCTTCATGATCCGTCATAACTAATGGGAGCCCTTCATTTATTGCCTTGATACCCATTCCATTCCCAACGTTAGGGACGTTTGCCACGATCTTTGTCCCCATACTTCGCTCGATGGAGAATGTACTCATGGCTTCTTTACTATCTCTGTTAAGTATGAGTTGAAAATCTTTTTCTGAAAATCCATGGTGGTGCCACACATTCGTGAACCAATCGTGCCAGGAAGATTGGTAGCTTGTTACTATAGGCTGCACAACGACATATCGTTCGTCTGCTTCTTTGGCCACTTTCACTGTCGCAGCCTGATCAGGAAATGTATGAATATCAATGAGAACTAAGTCGAATGTCTCACGAGCTACCTTGATTAAGCTTTCAATTTCTTCAAGAGTAAATTTTTCAGCCCATTCCCTTCTTTGTATGCCGGTCAAAATGTATAAGTTACCAAACGATTTATCCTGGTCACATGCACGTAATAGCATATTGCTGTCAAGCGAACCCGAGTCACAATCAGCTTGTATGACCGAATACCCTTTGTCCATCTTAAGGCCGAGATGGTCCCGTATTTCGGGACTTTTTAAATTCAAATCCACTAGTATTATCTTTTTATTTGTTTTGGCCGCAATAGTGTAGGCTGCCGAAATTGCTATCGTTGTTGCCCCATCCTTTGGCGCTGACGACATAAAAGAGATAACTTTCCCTTTGTCTGCCTTCTCCTTTACAACGGGCTTATTAAGCACACGAGCTCTAATTTCTTTAGCTAGCTCGTCGAGTGTTAATAAACTTGGAATAATGGAAAATTTAAGATCAAGTGCTAATCGTTTAATAATTTCCTTGTACAACGAATCAGTTTGTTCTGAGATGATAACAATTAGCTTGGTATTCGGGGAGGTTGCCTGTAGTAAATTAGAAATCCAAAACCATGGGTAAGTGTTCTGATATAGCTCTTCATCAACCACTAAGTAATCCAATTTATCCCCCTTTGCAGTGAGTTGCTTTTGTAAGTCGTTTTGGGCAAATGCAGTATGTATTTCCATTGATCCGGCCAGAATCGAGCTAATGGTATCCGCTGATTGTGGTCGCGACATTGCAATCATCACATTCATTTTGCAGCCTCCTCATGAGTGTCGTTTTTATCTAGGCCTGTAACTGCTCCCTGGTTTGCTGCTGCAGAATTTGTAATAGTTCCAATCATACCTCCAGTAGATAAACCAAGCTTAAGTTTACCTCTCTTTGTCCCCTCAACAACCTTTTGATATTGCTCATCATTCATAATGAAAGTGACGTACGCTGGTTGACCATTGGGATTACTACGATAGGTATCGCTATTCCGTTGATCTCTTTTTTCATCCGTCATTAGTGGTAAGTTAGTATCTTTTACATCAGTTACTAGGGCACCATCAGTGGTTTTAATTGATGCCACAGTTAGGTTATCGACCAGCTTTTCTGCATATATTTTTCTTCCATTTATGTTGGCAGATTGTGGGGAGTTAGGGTCCACTTTAATCTCATTGCCCATACGGTCCACAATTTTAGGCGATTCGTATTCTACCCATGCGGAGACACGATCACCCCGGCGAATCATGTTATTGGCTGTGGTGACGATGTTCGCTTCGAATGCCAGGTATTCTTCTCCCTCTTTCGGAACTAAATATTCTTCATCAATTTTCCACAAGGCAATCTCCTCGGAAGCACCAATGGGGACAATGGCCCGCTTCCCAACAATTTGATCCATGTCAGTTAATGTATTATCCATATGTTGAACTGTTGGAATGGTAACTCTCCTCAGCATATCTGGCGTAATTAATTCGTTAGCATGAATCATTTGTTTAGGTTTGATTGTTGTCATGGTTGTAACATCCACACGATATGAAATCATGTATTTCATGAAACCATAACCGCTGCTTCCAACGATGATGAGACCAAGAACAATGATAAATAATGATTTCTTCATACAGTTCACCTTTCACACGGCAGTAAAGAAAAGCGCTATGGGTTTTATTTAGTTGCTGCCGATTTTAATTTCATCGTCAAGCTTTTTGAATTTGGTAAAAACATGCTTCAAACGAGCAGATATACCGTAATGTTTTTTCATTAGTTGGAATAATTCTTTAGCCATCACAGCCCTAGCCAGTGGTTTAAAGGGAAGCGCTAAGGAATTTTTAAGCCTTGTATCTTCCCATGCTACTTTCCCACCCCATAAATGCTTAACTGCAATCGGACCTAGATCTGGAACTTGTGTAATCATGGGAAGCTGCACTGCTTCTTTCCATTCAGATTGCTTAATATATCGGCTCCATTTATTACCGATTATCTTCAAAGGTTTGCTTGGGAAATCATTTTTAAATTTATCAATCTGTTTATAATGAAGGCTCAACTGTAGAGGATCCCCATCGGCAATAATCCATATTTCATCGGACATGCTCATTATCTTTTGATTTTGAGGTTCATGATATTGAGAAGAAATGTCACATAATGTTACTGGAAATCGTTTGGCGGCCAGCAGCAATTGCATGTTCAGTTGCTCTGACCATTCGGGAGTTGGCTCGATACTAGATGGTATCCAATTAACACCACCGGAGATCCAGTTTCCTTCCTCTGATATATAACCGTTAGCTAACAGTTGTTCAGCCCATGACTTCCAAGCTTTTGGGGCATTCTTCTCGCCATACATGAGTTCGTAGTATGTAGAGCCCATATTCGTTGATACGGGTTCAAGCACTGCTACCGGGACATTGTTCTCCCCAAGCATCCTGGCAAAATTGGATGTTACGAAAGTTGCACCTGCCCTTGGATAGAGACTTACAATAGATACGAGCATTGATTTAAAATGAACGGGTACATGTTTAGTGATAATCTTTTCCTCAATGATGATCCGTTCTTTAATCCTTTGGAGTTTTGCCTTTTGCTCTTCAGCAGTTCTCCGTTTATGGACAGGCTTGGGCTGAATTTCCTGTTCTATGGTTTTCGTTTCTTTACGCTGTTGGGCTATGTCTTCTGTAGTTTGGTTCCCTGCATAGTGAGGTTTATCTTCATCCGACTCAGAAGTTTCAAGAGTAGCCAATTCTTTTGGTTTTAGTATTTCATCTAATTGAGCAGGTACCGATTTATGTAGTTCATGCTTTTGAGAGAGAACCGTCGGGTCATCTTTCTCCAGTGTAAACTGCTCGTTTTTCTCTTCCGGAACGGAGTCATCATTTCGGTTCTTGAAAGGTTCTAAACTTACTGCAGGGACTACCACCACTTCTGCCTGTTTCGTTTCCTCCTCTTGAGTAAAACCAGAGTCCTGAACTGTCTGCTTTTGCAGGCTGGCAGTGGTACTCTTGCTGCGCAGATGGTCTTCCAAAATCCCGGTGTCCAGTTCATCGTAACTGATGCACACGTTACCCTCTGCTAACATCCTCTCAATAAACAAATCTTTTTTGCGATGATAGATTAGCAGAAATATTGTTTCCCTTGAATCGGTTTTGACAGTTTCATAAAGGTTCAGAAACGATTCCTGTGACTTGATCACCGTCTCGGGAAGAATGATGACGTCAGCTGGTCCAACGGCATTCCACTGAGGAAAGAAGAAGTCCATTCCTTCTAGGCTGCGTACAAACCGGCCATATTCGGCGAGTTCATCCTCTATCCATTCTCCGAAGTCTTTATCGTCGTATACAAGGAACAAGCGTTTCATGAAGGCACCCGTCTTTCATTAATATCAATATATCAATATATTAGTAATATAATATACAGATATCGGCTTATGTTATAACCTCTGCAAACTCCATTATCGTAATGTTCGATGCTTCTGGTAAATCAACCAGTAGAAGCAAATAAAACCTGTTGCCCTGTAGAATCAAATCTGCTTGTCCATTGACCCTGCGTTCGTAAGTACCTTGGCGATATCCTACCACCTTGAATGGTACTTGAATACGCCCTTCAAATGTGGAAATTGACACATTGTTCATCCAATTGAACTTGAGCAGCTTCGTATCATACACAACAGAAGTATTCTCTCCGAACTGCAATTCTCTTTTTCCATCTGACTTGTAGCCTTCCACAACTTTCCCGATCGCCCGCACGACCATGGCAGACGGAAGGTTATATTTCTCCCGCATAAGCATGTAACATTGCTTCGACAATTTGATTTTGTTTCGGTGTGTTTTGGTGCGGAATCCAATCTGGCTGATGTGATTGCAGACTGTATTAAAAACCTTCATAACATTACTAAGTAATTCATGTTCTTTTTCATTGGTAAGCAATTCAATTTTCATGGTATACAGCACAAGCGCGCCCCCCTTCTATCTGAGGTCGTAATAGGTTTTCTCTCCCTTTTCGAAAAAGAAAAAGCCTTGGGATAGATGAACCTCATTGTATAGTAAGTCCTTATCGGTAACGAACCACGTAAAACTTGATGCACCTTCCTGCTCCGCAATTTTATTCGCAAGAAGTGCTTTTTCGTCGTTTGAGACAAGAACTACAATCGTTGCTTGGGGCTCAACATTCGCGATGTATTCCTTGAAAAAGGCAGCCTGAAAGCGCACTGTTTTCACCCATTTCTCGTCTTCCCGATGACAAATTAGGTAAAATGGCATTTCTCGACCCTTCGGACTTCGCAGTACGTATTTTGCAGTTGGTATTACCTGTATGTCTTTCCATTTCAATGTCGGGTGAAATTCGAAATGCACCATATTAAAGGCTTCACGAAGCTTTATGTAAAGCTCGTTTGTGATTACATATCTCGAGCGATACAGCATGGTCGCGGGCTTTTGATGCCGCGGATCTCTGTTGCCAAGCGAAATCCCGTGCATGTATTTTAAGATGTCGGCTCCACTGTCTCCTAGTTCATATATACTCGGCCGATTACGTTCCGTGCCTCCGGAGTAGCTTGTCCACTTAATTCGCCGCAGCAACCCGTATCGAATCAGTCGACTTACCCTCTTCCTTACAGAGATAAAATCTTTTACATCCGGGAAGAAAATCCGTCTAATTTGGTCCAGGACGATCCATCGATGAACCGATAAAAATCTGACAAGTTGAATGTCACGATCCGTAATCCAACCAGCCTTAATCTTTTGCTCAATCCACCAGTAGTCGTTTTGAGCAAGGGGACTCATACTCAAAAGAAATGCATAAGGGTCGTCCCACTGTGGCCTTTCAGGCAACACAGTATTTGATGACGGTTTGATTAAAGGGGAAACCAGATTTTCCATCTATTATTGTCCTTCCCCGATTAGAGTTCATGCGGGAATGCGACAATGCGTGAGGCAATTCTCCGCTCCTTAGCATGGATGTTTTTAATTCGAATCGTACAGGTTTTTCCTTCGAGAATGCCATCACGAGGCATTTTATTCGGAAACCATGCGAGTGCCTCTATACCCGGCTCCAGCTTTACAAAAACCCCAACGCCCTGAACAACGCTTGTGATTTTACCTGCATAATAATTTTCAACTCCGTATTTCTCATAAACCCGATTCCATGGATCTTCTAGTAATTCCTTTCTTGAAACACGGACTTGTTTCTTCTCGCGGTCGATATGGGTTATCTTTACGGTTAACTGTGTGCCGAGAGGCAGCAGCCCGCGCCCGGAAGGCGTCCAATCATACTCGTAATCTTGAATAGGCATAACGCAGTTGACGCCCTTTATGCGAATATATAGGCGTTCATCTTCAAAACCAGATATCTGACCGGATACAACGTGATTGAGGTCGGCCGTTTCCCAAAATTCATCCTTCAATTCGTCATGTGCCTGTATACGAGAAAGAAGAACAATTCCTTTTTCCTCATCGAATACTTGGACTTTTTCAGCATCTTTTCCCAGTTTTGAAACATCGAGTACCATGAAGTCTACGGTATGATCGATGAAGCCAACGAGCGAGCGGTATTTGTGCCGGTCGAACTGGTTTTCATAAATAAGTCCCTTTAGTCCATTGTTTAATTGGACAATTGCGCATTGCATTTTCTCACCAAATGGAGAGTGAGTCTCCACGCCAATAATGCGGCCTTGATGGATTTGTTTGCGACGCTGCGATGTTTTGTACTCTTGAATAGGATTAGTGATCAAAGCATCATTCATCATGTTTTCCTCCCTTTTTTAACGTACAGATGGTAGTGGTTAATATCAAGTTGGCTAATACCAACAAGATTTAGTTGACCGTCATGCTTATCAAACACATGAAGAGATTTCGTTTTAAAATGAGCGTTTACATTCGGTTCCTCTATTTCCGTTTCCCATGTGACTTGATAGATCCCATTAGGAGAAGGGAATAATCCGGAAAGGTCGACATGTATATTTATTTTCCGTTTGGACGAATTTTCTTCGTCTTGCGCCGGCTCCATTTCACTTAATAACGATTGGACTGTTTTATTGGTAACCGACCATTCCTTTAATAGTTTGGGTTTTACCTTTTTCATGTGTTCGACAATGACGAAAAGTGGAACGGTATCGTAAAGGAATAGACAATTATTGTAGAACCGTTCAACGTGCATCACATTTATTGCTGGGTGTGAGAGTAAAAACTCCAGTTCCTCGATTATTTTTGTTGCCTCATGTCCCATTGCATGCTCCTTCCCCCAAGAATAATTGTAGCATATTGAATAATTAACTAATATATATACTAATATATTACTATACGAATATTAGAAAGAGAAGGATTATTTTACCCTTACCAGATGACTATTCCTTCTTCTTTTGTTCTGAGTAATGGTAATTTGCTTTGTAGCAGCCGTTTCTAAGCGAATTACAACTACCGGAAATCCCAAACGGTCAATTGTCGTAACGATCCCATAAAGAAACTGATCATAGCTAATCGTTGTGTCGTCGTCATAAACCGTTCCATTCTTAACTTGTTCCATTAGATATCCCAGAATGTCCTTCGCGTACGGGGTGTCTCCTGCGATTTCAGCTTCGGGATGCCCAAAAAGGTCCATAAGTCCCTTTGTCATATATTTGGCCGGCTGCCCTGTTTCCAGATTTTGAATGGTAATGATACGTGCTTCATCTAATTTGGGAAACACAACGTGCGCCAGACCGTCATGACCCTTCTCCAAACGGAATATGCGTCCGTTGTAGTTCCAGGTTGCGTTTATGTTAAACTCCATACTGAAAATGCGATCCAGGATATCAAGAAGAAGCTGCTCAGATTCTTCTCCCCCCTGCTCGGCAATAATGTCAGGATATCCATAATGAAAGAGACCGTGGGTGCGGACGTAAAGAATATTTCCCTCCAAGTCCGTAGTAGTCACCGGCAGCAGCGACGGGTCAAAAAATTGATGCATGTTCTTGTTCCTCCTCTTCCTAAATCTCTAAAATGATTATATCCCCGTTCCATAATTTCACATAATTTTTTCAATGATTATTTTGTACGTATTATTTATCGTATTCTCTTTATGCATGCTACAAAAAAGGACGGCCTGCTCCTTGTTACTTCTCCCCTAGAAATCTTTATTAAACTTCCCGACTAACGGTTTCAATAATAGGTGCTTGGTTGGGATGGATCTAGCTTTTCCAAATTGGCAGGATCAAGGACTGTTCCCTCTAAAGTTTTCACCCACAATTGTTGATAATTAACTGCACTTTGGTGTATGATTTTAGATTGTTGTAGAACGATAGTTGTATGTTACTAAATCAATAATTGTGTTACTATATTTATAATTAGATATTAATCCTGAAAGGGCGGAATAAGTTATGCCAGCAGAGTCAGTTGATTTTGAAATTACCGGTACTCTCGAGCCGTATTTGGAGAAGATGATAATGAATCTTCCTAATGGGCCAAAAATGATTATGCAAGTCCTCGCAAAAGATGATTTCAACAAAGAGGATTTGTCCATAGAAAGTCGTGTACGACGTGGCGAGTTAAACTTTGCTGTTCTTTGGCTTGAGGCACTTGGCCTTGCGCAATACAATAGCTCTGGTCGTCAAAAACTTTACAGTCTAACCCCTCTTGGACAAAGTGCATTTAAAAAGTATAACCATATATTCCTCCACATTACCGAAGAAGATTAAATAAAAGGCCGGCATCCTTACGGATCGCCGGCCTTTTATTTTACCCATTTTCAGTATTTCTCTGATTCCTTCCGTTTTGAGCTTTTTCAGCGAGGTATTGCTCGAGTTCGTTTAATTTTTCGTTCACCGCAGCCTGTGATTGTGTTGCCACGTTTTCTAATCCTTGGTGCTTGCTCTGATTTGGATCATCATGCTTTGGGGTTGTCGGAGTTCCGTTGTCCCCCTCCTCTTCTCCATCAGCATCCCATGCAGTATTCCGTACAGCAATGCTTGAATGGGTCTCCTCCTCTTGCTTCAGTGCGTCTTTGTCTATATTTCTTTGTTCAAATTCTTTCGCTTTTCGTTTAATCCGATCAAGTTTATTTTCTTTCGGTTCTTTGCGATCCAATTTTTCATCTACTTTAAATTGCTGCTCCCCTTCCCTCTCAGACCCCTTAGTTAGTTCCGGCGGTTTTTCTGTACTATGCTCTTCAAGTTTCACACTCGTCTCTACTTTCTCCACTAGGGGGGCGAACAGCTTGCGGGGTAATGGGTAGACCATACCGATAACTGGATCAAGTCTTACGTTATTGCGGACCCCTCTGAACAAGCACTCCCCTGCTTCACCAGTCTCCGGGTTGTAACCCTTTAATCGTAAAATCTCACTTGGAAGAACTTTGTAACGCAAATCCTCTGCAATTTGTGTATTGAAGCCTGTGGTCGACATTTCATCAGTCCCGCTGCGTTTACCGATCTGGTAATCTTCGCCGATCATATCAGCGTAATATTCAGCGTCGTCATTGTCCAGGCCGGCGAGTATGAACTTTTGTACGGCGTTTTGTTTTACCATGACACCAAGACGCTCACTTACATCGGTCAGCTGCACGTTGCCTTGATGAATAACATTAACGAACACTTCAAATTCACGCGCCATTTCAAGAAAGGTAGAAAACTCCTCGTCAGCAAACATTTCGAGCTCGTCCACCGTCAGTTGGTGCGGCCGGACCTTTTCTTTCAAGTTTCGTCTAAACGTACTGGCCCGGAGCAAGTTGATGTATAGACGTCCAACCGTGTAGGTTAGGGTTTGCAAAGTGCCATACGCTCCATTTACGAGAACCACTTCACCGTTACGAAGCGAATCATCAATATTGAACGTCGACGGGCCGCAGAAAATACGCTGAATATATTTGTTCGACGTCAACTCGCTCAGATAATCATATAGGTTGGAGTATGTCTGCATCGCGTGCTCTTGCAGCTTTCCCCCACTCGCCATATTACGTGTATATTCAAGTAGTAGCGGTACTTCCGACTCCCTACCAATCAGATCCGAGAGAATTTCCGCACGAAAATCATCATTCATTGGTTGGATGAGACGGTTCAATTCGTTATATGTACACTCATTACCCATTGCCAGTTTAAGGGCTTTAATACCAACACGCATAAGCTGAGTAGATCGGCTTTTGAAGTATTGTTCTGCATCGGGCCCAAGGTAACCGTGAAAGGCCGAAACGTTTGCCTCTATCATAGGCTCAATATCCTGTCCTTCAGGAACAAAAAATGGATTGGTGCAGTCAGTAAACTCATATTCCGGATCCAGGCGCCGATAGGTTCTCCCTGTGCGATCCAAAAAGTTTGAAAGTCTGTTTATAAGGGAACCCTTAGGTTCAATAATTGTGGAACCTATAAAATCATTGAGTAGGTCTTGAACAATCAAATTCGTTGCCAGTAGAGTCTTACCGGCACCAGTACCGCCAATTATTTGCGCATGTTGAGCTCGATCGCTTCTGCTTAATACCATGAGCTCGCTTTGCCGTTCCTTGGTGGGTACCGTGTTGAAAAGCTCCAATTTACAATCTTCTGAATTGTACCGAAGGTGATTTAGACACCCTTTCTGATTTAGATCAAGACCCTCCAGATTGAGTTCTCCATCAGACAGTTCCGATCTCCCCTTTTTATTTTTCTTCCCTGCTGGATTAACTGCAGCAGTCAATTCTGCTTGCTCGACAACCCCTTTAAGCTTGTTAAATACAGTTGAGCGGATGTTGAGGTGTAATGTGAAGTACAGGGTTAAAAATACAACGCCAACAAACAAGATGATGTCTATAATGAGTCCTTTGGTACCCGGTACGAATCGAAGGATTATTTGTCCAGCAGCTAAGATGCTTAGTGCATTCAAAAAAGTTTGTATTATCGGTTTTGCATAGGTGCTCTTAAAAAACAATGGGCAGGAATATATCAAGTGTCCCAAAAAGCATGGAAGTAGAAGTGGAATCGCCCTAAATAATACCGGTTCCCCTACTCCATAGTAGATATCCTGATACTTTCCTACTATCCATAAAAAACAAAATATAACGATCATTAAAATCGAGATGGCCTGCATATTCCAAATTGTGTTCTTGTTTGCCGGATCCATCGTAAAACGTCTAACACCGATATAAGCAGCTTTGAACATAAATGCTATTGTGTGTCCGATAGCAGTTAAGATTCCACCTATGATCATGCCAAGGAATTTCAAGAGTATATCTCCCCTTAAACGTATATTAGTTTATTAATTATCTAATATACTACAATACATACTCTAACCTTGTCATTCACTTCTCACCCCCCATGTCATCAGACACCCTCGTAACCCATCACCAGTGATGCACATAACGTGACCTGTACTAGAGATGTGTTTCACCTGTGATTAACCTTAAGTGGTCAATGATCCACATATAATACACTACTCATTCATCACTTAGAAATCACAGATGCACTCTGTACTCGCCATAACTCATTAGTGAATCATAAGTAATGTACAAGAAGTGGTCACGGCTTTACACGTGATTCACTAATGATGCACCGAGAATAATCAGTATTTTACATATGAATCAACTGTGATGAACAAAAAGTGAATTGTGAAAAGGCTGTTTTTCACTTATGCTTCATATGTAGATGACTCATTTTGATAGTTTGTGTATGATAGAGTAAGAGTGTTTAAGCACATGTGCTTTATATATCAGCTAATAATAAGTTCAAGGGGGGAGACACGTGGAATTTGAGAAGGCATGGAAGATAACAGAGTTCTCTAATCTTATAGGAAAACATCATAATACGGTTGACCAATGGTTCAAGCAGTTAGAGGAAAAGAGGATTCATTACGTGAACAGGATCCTGGGTGAGAAAATCTATGATGCGCTTGATCTTGAGATAGGCCAATTTATTAAAGAGGGGAGAGACAAGAACTATAACCTTCAAATGATCTTCGAACAATTACCTAGTATATATGAAATGCGGTCATTTCCCGTTGATTGGTCTACTGGTGATTCACAACTTGTAGACATAGAAGGACTTAAGAGGATGATGGAGGCGCAATTACAGGCTGCCAAGGCTGAAATGCTAAAAGAGGTAATTGGTGAAGCTGAGAAGATTTTTGAGGAAAAACAAAAACTTCTTCCGCAACCAAAGTCATTTGAGGAACAGCAAGCTGATCGTGTAAATGATGTGATGACTCGATTTAAGATTGAAAGAAAACTCCAAGAGCAAGCGATCCAGGAATGGAGTGCACTCCCCGAAAGTGAGAGAATGCGAAAGGTTGGGCTCTTTAGAAAGGAAGAGGATTGGGGAAAGAGAGAGGCATATATTCACCGCTTTGTTTCAGAGAATATCGAGAATGCACTCAAAGCAGAATATGGATTAAATACATAGGGCACCCAAAAGGGTGCCCTTGTTGTTTGTTCTTGGTCATATGTAATCCACATATGTGTCATCCCAGGTGGTTAACATAGGATATTTGAAAGTTAAATTCCATTAAGTGAATCTAAATATAATTTAAAAAAATTATAATCTCATTTATATCTCATTTATATCTCATTTATATCTTATTTATATCTTATTATAATACTATTTTAACTCTATTATAATCAGGATTAACTCTTATTATAATAAAATTGCCATGCGTTAATAAAATATGAAGTATATGGTGACAGGTGGAGATTAGATGGGCGATAGTGAGCAAGAATAAACGGATCGAGAGGGGAAGAAAGCGCCGGTCATGCATGGCTGGACACTTGGTGTCCTACCACTGGACCATGACCGGGTATGGGGCACCTGGCCGGACTCGAACCGACAGTGAATAAGGCCGTGAGAAAGGTTACGGATAAAAGAAAGTAATAGGGACTAAACGACCTGCCGTGGGGTGATATAAGTTCATCCTTACCGATTCATCTAGAAAGATATACAAAAGGTCGTTGCCTTTCTTATAATCGCTGTAACACTATTAACTGGTTCCACATTCCAAATAAACAGTGATGGCTATACTTATGTAGCATCTCCGAACGGAGGATCAAATGATCCACCTGTAGGTACAGGAGGATAAATGATCGAAGAGTATCAAACAACAAGGGCACCCTTTTGGGTGCCCTATGTATTTAATCCATATCTAAAACTTACCCCCGGTCTAGTGTAGCCATGGGCGACTTCCTAAGACGATGGCTGAGTCGTATTTTATTCGTTTCTCTACCTCGTGAGATACTTATCTTTTAAACTAAGATAAGATTCTCACGACCGGAGTTGGCAGTTCATCTTACTTATTAAAAGGGTTGTAATATTGACAATCAAACAACGACTCCCGTACATTCGAAAAAACGAAAAGTAAGGAGGAGTGGTTATGCGTACAGAAGAGGATCGTATGCAGTTAGAAACGCATCTGGATAGCTTGCTAACTATGATGGAAGAGGAAATCCAATTATGTTATGTTGCTCTAGGTGCCTTCGAAGAGCAAAATACACTTATTATAAGCCTCGTAAATTCAGGACAACATGCTTCCGATGAGAGAAGTGTGGCCAACTCTTATAGAACCATGTACGGAAGATCGCTTATTATGAGCGCGGATATGATCGGTAGGTCATTACAGATGATGCAAAATCTGTTGATTCAATATGGAGGAGGCGCAGAACTAAAATATGATCTTTCCTCCGCTATTGATTTATATCAACATGAATTCTCTTCGATCCGCGATATGCGAAACAGTGTCGCACATGCAGAAGAACGCATCGTAGGTATAGGACCTCGCAACAAAGAACTACCTGAGGAGAAACCAACCCGTATCGAGAACGGGCAAAAGATTTGGGAATATACACCTTCTTTTCTTCATGAATTTGAATTGATTGTTGGTACAGGGGAGAGAGTGCGGTTACAGCTTACCCAAGTATTTGTGGAAATGTTAGGAGCAGTCGTATCTCATGTGCACGAAGTGTTTCCGCAACCTCCCATGAGATTGAACATCTAAAAGAAACCAGAGGCACTCTCGCTGGTTTTTTTCCGTTAAAGGTATTTGCAGCAGCAACTACCTCCAAGGGACTGCCAAGTGTTTATCCTACTTTTTAATCGGTCGGTAATCCACAAATAAACAACGCTCTGAGGCCATAGATGTTTAACCAGTTCCAAGAAGAACTACGTCCCGAATACCTAACGATCTTGTAATGTGACCAGGCTCGTTTTTTTGTCTGGTTAAGGCGAAAGAAAACATAAATAAGGTAACTGGAGAAAGAAGAAGCCCCACGAGAGTTATCTCTGTGGGGCTTCAACTTAGTTTGCAAATGAAGAAGCAACATCAGCACCAAACTTCTTGCCAGCTGGACGCTTCGCTGCGGGGACTTGTGAGCTCTTATCTTCTGTTTGCTCTTGGGGAGTTACGATCGGATCCGATTGCTTTTGGTATTCATCGGTACTATTCCTTGTTGATATCTCCGAAGTCGTTTGTCTCTGTTCCGTCTTTATTTCCGAGCCCTGCGACTCTTCTTGCCACCCGGTAACAGGCGATTCGGAGTTTGGTAAGCTTTGCGGCGATCCACCAAGAACAACCCGCTCCTGAGCAGAAGTACTAGGTAATGTTGGAGCTTGCTGCTCCGGTACGCTGTAAACAGCCGGAGGAGGCGCTGACGCAGTCGCCAGTTGATGTTTCAGACTCTCTATCGAACGGAATTGAGGAATGAATTCCTGTAAGTTACGAAGTCCATTTTCTGCAATTTCCTTCTGAATCAGATACCGTATGGAATCGCTATATGTGTTCTGTAGGTTAAGCCATGCCATAACCAATTCCTCTTCATCTTCTCGTGTTTTCATTACGACGGGTTTACCCGGTACGACTGGTGTTTTCTTCAACGCACTCACCTCCAATCTGCATTAATCCACTGAACATTATTCTTTTGCTGCTGCGATTTGTTTTTTCGTAACCCCGACTGCCGCATTCTTCAAGCTTGTATAGATATCGCTTCTCACAAAGAAGTCCAAGCCTTCCGCGTTTAAAGTTACCGCATATTGAGCAGGTACATAAAGGAGTTTGAAACGATTACGTTCTGCGAGCTCAAGTAATTTTGGCTCCAGATAGTCCCTCATTAGAATGCTTCCGCCGCCATATACAGCCAGAATATCAATGTCGTTTGCACCGATCTTCAATACCTGGTCGCTAATGTGCTTAATAATTTGTGTCACTTGATTTTCAATATGCGGACGGAAAGCCTGCAGAGCCTCACTAATAAATTTATGCGGCTTTTGAGTGAATTGGCTGCGCAAAATATCGCTGTATTGTTGACGAGAGATGGAATTGAATGCATGAGGAGCTAGGGAGAGCAAATCGTCAATCGCATCACCAATTGCGTGGCCTACCCCATGGTTAATCCCGCTGCAAAAGTCCTTATCTACAAGATCCCCTCGGGTAAAGGGCGTATCCGAAGTGCCATCTCCCAAGTCCAGATGGAGAATGCTGTTGCCATCTAAAAGGCTACCGTCTACCTCTCCGTCCAGTTTGTATGTATTAGCAAATTCTGCGAATAGATCAGTGGCTGTGCCACCCTCATAGCTGCCGGTTCTCCAGTTCCCGTCCTTATCCATTTGGAGTGCAAATACCGGCGGAGTACCTTCCTGAAGGATATGTACATAGGCGAACTTAATCTTTACTTCGACTTGCTTAGTCCGGCCAAGATGTACGGTGACAGAATGCGTGCCGTTCATGAACTTTTCCTTCATTTTATCCACGTTCGCCGGCGTATGCTGCTTGACTGGAAGAGCGGCGGCCATATCCACTTCGACTTCTAATGTTTCCGGGCTCTTTCCTTCAGCGTAAGCCTCTTCAACCGCACGGGCTGCAATCGCAGCGAAGGTTGTTACATAAGGTACGTCTTGATCCGACTTTGCATTGTTCCCTTTGACGTATAGGCTTGTCACGTTCTCTCCAACGGTTTTTAAGGCATAACGGCCAACAAGGTACAGCCCGGTACGTAAAACAGGTGATACGATCGACACCGCGAGGTTCTCGTAAATATTCTTCAGGTTCTTTTGTACGTCTAGGTCGTCATCGTTCCAAGGGTTTTGCCCGTATACCGCAAAGACGTTGGGTTGCCGGATAAGTTTGCCGCTCACGTAGATGTCCTGTTCGCTATTTCCGATATCGTTTCCCACTAAGTATTGTAGTTTCAAGTTCTTTCCTCCCCATAATTGTTGTTGTTCAATCTACCATTGATTGTATGACCATTTATAATGCGAGTCAAATAAAATTAGAATCTTTTTCTAATAACATTATAATCCTATTATAATACGATTATATTCAGGGGGCATTTATCACTTATATATGGATTTGCTTGCCCCAGTGTCTGTGCGGGTAGTTCCCCACCATGAAGCACCAAGGGTTTAGGGCCTGTTATCCCACGGCCATTTTTCCAAAATTCCATTCTTCCAATCCGCGGCCAGTAGGATGGAGGAATAAAAAGACGGTCACTTTACGCGTAATTTATACCGTTTTTTATTCCGTCATTAATAACGTGTATGGAACGATTTTGTAGCGTTTTTTATCCCGTTATAAATCCCGTTTTTCCGACGTCGGCCTTTTTGCTCTATTTCTGCTGTAATTCCACGTGCAGTCAATCTTTTGCACGTTGACGAAAACGCGACTAACACCTTAAAATCGACTCGATACAAAAAAACGGAAAAGTTTTCCTTGAATGATAGGAGCGTGTGACGTTGAATGTAGGCAATTCGGATAATAGGGAAAAGAAGGTCCGGAAGTCTAGACAGAAGAAGGAGTTATCATTTGGTGAACAAGTCGATCGTTTGAGTGATCGTGACTGGAGAATGCTTATTGACCTTTATTTCTGTCGTTGTATGCCACTGACTGCTGTAACAAAGCATTATTATGAAAATGATGAGATTAAGGATTGGGCTAAACGGAAGAGAAACATGAGGGACCATATGGCGATCATCACCAAGGCAGGCATCTTAGAGAAAGCTGAAACGGATCCCAATGCAGTTGCTCTCCCGTCATCGAAAAGAACAGGAGGCATTAAGACCGAGTCTTGGTACTTCCTTTCCCAAAAGGGGTTCCGACTGGTTGAGGCCAGATTGAAAGATGTTGACCGGTACAGACTGTCTAAGAATGAACTGGACTTAGCCCGAGCTAGAAAGGACCATTTGTGGGCCGTCGCACAAGTATACCTCGATCTTAAATACGAGTTCCTTCCGCAGCAAGCGCAGCAATTCTATGATTGGGATTGGTACCCGTCGTTAACTATTTACGGCCATAACGATTTGTATGAGGTTCGACCCGATGCAGTTCTCCGTCTGCAGGATCAGCTTTACTATATTGAGCTCGACCTTGCTACCGAGCCAATACGGAGATCACCATTCCAGAAGGGGGATACATTCCAGGTTTCTATTACCAACAAGTTGGAAAGGTATAAGGCGGTTCTTCATCACTCAGATGTAAACGAAGTTCAAAAAAGTGGCATTATTGCCTTCATCGTTCCAGATGCCGTCTATGGCGCTAGGCTCTCGAACATACGTTCTGCGGCTAAATCTATCTTTACGGAGAAGTTCCCAACGAAGGTATTGGTCGGACGGACCATCCAAGATATCATGTCGGAAAGGAAAGACCTATTGGTAGCAGGATCTGTAGGGGAGGGCTAATTGCATGAAGTACGAGGATATGACGCCGGAACAAAAGCGGAACTATGGCTTTATTAAACTTTCTAAGCAGGAGGTTAACTTCATCACACAGATGGAGAAAGAGGGGATAAGAAAGGTTAGGACGCGGCATACCGAGAGAAATAGGCCCCAACTGCGCCTTATTGTGAATGAGGGCTAAAGTATAATGAGCTCATAAGTTGGTGAAAAATTTGCCAATTGTTATATGTTAATTAATATAGTGCTATGTTATTATATTAGTTAGTTAATATATATCAATGCACACTAGAGAGGAGGTGAGCGATTGAGTAAGAACCAGAAGGTCATAATCTCCAGCGTAGGCGTTCTATTGGCGCTTATACTGGCCGTCCTCATGATCCGAAGTCCGGTAGAGAAGCAAATCGCCTCGGATCCTCCTCCAAAGCAGGTCGTCACGCCGGCTCCTCAGGAGACAACACCACCCAAAGAGATGGATGATTCTCATGAAAAAGTTGCTGGTCTAATCGACGACGCTTCGGCTGCTGTCATGAAAGAGGCACCGGGGCTATGGGGGAGAGTAACGGAAAGTTGGAATTGGTTTATGGGGTTTGACGCAAAACACGCAATTATTCTGATCGGTGTCATGGTCTTCGTTGTTGGAATTCTAGTATCAGGAAACCACCGCGGCGGAGGCAAACGTAATCAACATTAAGTAGGTGATGAAGGTTTGGGGTTTTTCAAAAAAAAGAATAGTGACACATCTGACGAGACGCTGATTGAAGCGGGTAAAACGCCCAAGGTCGACAAGAAGCCAAAATCGGACAAGTCCATAAAGCCAAGGGCGCCAAAAAGCATGGCAGGCAAGAAAGCAATACGTTCTGTATTCTGGATCTTCATGAGCCTTCTACTCCTCAAAGGAGTTATCGCTTTCGCACAAGGTAATCGGACTATTAATCAGACAATTATTAACGGCAGCAATGATCCAATCGTCTCCGATTCCGTAAAAGGCTTTGCCGCTGACTTTGCCACAGAGTATTTTACGTGGGATTCAGATTTCGTTGCTGACAGGAGCTCTCGCCTAACTAAATTTGTTAAGGGCGTTGATTCTGAAATGGGATTAAAGACTTTCGATGTTAAGGGTTCAAGCACGGTGACCTCCTCAGAAGTCTACTCTTCAAAAGTCATTGATCCAAAACACATTGATGTTACAGTAGTTGTTTGGAGGGATGTACTCCCGCTTCCTGATCAACTTCTGAATGCTCAAGGTAAGGCACCTAAACCGGAAACCATTAAGAAGAAGGTGTATATGGTTGTCCCGGTGACCCTGGCGGCTGAAGGGCCTGTAATTCAAGATTATCCACGGTTCGTAACTGAGCAGCAGCGGGGGGATACGGTTGATACCTCCACTATGGGAACGACTGTCGGAGACAGCGATCTTCTTACAAAGGGCAAAGACCTTGCAGACAGTTTCCTGCATTCCTGGTATGACGGCAATGCCAGCCAACTGCGATATTTTTACTCAGATACCGTGAAATCGCCGGATACCATTCCAAAATCAGAATTCATTTATGACAAACTCGATAAGGTTACGGTATATAAGAACCCAACGAAGATCGGGGAGCCTTCTACATACCGCATCGAGGCAAACGTTATTGTAAAAAGTGATATTGGGGAGCCATTCACAAATACATGGAAGCTGCAGGTTACTCAGAAAGATGGACGCTTGTATGTCCTCTCCAATGGGATAGAAGTCCCTAATTTCTCAAAGCCGCCAACTACGTCCGTTGAAAATGAGCCTTCCTCTTCACCAGACGGAAAACCAAGCGATAGTAATACGTCAGGCCCAATTACGTCCGAATAGTTGTATATCACATTACTAATATAATTAGTAACATATTAATTTCCTAAGGGGGAATTCTCCAATGTTAAAAAACAAGCATATGAAAACCGCTACTAAGATCGTGCTACTATCCATCGCTTTGTTCTCCGTCGTTTCACCGGTGTTCGCTCAAGGGGTGGGCGAAGCAATCGGTGGTAGTCTCACGAAAAACATCAACGCACTAATCCCTGCCGTGCTGCTCGCCGTTGGTGGCTATTTCCTCATCACGCGTGACTGGATGAAAATGATCAGTTTCGTGGCCGCGGCCCTCCTCATTGCCATCTTCACAAACTGGGAATGGGTGAAGAACATCGGTGGGAAAATCTACAATTCCTTTCTCGCTTAATTATGAGTGAGCGAAACGACACACCACGCATCACGGTTTCGAACTACACCAAGATATGGAACCTAGATTGGGTGGTTTACGCATTGGAAGGAAAGAAGTTGCCGATTCCCGCAAACCTTCGTGTCATTGGCATATTTGTTGCATGTGAGTTCCTGTTCTGGATACTTGGAAATACGCTGCTTTTCTTCTTTCCCAAAGTATATTCTATTTTCTTGTTCCCGATCGGTGCCACATGGCTTATTGCAAAACAAAAACTTGACGGGAAAGCCCCTCACAAATGGCTATTTGGAATGATCCAATTCTGGATGCGCCCCAAGTACCTGCACAGGTACCAAAAGTTCATACACACAAAGCATTATGTATACGGCAGTAAGGTGATTTACCGCACTCGGAGGGAGCGCGCATAGCGCGTCCCTCTTTTTACAAGGAGGTTCTAAACTTGGCACTCGGAGCAAAAAAGAAAGTAAATAAAATTAACATCGAGTTCCCTGTTGCATATTTCGAACAAAACTTGATTTTCAACCATGATAAATCCGCATGGGCTGTATATGAAATCGACTCCTACGTCTATGACCATCTGAGCGACCAACAAAAGATCGATCGGCTCATTTCCCAAACATCATTCCTCGCTCTCCTGACAGACCGTTTTCATTTGCTATGGCTTCCAAAAACGCATGACATTACCGAACACCACGCGCGTTTAAAGGAACGCCTCAATGGACCTATGAAGAAGTGGGGGAAAAAGTTCATTGGCACGATGGACGAATACCTAAACAACAACTACAACTCCGTTGATGGTGCCAATAATGCGGATTTCCGAGCATACATAGCCGTATATTTGCCGAAGAACGATGCGAAAGACCTCGTTGAGCAGGTAGAGAGCATCGCGGTAGAGCTTAAGAAGCTGATTCTTCATCCGAAGCGCTTTATCGAAAACCTGACCGGTCTAAACGAACCCGAGATTTTTGATCACGAGTTCCAAGCCTATCTTATAAAAGAGCGTCAAATCTTTGACCGTCTTTCTCGAAAGTTAAAGGTAAAGCGGGCTACACATGAAAATTTAGAATGGCTGCTAAAGCGCAATTTTTGGTGGGGGATTTCGGATCCGACGCTTCGCTCCACTGGCGAGGATGGCTGGAGTCCGAAGAAGGCAAAAGGGGAGAGGGGCGGTCTCAGCACATTCCTTTACGACTCGCGCCAAATCCTTACGCTTGCCGAAGGCGATATAGATGCGTCACACCCGAGACGCATCAAAATTACGCAGCCGCATGATGGAGAGGAAAAACAGGTCTATCACGCGTACCTGGCGCTTTCTGAATTGCCCGAAAACATGGAGATGCCGGGCAGTGAATGGCTCTATAGTGCTGCAACACTTCCGTTCCCCGTCCAAATGAGCGTTAAGGTGGAAGTATTGGAAGCCCGGGATGCCCTTAAAAAACTAAGCAAGAAGAAAATGGATATAGATAATCAGGTCAAAAACATACACGAGGCTAATGCCCAAGTCCCGCTCGATCTGCAGGAAAAGCAAGAAAGGGCGCTGTACTTGGAGGATGAGTACAAGAAGCGCAAAAATCCTACCTTTATCACACATGTTACCTTCGGTATGTATCATACAGACCTTAACATGCTGAAGAGTAACGTAAAGATCATTCAAGACCACTATAGGGACTTTGGTAATATTCACGTCGAGTTGCCAGCCGGTGACCAATGGCTTTTATTTAATGATTTTATTCCGGGTTCCCCTCGGTACGTGTCTGACTATATTCAACGGATCCCGCCTGAGACGCTTGCCGCAGGAATGATCGGGGCGACCCAAGAACTTGGTGACGGTAAAGGGCTCTATATCGGCACAACGGGCAGGTTGGACCATCCTGTTTATTTTGATCCGGGGCATGCCAGTCAAATCAACCGAAGCCCTTCAATCACAGTAACCGGTACACTGGGCGGCGGTAAATCGGTGACGGCCAATCTGCTTGCCTATCAGAATGGTGCTGTTCTCGGCGGAAAGTCGCTCATTTTTGACCCAAAAGGGGAACGTACTCATTGGCCAGATGCACTGCCCGAACTTGATGGACAGATTCAAGTCGCCACATTGTCCTCTTCCAAAGAGGATATGGGCAAGCTGGACCCGTTTGTGATGCTTGACGATATAGAAACGGCGAAGGAAGCAGCGGTTGAAATTCTGGCATACCTGTCCTCCACCAAAACTAACAGTGCTGAATACAGTTACATATCCCGCGCTGTTCACCAAGTATCACAAGAGGAGCATCCTTACCTTGCCCGTTGCGTAGACGTTCTTTTTGAAATAGGTAAGGAACGGCCGCAAGCATATCAGTTGGCTGAGATCCTGGAGAGCTTCCAGACGCTATCATTTGCAAAGTTGCTGTTTGGCACAGGCGGCGAAAACACGATTCGTATGGATTATGCCATCAATATTCTTCAGGTTCAGAATCTCAAAATGCCGAGCCCAGACAAGTTGCCTGAAAACTACTCTCTTGATGAAAAAATGTCGGTTGCTCTCATGTTCGCAATCGCCCGCTTCGCCCATAAATTTATTTTCCATGATCGTTCAATCTTTAAGTACGTCCTCATGGATGAAGCCTGGGCACTTCTTGGCACACAGGCGGGTAAGGCGCTTGCCGATATGGTTGTTCGTACAGGCCGCAGCTTGAACGGTGGCGCGATATTCGTCACGCAAAACGCAACTGACGTTGCTGGCGACCTTGCAGGTAACATTGGCGTCAAATTTGCCTTCCGGGACTCCGACCGGGCCAAAATTGAGAAGACGCTGTCCTATTTCGGTCTCGAGATTACTCAGGAGAACATTGATATGATCAAGAACCTCGACAACGGCCAATGTCTCATGCAAGACATATACGGCCGAGTCGGGCTTGTCCGGATCGACGTCGTATTTCAGCACCTGTTCGACTGCTTCGATACTCGTCCGCCGCAAGAAAATGAAGCTGCGGAAGTGGAGCTCGAAGTAACGCAGGAGGAGGAACACCAGTTCTCTATTCTGGAACGCTTCGCCCAGTACCAGCAGGAAGTTGCAGCTGCCGGGGAGGAGGAAAACGATTCCGATGAAGATTCCGAGGATGAGGATTAAAAAGCCGTCAAGACGAGCGCTAGTTATTGCAGGTGTATTCCTAACGATTTTTCTTGCTTTCGCCATCCCGGTAACGGTCTCATACGCCAAAGCAATGGACGATATGATCCCAAGCGACAAATCCACGACAACGCTGTATAACAAATACAGTCCGGCTAACTATTCGTTTCAAACGGCCACACCTGATCGTCATTTCTGGCAGGTAGGCGCAAAGGCAAACGACAGTATTAACACAATCTACGATCACCTTCTATCCATGGCCTTCTTAATTGGGGTGCAGATTACCCGCTTCTTTAACTTTGTTGCCCGAGAAGCTTTTCAATTTACATTCATGGATAGCTTGATAACCGGTGTTGAGGATATTATTCAAAATCTTACCGGCGTTAGCGGAGGAAATATCGGTAACGGATTATGGGGGAGCATGTTCGGCATTTTTGCGTCTATCACGCTCTGTTATGTCCTTTGGCAAGTGATTCGATTCCGGTTCTTGGACTCAATAGGGACAATGGCATCGTTTCTTCTGGCGCTTGTCGTAGCTTTTGCATTTTTTTCCAACGCAGGAACCTTCCTGCGGTTCATGAATAGTGCGGGTAACGAACTCGCCGCAACCATGTATAAAGGTCTCGCCGTCCCTGGGGGCCTTAATACATCAACTACAAACGGCGTGCAGCAAATATCCGAGCAAGTATGGTTGGAGCTTGTAATGAAGCCTTATGGCATGCTGCAATTTGATGATGCTAGCGCGTACGAAAAGCACCCTGACCTTGTGGGTAAGGTTCTAAAGACGGATCCATATTCCGACGAACGCGATAAGGCGTTAAAGGCAGTAAAAGGCACTTGGCCAGCCGTAGAAAAAGTGCGTTCTGACGAGCAAATGATTATTCTTCTCTGTAATACCATTTTCTCAGTATTCATTCTTGGATTATTCTGCTTTTGGGCCATCGCGACCATTTTCTTCCGGATCAAGCTATTGATTCATGCCGTTGTAATGGCGGTTACTCTTCTCGCTGCTCTTTTACCAGGGAGGGAAGCGGGATTGTCTGTGCTCCGCGGTCAGTTCCTCAAATTAATGGGACTTGTCTTGATGACGACGTTTACGATGTTCTTTCTAGATCTATCGCTTGTCGTTGGTCATATGACTTTTAATATCGTGCACACCAAGGCTGGTTGGTTTACCGGTATGTTGCTGGAAGCAATCGTCGTATTCGTTATCTTCAAATACCGTGAGGAAATTGGATCTGTGTTCTCCAAAGCTGCGGGTCATATTCCAATGGCACCTAAGGTCAAAAACACGATACTTGATGAGACGCAACGGTGGGGTACTCGTCGCCTGATGACAAAAGCAGGTGAAACCATGAGCGGAGTCTTTAATCGTAAGGAGCCAGAAGGCGTGCCGAGTAAATTAAACCCATCGGCGCTCTCAAAAGCCGGCGATAACCTGAACGATGCTACGACCGCGAGTATGCAACTGCGCTATCAGAGGGAAAAGGATGCCTCAGAACAAGTTGCTGCTGAAACCGGTCAACCCGTCCAATATACCCCATTTGTGGCCAAGGTCAATGATAATATACGGAACGGAGTCAAACATCCATTCCGTGGCATGGACAAAGATTGGAAGGAAGAAAAGGGGCGTTTGGAAGCCATCCAAAAGGATGGTGGCAACGTAAGGGAAGCAATTCTGACAACCGGCGTTTCGGAAGATATGAACGATCAGCAAGTGGCGGCTACTATGTACTCCAACGAGAATGCGATCCGCCAAGCGTCCACGTTCATGGTAAACCGTCCGAAAACGGCAGTGAATCAGCTTCAAAGGGCTAACACACTCAACAAAAACCGAAAGCTGGAGACGACCGTCAACGATTTCGTCATGGTTGAGTTGTTCGAACGGTACAAGGTTGAATACAAGACTGCGATCGATACCGCGGCGGCAACAGGCGATACAGTGAAACACTCTGACTTTGTAAACGACATGGACAAGCGTTTCAAGGCAGCAGGGCTCAATACAACGCAGAAGGTCAATGATAAAATGCTGTCTCGTAACGGCCGCATTTCAGTTGCTTCCAAGTTTGAATCCATGCCTGAGTTTGGTAAGAAGCGGGACGATCTGCTAGAAGCAAATGATGCATTTAGGAAGGTGACGGCACCAGCAGAGGGAATTAAGCCGGCAGTCCCTCCCGCTAAGATTCCCGTTCCTGCATCACCCGCTTCTGTGCTTCAAAGCATGCCAACTTTACCGAACGCTTCTCAAAAGCTAGATATGGCGCCTATCCTGCTCACTGGCAAACCACAAGTTAAAGCAGATATTGATATGTCACGAGTGAGAATGCCGGATAACATCCAGCAAAGAATGAAAGACGCGAATGAAAAGGTCAAAACTGGTGTGGAAGGCATCCAACCAGGCGAGCAGTTACGGATTGATACGGTCGCTAATACTTCCGTGGTGGTCAATCTCAAGAATAAGGTCTCGACAGAAGTTTCGGAAGGCTTGGATGGCCTGAATAACGAGCTGAAGGTCATGCAGAGAGCGAACGGCCGGAAGCTCGCTCAGACGAATACCGACACGGATAATGTGGTGAAGAAGAATTCAACGACGGCGCAGCAGACCCGGAAACCGACGTCTCGCCCGACCGTCCAATAAGGAGGGCTTATCTTTGGCTCTCCCGAATTTTTCGAAGCTGAACTTAGAGCAAGCAGGGGCCGCCCTTAAAAACCAGCTCAAGAGCAAACTAAAGGACAAGCTTAAAAAAGAAATTGGCAAGCAAATTGCAAGCCATTTTGTAGCATGGTGGTGGCTCTATGCGATCATCCTTGTCATCTTCTTGTTCTTCTATATCATCGCGGCTGCCATCTCCTCTGGGCAAGCATTAGCCGCACAGATGTTCGCTACCGAACGGTTCCTTCCTCCGCAGATTTATAAGGCGGATCTGGAAGAAATCATTACGGACGGTTTTGGTGAAAGGATCCATCCGGTAACCGGCCAAAAAAGCTTCCACAGCGGGATTGATATCGGTGTGCCCGTTGGCACACCCGTATCGGCCTCACAGGACGGCATTGTAAAGAAAGTGTTTTATCCAAAGACGTCCGATCCAGAAGCAGCAAAGAATGGCGGCATCTATGTCGAAATTGAGAGTTCCGATAAAGAGTTAGCCGGAACGACCCGCTATCTGCATTTGAGCAATGCACTTGTCACAACTGGGCAAACCGTCAAGAAGGGGCAGATTATTGGGCTTTCGGGCAATACGGGACGTTCTACTGGTCCGCATCTTCACTACGAGCTCACCCCGGAGGGGGTAGAGGCAACCGATCCGACCAATTACATTATGTTTATGTCAAAGTTAACAGATGTGGCGACCGATGCGGCCTTTGATGCTATGGATGACGTCAATTTTTCCGAAATGAATGGATTTGACTATAAGACCGAGCCAATGCTGTACATTAGCAATGTCTATATGGAGACGGCCGCCCCACCCTTTAAGGATACAGGGACAATTTTCACGCGTGATATCAACACCGGTTCGGTGGTGAGCTCAGGCCCTGGGAGTGGGGGTGGAATAGGACTTGGTCCTGCAGTTGAAGTTCCTACTCAGCTCGGCGTCCTAAAAAACGAATTTTTCATTCGATGGGCACCCATAGCTATGCAATCCGAAAAAAATACCGGTGTTAAGGCTAGTGTTACACTTGCTCAAATGGCGCTTGAATCCGGTTGGGGAAAGTTTGATATCTGCAACAATGTGTTCGGGATCAAGGCTGACCGTTCCTGGAAGGGCCAAGTCTGTAGTAGTAATACGAGCGAGCAAGACGCAGGAGGCGTCCATCATATAAGAGCGGGTTTCCGTGCTTATGAGAGTTACCAGGAGTCATTTGATGATCATGCTCAATTCTTTCATCGTAATTCTCGTTATTCTAAGATGTTACAGATGCAGAATCCCTTTGAGATCGCCAATGAGCTTCAACGGGTCACTTATGCAACAGATTGGCAGTATGCTAACAAGCTGAAAAAGCTCATGATGGATAACAATCTGATAAGCCTTGACCAAGATAGGGGCATTGATCCTAGCACTGGCGAATCGTGGAAGGATATACCTTATCTTGGACCAATCACGATCCCAGCTGGAACCTTCGGCGCGACTAGCCGGTCAACCCCAACTTCTCCTCTGAAGGTGGTTGCTGCCGAGAATACGAGTGAAAGCGTCACGGTCACTTTCGGCATCGAACAACTGTATGGGAATTATGCAAGGCAGGTTCACCGCAGCCGTGTGACCAAGCCAAAGCCGAACAAACCTACGAACACAGCGCCTCCAGGCGGGGTAAAGCCTGGAACGGGAACCACGACAACACCTGCACCCGAAGAAACAGAAGAAGTGCTGTCTTATTCGAACTTGATAGACCCCTATACGGGAAAGCCGATAATTAATTTGGAAGATTACAAGAATGTGGTAAACTTGTATTCAGGGGAGCTCGAAGGCCCAAGCATTTACTCCAAAGATATTCCAGACGCAATCGCGGTGACTCTTGAATCGGATGGTTCCGATGATCTTCACGCGTCACGCGTAGAAATTATAAAGGGGCAATACTAATATGAACGCACAAATGATGGACCAAATATTCGTGGAATCCTATATGATGATGAACCTTGAAATTACGTTTGCTGGTGTTCGGAACTGGTTTGAATTGGCTGAAACTTCGATCGACGACGCTGCCTTGTTTGGCGCACTACTGTTTCCCGAACAGATACCTAGCGACTTCCGGTCGGAGTTTGCTAGAATGATCCTTTATCGTCACGAAGATATGTACTTCCAGGCAAGCCGTACTCACCACTCCATCGGCACGGAAGACCCTATACGTGACACCTCCGAACCTGTCCATCAGTTGCTCGTTCGACTGATGAACGTTCGTTCCTTGCATGGCAATGAGAACGCGCTCATCGACCTAGGTGTTGCTCTTCACAAAGACAAAGCGCTTAATGTGCCGCTTTATCAATCATTGCATCGCTATTTTCAAATGAACGCTTGATAATTACTATCTCCGGACCGCTCCCGCAGCGGTCTTTTTTTCTGTCCGGTGCGGGTCGCCGTTAGGAAAACATTGCCCAACTGCCCAACATCGACTATAATTAATAGCAATACGACTCAACAATTAATTGTTCTTCTCTGATCCTTTTTCAGCGAAGATGGAGCGTTGTCATTAGACAACTTTTTGAACATGGTCTTGGGATACGAAAGTGCATGCCTTATTTGGGTATGTCTTTTTTATTTTCCGGGGCCTTTTTTGCGTTGTACGATTAAACCGCAAGGGGGGTAATAGAAACATGGACTACCGCAAGGATAACTGGTCACATGAGCTGGAGTGTTTTCGTAAAGCGGTAAATGGCAGCATTGACGGTTATGACATTGACATTGCTGAGCATTACATTGTCGACCGGTTGGAGAACGACGCTTATGCTGATCGTACATACAATCGTTTCGACATTGCTGTTGCGATTTTCAATGGCAGCATCATCGAAGGTTATTCATCTGAACATAATCGCAAGCGTAAGTCCCGTGTATCTTCAATGGTTACCCCCTCACGCCTTGTACTTGGAAGAGACTTGAGTGGGAATTGGGTTATCGTCGTGATTGGGATGCTCGCCAGTACGATGTTCAAAGTGATTACCTGCTACCCGGCCATCAGTTCAAGACACCTTGAGATTATCAAGGAAATTGAGGACGGAAATTGCTGATAATTTTTGGAGGAAATTCAAAGGCATGATACAATAAGGACATAAGGAGGCGTGATAATCATGACTCATTGTGTCCGGTGCGGAGGAGAGTATAAGCATATGAAGAAGACGAAGACCGATTCTTTTAAGGGAGGTTCCTTATCGGTTTCGGAGTTTCCATTCAAGCAATGTGAATGCGAAACGGTGATCAGTCTCAGCGATGGGATTCTCATGGATGGCTACAAAATGCTGCTGGAGAGGGATGGGGTCATCGGTCGGGTTTCAGTTACTTTGGGGAAACTCAAAGAGCGCTATCCGCGTCCGATGGATCTGATCCTGCCTTATTCGCAGGCGAGGTAATTCGGAGAAAGTTGTTGGGGGAATTTCACTGCGCGTCTTTGACGAGCCTGTGGGATCCCCTTTTTTTATTCTGGTGACTTTTAGGAGGCTGAGCCATTATGATTCAGGTTACGCGTTCATACCAAGGCGGGACGCTTGTGGTGACGGATGTGCCGGCAGTGGACGAGGATTGCATTTCGACTGAGGATGGCGCGGTTATCGCGCAATACGTTCAATTTTTGAATGAGAAGAACATTCTCGGCGATATCGAAGTGACGCTGCAGGAAGTCAGGGAAAAGTTCGTCTCCTAGCAAAGTTCTTGCTTCCATGGTTGGAGGAAATTCACATTACACGAGAGGGTGGTTGGTTATGCGGCCATCGAAGAAGCAAACGGCCTTTCTGTTCGTCTGCTACGTCATAGGAATCTTGATTCTGATTGACAGGCTTACGTTCGGTTAATTGTTTTCGCACCCATAACGGCAATTGGAAGATGCTGACCGCATCTTCTTTTTTTATGCAAAAAAACAAGGAGGGAATTCAGATGACTGGAAACGTGTCAGTCCAGAAGGTTTCGATTCAACTCAACCATAGCCTGATCTGCGGTGGCGTTGCGATCGTGGAGCGGGAGGGACAACAAAGCTGCGTCTACTTCGACGTAGTGAAATCCCAACCGATCCGCGTTATCGTCGGCAACCGCGGCAAGCAGGTCTCGGAAGAGGACGCGGACTTGTACGAAGAGGCATTGCTTGATCTTTTTCTTAAGCACAATGTTCCCCTTAAGCTTGGAACATACGCCATATCTGCATAACCTAAAAATCGAACCGAAAGGCGGTAATTGACTTGAAAACACCCGAACCAAAAGAGGTATGTCTTCTCCTTAATCTTGGCGGTTTTGAGATGCGTATGAGCGAAAATCTTGAGCTCGCCCGCAGCCTTGGCAAAACCGTTTACTCCCTCACCGGTGAAGGACTTGTGAAGGTAGAAGGGGCCATGTATCTTGTTCCCGCCAACGTCATAAGCATGACGCCGGCTGAACTACTCGTTTGGTCTTCCAAGCTAAATGATCAGCTGCAGGCGGAAGGCTTCCTAACGGACGATGCCGTTATTCTCGCGGCAGGGAAGAAGTACCGTGGAACACTCCCCCTTGGCACCACCATCGGTCTCGGGATACGGGTTGGGGCCTGACCTATGAAGCCATTGTCGATTTCATTCAAATGGTCGATCGATCTTCCGCTAGAGGGCGTTATCGCCGCGCTTGCACAGGTTGGGCTGCTGCCGGATAAGGTAAAACGTAATCATTGGACCCGCTCCTTCGGCGATCATCTGCTGCAGGTGGAGTATCGATCCAGGCTTAGTAATAAAGAACAATCGTTCTTTTGGCTTCGCTGGGTGAATCCTAAAGGCGCCGTTGATAAGGCCGGCCTTGACCGTCCGCTCTCAGAATGGTTCTACGCGATGAGTCAATACGCGAAGACAACTGTGAACTGGCTACAGGTCATGATCGACCTTGACGAGTTTAGCCCGCTCCATGGGTACAATGAGTCCTCTCCGAAGATTTGGACGAAAGAGGAAAAGCAGCACCGCTTCTCTTTCTTCCCGGTGCAGTCCTTTTATTATTTCGAGGTCCGCAACCGGGATGTAAGGAAGGCGATTTCGCATCAACGCTTTTCCTTCTGGCTCGATGAGCTTAAGCATAACCTGCTTGGGCATGAACGACCAGATGACCAAATTGCTTTCGATATGGTGGGATAAAGGAGGAAATTGGAATGCCAATACAAAATGGCTACACCCCGCGATCCGGACCGCTGAGAGGCTGTTTATCCGTGATTGTGGACGTGAAACCTGAACGAATGGTTGAGATCGAGTGCACCCAACTTGCTGAAAAAGGACAGCGCGACGTTGTGAGCTACGACAGCTTACAACTTTGGTTCTCCTGGGTATGGCAAGAGGGGGAGGATATTGGTCTGAACAATGAGCAGGTTCGCCGCAAATTACGAAAACTCAAGGCTGCCGCGGGTTCAACCAAGGGTAGTGATATAAGGAGGCTTGAGCCATGATCGCGATTTACGTTGGTGTATTCATGATTATCTGTGTTCTGCTCGGCTCCCGTAAGCGGGGATCGTAGCCAGCCGATGAATCAAAAAAGGGTGACCGCCTACTTCATCCTTAGCTCCCATAAGGGGCTGAAGCTGTAACAGTACGAGCGCTGGAGGAAATAAAAAGGTTAAACAAAAAACCATAATGTGAGGAGGAAGCCCCTCTGCCATTCGGCGCCGGGGGTGGACCCCGCGCATGGTATGGGCGATATACATGAGCAGATTAAAACAATTGGTGGCTATTTCGAAATGTGCACGATTGAACCAGCAACGTAATTACTTGAAAGAACAGACCGTAATCGGCAAGCTTACACTCAAGTAATCGGTTGACTGAATAATAATCGAAGAGAGGAGCTTCTTTGTGCTCCTCTCTTTTTATTCGTGATGGGGGTAATAGGTATGTCCGTAAAAGTGTTAAATCAATCCGCGATCAAGGAAGCAATGGGTCTATATCATCACACGTGCAACCCAGGTGCTCTCTCCAACAAGGACCTATTGATTCTCATTTTGGAGCCGCTGATGCGGGACCGTTTGCTTTCTGTTGCAGTAGATGACATTCTCCAAAAGGGCCTGGCATATTTGACCTCCCTTTCTGATTATGAGCTATCTACACTCTTCGGATTGAGCGAAAGGCAGAGTTATCACCTAATGGCGGTCTTTGAATTGGCCCGTCGTATCAGTGGAACAAAGGTGAACGATGAAGTCATTATTCGTAGCCCTGAGGATGCACGGGACGCTGTCTATGACCTGAAATTCTTCGATAAGGAACATTTTGTGTGTCTGTTCCTTAATACGAAAAACAAGATGATTGGCAGGGAGACCATTTCCGTAGGTACCTTGAATTCAGCATTGGTTCATCCGCGGGAAGTTTTCAAAGCTGCTATTCGGAGAGGTTCCAACAGCATCATCTTTGCTCACAATCATCCTTCGACAGATGTTTACCCGTCGCCGGAAGACCTCGAGATGACCCATCGTTTAGTCGAATGCGGTCAATTACTTGGGATTGAAGTAAAGGATCATGTGATTATAGGCGGAGACAATTGGTACAGCTTCAAACAACAAGGCGTGATTTGAATTTAGGAGGTATTTAGGATGAAAATAACTGACGCAGAAATTACCGGGTTTAAGCTTCACAAATCGAAGGCGATCTTCCACTTCGGCCACGTCAACCATATCAGCGGTGGAAACGGTAAGGGAAAAACAACAATCTCCGAAGCGATAACCTGGTGTTTGTACGGCTGTGACTTGGCGGGACGGACGAAAGAAGTCTATGACCGCTTAAAAAACAAGTCGGCCAAGGAAACGATTGTGAAGATCGGCGTGGACCTGCCGCAGCAAGATGGCTCCATCGTCCACTATGACTTCTGCAGGACGCGAAAGGGAAAGTCCTCTTCCTTGTTCATTAACGGCCACGAGGCGAAGCAGTATGAGATTGATGGCCTCATTGGGCCCATGGAGTTGTTCCTGAGCGTTTTCGTTCCAGGGTATTTCGGTACGATCGGCATTGCGGAGCCGACCAAAGCACGGAACATGCTGGTGTCGTTGCTCCCCAAGCTGGACCATGCCGACGTCACTGCCCGGCTGCACGAAGATGACCAAGTTCGTATAGAATCCCTTGATATGGTGAATCCGGAACATGCGCTGAAAAATATACGAGCTGAAATCCTTGAAAACGACAAGGCACTCGGAAACGTGCAGGGAAAAATTGATTACCTGCGGATCAACAGTATGCTCGACGTTCCGAAAGCGATTGTAGAGGCAGACGAGAATAGACTGGCTGATCTCAGAGACGAGTTTTCACGAATCCTTTGTGCCGTCGATGCGGACAAGCCGGTACTTCATGACCTCGCCCCGCTCCAGGAACAAAGGGCACAACTGCGTTTTCAGTACGACGAGCGGGCCAAAAAGTTTAAGGAGCTCAAGGAAAAGCCATTGTCCGAAGCCGGCGACCGCTGCCCAACGTGCCAACGTGAGCATACGGCAGAGGAAGCTGCGGCTGAATTTTCAGCCCGCAAAGCACGACTGAAGGAACTTCAACTGGAGTGCGATGCGATCAAGCAGGCAGGCTTTCAGCTTGCGTCAGAAATTGAGAAGGTGACCAACGAGAACGCCGAAGCTATGCTCGCCTATGAGGGAGAGCGACGGCTCAAAATCGAGGAGTTACAAGCTGAGATTGAGGAGCTGTCCGCTGTCGTCGCAGAGCGCGCCGCGAAGCTAAAAATGGCGGGTGATCTTACGAAGCAGCGCGAAATCTACGATGAGATTGTAACGGAGCAGCAGGAGAAAAAAGCCGATATGCAAGCGGTCAAAAACTTCATGCTCCAGTACGCGGAAATGCAGGTCGAGTACGTGAATTCATTCTTGAAACTGGCGAAAATCCAGCTCTTCAAGTTTTCCGGATCCACGGGCGAAATGACCCTCGATTTCTCCATTCTCTATGGTGAGGACGAGACCGAGTACAAGTCGCTCTCCACATCCGAGAAGATTCGCTGCTCCATCGAACTGGCTGGTCTGCTGAACCAAGTGCGAAATATTTCGTACCCAGTTTACATTGACAATGCCGAATCGGTGGAAAGCTTCGATGAGCCGGTGACACAGTATTTTGTCGCCTCCGTCGTTCCGAAAGCGGTTCTGCAGAGTGAAATCGTTGCGTAACTAGTGGTTGGTTATTAGGGGGTCCGCGGCTCATAGCGGTTCCCCCTTTCTATATCTACTCGAAAATGGGAGGAAATTAACAGTGATTATTGAGGCGATTATCTATTTCATCCTGGCCAGTTTGATGTTTATTTTTACGGTGGTGTTCTCTGCTATGTGCGTTTCGCTTCGGGCTAAACTGACCGGACGTTATTTGAACCGCTATTTCATCGTCAGCTCAAAAGGCAGTGGTGTATACGAGCTTCATCACCATCCATTCCCAAGCTTTTACAATGCGGGGGAACGAAAGTTCTATCGGCTGCTGTGCGATGCGCAACAAAAATTCGGAACCGGTTTTCCGAATATGACGCTTAGTGCAACTTCCTTTACATTACAATCCCGTAATAGAAAGGGTTTTACGTTATCGACAAGCGGATTCCGTTTACTTGGCGCACGTGTATTCGCAGATATGATGATCCTCACAAATCTTGCTAATTATCGCAAGGTCTCAGGTGAGTGGTACTTCATCAAGCTGATACGCATTGTGCACCGGCGAAGACCGAAGCGGTTTTTGTTGATAGGTGGGTGATGGCCGTGAGTGTTCAACTTGAGTTGTTCGACATCGCAGGCATCGTGAATAAACATGACGTTTCCATAGACGCCTACTACAAAGAATTCCGGTCCCTTGCAAATCACCAACGCGGAAATGCAGGTTATGGAGGGGACGTACGAGCGGAGCGGGAAATACGGAAACTTACCGCCCAGGGGGAAGAAAGCTATAAGGACTGGAAGGCTGAGCACATTTCGGACGAAGCTTGCAAGGACGCATTGTACGAGTTTATCGTGCGCCTATGGTGCGTGAAGGTCAACGGGAGGGTTTGCCGGGATATCTACCAGAACCCGCAGCCCCCGAAGGTCTATAACCCTGTCTTCGACGACAACCTTGCTTCTCGAATGCCTTCGGAGCTCTGCAAGCAGCTGCCACAGACAAATATCATTCTCGTCTCATACGAAGAACGTGACGGAAGTGAGCATCGCAGCTACCATTTGACCTACTATCGCCAAGATACGAATCAATGGTTTGTCGTTGGAATCCTATACGACATCCGAAAGCAAAAGTGGTCCGAGAGCAAGATGACGAAGCTGTACGGTGAACAATTCCGTGCGGATCGGGAAAACCAATGGTGGACTCGTCAAGGCTTTGAGCTCGCGAAAGCTGTGAATAAGCTTGATCCGCAAATTGCTGCTGTCTGGAGCAACTACGTGAAGTTTTACGGCCGGGATGAAGCACTTTGCCGGCTCGGACTTCCGCCTGTTTCCGCTGGTTTAGATGAAAGAGATTTTGAGGAGTGTGATAAATATGCCTGGTATTCAACAGAACAGCGAGGACATGGTGATATCTGCATACAGCCGCGCCGAGGCCATCGCCGACGGAGTGTTGGTTAATGTGACAACGTACGCTAGGCGGGTTGGCATCATTTTTCCGGTGGCGGTAACCCGTTCCGTGTGGTTTGACATACTCGATCCTGACGAGGCTGCCAAAGAATCCTGCGAGACGCTAATGGGGCGACTAGCAAAGCTTCTGCTGACGCTTAAAGGCGAAATGCTCCATGCAAGCGGTGAGAAACTTGAATTTTCGCACACCGTGACCGTTGACGGTCAATCAAAGGACTTTCCGCTTTACGCCACGCTGCTGCTCGGTGACGATTATGAACCGGTCATTACCGTGCAGTTCCAACACGAGGACTAACCTATATGCCATTAGGAGGAAATTTAGATGAAAAGTACGAGCACTATTACACTGTACACCGCGGGAGAACATGTGGTTCTCCGTTCCAGCTGGAACGCTGACTCTAAGACCCTTGTCGGCAAAGTCGGGAAGGTGGTCGCCTGGAAGCCAGCTACTGTATTTGAAAACGCGAATCGAAACAAAGTCGTGTTTGAGGATGGAAGTTATGTCATCTGCGATCCGCGCCTGCTGCGGCCTCGCCTTCGTGCAATTGTGCTGGCCGAGGTTCGCGCCGCGGTATCACGGGGGCTCCGCGCTTACCGTACACTCCGTTCCCTTGTGCTTGCCGAAAGGGCTAACAGTTGATGGCCTCTATTGAGCAAATAGATATGTTCGCATACCTGCATGAGATCGAGGAGCAAGAGGCAGCCGAAAGAATGGCTGCTGCTCCCGCTCCGGTTTCATCCAATTCATTACGGCCGTGGTTTTCCTTCCTGAAACAAGTTGGAGCAGCGTTGTCCTGGTGTTGGATTGTCCTTCACAACCTGTTTGGTCTCGCACGTTGGGTGAATGTCTACACGGTCACACGCGGTTTTGGAGGTAGGGAGGAGGGCGGTTGGTACTATTTGCGGTATCAATGCCTAAAATCACGTCAGGTGGGATTCTGGGAAGCCGACGCGCTGCGTATGAAATGGCTTCAGGTCTACTCTGACCTTTCATGGGGGGATTTACGGTCACAGTCGGGTGGGCAAGATGTCGTGGTGCTGATTGAAGCCCGCAGGGCAGCGCACCGAACGATCCGCCCGCCCCGCTTTGCTGAACATTCCGAAAGCCAATGTCACGGGTAGGGAAATAAAGAACAACTAAGGAGGGAAGCTCCGCTGTAACCATCGGCGGGGTTTCCCGCCTGGTTGCAAGAGCAAGTACGATGAATCATTTTCATATCAAGGCTGCGGCTAAGGAGCGGGCGTTTTTACGCAAATTCGGCAAGGAAGGGTACACCTTTTTGACCGTGAAGGAACGGCGCCCAAATGTCATTCAGAAGGTCACAAAAGATTATATCTACGTCACCACCGCGAAAAGCCAAAAGCCAAACCGAATACCTCGTTCCAGTTTACGGCGAGCGCTTGCTATTCTTTTATCGCAGGGTGACGACCCTCAAGGCGTTGATTCGAATCAATTCGTTTTCGAGCGCTCTGGCCGGTCTCATTAAGGCGATGATGAGTGACATTTGCAAGATTACCGAAACCAAAACGAAGGCGGTCCGGCTAAGCCTGCGCGGGCTTCGCTACATTTTCTCCGGCGTCAGCAAGGGAAAAGACGACGTAAGGATTGTACGGCAAAATGGCGGGCTGTTTGTCCTCCTGAATTACTACAATATCCGCAATGACCTTTCGGATGGCTGGAAGGAAAATCTGCGGGAGCTTGGGTTCGATTACAAGTGTGTAATATTGGATCCAGGGGAAAAGAGTTATTACGAAGCCGTAAAGAAGGGGAAATCACCAAAGCCGGTGGACCTCCACGACTACGCAGAGTTCGTCAAAGCGCATTCGGATGTGATCTATCAGTACCTAACGGCTGACGTCATTGCTGACCCGGTTCAGACACGCCGAAACACGGAGTATTTGGAGCGGGTTGTCGGGCGCCGGCCGATACCGATTTTTCACGTCCAGAATTCGCTTAATGTGTTGGAGGAAATTATTGTTGAAGACCATGAAGTAATCGCCATTGGCGGTTCCGTCTTTGTCAGTCGGAAGGATCGGGCTCGAATTTTTGGTGAGATCTTCAAGCGCTTTGGTGACCGAGCAAATTTCCATGCGCTCGGCCTCGGCACGACAGAACTTCTATTGCGTCATCCGTGGTTTTCTGCCGATGCAAGTACCTGGCTAAACGGCCGCATCTTCCGCAAGTTGATCACTTTCGCAGGTGATACAACTGCTCCACGGTGGATGTCGAGCGAGGAAGCACTTGGCTTCAACGTACGTTCACTCGCTGCGTTGGAGGATCGATACTGGGATTTACAGCTCAACTTTGATCAACTGCCGCCCCCGGATAGCGGTAACGCAACCCTCATTTCCTGTACGTGAGGAAGTGTAGGGGGTATGGGGTGCGAGCACCGCTTGTACCCAAAAAATAATCGGCATTCGGGATTTATCCTGCTTATTGTTGTATATTAGATTGGGGTGAGTGTACAAGTATGGTTGTCAAACAGATCAAAGCCAACTATCATAGCTATCTCAACGAGATTAAATTTAATATGGATCCGGTTATATCCAAGATGAGAAGCCAGAACGGACAGCATTGGCGAGGGAAAGCTTGGTTGGGGCCACTGAAGACATTTGGCAGCTACTTTAAGCACGTCAAACTTATTAAAGGTATCCAGTGGGCATCCCTACCGATTATTGGTCCGACCGTTGCTGGTATCTTGGCAGGTAATTACGGACCTTGGCCTATCTGGCTTAGTGTTGCGGGAGCAATCACTCTCGCATCTGCCTTTTACATCATTTATGTCCAAGTCTATATTGGCAAAATGGCGACCATAGGGCATCCGGACTTCCATGTAGAGGCATTTAAGACAAGACGCCCTGAGGAGTATGAGATGACGTGGGCGCAATTTGTTAATAAAAATGACTTCACCTTCGAGGGTCTTTACGACATTGTAAATACGGTATTTAGTCAGAATAACCACGATCCGTCCAGCGTAGCATACGTCGTAGCCTACTCTCAGAGCCAGCATGAGTTCCTGCAAAGCAGCATCGCTGATCTTAAAAAGACGATTGATGAACAGGAATCTGCAATCGAACATCTCGAGGATGAATTGGTCAAATCTGAGAATGCCATTTCCTATCTTGTGGGGATCATCAAAAAGGTAAACGAGAATTTGTTCCGGTACGTGAACAATCGGCTCGACTTATCTGATCTGGATTTCATCTCCGGTTTTTCATTGTATCGTAAAACTGAAAATACCCTTGAACTGATTTTGGACAAGGGTACCTCTGGAAAACATCGGAACCTTGATTTGGACGCCGATGCGCATTTTGCAGCTGTTGTCGCAGTAAAAGACGAGCAGGAACAAGCACACTACAATAACCCTTACCCTGGACGTCATCTTGTGGCATTTCGGATGACCATGCTGGAGGAAGAGACGTGGGTATGGTGCTTCCATTTCGATGATGATGACGAACGCTCCTTGTCTCTAATTCTAGGAAATGGTATAATAGAGTCAAGGCAGATTCGTAGAGTTATTCATGCGTTTTGCTTAACTCTTCAACAACGTATCATTTCTCAGAAGGAGGTTGGCCAAGATGCCGAAGCAAAATAATACCGCTGCTGTTATCGTTCAGGTAATTATGGATGTTCCTCAACAAAGTATCATCCAAAAACGCCGTAGGCTGCGTGAAGAAATGTTGAAGCGGATAGGTCAGCGGACTTCCGTCACAGAGCACAACATCGAGCGTCTTGCTCAATTAACCAGATAATTTGCGAAGCCCCCTTGGTGAAAACCAAGGGGGCTTTATGTTTATACGAGATGCGTTTGGGGCAGACTTTCTACTATTCTCTCGTTAAGGGTGGATAGGATGAAAGATAAAAAGATTGTGTCATTTTGCCCCAAGCCTGTGCCACTTCCCGATCGGTCACAAAAGGAACTCATCGAGGAGCGGCGCGCTAAAAGAAGCGCTATGCTAGATAAGGTCAAACGGAAGAATAAGTAACTTCCCAGCCATTTTGGATTGGAGGGAGCAGCTTTTAATAGTAGATATTAAATGATCCAAAGCATGGCGACAGTGGTTGGAAATAGAGGGGAGCCGCTTATAATTCCGTCCCTAACAAAAATAGCCAAGTCTCATTTACTCAGTATATGAAAACCCCTATAATAAAAAGCAATACAAGAGTTACAAATTTTCCCCAACGTCACATTTTCGATGGGGAAGGAGCAGCTTATTAAGCATTTAATATTCGGTTTCAAATTTGGCGTGATATAGGTAGACGGGACCCGTCTGCCTTTTTTGCGTCTTTTTTGTGCCCAAAAGGAGAAGAAATTGGAATGATCAAGATGGTTCGCAATCTGATGACGACTGCCGCGAAGGGAAATACCAGGCTATATTTCGAGCCGACCGTTCTGGAGAGTGCCGGCTTCACTCCGGGCGATCCAGTTGCGGTCCGCATCGAGGAAGCAGCGATCTTTTTGGTTCGGAGTGAAGATGGGGATGGCGTTATTTCCAGACGGCAGCGTGCCGGTTGGAGGGAGCCCCGCCCATATTTTGACCGCAAGAACCAAGAGATTACCCGTGTTCTACGCGCCCACCAGCGGATTGATATGATCGTTCGCGACGGGGAGATCGAAGTTAGGGGAATGAGCGTCGGCTTTTCCTTAACGGAAGTAAGAGAAGACGAAGAATTGCAAGGCCACGAACTTGGCCGCCTCCGGTGCTTCTCAATCCCCTCGGGCTGTACTCCTGTGTAGGTGGGCTCGACTATTGGAATGCTGCTGTGGACACATTCAAATTGAATTTTGGAGATTCCTCGCTTGCGGTCTTTTAAGGCGCTGGAGGCAACCGGCTTTTTTGAGCCTGTATTTGGCGGTGACATTCTTCCAGAAGCGATCGAGACCTATAAGTCAAATTTCGCAGACGGTGCCGCATATTGGGGCGATCTTCGCAGGCTAAACCCCTCGTACATTGAACCGGTTGATGCAGCATGGCTGTCCCCGGCTTGTACGAAATTCTCGCTTCTCGCGGGAAGCGGGGGCGACTCAGCGGGCGGATACCTGGAAGGCATGGGTATGATCTATGCTAACCTCGTACTTGCCAGCCAAGCCAAGATCGTCATGATTGAAGAAGTCATCCCCTATTTCAGCTCGAGAAGCTACCATCACCTTAAAGTCATGCTCAAAAATGAATTCCCGTATTGGACCGAGCGCATCACAGGATCAGGACTCGACGCCTACGATTTTGGTAGTCCGGCCGGCCGGCGCCGAGGTTACGTCGTGGCTTCAAGGACGCCACTGGATAATTTCGCTTGGCCAGAGCCTCAGATTCCCGCCCACCGCAGACCAACGATTGAGCAGGTCATCGGTAAGGAATGGGAGGACCGGGCACCGTGGCGCGAGATAAGCGGTACTGTTATGGAAGGGCTGCTGAATAAATCGGGCAACAACAATTTCCGGAGCGATAAAAACTACACTCTGGTCAAGCCTAAGGACGTACGCTTGGCAGCACTGGTAGCCTCTTACAGCAAAGTGCAGGTTACAAGCTCATACCTATCCCACCCCGACCATCCGTACCTGTGGCGGCCGTTTACGTCCGAGGAAATATCACGCATCTTGGATATCCCCGACGACTTCTTTTTTCCAGAAGAAATTGCCGAAACGAAGAGGACGTACATGCTCGGAAATTCAGTGGACTGTCGGGTTGTGAAGGCAATCGGAATCGAAGCTGCGTTTCATTTGATGATGGACCGTCTTTCTGACCGGAGCGAACCGCTGCCGGCGAGAAACAACCGTCCCGCTCCCACTCCGGCTAGGAAAGTGGAGGACTGGCTCTCTGCCGACCGGAATGGCCAGTTTTCATTCATCATCGGCACATAAGGGATTTTCCTATTTTCCCCTGCACGGGGCGGGTTGAAACATTGCCCCCCCGGTGCAGCGGGGGGATAGGAGGGTAATTCAGATGAATGTTTGCCAAGAACAAACTGATTATCGTTTTGAAGACGCGCCCAACAAGGTTCGCCCCTCGATCAACTTGAAACGGCAGAACAACGATACCCGTTTTGTATGGGGGCTTCTGCAGGAGTACGGTCTATCTTATTACGGCGTGATCCGCGACTGGACGGCCGTTTTCGGTCATGGCGGTACGTTTGTCGTGCTGCATCATTTCGTGGACGAGAAACCGATGTGGGCGCTTTACGGTAAGGATTCGGACATCCACTATCGTCACCTGTCAATGGGCGGCGGACTG
The DNA here is from genome assembly GCF_042684925.1 of Paenibacillus gansuensis. NCBI lineage: Bacteria > Bacillati > Bacillota > Bacilli > Caryophanales > Paenibacillaceae > Paenibacillus > Paenibacillus gansuensis. The sequence goes on along the minus strand of NZ_JBHUME010000013.1, from coordinate 95,294 downwards.
GAGGATCTAATCGAAACGATTGCCGAAGCGGGATACCGCATTACGATTCCCGAGCAAGCCTACGTTGACGCTATCCTACACGAAATGACCGGGCCGTATAACTGGCATTATGAATCCCCGGTTCACAAGCTGGTACTCAAAGCGCGGGGGGAGCGTCATTCGTTTGCCATTGAGGTTTTCGGTGACGATATGCCTTTCCCGCCCTACGGAGTGAAGGAACCGTTACCATGGCCCCCGCTCAAGATCATCGACAACGGCATCCAGCTCGACTTGTTCGATGCTGCCCCGTTTGTCGTAGAGACGTCGGTTGTCGAACCGATCCGCGGGGAGCGCATGGGCATTGCTGGGTCCGTCAACGAGGCACTGGAGCGAGAGACGGATGAAGCAATAGCAAGGGTATTTCGCGAGTGCGAATTAGTCGTGGTACCAGCGTCCGGAGGTAAGGACAGCTCGGTCATTATGCAAAAATGTCTTCGCTACAAACAGGAGAATCCGGACTGCAAAACCGAGCTCGTCATTGTATCGGCTGATGTATTGACAGAGAATCCCCTGCTCGCTGCTCACGTCCACAGGCTGAAGGAAGCCGTAGACAGCATGGGGATCGGTGTCCAGTTCATCATCGTGGAGCCGGCCATTACCGACACTTACATGGTGACGGTCTTTGGTAGGGGGTATGCCACTCCGAGTGCCAATTTTCGCTGGTGCGTCGACCGTCTCAAGGTAACCCCGGGACGAAAAGCGCTGGAACAGTTTGTTACGGAGGGGAAGCGTGTCTGTCAGCTCCTCGGGCTGCGCGAACCGGAATCTACCGCACGTGCCGCTAGTATCGACAAACACTATGCCGATGAATTTTACGGTAATCACGTAGTCAAAGGCATCCTGACAGCAGCCCCGATCCGGCGCTGGAGCGCCACGGACACGATAACGTATCTCATGCGGAACGATGTTCCGTGGAAAGACACTTACGACTATGGCAATTCTCACCTCATTCACCTATATGGCTCGGCCATGAGCGGAGGCGGGCTTGAGGAATGTCCCATCGGTGCATCAATCCTAAGCGAGAATGAAGCGGTGCGCTCATGCACCGGAAAGGCAGCTAGAATGGGCTGCTGGAGTTGCACGATCATCTCTGACGACACCTCATTGCGGAACCAAATGGAGCTGCATGAGGAAATTCGCCCGCTTTATGAAATGCGTCAGTATTTTAAGGCGGGACAGGACATTCGTTACTGCGCGTACTCCGGTTACAAGCGGGACAATCGCAACCGGCCCCGGTTCGAGCCGGGCTTCGGTAACTGGACGCTTGATTTTCGAACTATTCTTCTTCAAAAGATGGCGGATCTAAACATTCCGCTGCGGGATGAAGAGGTCGATGAAATCTTCTGCCAGGTGCAGAAACGAGAGCTCACCGAAGGGCTTCCGGTAACCGACCGTTTCCGCAACGTGCTTCGCTCGTTTTACTCGACCGATCCGCTCTTTATGGCGGATATGTATGACCCGATTCTTAACCCTGACGGCATGATCGACCGGAGATCATCCGATGACGCCGCGGCGATCGACCGCGTGCTCGCCATGATCGACGCCGGCCAGATAGTGCCATATTGGGCTTCGGAGCGGGAGCAATGAAAAAGGACCGGACGGCAAAAGCCGTTCCGGTCTTTTTTCATACTCTTTTACCAGACTTCGCGGTAATGCTTCTGCAGAATGTTCTCAATGTACTTACAAATGGTCGATTCGGCATAGCCAGTCTTTTGAGATTCAATCGGAGCGAGGACGTTACGCATATAGGCAGCGCCTCCCGGAAATCTACACTGATTGGCAAGTTGATTGAAGTATGCAGTACGTTGAGGTTCTGACATTTTAGCCATGTTGGCCATCCCCCTTGGGTATAATTTTTTCTTACTTCACTATGGTATGGAGATGCGAAGTTTTTTTTAACAAACAATCGGAGATTTTCATTATTTGACCTTTCTTGACTATGTCGGCAGATTATGGCATTATTATAGTCAAAGATAGTCAAAGTCAAAGGTGGTGAGTGCACATGGCATTGTTTCCAGAGAAACGTGAATTGACGGACCGGGATATTGCGACGTTGACTGCGCGGATCGAGCGGGAGGAGAATGCGACGAACGTCCGATACATCGGACCGACGGCAGCGTCCTATGAATTCCAGGGAACGGTCGACAATCGCGAGATCAAGTTTTGCGTAGACAACGAATCAGGTTTTATCGTCACCCAAGAGGAATAGGCCGCCGAAAGGCGGCTTTTCCTTTATTTACACGCTTGATCGGAATACGTTATAATTACCTTAATACGATTCACAATCAAGTTTTCCGTGCCGTCAAATTTTCTGGCTGCGGAAGGAGCCGCTTTTCAAGCGATTTAAACAAAGGGTGTTATTAAGGAGACCATTCAAACATACGGGACCCGTATGTTTTTTTGCGTTTCCTTTTTTTATGCCCGAAAACAGAAGATCAGAGGAGCTTAAACCAAAAAAGTGGAGGTATTTGAGATGGGAAAAGCGACACGTTCGGGTTATGGGTTTGGCATGAATGAAAGAGAAGCAAGACGGGATTTCATTGATGAACTGAACCGTCTGTATGGAGAAGATTCTTACCAAGGCGGCGGGAATGACATTCGGGAATGGGTTGATTCGAAGTGCCTGCAGAAACCGGTACACGCCACGGCACCAAAGAAAACGAAGGCGGTCAAGGTTATGCCAAGAGCAGACGGAAAACTCGTTAACGGGTTTATCGTCACCACCGAAACACCCGAGTTAATTCGGAGGCAAGTTATGGCTTCTTTTAGAAACGAGACGGTTCCTGACGTTATCGAGGAGTACGCCATGACTCAAGGAGAAGCAAAAAAGAAAGCTGACGAGATTGCCAGAGAGCAATATGCGGAAGTGCATGTGCTCCCTGCTCGATTATGGCAGGATGCCCGTACGAAACGGTTATCCAAGCCGGAACGGACCCTTGAGGTCAAGCCGTCAGGCGGACAAGAGGAGAAGCCTGGGAAATGGCGATTCATAGTTGAGGTTGCTGACTAATTCGTTCTAAGTAACGGGATTACGCCCTGCAGATGGAGAATCGTATCCGCGAAGCCATGCTCTGCATTTAGATTTTCCTTATAAAATAACCCAAGGAGGAAATTGGATATGAACCCTAAGGAGTATGAAAGGGATGAACCCGCTCCAGAATTCAATGCAGAACAAATGCTTCGTCTAGTGGAGAAGGACTTATACCTAAAATTCTTGTTCAATGATTTGAGAGCGAAGGGAAATGAGGAAACTGACTTGTTGGAGATACTGTTTAATTCCAACGTGGTTGGTGACTCGATTTATACTTCAGAATACGAAGGGTGTCGGTAATATGAAAACCTGCAAAAATTGCCGCTGGGTGGCTTGCAAGAATTACGGTTGGCAAAAGCCACCGTGCAGCAAGTACATTCCAGATTCATCGGTCAAGGATCCAGGTAAAGAATAAGCCTTCACCAAGGAGAAGCTTATATGTTAAAGGAAATTAAAATCGGCGGTTTAATGCTCACTTTCTGATTTCAGGTGTGATGAAGGAGCGGGAGGGGGCAGTGGCCCTCTCTCGTTTTGAGGTTCAATGTAGCCCCCTTCGGCGAGCTCCCAAAACCGGGATAAGTAGTCCTCGCCCCGTCCGCTTGAGGAAAAACAGAGTCTTGCCTGTTTCCCGTATCATGTTTAATTCGATCCGGAGCAGCTGCTTCCTAATGAATAGCAAGGGATCTAGCGGCCGTTAGGGGCTTGTCCTACTACAATAAGCATGTAAAGAATCGCTATCATTTTATTTTTTTTATCTTAGGTTTTTCCGATTCACGGTTCATTTCATCGATTACGCCTGCAACCGCCTTTTCATAAAACTTAATGTGGTGTTGGTTCCAGCCATCATTTTCACTAATAGTGTGCACCCATGCTGCGGCTCCGCCAACCCATCTTTTCCCGTTCCAGTACCTTGGACCATTTGTATTAAACATGTGTTTTGCCTCCTATATTTTTATTAATTAATAATGGGGATTTGAATTTGATTTTTTTGGTTTTGTTTTTTCTCCGCTCTACTTTTTGCCTTGCTTTCTCTGGACTTTTCCCTTCTACTTTTTCTCCAGCATGAATTTCGATCATTCTCATCACCTTCATACCGGCAGTATACGGGACCTCTTCCCAATTTATAATGTGATAGTTGGTTGGGATGCGGGTAAAGAATTAGTTTCCCGCAAATATTACACGCCATTTTTCCTTCTGGCGCTAATAAAAATTCAACAAGTTCATTGTACAAAAAGGAATCAAAAGTATTATAAAACTTTTTAATCTCGAATCCATTAATATGGCACGCTGTGGATATATTCTGCAACCTTCGATTTAACCGGTCTGTATATATTCCTGCAATTCCTCCGTCGAACATGCCAACCAACTTTTCTCCTCTATTTTTCATATGTGCAACCTGAGCTATTGCGAACAAATACTCTTTTAGTTCTTTTTGAACTTCTCGGTATTTATCCCTTAAATTCCAAAGATACCTATCTCCCCACCCATCTTCATCCTTCTCAATGTATAGAAACTTGAAGTGAAAATCATCTGGAATGATGGGTATTCCGTCATCATTAACTTCGTTTGAGTAGGGTTGTTCTTCCATGAGAGAAAACTTCATTTGTAAGAATTTGCTCCGATTGAACTGAAAACAATTGGACCAAAATTCTTTTACCGAGTTTTCTGAATTAAAATCAATCCTTATAAAGGACAGTATCAACCAGCTATAACGATCACTAATATTTGGATTCATCATTAACTGCCTCCCTCTTGTAGATCAAAAATAACATAGGGAAATGTCCCTTTCAATTTATGACCTATTAGGACATACCAAAAATATCTTTATAATTGGTATCAACGTTATCAAAACGTTAGTCGCTCTAGGCACACGAATGAATTTCTTTGTCGATCCACCATGTTTCGGAAAGGAAAAGCTCTACTTTGGTGGTTTCACCAAGTCCGATCACATGGAGCTGGCCCGTATGCTTCATGAGATTCAAGGGAAATGCCTCGTCACATACTACGGCGATCCATTCATCCTTGACCTGTACGGCGACTTCCATGTACGGACGATGGACACCAGGGTAGGTGCTTTCGTAAAGTCTGAACTCGGCCAGGAACGGCGGAGGGAGACAGAGTATATCTTTATGAACTACGACCCGGATTCCCTCAAGTAAGTGAAGGGACCGCTGCAGCTATCTATGGCTGCGGCGGTCTTTTTCAATTCTCTTTGTGCCAATAGAACGGTAATTGGGGAATTTGGTTGCAGGGTTTGTACTTGGATTAAACTAATGCCTAATCGACTGAGTAAAGTTGTTGTAATAGTTTTGCCCTGTTAAAGAGCATGTAGTATATGACATAATTAGGATACTAGCGGACTATAAATAGTAATTTTGGAAGGTGGAAAATATGATTTGCCCATATTGCGCCAAAAATATTCACTTTGAAATTTTAGATGAAATATCCTTTGAAATTGATTCAGAACAAAGAATTGGACGTGCCATTGCAGGCGGATTTTGTCCTTCATGTCAAAATTTAATTGTAGTTAGTTACAGCGGGGAATATAAACCCGGAGTAAATGGTTCTGGATATGTAATGCATAGTGGAGACGAAATTACACTGTACCCTCTTAATAAGAATAAGCTTATCGTTACAGAAGAAATACCCCGTGAATATTTATCCGATTTTAACGAGGCGGTTAATGTTTTGTTTATCAGTTCCAAAGCGAGTGCAGCACTAAGTAGAAGGTGCCTTCAAAACTTTTTACATAATGAATTAAAGATTAAGAAAAACAGTTTGGCGCAGGAAATTGATCAATTTATTAATTCTCAACAAGTACCGAGCTATATTATCAAAGCTGTGGATGCGATTCGAAACATCGGGAATTTTGCTGCACACCCTTTAAAAGACACAAATACAGGTGAAATTATAGATGTTGAGCCAGGAGAAGCAGAATGGTTGCTAGAAGTTTTGGAAATGTTATTTGATTTTTATTTCCTGTATCCTAAAAAGTTAGAAACAAGGAAAACTGAACTGAATAAAAAATTACAAAGACTAGGAAAGCCTTTAATGAAATAGTTATTTTGGAAGTTCGAGAAAGGGTGGAAATCAATTGTTAAGAGACATGGAGCAGCTGGTGATTTCGATTAAAGATTACGAAATTCGAAATTATATGGCTGAAGCATTGAGATGTTATAACGCTGGATCATACCGAGCATGCGTTATATTAAGTTTTGTGTCTGGTATGTATGACTTGAAAAATAAGATACTTTCATTGTCTACGTCAGTTCCTGAGGCAACGGAATTAATGGAGCAAATCAATGACTTAATTAAGGGACAATCACCATATGAACAAAATTTAATAGATGGTGCACAATCGATAGGAATTATTCAACCTTACGAGTATAAAGCACTACTCGGATACAAAGATGTCCGTAACTCTTGTGCACATCCAGGCGGGCATCAATCTAGCCCTGAAGAGGCCCGAAATGTCTTCGCTGGCATCTATGATTTTCTACTTTCAAAACCACCAAGAATCGGATTTAAGTATAAGGCTGAACTGCTTGAGAAGATTAAAAGTGACGTATTCTTTCCAGATCCACGAGATAACTCAGCGGTTTCCGAAAAGCACTTTAATATCATCCATTCCTCAGTGCTTCCAACTATATGCCGTGAATTAATATCAGTTATCAAGAAGCAAGAAGCAACTTCGATAGAAAGAAAAAATGCGGCGCTTTTAGTCTCTGGGTTTACTCGATATACAGATGATGATACAAACATGAAAATTCAAAGCTACCTTCCCCCTTTATTAGATCAAGCTGAACCATTTTCATATGTCTTGAAGATGTTAGAAAGCAACATTGAAATATTGAGAATCTTTGATAAGGATGATCAGAAAAAAATAATACGAAGAGTAACGGAAATGAAGGCTCTAACTAAAGATAACATCATTTTAATTTTTGAAATTTTCCTTTCTAAACATATAGATGAGCATGATCGTCTAGATATACTTTGTCTATTTTTGAATAATAGAGTACTTTCTCCAATAGTTCTTATTAGTTACTTAGAGAATGAACAAAATCCCCTCGATCAAGCAAAAAAACAACAAATTATTGACGGGCTTTGTTCTGTTATTGATATGGGAGATGTGGATTTATTAGAGAAATGGGAAGCATGTGTTGAAAAACTCGATTCACCTCAGCTTGATAAAGCATTTTTTGATAGATTGCAAAATAGAATTGACTACACATCTACCTATAAAATTAGTAACGATGCAACATTACTATTACAAAAAATAAGTAAAAGTTACATATTACGCATTTCAAATGAAATGAAAGTTAATCTTGTTTTAGCCGTTCTTTCCGCCGCAAGAAAAGGTGCTAAAAAAGCAGAAGATTTGATATCGACCGGCTTCAAAGATAGGGAAGAATTATTCGCTGTATTTTCAGACTATATAAAGAACGGTAATTTGAAATCAGTCTACGATATTCTTCGAGATTCAGAACACTTGATCAATCTTTTTGTAAGTTCTAATCAGTTGAGTGAATTGGAAGGTTGTTTAACTCAACTGAATAAGGAAAATGGATTTAGGGTTAGTCAACTGGAAGATTTTTCATATAACCTAAAGAAACTTGGCATATTAGAGGCAAAGTGCGTTGAATTGGAAAAAATAATAGAATAATAGCATTTTTAAAATATCCCAATCAGGGTATCTTCGGTATGGGAATATTTTAAGAATAATGTGGAATTTATCCATATGAGCTCGTAACCCACGAGTTCAAGGGCATTTTTCCATCACTATCTTTAATGTTATCGGGAAGTCCTGTATAATAGGAGGCAATACGAAACACCTAAATTTTCCTGATCGTCATATTTTCGATCGGGAATGAGTCGCTTTGCAGCGTAATTAAATCAAGGTTCAACCAATGGAGCGCAATAGACATACGGGATCCGTGTGTCTTTTTTTGTGCTCTTTTTTTTGCGTTGTCCGACAAAGGGAGGGTGTTGAAAAATGGAAGGTGCCGACATGAAAAACCTCTACATCAAATCATGCTAAATGGAGCCAACGACGATTGAAGAACAATTGGCTGACTTTCCCTTCCTTGGAAGCGGATAGATCACCAATTCTTTTTCTCCATTACGGCCGAGAATTATGAAGCGGTGAGAGCGGCTATTGTCCCCATAAGCCAGGAAAACGGATCGATCATCTATGAAAGTTTGATTGATTACGTTGCTGGCAATGAGGATGACATTATCAGCCAGCTTAGAGAGGCATACAGGGATGTTGTAATAATCACCTGTGAACCAACCATAGAGGAGTGAAAAGAAGATGGCTACCGTCATCAAAAGAGTAGACAGCCGCATCGAGGAAGACGTGAAAGAAGGCGTCCAGTGCTGCGGTTGCGGGACAGGAACGACGAAGCATGTAGATCCGACCCCGTGCCGCTGCGGAAAGACCATGGAGCCTTATACGTTCGATTTTAGCAGACGGATTCCGGGTTATGTCCTGATTCGCTGTAACTGCGGCGCAAAAATCGAGTGCTCCGGTTTCACAACATCCTGTCCTTGCGGCAGGGTTTACAACTGGAACGGCGATGAGCTTGCTCCTACTGACCAGTGGGGTGATGAGACCGGGGAGAAGCGTCTCGAAGCTACAAAAGGGCATTTTTGAAATTGTATTGATGTTAAATTATACCAAATTGGAGGCAGTTCTTATGTCAAAGAAGAAAGGTAATTTCAACAACATCAAAAGAGGCGATTCCGTTACGATTAAGCTCAAACGCAACTTCTTTTCCAAGTCGCGTTACATCAGCGGTACCGTTGAAGATGCTGCTCACTACAACTCCCTCGGTTGGGAGATTGATCTAATCAATGATAAAACGGGCTTTGCTGTTCGTTGGACATCTAAAAGAGACGGTGGTGAAATCGTCTTGCTCAACAATCAGGCTGCGAAGCTGAAGAAGTTAGGCGGTATTTCTCGCTTTGCTTCGGTCTTGATAGGGGATGAGGTTACCATCAAGGTGAAACGTAATCTTTTTTCAAGGTCCCGCTGCCTTCGTGGTACCGTTGTTGAGGCGGCATACTACGCGAGAAAAGGGTGGGATGTTGACTTGACGGATGCGGAAACTGGTGAGCTCTTTCGATGGACACAATGGCTCGATGGCGGCGATTTGTTGGCTGTGAATGACCGAGCAGCTATGTAACCCGAATATCCCGCTTCAAAGTATGTTATCACTGGGGAGCATTACGGGCATCATCTAACTGTATTTCTCATCCCCTGCACGGGATTAAGCCTAAAATTGGCTCCCGGTGCAGCGGGAGCGTAGGAGCGATTTAGATGAGTGTTACGCTGGTCAAAAACGGTTCGCAACCATTCGTGATCAATACGCAGGAGCAGTTGGAATATAAGATGATATGGTGCCGGTTAGAAAACGGTGGTTATTGGTCATACCGTTCACGACCCGCTCAAGTTGCTGAGCGCTTGGTCAGGGAGTACAACGAAGTCGTGCCCCCGGGGCGCAGCTATCATGCGTTCCCAATGGGCTTCGATGCCAATGTACTCGGCCCGGACCATTTTTCGCTTGTTGTGGTCCAATCGATCGAAGATCATCTGCTACATCCGGATGACGATGTTTACCGGCGCATGAAAGAGCAGGTGGCCGAACTCGCTACGAACTGCCACGGCATGACGAAGGAACAGGTCGATGCCATTATACTGGAATTTACCTCTGCATTTAATCGTTCGAAAGGGGCGGGGTACGATGGCACAGGAGATTGAAGTAAAAATCCGAATTCGCGTATCCGACGAACAGTTGCGGGATGCCGGGATGACCGCAAAGGAATTTGCGGAGAACATAGTTCTGATTGAACACGGCTTCAATTTCCCTTCCGTCGTTCTATCACAGCAGGAGCGGGATACCGATCCGGTTGCGCGGTGGGATGCCGCCATTGTGAAGACAGCGGTCGTTACGCCTCACGACCGGGAGGGGTGCATCGAAGGCGATATGGACCTTGCCCTAAAGCGCATCGTCGAACGTGAAGGCCGTCTAAGTCAGAAGATTAGCATTTTCACTGGTGATAAAGAGTCTGAAAAGCTTAATTGGATGATTGCTGTAAACAGGTAGGCAATTCAAACTCATAATAGAAGGAGGAAGTCCCTCGGCAGCATCGGGGGCTTCCCCCGAACCTGCAATGGGAGCTAAACATGAATAAATCTAAACTGCTTCTCCAGAAGGTATACACGGTCTCAAGCAAGCATGAAAAGCCTCGATTATGGATTCAATCGTTGGTTTGCGAGGCTGCAGGATGGGCCCCGGGCGCTGACCTGTATGTGTTGGTCAATGAGGATGACAAGTTGATCACCATCCAGAACAAGCCATTTTCGGAAGAGGTTGCTGACGTGCATGAGGTCAGCGTTTCGTCCCGGATGAATCGTGTCAGCGGGCAACCGCGGCCGCTTGTCGATACGTGCGGTGACCGGTATTCGACCATTCTTTGCATCCAGGAGAAGATCGAGATATCCGTTTATCGTAACGGCGATATAGGAACAGTAGTAGTTCGCCCGCTCCGATTCAGGCTTTTTGAGACGGATACGTTTGAGAGTCCTGCAGATGAGCGCCTACGTCTTCTCTCTATCTGCGCAGGGGCAGGAATCGGGACTAGTATGTTCTGTGACAGCCAGTATTTTACTGCCACGATGGAGGTTGAGATCGAGGAGGATAGCGCCGAGGTCCTAAAGCACAATTTCCCGCACAGCTTTCTATTCAACGGGGATTTACGGGATTGCAATACGGTGGCGAATGCTGACGTTGCTTTCGTGTCCTTGAGCTGTACAGAATTCTCGAATTTGGGTGACGGCGGGGAGTCATACTTTGATAACCTGGTTCTTGGTACATACAAGATCCTGAAAGCTGCTGAATGTCGGGCAATTTTCTTCGAGAATGTCCCAAGCTTTTTTCACTCTTCGACTTATAATGATCTGCGGGAACTTCTCAGCAATGACTACCCATATACAGTAGGCCCAATCCAGCTGCAGAGCCATGACTTTGGCAGTGTTGCGCTGCGCAACCGGTCTTATGCAGTGTATTTTAAGGAGAAGGAAGATTTTGACCTTTTCCGGGTACCGAAGCCGCCAGCCGTTCGGCACCGAAAACTGAAGGAGTTTCTTGACCCACGGTCTACGGTCCATGCCTGGAAGAGCCTCGATGCTTGGAAGGACAGCTTCAACAAGAAAGCGGAGAAAGACAATGCGTGGGCGGACCGTAACTTGGATAAAACCTTTGTCGACGAGAATGCGTCGGTCATTCAGTGTATTGCCAGAAGGTACAGAAGTCAATCGGCGAGCAACAGCTATGTCTTAAATGAAGATAGAACGAAATGGCGCTTTTTAACCATTAGCGAGCTGCGACGGATCTTCTCGATTCCGGAGTGGTTTACGTGGCCGCCGCATATTCCAATTACCCGGATTTATGAACAAATCGGGCAATCGGTTTGCGGAAAGGTTTTAAAATCGTTCGCAGCAGAATTGGCTTCAGTGTTCTTTCGTCGTTTTGCCAAAGAAAATGCGACCAAAAAGCAGCAGGCCAATGATTCATTTGCTTTCTCAATGGACCAGTCCGGTCAGATCGGTTTTATGATTTCATAAGGAACTGAAGTGATTGGCAATTAGTAAAACCGCTCCTAGGGATAATATCCGAGGGCGGTTTTTTAGCTATGGTACTTAAAGGCTGCCTTACCTTTTGGATGTACAATATCGGATTCTTGTAGTGGTCGCATGTTCTTCCGGATACGATGGTCTGATGTGGAGTTAATATCTTTAATAAGACTAAGAAGCAATTCTCGTTCAGCTTCGGCTGTGCTTTTGACATTATCTCGCACCATAAGGTGGTACACATCAACGGTACTATTAATTCTATTGTTCAAATATTCAATAGAGGTAGAGCGATCATTTTCATCGTCTGGTGTGTATGTCTTAGCTGTTTTAGCGTAATTTTCCTTAATGGCCTTAATTATGTAACCGGAGAGACTGCTGATTTCGGCATTCTGTTGCTTTTCGTAAACGTACCGGATGTTAGCACGGATGTGATTTTCTCCGTAGGTTACCAGAAGTTCGGTTGCCGTCTTCTTATCGATATCAAACCGTTTCAATGTATCGTAGATGGATTCATGTTCAAAGGATTCCGCTCCATTAATCGCCAACCGTGGTGTCCGAGGGTTAGGGGATATGAGAAAGGTAATACCCACGACCTTGTTGCCATTTTTAATTTCCTCTATATCGAATTTAATATCGGTTTTATCTGCCAATTCCCGCTGTGCATGAAGTAAAATGCGGTTTTTTAGATGGCTATACATAACATATTTACCATCTTCAATCTCGAGTGCATCTTTTAGTTCGGCAAGGGTGGCGAATTTCCGTTTTCCGAGCGGTAGGTACTGTTTTAGCATTTTGTAAAGCTTGGAAGAGTATGAACTCTTTAAATAGAGCACATTCCACAATTTAAAGCTCGTGAAATTATTTTTTAGCTGGAGGAGATATGGTCCAAGCATTTGTGAAAATTCAAGTTCGATGATCCCTTTTCCATGATAGTATTTGGATGCAGCTAGCCAGTTTGCTTCGAGTGTTGTATTTTCATATTTATCATCAATTACTACTTGTTTTCGACTCAGGCGGCGTACGATTTCTCTGAGACGTTTGTACAGATTTTTGTCTTTTAGATCGAGCTTATCAGCGATTTCTTTAACTTTAAAATAACAGGTTCGGAAATGGGTATCCTTGGGATTTATTCTTGAAGCGAGTATGTAAATGAGCCGTTCTTCATAGATATCGAGATTGGTTCGAGCCTCAATTAATGCGTTTGCTTCGGAAACAATATAGTGGTCAGAGATGGGATCCGGTTCAAAGTCAAAGGCAATTTGGACAGCTCTAGCATCTTGGATTTTCGTGACCACTTGTTCTTCCTCCATGTTCATGACCACCTTTCTATTAAAATTCGACTTTCTATTAAGACTATAGGAAAGATTTTCATAGATTTCTACTCCCTTTCGTGTGGCACTTATAAATGGAGTAGTTTTTTAATTACTGCCACATGAAAAGGAGTGAATGCTTAAATTATTATAGGATATTCCTTTATTTATCCAGGGTTTGAGGCTAAATCGAGTATAAATAGATACTGCCACAAGAAAGGGGGCGTTTAGTGACAGGGTAAATCAAGCAGGAGAAGTGCCACACGTAATAAGTCGATGTAGATATGATGATAATCTTACTGCCACACTAAAGGGAGTATATGAAACGCATACGAATTGCCACACCAAGCGGAGTATTCTTTTTTTTCGAGCGCTGCATAGTATAAATTGATGAGTTGCTTTAACAATAATATATTATTCTTTAATTTTTTATTTTGTTTATATTTTATGTGTTTAATCTGTTTAAGGATAGTGGAAGTCCAACTATGATAAGGGTTTGACTGGGATTAATGCCACATGGAAAGGAGTAAACTGCCACACAAAGGGGAGTTTACTGACACATATAGAGGACTATTCCTGCCACATGGAAAGGTGTGGATAACCACACAAACGGGAGTAAGGTGCCACACTAAAGGGAGTTAGAGATAGTTTATTAACTTTTAATGCCATTAATTATCTAGGTTTTACTCCCTTTGGTGTGGCAAATAAGGTGTTTCATGCTAAAATGACCCTGCTCTGTGTGGCATTTCTACCTTTGATGACTATTTACTCCTATAGATTTTTCTTTTAAAGGGCATTTTCCTTAGGAATTAGAGCTATACGTCTGAAGTTTCTATACGTTGAACGGGTAAAGGACTCCTTTTCATGTGGCACTTCTATTATAGAAGGGATTATACCTGTTTCGTGTGGCACTTGTGGTTCTGACCAATCTGGCTCCCTTTTGTGTGGCACTTACTGCGTGGTCTTGTCACCGCCCTATATCCCATGGTAAAATTTAGTCAATACGATGCAATACAAAATTTTCTTTGCCGTTCCTTTTTCGGCGGAGATGGGGCAAGCTTTTTATTAGCTTATATGAACAGGGTTATTTACAGGAGACCAATTAGAACATGCGCCGGTATAGGTATGTTCTTTTTTTGCGTCTACCTGTTTTTTTATGCCCTAAACAGGAGGAAGTAGATGAATCGAAAGAATCGTGTTGTGTTGTTGGGTGGAGAACTGGTAGACTTTTTGATTTCTTCTTCCGGTGGTCGCTTCATCCGATGGTTCGTCGATAGGAGTGGCCATCACGCTGAGTATTTCCTTCATACACCGGACGAGCTCCACGAAGTTGCTTCAGGTGAGATGGTTACCTTGGTATGGCAGGACGGCATGCTAGTCGGTTTCTACGAAGGCGTTTTGTATGCGAACGACACATTCAGCATAGAGGGGGAAATTTGAATGGACAGGTACCAGTTTGTTGACAACAAGAACAAGGTTGCCGTAACTGATCGGCTGCGGGATTATAATTTAATCCTAACCGATGTGTGGGACTTTCTGGAGAGGGCCGCTTTTACGTTTCATGGTGTAATCCGTGACTGGTCAGCTGTGTTCTGCAACGAGAGCTACTACGTGCTGCACACCTTCATGAAGGACGTGCCGGCCGAAGACTGCATCTCTCAGGACAGCAACTTCAAATGGGATATGATATTCGAGAGCGAATCCCCTGCGGGTTCGCTCTTTTCATTCCTTGAGAGAGTTGGCTTCCGGTTAATGATTCCCGTCCAGGCGATGATCGACGCCATGATCGATGATGGAGCTAATTGGCATTATCAGAGCCCGAAGCATAAATTCCAGATGTGGTGTTTCCATCCCACCTGTACGCTGCTGGTGGAGGTTTATATGCACAACCGGATTCCTCCCTATGGCGCCCAGGATGATCCAATGCCGTACCCGGTAGATCGTTGCCAGCCATTCCTCGATTTTGACGTCGATGAGGTGGACACCGGAACGCGTGACCGTGTGCGAGTTATTGATGGGGAAACGCTCGATATTTTGGATAAGGTCGATGACGACCTGTTAACAGCGACTCGGGAGCGAATCAAAAGGATTTATAACGACCACACCCGTATTGGCCTGTTAATGTCAGGGGGAAAAGACAGCCGGACCGTTGCCCAGCTGATGATTGAGCATGCTATCGCTAACCCAGATCCCTCGAAGAAGATCATGATCATTACGAGTGACACGCTCGTCGAGAATCCGGGAGTTAAAGCAAGCATACTGGCGCTGCGGGAAGCACTTGCGCGAGCCTTGCCGTGGGTTGAGTATCATATTGTCGAGCCGAGGGAAGATCAAACCCTTATGGTCTGCATCATTGGAAAAGGGTACCAATCCCCCTCAACCACGTTTCGTTACTGCGTCCGACGATTAAAGATCGAACCGGCACGCGATTTTCTCGAAGCTGTCTTTTTAGCAGAAGGCGCCGAGGATACCTGTCTTGTCATGGGCAGCCGCGACAATGAGAGCGGGAATCGAAGAAGGAGTTTGGAGAAATTTTTCGGCGATGAGTTTTACGGCAATCATCCTGTTGGTAATATCCGCACCTGTAGCCCTATTCGAGATTGGACGAGCCAAGAGGTCGTTACATACCTTGCCTTTAACCGGGCGCCTTGGAGTAAATACGGGGCACGCAATACGGAGCTTCTGCATTTTTATGGGAGTGCTGCAGGAAGTGAGTGTCCTCTTGGTGCAGCCGTCGTCAACGACAATGAAGCGATGATGCAATGCGGAAAGTCCGCAAGGACCGGTTGCTTTGCCTGTACGATTTCCAACGACAGGAGCATGGGAAACCTGCTAAACACGTTTCCTGAGTATGAAAAATACTACCTGTTCCGCGGCATTCTGAAAGGTGTTGCTCAGGATATACGTTATGGAGGTATAGGCGGGTATCAACGTATTGGCAAGTCCAAAATCGGGCGCGGCATCGGCGATCTTACGATCGACGCCCGCACACACATTTTGGAAGCCATGCACCGGCTCGGCATCGAATGGCGCGAGAGCGAAATTCTGACCGCTTACCAGATGGTACTTCATCGGGAAGAGGTAGAGGGCTTCCCCGTCACTGAACGATTTCGTGAAGCAATATATAAGCTGTTGGGTGTCGATGGTCACTTCCGCGGGCTGCTGTGCCATCCAGTTTTTGATCCGTTTGGGACCGGTGTGGATCAGTTCACAGCGGAAGACGCTGCGGCGATAGCGCGGATAAAAGAGGAGGAAATGGAGCGGGATTTCATCGCGGCGGTATTATAGATTAGCCATAATATAGCAACGTTATTCCCGGCCAGGCGGGACGGATAAAATTATCCCACGCCTGGAAGCGGGGGTCTTTGGAGGTAATCGGTATGCAGGAAAAACCCGCTTCGCAGAAACGCATTTTTGCTGGATCCGTCGTGAAGGTCTTATGGGGGATTCGGCAGGGCAAGTACGGCATTGTGCTATACAGTCACAAGTCGCGCGGAATGTGGGTGTACAAAGTGAAGTATTCGGGCCGGCCGGGATTTACCTATGAAACCGGCAAATGCTACGAATATGCAGACGACCTTCAACTCGTAAGCAGGCCATCTATTTTCAAGAAAATCCTTCGCCATTGGCGGAAGGGTTTGCACACTGCGGGTCAGCTTACACTAGCGATCGGTCAAACTTATCTGTGGCTTCACACATATCCCGTGGCTTGTTGGCTGTTCGTCGGCATTTACTTGACGTTTGGCCTCACGATCCTTATTTCGTCGATACAGCGGATTATGTGGGGCGACTTGTTCTACAGCGGTCTGTAAGTCGGTTTAGTGCATAGTTATTCCCGGCCAGGCGGGACGGATTTTAAAAAAATCCCCCGCTTGGACGCGGGGGAACTATGGAGGCAATTCATACATGGCAGAACAAATAGAATTTTCCCTTTTTGATTATTTCGCCGATACGTCGGCAGGTGTTTCCGAAATGGTTTCCGTGATGACAGAGAAACCGGAGGCGGAAGCTGCTGGCGCAGGTCGTAAAAATTATGCTTACGATGTGGGAAGTGAGCTGTGGGGGGCGAGGAAGCATTTGGCTGCGCTCACCAAGTTCACCCCGGAATGGTATGAAGCACTTGAGAAGGATCCGACGCAGGCATATGATGCTATCTGCAAGGATGCACTACTTGAGGGTTTCCGGCCGGTCTTGCTGCGGGAACAAGGATTTGCTTCCGAATCCGCGTTTGCCATCAAGCTGATCTGGGACCGCGTAAGTAAGCGGCCTGCAGATGATGCCAAGCAGCGCGAATATTTCGTACAAGCGATCGCGAAGCTAAAGCTCGTTTTTGTAGATGCGTATAATGAAGACCTGTTTATGCAGGCTTTCCAAAGGCTTAAAGAGGAAGTGTGGAACGCATACCACTCACAATATGAGCGTAGGGTTAAAGAAAAACCCTTCCTCATTGATTTCGCATTTTGGTTATCGCTCGGAGATCGCTTCATGTCTATTTTCATAGGCTTCGGAAAAGGAAAGGTTCCTGCTTATCACAAAATCTTCTCCAGAGCTTTTAACTCAGAAGAAGGACGGGATTGGAACTGGACGGACAATAAGGCGCGAAGCGATTCCAAGAGGGACAATGCGTTACGGTGGGAACGTAAGGTGCCGGAGGAAGTCGTTCGGCTCTCTCAAGAACCATCGGGAGTCGAGAAGCCTGAGGACCTCATCCAGCAGTATGGGTATCGCGGCATTCAGTTTGGCAACTGGGTCGAGGATGCGGCGGGCCGTTATCATGTGCTCTGCAGCGGCAATGCGCATGCCGACTTGGCAGCGATCCTCAAATTGCCTCGTGCAGCTCTCAGTTTCTACGGGGCCTTGGGGCTAGCATTCGGCGCCCGGGGAACGGGACGAGCTTCCGCACATTTTGAAGCGATGCCAAGGAACAATATTAATTTGACCAAATTTAATGGCGGCGGCGCGCTTTGTCACGAATGGGCGCATGCGCTGGATTTCAATTTAAACTCTTTTTCTCATGATTTCGTAAATGGCAAGGCAGAAGCCCTCTCCGGTAGTAAAAAGCCGGGACCACGTTTGCCAGATCCAGTCCAGCGGGCTTTCAAGGTTCTGATGAAACGGATTAAAGAGGGGAACGGCCTTCTTCAGTATGAAGTACCCGAAGAATTGCCGACAGTTAGTCGTAATTGGGTGTCCGCTGTTCCTCAACGTCTCGAACGTTACGATTACGACGTCACTAAGGCTTTAGCGTCTCTAAATGGCTCGTATCGCATTAAGCCAAAGCAATTGGTGGAAATCGGGTTCTTCTATTGCCATCTTGCGAAGGAAGCGGGAAAAGAGGTACCTGTTGAATTTTTTGTACCAAGTGATTTCAGTTCATTCTTTCTCGATGCAAAGGCACGAGGGGATTACTGGAAACGGGATCACGAACTCTTTGCTCGTGCGTTTGAAGCCTGGATCGAGGATGAGCTTTTCGACCGTGGGATGACCAACTCATATCTTGTCTGTGGCACACGATTTGGAGGTCCTTATCCGCAAGGAGAAGAGAGGACGGCCATCAACAACGCATTTCGGGATTGGTGGTCGGTCCTTTATGAATCCGGCATTCTCCATAACGAGGAGCTATGGAAAAAATGCTAGATTCTGCCGATAAACAGTGTGGAGGTTGTGACGTGGAAGGAATAGCTCAAATTGAACAGGCGATCGAGAGCAAGCGAAAAGAAATGTACCGAGCGAGTGAACGGTACGGATTGACGTCTGTTACGGTCTTAAAGATATCTAAAGAACTGGATGCGCTTTTGAATCGATTTTACGAGAAGCGCGGGTTAAAGCGATAAAGTTGAAGCGGGTATGTCCTTGGGGCAGCCCGCTTTTTCTTATTTTTTCACCAGTCGCAGACCGCTCATGCGGGCCGTGCTTTTCTGCAGGATGGCGGCCAGTTTCATTGCTTCATCCTTGCTTAAGCCTTTCTCTTTCTTTGCCATAGAAAATACACTCCCCGATTTAATAGAATATTCTCTATCCTCGACAGATTCTCTTCTCAATATACGTCCACCAAAACGCAAACCTGTTCTAATTGCACCTAAGCTATCATAGACTTGTCCCAAATGGAAAAATGGAATTATTGTACGGTGAAAGAGGAGGAACAATCATGAACAATAGTTTGAACGCGATTTTCCGTCCGTCAGGAGACTCCGTAGGCACAAAGGATATAAAAGCTTTAATGGATAAGGTAACGGGTCCAGCAGTGTGCCAGGAAGCTCAGAAAGAGACTGGTAGATCCACGGAAAGGGAAAGTTCTCAGTTCTACCCAAAAGAGGCTCAAGAACGTCGTCAGGCGTCTCAGAAAGCCTCTGTTCGCGTTCGGAAGGAGAGGAAGGACAAGAAGAAGGATATTAAGTTCCCGGTGACTCCAGCACAGCGTGAAGAGCTACGCCGGCTTGCAAAGGACCTTCGCGCCGAGCAGAACGATCCTGGTAAGAAGTACGAGACAATTTCCAATACTAAACTGCTGAAAAAAGCGCTTGATCATTATGCAATTTTTCCGGAGCGGTACCCGCCTCTTTTGTACAAGGATACTCGCCAATATATGCACGCTGAACCGATGCTTGCCGATTTTAGGGTAATCGAAGAATTGTCCCTGAAATGGAACTTATCGCTGCGAAAGACAGTTTATCGCCTGATTATGAACATCATCTATCGGGGGGAGGTGGACAGTGATGCTTATCGAGCGGGGAGATAATGCGATCTCCCAAAAAATTCGCAGGATGTCCGGCGAGGATTCCTGGGCGGATCTGCTCTTTCGCTCGAAACGTCTAGTTTCCTTGAAAGTCCGAGCTGAAGAAATTGACTTCGAACGTGTTGAGGTATTTATCGCGGATATCAACAAGAAGACCCGCGGAGCATTTGCGGAATTCACTGTCGAGCACATGATCTATGTGTTATATGAGGACTTTTTAGTTCAAATCCGGGAGAACTTGAATGAGGAGAAGGTTGACGAGGAAACGGTGACGATGAAGGACACTGTTAATGGCTTACTGCGGATGAGAAACGTGTACTTCCCAAGAAAGAAGGGCGAGACTGCCATTCGAAAAAGGTGGGCGTTAATGGAGATCCGGCTGAAGCGGGAAACCGCACAGAGGGGGAGAGTCTTCCTGTACGATGCGAATACAGTCTTTCCTGAATTTGAAATGAGTCTGGAGGAATTGCTGTCGATTCTCTTTTGTGATTTCGTTTCGCAGCTCCGTCGAGGCAATCAAAAAGACCTGGTTCGGACGTTGATCGACAAGTTTTCATTTCATGATTTTGAATAAGAAAGAAAAAAATATATATATATATATATATATATATTTTTTATTTATTAATATTGTTTTTCTTAAGTTACTTAGTGCTTATTGCTATTGTATTTATTCGGTATCAATTTCTGATAGAGCTATATCAAATAATGATACAGGGGCATAAATTATTGACAGGCGTAAACCACATATAAATAATTTACCCCCCTATATCAATTTTTGACAGGCTTAAATTCTGTGGATAACCCGGGTATCAAATTTTGATATAGGGGGCAAATCGGCGCATATCAAAAACCTATACCCCAGGTGTCAATTTTTGATAGTGGGGGGTTTATATTTTACAGGCCGGGTGTCAGTTATTGATAGGAAAAAGGAGCAAAAAAAAAGGAGCCGAAGGCCCCCTGCTATGTTTATTTAAACTCTGTTTCTTGAAATTTCAATTCATAGAATTGTGGGTCAATTGATTTTACCGATTCGGTTATTAGGGAACCCAGCCGGTCCTGCAGCCATTCCTTTACAAAGCTATTCGGTGTGAAAACAGTAAGAATCCCGTCCCGTTTGATCGCGAAGGTGTCCTTGAACCAGGTATCGAACGTAGCCTTTGCTACCTTTTCCCTTACCTTGTCCAACACAGCACTCCAGCGTGCCTTATCTTCTTCGGTCTGTTCGTCCCTAAGAAGTTTCCGGTTGGCTGCAGTCATCTGCTCGGCATCAAACAGCGATAATTGCTTCGGTTTACGGTGCGCCTTACCCTGTTCTTCGACTTTTTTACGAAACTCGTTATAATCGATAGAAGGATCAAGGTCAATTTGATTTTCGGATGTAGACATGAGCTTTTGCAAATAACGCTCGTGATCATCATGCAGAGTTCTTGGCAACTGATCAATTAACTCCTGAGACAAAAGGGGGACTTTCTTCCGCACCTTAAACAACGGACTTTCATTGTTATTGTCCTTGTCGGCATTCTGGACATTGAACTTGATGATGAAGCTGTATGATTCAAGCAGATCAATATATGTTTTAACTGTATTACGACTCATACGCATTTTTTGCCCGATTAACTCCAAGTTGGGCCAGCAGTAGTCCTTATCTCCATAACAATAGCGCTTCAAGTGACCGTATAGTGCGAGACCCTCCGCCTTGAGGAAATACCCCCAATAGTCAAAGATATAATTATGTATGATCGTGAGGTCGCCATCGCGATAAGGCAGGTTCTGACTGAACTTATCCAAAGATAGTTGTCGGATAACGTCTTCCTCAAAGTACAATCTCTCTAATTCTTCTTCAAAATACGATTGCTGCTTCCCCCGAACCGTCCTATTTTTCGGTGTGCGTTTACCGGTGGGCCGCTCGCGATAATAGAGCAGCTTCGCCGTCCCATCTTTAAGATTCCTTAACTCTGACATAAAAAATCTCCCTTGTCGCCCTACCCAAAAAGGCAATACTCAAGAGAGAGAAGAGGCTTTATTTTTCAAAAACGATGTGCTAAAATGAGCACATATCGAATTTGTTGTAAAGCTTCTACTCTTGATTCATACATTGTCACAACGCTTGGCGGCCGAGGACAATATATGGTGACCCGGTAGGGGCTTTTTTTCATTTTTAGCTTAATTTATGTAGCGTTTTGTTTTCGTTTAACATCATTTACTGGCGGTTGAAAACAAAAAAACACACATGAATTTGTGTGCATTAAAGATAGGTCATGTTCACACACCTAAATAGATGTATGACTCGACCCTACAGCACGCACCTAAATTATACATCACAACTTTTCAAACGGTAAAGGAGATTTTTGGCGAATCTTGCCGAATTAACCAAAACCCTATTGTCAGTGTTGCGGAAAGTCTTAATAATATGCTAAGATAAAGTCAATTACATAGCGGTAGCACGCAGAGTAAACCCCCCTTCTAGGATACCTCCTGGAAGGGGGGTTTTTCTTTTCCGAACCGGCTACCACTTTACCACTACCTATCCAGATGATATAATTTGGTTAATACGATTGATTTATCTAATTTTTCTTTGCTGTCACATTTTCAGCGAAGATGGGGACGCCTACCGGCAATTTAAGCATGTTAATGGACGCTTGAAGGACTGACACTATAAGTCTGTCCTTTTTTTGCTGCCATTTTTGTGAGACGCATTCGATTTTCGAATGCGTCTTTTTTTGTTGGTAATTTAGAAAAGGAGGAATGGTCATGGATCCATGATCAGCTGCAAGAACTGGAGGCAATAAAAATTCAATTTTGGAGGTTGCGAACATGGGGAACAGGAACTATGACCAGAATCCTTACTTGGCGGGTGAGGAAGGTCAGCGTTTGGTGGAAACGGCTAAGGAAAAGAAAAAGCACGCGCACGATGCGATTTTGAAGGTGTACGAGTTGGTTCCTCCGGAGTTCCACAAGCACATTCGTCTGCTTTCGCAAAAGGAAAAACTGATTGACAAGCAGTTCACTCTTACTGAGGAACACAAGGGGTTTGGGCTTCAATCTTACTACGGCAAAACATACGTCGAGACCTTCAAGCCATATTTCGACGTAGAAGGTAGGATTGAGCAGATGATTGCCGTACACAAAGAACATAGCGCGAAGTACACGCTCGATACATACCCGGAGCAGATCAACGATTCTTGGGTGATAACCTGCGAATTCGAAGGACTGAACAAGCTCGGTCAACCGTTCAAAACCAAGGAACGTGCAATTATCGGTTTTGGCGGTTCGGGCGTTGATGCCTCCAATCCGATTGAAAATGCCTCGACAAGTGCTGTCGGACGGGCTTTGTCTCATGGTGGTTACGGCAACATTGGTTCCGGCCTTTCTTCGTTCGAGGACATTTATATTGCGATGTCCCGGCAAAAGGCGCTTGAGAAGCTGCAGAATGAGAGGAAGCCGTCTGGATCGGTAGGCTCTGAAAGCGTCAAAGGGAACAGTGATTCGCAAGGACGTGGAGAGCAGGCGTCAGGACAGACTGGCGGTCAAGGTGTGCATGGGCGAGGTGGGCAGCAAATGCAAGGACGCAGTCAATCTTCGCAAGGAAGCGGACATACGCCCTCTGCCGGCAACCGATCTCAAACTCAGCAGCAACACTCTCAATCGCAGTCCGGTCGTTCTAACGATCAACCGAATGCCGGTAATGGACAGCGTCAGGACAATTCGAAACAGGAGGAACAGGATCTCCATAAAAACAAAACAGTATTAGTCGGCCGATTGATGAAAATGTCGGAGGGATGGCCGCAAGCTGACCTGAAAGCTAAGGTCTCGCAGTGGCTCAACTTCAACTGGAATGGCCGGTTTAATGCGCTCGATGCTGGCCAACTGCGTCTCGTCGAGGAGCACATGAAAGAGGAGATCCGTAATTCACAAGCATCGTAACGACAGGAGGTTGGGGCATGAAGCTTCGCAGAACAAAGCACGCAGGATGGTACGAGGTCATGACGGCCTGCCCCATTTGTGGACATAAGGGATGGTGCCGTATCAATCACGAGCAAACCATCGTCCATTGCATGAGGGTACCGTCCGATGATTATTTCGATTCGGTCATCGGAAGGCAATTCCGTCATTATTTGGATCCTAATGCAGTCCCGCAGACGAAGGTAGAGATTGAAGTGAATAAGGCTGTCGAAAAGAAGCCGGACCACCATCTTAACCGCGTCTACCGTGCCTTGATTAAGGAGCTCCCGCTATCCCCTCAACACTACGAACATTTGCTTAATGACCGTAACTTTGATCCAGATGTGATTCGATTGCGCGAGTACCGCTCTATGCCTACACAGGAGAGGTACAAAATCGCGAAAAGCGTCATCAACCGCTTGAGCGATCAAAGCGACCTGCTTGGCGTCCCCGGCTTCTTTTGCCAGGAGGGACGCTACGGTCCCTATTGGACCATGTCAGGCAGCACGGGACTGATGGTTCCGTTCCGGTCAATCACGAACGAAATAACGGGTTGGCAAATTCGGGTGGACGAGCCCCCTCTTGAATTGGCGATGAAGGGTGCGATTAAGGGAGAAATTCTAGAGGAACTTGAACGAGACGAATCTGGTAAGCGTAGGGCGCGTTGCCAGCTCCAAATCCAGGATAAAAAGCTGCTTGTGGATCTCACCGAAAAAGATAAAAAAGTGTGTAACTCCAAATCCGGTCAATTTGTTTTCAGTATTGAACTGAAGCAGGGGCAGCGGTATTGGTGGTGGAGCAGTGGATCTAAGGATAATGGGGCCTCTATTGGTGGTCCGCTCCCGGTTCATTTTGCATTACCTCATCCGTGCTTGAAGTATTGGCAAGTGGGCCAGACAGCGGATACGATCATGGATTGTTCCGAGGTTTGGGTAACCGAAGGCCCAATCAAAGCTGACAAAGCTGCTGACGGCCTGGTGAAGCCTGTATTCGGCATCCCCGGCGCAGGCGCCTTTTCGCTTTTGCTTCAGCCACTGAAAGAGTTGGGATGCAAACACGTTGTTTTTGCCTATGACGCCGACGTGGTAAAGACCCCGGAAGTTGAAATGGCGCTGGAGCAGTGTGTTGAATTCTTTGCTAGAGAGACGGATATGGCAATTAGCCTTGCCATGTGGGATATCTCCCAAGGCAAGGGCCTAGATGATCTGCTCGATAACAACCTGATCCCGAAAATCTCTACGTTGCTTGAGTAGAGGATGGGTGTTCGTTGACATTAGAGTTGGCAACTTTTCATTAGAGTTGGAAACTAAACATTAATTTAGTTGGTTTTAACGGATCCTGCACGAACTGGAGGCAATTCAAAAATCTCAATTAAAGGTGGTTATTCATTTGTTGAACCGTGTAGTGCTTATTGGAAGATTAACTCGCGACCCGGATATGAAATATACGCCCGCAGGCGTTGCGGTGACGCAATTCACGCTTGCAACGGACCGTCCATTTTCCGGAAGCGAGGGCCGCGAACGCGAAGCAGACTTCATTCCGGTCGTTACGTGGCGCCAGCTCGCCGAGACCTGTGCTAACTACCTTAAGAAAGGCCGTTTGACGGCTGTTGAGGGACGTATCCAAACCCGCCATTACAATAACAGCGAAGGCAAACGTGTCTATGTGACCGAAGTGGTTGCAGACAATGTGCGTTTTCTCGAGTCCCCGAATCAGTCGGGGAACAGTGGCGGCGGTAACGGAGGCGGTGGCCGCAGAGGAAATGGTGGCGGTGATCGCGGAGGTCAAGGTGGGTATGGAGGTAACGAAGGTGATCCGTTCGCGAATGATGGCCGTCCCATCGATATCAACGACGACGACTTGCCATTCTAACTTCATTAGGTAACTAGAGTTAGGGGATTCTTGCTGCTTTAGCAGCGAGTTCCCTTTCTTTTATTCCCGGTCGCGGGGTGGAGTATACGTCTCCCCGCGGCGAAAGGGAGCGCATAAGGAGTTATTGAGATGAAGGACCCGGCGAAACCAGTTTTTCTTGATCTCTTTGAGAATTCGTTCAGCGTTCAAATTCCGGTTATCGAAACGAATCTTGTTACTGACCTGTGGGCGGCTCACCGGAGCATTGTATGCCCTCGGAATCGGATTGAAGGGGAGTACTGCGATGGAGAGATCAAAAAATTCTACCGGAGCGCCCCGCAGATTCTTCGCTGCCCATGCTGCGGTATTTTAATCAACGATAATGGTTTTGAAAAGCTGTATGAGAAAGAGAAGCGGGAGATTGGGCAATAATTCGCTGTACGGCAACGGAATCAGCAACCCGGCATGGGGGTTAAGTAACAGTCCCCCCATGCGAAAGGGGGCTGATAAGGAGACATTCACATGAAGGTAGGGCTTTATTTCTGTTCGTGCGGTGACAGCTATGTGTCGGATTTCCCATACAATGAGGCTCGCTGTCTTTCCTGTGGCGTAGATCTTAAAATCGTCTTGGAGCCGACGATTAAGCAGTTGTCCAAATTGGATGATCGTCAGCTGGAACAACTATGGAAGCTGTTCAGCAAGGTCTCGTTTGATAAGAACGATGAGGGTTTGACGGAGCGGTTTCTAATCTGGATGGAGACCACCAATCGCTTCGCAATCTGGCTGTGGTTCGCCGAGCGTTACTCTGGTGCATTCATCGACCTGCCGGGTAAACTCGTGTGGCAAGAGAAGGGCCGTAAAAGCGAACAGAATTGCGAATGCGGGCATCATATCGCTGCAGGGGAATCGTGCTACTTCAACCAGAAGTACGGCAAGGTTCTCTGCGAAAATTGCGGGAAGCGTGGAATGACGGACATTTGGCTTTTTGAGGGGTACCGGAATCCTTGGATTCGTACCGCAGAAGATCCGCTGTTCACCCGCGAATCTTTTCTGGAAGTGGGCTCTGTCGACGAACTGATCGCGAAATTTCGCCATGGCAACTGGAGCTTGGGAAATGCGTTCGTGTACAAAAATCTCTGTTTCATTCAACAAGTCAATGGCGGGGATGAGTACCTGACCTTGAAGGACTGGTGTGCCTTTGATTCAATTTCCTTCGAGTCGGTTCTACGGCATCATGGCGAGTCTTACACGCGCCAGTACATCAACAAGCTCCTCCGTTACAAGATCGAAGAACGTAATTCGCCGGAATACACGATCGTTGAAGCCTTGATCTAGGAGTATCGTTACTCTTCAAACCTTCTGCGGAAGGGGCCTACTAATTTGCGCCCTTCCCGTAAGGAGGGGCGAAGGGAGCGGATAAGAATGGATGGATATAAAACAGATTGTTTCGATTGCGGGAAACCGGAAGTGTACGGCTCGGAAGAAACCGGTTCAGTTGAGAGCGAGTGCATTTGCGAGAGTAAGCGGGTAACGTGCGACTGCTGCGGACATAACTTTCTCCAAAAGGATATGTCCATGAACAACATGTTCCTCGCACTTTGCAAAGTTTGCGATGGGCCGGAGCTTCACCTAATGGATAATATGGCCGTCTCCAGATTTGATAAAGCGCACCGGCCGGCAGCAATGCTTTGTGTGCAGCCGATCGGGGATAAGCTTCAGCTGACGATGCGCGCCTACCATTTGGGCGTCAGTATTATCTTCCCCGCCATGACAAAACAGGAGATTGGGTTCCGCTGGACGTTCGGATCCAAAGACCCTTCGAAAGAAACGCCGGAATCCGATTTTCTCTTTGACGCTGCTGTGCTCCGCATGTTGGGTGAGTACATCGGCCGGGCCGAACTTATTACCATTCGGCGAGAACTGATTGAACAGAATACCGGGTTGCCGCAAGGCGGAGTACAGGCCGCATGTTGAACTCCCGCAGTCTGGATCTGTTGACATGAAACGAGCATAGGTTCGTCCATTTCCCTCTCCGGAGGGGGCCATTACATTATGCGCCCCTTCCTAGAGGAAGGGGCGAAAGGAGCTTATTCAGATGACCAATTCGCAAAATGTTGTTGTCTGCATCATGCCGCAGGATACTTATGACCTTATTTCTGAAACGCTCGCCGCTGACGCCAGGAGCAAAGCGTTTGATTTTAATCTCCGCGAGGAGATCGGTGAAGCGCAACGCACACTTGCCAGTGGTATGACCACTATGGCTATTCCAGTAGAATCACTGCCGAATAGTCTATTGTCCGACACGTTTACGGCCGTCTACATGAATCTGCTTGCTGGCATCGTTAACAGGGACGGTCTTGATTGGAAGATGGAAGCTGTTGAAGCCATCAAGTGTTCGGCTGCAGAGACGCTGCGCTCGTACTATGGAGTAAACGTTCCGCAGAACGCTAAGGATATGTTACTGGTCGAAGTCTCGAGCATCAAATCAGAAGAGGAATTAAAGAACAAAGGTTTCGTGCAAAAAGGCCCGATAACTACTTGGGATGTATATAAAGGTGTAACGGAGTGGGAAAACGAAGACAACATTAAGGTCTTAACAGGCGATTTCGGTGGTGAGTTCTTCTATTTGGGAGAGAAAACTCCGGAATTGCTGCGTGAAATCGTGGACGATAACCGGCTCTGCAGGCTTTTACGTGAAGCAGAGATCGTCATGCCGGAAGGCAACGACGAAGCAAACATCACCCGGTATACCTGGGTACCGTTTGCGGATGCAACTAAAGAGCTGTTGGCCGAGAATCCGCAGTTACATGTTTTCAACGTGTTGTACGACAGCGGAAATTACCGTATTGTTCAAGGAACGCACAGGACCGATGGATGCACCGGACTAGGGTACATCATTGCCCGGAATCGTGTTGATCTTGGTGGACCAGACGGCATCTTGATCCGTACGGACAGCTCCTACCCACTACAGAACAAGGTTATTACTAGAAAATAGGTGTCCTCATGAAGTAACCCCGCGGTGAAGGGGAATTACCATCTCCTTCACCGATAACGGGGAGAGGAATGAAGGAGAAACAAAATGGATGCAATTGAGACTATATTGTCGTTAATTAAAGATGTGAAGGCTAACCCTGAAGCCTCCCTTATTTTCACCATTATCGGTGGAATACTGGTTTGGCTCTTTAAGAAGAGTGAGTCGGTCCTGGTGGAAAAAGAGAAGACCAAGGAGGCTAAGGAAGCGCAGAAAATTTCCCAGTATTATGAATTAGAGAGTTTCCTGGCCCTCTATTTACAAGATCCAGCTGCAAACCGTGACAAGTTGATTGAAAAACTTGGCTCGGTAGGTGCTGGATTGTCCGAAGCCTTACGAGCAAGAATGACATCATTCTATTTGAACCCTTCGGAACAGGAGGCTCGCGGCTTCCTTTCTGAGCTCCAGGTTGAAATCGGGAATATTAGGGCTAACAACGATTTGGGAATTGAAAATGAACTTCTTTCGACGATTACTGGCCGTGGAATCATATTAACTATGACCCTAATCACAATCCTCGGGTCTTTCGCATTGATGATAGGGTACGTGATGTTAGGCTTTTTTATTATCGGGATACTCACCCTCTACGTTAAAACCGCGAACACAGTTACTGAGGTGTTGTATTACGGGTCCGGAATAATCTCGGTTGGTCTTTCGATAGGATTGTGGAAACTATCCAATCCATTGAGGGGGAGAGGGATTAATTGGCGGATGATGACAATTTCCCTTCTTTCTGTGGTTGATATCATACTGGCCTTATTTCTCCCTTTGTTTCACCCTGCATGGTCGCTTTTACCTTTTGGAATAACGCTGTTACTGGTTTTTTGGTTTTTCCGAATCCGAAGACAAGAAGCAGAAGCTGCGAATCTTTCATAGAACGGCACAACATAATCCAATAGCTGGGAAGATAATTTCGGCGGGCCGGTGGGAAACCACCGGCTCTTCTTTTCTATCAAGCTATTGAAGGTGATAGGATATACATGGTAATATATATGCAATACTAATCAACACAAATTTTCACGGCCGTCACTATTTTCGGCATGTGAAGGAGCGTCCGGCAAAGGACAACAAAATAACGGCACGCATTTTAGCCATGGAGATTTAGATGAAGCATACCACCGGTATGTCTTTTTCTGCTTCTCTGTGGCTTTTTTTGTGTGCAAAAACAAGGAGGAAATTGGTAAATGGCAACAACAAAGGAGAAGCAACTGGACACGATCGCGACGGGTAAGACTGCTTTTAGCATTGAACAGAATGAATTGCTGGATGCTCTGGTGCTTTGCGCCAAGGTTGTCCCGAGATCGAGCTCGATCCCGCTTCTGCAGTGCATCAAGTTCGACCTGAAAAAAGACAGTCTGTTCGTCACCGCGATGGATGCTCCGGCACAGGCGGTCCTACAGGTGTTAAAAGTAACGAACGAAAATGGTGTAGACGGCAGCTACTGCATGAACGCAAAGGAAGTAATCGAGCTGGTGAAGCGGATGCCGGGTGGCAACCTGTCTTTCACACAGCAAGATTCGACGGTTACCGTCACCTACGGCGAACGTGGTCGTGCGAATCTGCAGGTTCTCAGCTCCGAGCAGTATCCGGAGCTTCCAAAGCCGGCAAAGTCGAACTTCCTCTCATGTCCGATTGAAATGCTTCGTAAAGGAGCACATGCGGCAAGGTTTGCTGGAACGGACGAAAAAACGCCTTCAATCTCTTCGGTGTTTCTTCACAACGCGGGAGGTAAGCTGGGGTTCACGGCAACCGACAGGCACCGTATCTATCGGTATATTTCCGATATCGCGATTGAAGAGCCCGAGAGTTTCCAGGATGCTATGATCATGGCCGTCCAGTTCAAGGGGATTATCGATTCGCTTAAGTCGTCTAAGGTGGATCTTGCCATTGCAGAAAGCCATCTTGTGCTGCGGGACAAGAACATCGTCTACTTCGGGCGGCTCACCGACGGAAATTACCCGAACATCCAATTTATCTTCGACCGTAGTCAAGAAGGGACGGCTGTAACGGTATCACGTGCCGAGTTGGATGACACGCTGAATCGTATGCTTTCGCTCAGTGGGGTTGAGAACAACCGTGTCACGCTGGAAGTGAACGAGAACGATGAGTTCACGATCCACTCACAGTCCCAAACGGGAGAGATTTGCGAGGGCTTCCCGGGTGCCAAGGTTGACGAGGGTTTCCCGACGGTCAAATACAATGCACGCTATCTGCGGGATGCACTTCTTGTTGGCGATCGTGAGGTCAAAAACGTCTCTTTGCGGACGGCCGGTATCGGTCAACCGGGTTACATCGAATTTGACGGCGATTCGTCCGTTATTACTGTTGTTAACCAGGTTCGTTAAAGGTTGGTAATTCAGAGCATAACGGACAGGCTGCATTGGGAGCCCTGTCCGTTCATTATTCGGGACATCGGCTACGCCGGCGTCTGAGTAGGAGGACACGCAGTATGGGGGCATTAGGTAAGAGGGCAATCGGTGAAGCTGAACGTATGGTTCGGGTTGAAATGGAGTTATCAAGTAGCAATATTCGGAAACTCATCGCCCAGCTTCATGGTAAGGATCCATTGGTTTCGGAGTTGAAAAACCACTTAATGAAAAGTGTTGAATTGGACTCTTCGGGTGAACAGCAATCAACAGCGGTGGGGAAGCTTACATACCTCACGGAGCGGCTTAACGTCACCAGTACCGAGGGGCTTCTTTCTAAAGCGTTGTCCTTTGTAAATATGGGACTTCAGCTGGAGGATAGAGGCTACGAAATACTTGCTGTTAGGAAAAGCTTGCTTTCGAAGGAGGTTATTAAATTCAATTTACAAGGGGGGTAATATAGATGAATGAAAATATGGAGGAATTGAAGGGGCTCGAGATCAAGGACTTTGATGAAGAGCTGAAGATGGTAGAAGGCGCGATAAAAACGCATGGCAAGAAGCCGCAAAGTCTCGTGGAAGATACGTATGAGGAACGAAGGCTGCTTGTAAAAGCCGCAATTCTTATCGCTCTTCTGGTAATTGTGGTGTTTCTTGGTATCTTTGCGTATCAGCTTCTCGCAGAGCGGCCGATCGACAAGTCCTTGGATGTATTCAAGGTATTTCTCTCGGCTGCATCTCCAATCGCGACGCTGGTGCTGGGCTTCTATTTCGGCAGCAAGTCGTCCAGAAAATGATCTACGGCATGAACAAAAAAACAAGGCTTCTCACCTTCGATAAGAAGGGAGGGGCCTTGTTTTATTTTTTGCTGGCGATCCGGTATTTCACGACGTGCCGGCTGAACATGCTATCTTTCCAGGCACCAACTGTATAGCCCTGATCTTCCAATTCAATCGTCTGATGCAGCAGGCTGAGGGCTTTCGATAAGAGTTCCTCGTTGGTTTCCAATCCCATACGCTCTCTCATCCATTCCATCTTTTTTGCGATGTCGGGATTACTTTCGATATCATGTTCCTCCAACGTGTCTTCGCGATTTTCGATGGTCATTTCCACACCACCTTCCATTTATTGTGTATACCTTAAGTATAAACGCAAAGCTCCTTTTCTCCAAACGATACCGGCTTATTTGTGTCTATTCACCGAACTTGAAAACATGATATAATAATAGGCAATACGAACCACTTTTAATTTTCTGCGCCTTTATATTTTAGGCGGAGAACGAGTCCCGTTTTTTAGGGAAATTCACATTTTGCTTGGACGGTTTAAACGAACATACCACCGGTATGTCTTTTTTTCGTTTGAGCCCATACTTGGAAATAAGAGCTGAACGCTTCCGCGTCGGCTCTTTTTTTTATTTTAAGGAGGTAATATGCAATGTCAGCAGAGCAGATGAAAGGCATGTTCGACCGGATTGTCCGGAACAAGGTGAGGATGGGTAATTTTGAGACGACGGATGGGGACATACTCTCGATTCGCAGTCTTCTGCAGTTTCCCACAGCCCCGTTTTCTGTTGCGGATTTCTGCGCAGGAAGCGGGCGCGCACTTGAAATTCTGATGGCAGATTCGGCGGCAGTCGGTTTCGGAATTGAGCCTAACGAGGAAAAGTACTTGGAGCTCCGCGAGCGGATACCCAATGCTTTGTTCGGCGGGTATGAGGAATGCAGAATCAGCCGAGACACATTCCGTCTGATGTATCTGAATCCTCCCTATGATTCGGACAGCGAGACCATTGACGCTAAGGTGGAGCGTAAAGAGAAGCGATTTTTGAGGCATCTTCTGCAGTATGTGGCTGTCGACGGTATTCTCGTCTATAACATCCCGCGCGGAAGGATGACCTCGGACGTCGTGAAGATGCTTGTGGCAAACCTGGATGACATTCGAGTGTACCAGTCGCATGATGACACCTATCATCAAGTGTACACGATCGGCCGCAAGCGAAAGGAGAAGTTCCTTGACCGGAATGAGGTAGAACGGATTCTTAGGTTGATGGAGGAAGGCAGCGATTTGGAACGGCTCCCAATGCTCGACGAGCCGCTGTACAAGGTGCTGCCGGGTAACATCACTCCGAAGCTATTCCGCTCAAGCAGAATGGACGTTGACCAGGTTCGGGAAGTGTCGTTTAGCTCCGCATTAACCCGAAGGGGCATGGAGTGGACAACCCCGAAGAAGCCTGCCGCCAAACTGCAGCCGTTGTTGCCGGATAAGGAAATGCACCGCGTCCTTAGGATGGCCAGCGGCCGGCTCAACGGCAAGGTCGGTCAAGGCTCTTTGCTTCATGTGCTAAAGGGTATTGTGAGGAAAGAGACGGTTCAGAATGTGCAGGAGACACCCGATGAAACGATCGTCACCGAGACGGAGGTATTCAAAATTACCTTCAAGATGGTTGATCGGCTCGGGAATATGCGTACGATCCAAGGCTAAAAAAGCACGAATTGGAGGAAATAAAAAGATGAAAATCATGGAGTTCAAACACAAAGACATTTACGTCAAGGTACATACGCCGCTGATCGTCACCCGCTTCGATGAGGAAAAGAAGCATCATGAATTGGTTTACGCAAACGTCATTGATATTGACTCGCGAGTCCAAGCCGTGTTTGCTCAATTTCATCATGCGAAGAAGGCGGACGATGTTTATTTCATGGTTCGCCACGCAC
The DNA here is from genome assembly GCF_042684925.1 of Paenibacillus gansuensis. NCBI lineage: Bacteria > Bacillati > Bacillota > Bacilli > Caryophanales > Paenibacillaceae > Paenibacillus > Paenibacillus gansuensis. The sequence continues at coordinate 61,640 of NZ_JBHUME010000013.1, read as the reverse complement.
CTCGCATTGGCGAAACGGGGTATGACCGTTCCTCATGGTCTGTCCGACCTCACGGAAAGTACAAGCATCAATCTCAGCGTGAGAACGAGACCTTCGTAACCGGTCTGATTGCCAGCGAACGTGCGCTGGAAAGACGGCAAGAAGGCTTCGCCATTTTCGCTTGGGACGGCAACATCCATGAGAAGCTCTTCTGGGCGATCGAGGCGAATTACGAGACGCCTTTGCTTGAGGAGTGGACACCGTTCCTCTTCGACCAGCTTGTGAAGGACAGAGCGCTTTTGCCGCTAGTCGTTCATGATTTCACCGGGGATTATCCGGAATTGGTTGCCTACGATTTGATCGTAGGGGAGGACGTGTTGGATGGGTACATTTCGTTCGGGCTCGCGAACGGCAGGATCCACTTGACCGAGGAAGATGCAAAGGAGGCTATCTAATTGACAACGGAGACATTGGAAACGATCAACAGAGAGGTTATTGGGGAAGGGGATATCGCACTCCTTACGGATGGTGCCCCTGCAGCCGCCCCAACTTCGCTCAACGATATTGAGAACATCGGTGATTACCTAACCCTGTTCGGCGGAGATCTCATTCGGCGTTTGAATGAGGAGTACGTACCGGTGCACCACCCGGGAAATGACGAACCGCTCGCCGTTTTGAATCAAATCAAACGGCCGCTGTTTAACGCCCAAGCGCATGTGGTCACCGCGCTCCGCAAGGGTTACACGAAAAATCGCCGCCAGCTCTTGATCGGTGAGATGGGCACGGGGAAAACGTCAGTGAGTATTTCCCTTTTCTTCGCTATATTGTCTGATTTGCTCAACGGTAAGGGCCGCGTCATTTACATGGTTCCAAACCACCTGATCAAAAAGACGAAGCGGGAAGTGGGGATCCTGCTCGATAAGAATCTGTTCGAGGTTACTTTCCTCGACGATTTTGTTGACGTCATCAAGCTGCGTGACAGCGGCAAGATGCAGTTCAAGCCCAAGAAGATCGAAGTGTACATCATTGCCCGCGATACGGCCAAGCTCGGGTACATTTACGAGCCGGTTGCGCAATGGGTTGACCGCACTTATACCAAGCAGTCAATCAAGGGTGATGAAGTGCGGGAGTACAGCCGGACCGCGTTTAAGGGGTGGAAATGCCCCTGCTGCGGTGGCCAGTTGATGAAAGAAGAAGAAGGCAGCATGGTTCCAATGGAATACGAGGACTTCTTCAATAAGCACGGAAAGCCCACCCGCCGCAAAAACAACTTGTTCTGCTCGAATAACATTCGGCTGTACAAGAACAACGATCCGGAGAAGGATGAGTTCCGCCTGTGCGGTGCAGCGCTGTGGCAAGCCAAGAACAAGGATAAGAGCAGTTATTCGGGTGTATCCCGCAAGCCAAGCGGCACAGCTCCACGTAAAGTTTCACCGGCCCACTTGTTCAAGCGCTATTTTAAGGGCAAGTTCGATCTGGCGATAGGAGATGAGTGTCACGAGCTCACCGGAGAAAGCGCCCAGGCTCATGCTTTCCACGTTCTGATGGGCTGTGCCAAGTATGCGCTTGCCATGACCGGTACCCTTATGAACGGTTACGCATCCAATCTATTTCATCTACTCTATCGAATGTTCCCTTCTAGATTAATAGAGAATGGCTTTGATTGGGGCGATGTGGGAAGGTGGATCGACCTGTACGGCGTACGCGAGAAAGTGACGAAAATCCGTAAGGAAGGGGACCTGAACAGTTCTAGCAACGGATCTTCCAAAAAATCGAACACGAAGGAATTGCCTGCTGCAGCTCCACAGCTCTTTACTGATATGCTGAGTGATGTGGCGTGCTTTATCCAAATGTCCGATATGTTTGAGGTTCTGCCAGAGCTCTCCGAAGGTCCGATGAACGTCTCGCTCATGGGCAATAGGTCATTCATTCCGTGCATCACGAAGATCGAGCGTAGGCCAGGAAGAAGCAAGAGAAAGCCGTCCAAAGGGATGCGTCTTGTGGCGCCATCGTGGTATTTGTCGCGTAACTTGTCTGAGGTAGAGGGCTTGCTGCGTGAAGCAGTGCAGAAAGAGCTTCGCGGAGGCGGACAATCCGTCCTCTTGGGAAGTCTCCTGTCGACCTTGCTCAGCTATCCAGACGTTCCTTTCAATTTCGAAGGCGTTTATCATCCTGACACCGGCGATGAGATCGTTCCTCCTAGTTATCGATTGAGTGACCGGGTTATCTACCCAAAGGAGCTCCAGTTAATAAAATATGTGAAGGCGCGTCTCAAAGCAGGCCGGAAGGTTGGTATCTATGCTACCTTTACCGGGAAAATGGGTACGTTGCAACGGCTTCAAATGCTGCTGGAGGAAAGAGGAATAAAAACGGCCGTCCTGGATACGAACGTCGAGGGGGCGGACCGGGAAGAGTGGATCGCTCAGCGGGAGAAGGAAGGAATTCAGGTGTTGCTCACCAATCCAATTCTCGTCTCCACAGGGCTCGATTTGCTCGGCTTCCCATCTCTGTTCTTTTATCAGACAGGCTACCGCCTGTCGATTGTTCGTCAAGCCAGCCGGCGCCATTGGCGTATTGGGCAAAAGAATCTTTGCGAGACCGTATATTGCGGCTACAAAGATACTATGCAGGAGCTTGCGATTAATCTCATGGCTGCCAAGATGAGCGCGGCGCTTGCGCTGGAAGGACAGTTCAGCCAGGAAGGGCTAGCTGCCTTGACCGAGGGATCCGGAGGAAGTCTTGCAACCGAGCTTGCAAAACGGTTCGTCGGCAACAATATGGGCGTAGAAAGCGCGGAATCCATTTGGGGAAAGATGACGATCGACGCATCGAAGCTTGGCGTGACAGCACCGATCCAGGCACCGGCTTTCGAGGAGGAGGAGGGAGTTCCGGATATCTGGAACGAGCTCGAAGCTACGAACCCGAATCAACCGGCGTCCCCGGTCCATGTCTATTACGGCGATTCGCTGCGTAACGCGCTGTTTGCCTGGGCATCCGAGTCTGTACCGGCAGACCTTTACCCACGAATTGAGCAGCAGATCAATTTTGTTGAGCAAAACGTGAATAAGGGTTGTGACGGGCTGACGGTCGTGAACGCTTCCCTTCTTGGGGATGTGGAGCTGCGATGGGATCCAACTTCGGTACCGGATGAGGCGGAGGAATTCCGCCGCTGGGTATACAACCTGACCGTAAAACCGGTATCCGAACGGCCGAAGACCACCAAAACCAATTCCTCGTGGAAGGGATTAGAGCTGCTAGTTGAGGGTAAGACCGCGAAGACTAAAACAAAAAAGGTCTATAACGTCACCGAAGGGCAGTTTGCGTTCAATTTCTAATTCATAATGACCTGGGGAGCGGGCGGGATCATTCCCGCTCTCTTTGTTTATTAAGGAGACTTTAAAGTAGACTTCAATGTGATGTTAAACGGAAGAAAAAATTCACCTAAACTATTGTTAAGGTGAATTTTTTTTAGGTTTATTCAATTGTTCCGAACGAAGATTCATCAACGTAAACTACACCTTGGTACAAGAAAGCTTTAGAAGTTGATGTATACTCATCATCAACAATTATTTTCACTTCACTCTTGTCAAATGCAATTACCTTCTTATTTTTGTCATAGTTGATTCTATCAAATAGTTCGTAATGTCTTGCACCATCTGCAATATGAACGTAAGTTCTATTGTCAATTTTTAAAGCATCCATTTGTGATTCTTTGTAATAATTAGGTATTTTAATAAATCTAGGGACCGTTGGTGATGGGCTAGGATCATTGATAGAGGTCTGATTTTCTTTATGTTCATTAGAAATTGAATTTAATTCAATAACCTTACCTTTCATATTCACTTGTGAATTGGTCGCTTCTGCAATCTTTCTGATTGGCAAATATGTCGTATTATTATACAAAATTGGCTCTACAGCTAAACTATTTCCATTTACTTTTACACTAATTTGCTTATTTATGTATGCTTGAACTTTTTGAAGAGATGTTGAAGCAAATGCGCTAGTAGACACAAAAAGCATAACACCTGTTATCATTCCTAAAAGGAATTTGTTCATATATTACACATCCTTATTTATTTACTGAGATTAAAGCTATTAACCTTCAGAGCATTTGTGTTTTGGTAGTTGTTAAAACTCCAAAAATGAATGGTATTACCGATTATAGTTCCTTCTCCACTATTTAGATACTCGTTTGATGGTTTGAATAAGCTTGTTGAGAGAACTTTAAAGTTTTCATTAAATGTTTGGATTGTGACTGTTCCCCCTGATTTATAGCCATAAAATTTGCCATTCGAATAAAAAGAAAGCCCTCGAAAAATTTGAGATTGTCCTTTCGAATCGTAGATCATGTCTTTTTTTTCTATATTAAACACATATGAACCGAGGCCGTTTATTAACACCAACCGATCACGTTTGGATGTTAATACAATGTTTTGTTGATAGGAATAAAGATGATTTCTAAGGACACGTTTTGGGTCTTCTATGGTAATCGCCTTGTCAAGCTCACCACCGAGATATATGCGATATTGTCCGTCCTCGTTTTCAAACATCACACCGGAACCATCGTTTGTTTTGATCGGGAAGAAATACTTCGAGGAGAAGGGAGCGGGGTCTTCCCATGTCTCCAGTGGTTTTTCGCTAAGCTTTTTGCCGTTCTCTAGGTTCACGGTAACGGCTTTTAATCCGTTTTTGTTTCCGTAGAATATATAATTGTCTGTAATGATCACCATCATATCCAGATCAGGATTTTCGACATACAAGATTTCTTTTCCGCGGAAGAGCCACTTGTTTTTCTTCGCCACACTCATGTACACTTGCTTCCCATCAAATCCAGTCTCATCGATCCAAGTTACGATAGTGTAGTCTCCTTTTTCCTGTACTTTCAGGCTATTGGAGAACTGGGAGAATGTCTTCTTAGGATCGAAGGAAGCTCCCCCGTACTGGTAGTTGGTTGTAGACGTTTTTAAGACTGTGGCCGCCGAAGAAAATGCGGTTGTTCCAAAGATCCCAATTAAAACAGTAATAAGTAGTAAGGCGAGTTTTTGACGCGTGTGCATAGTTTCTCTTTCCCCTTTGGTCATTTTCTTATCATCCATTGTTTGGAAATGGCATGATATCCCATTATAGCATCATATGATCTTATTCAACATGGGGGGGACCTGCATCTACTTTTTTTTGTTTAGATTTCACTAGCTATGGCAATACTGAATGATAGAGTAGGAGCTTGCTAAATCCAGCAGTACATAACTTTGACGGACCTGAACCCTGGTAGTGGCCACCATCCGTTATGCGGGTGCAGGGAGCATGGTATACGCGTGTCTCTACAGCTGTGATGATGCTTGCTTTAAACCACGAGCGCTCGTTCGTGTAACGATTCGCGTTGCACTTGCTCTACCCATTGGCGATTCGCGCCAATTCCCAAGTGGAAGCTCAAAACCCACAACGCCCTGCGTGTGCTTCGGCACCGGAGGGCTTTTTGAATTTGTCTAAACAGGTCTTGCGCCAATTTAAAAGGTGTGGAGCCAGTAACGAAAGCAGTAAAGAAAGTATGGAACGAGTTAAAAATGTCTGGAACTGGAGAGGGGGGGACTTATAAAGAAAGTCAGGAACTGCTCGAGTGAGAAAGCGGAAGCCAAAAAATCTTGGAAAAAATTTTGTGAAAACCAATTTCCATATTATGATGTACTAAATAGAAGAGGAGGCTGGTCACGATGGCCAAACAGAAAATTTACCCTACATGCCGAATTTGCGATAAATTGAATGCTGAAATGACGCATTGCGCCATATTCGGAGCGCTTACGACCGAGCAAGTAGATAATACCGCGATTGGCGCTGCTTGTACTAAATCCGGAGACTATGTACGGATGCTGCATGCCGTACCGAACGAATATAACTATGGCAAAAAGGGCAAGCCCGTCGATGAGGAAGCAGATAATGAACTACTTGTCTTCGATGCGAACTATGAGACCAATGGGTTCCAGGAGCGACACGGTATGACGCTTGAAGAATGGGCGAGCCTAACTTTTGGAGGCAAGTCGGAGTGATAAAAGGAACCACGAAGAAGATATGATTTAAATTACATAGAAAAACACGCTAGATACATAGAAAGGGTGTAAGGATGACTTTATTTGTGGGGCTTTCCGAAGCAGCTGCCATGTTGGAGTGGGATAAGCATAAGCTATCCATATATCTAGAGCGGGGTGTTTTTCCAAAACCGTTCCAACAGCTCGAAAGTGGTCCAATTTGGACGGTTGAACAGATTAAGCAATACGAGACTTCTCGGGATAACGGCATTACTATCTACTATCATGACGGTCGAAATGTCTATCGATGCTTCTCCGATAAGCCCATGGAGCTTTTAGGGATCGAACCTGAGGATATTCATAACCCTGAATACCAACCGATGATGTGCATTACGGAACACCGAGTGGGGCATCTACGTCGGGCGATGACTAACCCGGACATGGTTCATTTTATAGGGCCCTTATCGGTGGCGGCTTATTATAATTTTGGCCTTATCATGGAGTATGAATATGCCGCTTATCTCTCCTTGCTTGAACATTCCATGGCTCCGAATTTCAATTTTGCAGGCAACTTCGGCTATTCGCGGAAGTTGGGGGGTTCGCCGATCGGTTCGATACTCGAGGAGCTTGAAGGGAAAGGGATTTTTCAAAGAGACTCGCTACCTGCAGATCCAAAGGAAGCAAAGAAATACATCATGGAAATATTAAAAAGTGTTCCAGCACCTGAAGTTGAAGAGGGGAATTGAACGATGACTCCAGATAAAATAATGAGCATGGCACCCGGACCTGAGCTCGATAAGCATCTTACCGAAATGTTGATTCATATTTCCGGTGAACATCATTATGTCAGGCCTTTTTCCTCGGACCCACTAACCGCGCTTGACTTGTGGCAGGCTGCAGCGGATGCATTCGGGAGCGTAGCCCTCGTCAAATCATCGAATGGCCCGATTTTGATAGGTGATTTTTGCACTATTCGGGATGATGACGATGAATGCAAGGTCGTCGAGGTCATGACAGCCAACTGGATTGAATCGCTGGCCAAGGCAGCGCTGCTTTTTACTCACGGTCACTATGGGGATCATATGCATCCGGATTTTCAACGAATTATCAATGAGGCGGCGCCGTCAGGAAATCTACATTGAGCGGGAAAGTGAAGCAAGTTTATATTAATATATTAGTCAGTATAGTAAAATGATTATATATTATTATATATACATACAACAATTAGTAAGAGGGCGAGTTCGGAAGGTTGAAAGACAAGATGAAAGGTTTTGCCGCTGGCTGGAATCATTGAGTGAGTTCATTGTTTTCCGGTACCTCAGCGCAGTCCCGTTTTGGCCAGATACAGCACGAAGATAAACATGATTACTTCGGTGTAATTGCTAGGCGAGAAGAGAGAGAAAGGGAGAGGACCGACGTGAGAAAAATAGAACTACTTGAAATAAAAAAGAAAAGTGCCTTCAAGACCACGATTTATCTGATGAGCATTCCAATGGTATTGATGATGCTTATCGGTTTGATTTCTACAATCGTTTCTGCTGGGATGGGGGAGCCCGCGGGTTTAGCCTTCGGTGTACCGTACATGATTATGCCGGTGGTATTCATTCTGATTTACGGGCTTATGAGCGTACTTGTTGCCCTGGTCTATAATGTCTTTGCCAAACGGTTCGGAGGTTTGCAGGTTGTAGTGCGGGAAGATGGTCCGCAGCAGGAATTCTCCCCCAACGATCCAAATTAAGAAGCCTGTGTAGATGATGAAGTAACGGGGAGAAAGGGGCCGACGACGCGGGCCCCTTCTTTATGTCTGTCATTGCTTGCAGGTTGTGTTTTTCATATTTGGACGGTTGACCAAATCAAGCAGTAATTCACCGTAGAATAAAACTGGTTTTGTTATAAATGGGAGGTTTTCATAAATGATCGACCCGATTAAACTGAAGGATCTGATCGACCGCCTCGAGACTGACGCGCTTGGCTCGGCGGCGCCCTATGACAAGGGCATTATTAAAGTGTGCCAATCATTAAAGGCGGCAATGGAAGCTGGAAAGCTGTCGCCAGATCCGGTACCGGCACCTGAATTCGAGGTAGGGGACCGAGTTACCCATATCGAATATCCCGAATTTGGGGAAGGCGAAGTCAAGGCGATTGCTAAGAGTGGAAAACGGGCAAAGGTAGAGTTTCCGGACTATGATCGAAAAAAATGCAACTGGCGGCCAAAGCGCTACTATACATTCGGTAAGCTTAGGATCCGAGAGTAAAACAATCCTTTATCATCCTTGATAACGCGATTCTTATTTTTATAAATGGAGGATTCAAATAAATGGAAGAAAAAGAATTAGGTGTTTGGGCAGAACCTGAAGGTTTTTTCTCAGTGTTTCGCTGCACCAATCAAAAATATGCTGAAGCTTTTTTGAAAAAAGGGGAAATAAAATTTAGCACACCAAGCTCTTGGGTTAAATATGCCTTTGAAAAAGGGGAAGGGCGTGGAGATAAGTTAGAAGGAACAATGGCAACATTTCATGCCCACGATATTGAGCGTATTGTTCAATTAAATCAGAAATATGGGATTTATCCTGATTTAATTCGTATGAACATGGACCAAAGAGTTTACTTGAAGAGATCTCGAGATATGGAATTGCCATGTTTTTGTATGTACCTATTAAAGCAAAGTATGTTTGATTGTCCAAGCGAAGAAGGAAAGCATAAAATAACAGCTACTGTTCCAGGTTCATATTTTAGAGATTTCATGGACAATCAAGATCCTCAAGAAGTAGAGAAATTAGACCAGTTTGTTAAGCCAGCTGTTATCATTATAAACGATTTTAAGGAGTTTGAACGAAGGATTATTAGTGCACTTACTGCAATCGGAGTAAAGAAAGAAGAAGTTATCATTTCTCGCGTTACCTATATGGATTTTGATAAATACGGTGAATATGGTTGGTGGGATTTTGGACAGAAATCTCCTATGGAACTAACAATTAAACATACGCGTTTTGAAAATCAAAGTGAAGCAAGAATAATTGTAAATACGGACGACGAAAGTATTAAAAAGATTTTAGCCAAACCAATTGAGATTGGTTCTTTAGAAGACATAGCAACGGTAAGTAATACTTATCTTCATGAAGGAATGTTAATAGAGGCAACTGTTGATTTGTATTCATATGACTGATTTTAATGGACTAAAAATTGTAAGAAGCTTAAGCATGGGGCCGGGAGACCGGTCTCAATTTTTAGTTTAACATGCAGTTGACGAGGAACAGGAGGGGAAACCCGGTTCCTCGTTTTTATGTAATCCTCTTACAAGGGATGTTACATAGTATAGACGGAACGAAACTCCGTCAACCATTTTTAGTTTGAGAATATGAAATTTATAGGCAGCTGGCAAAGAGTTGTCCGGCCGGCCGACCGGCTGCTACGTGGTTGCATATTCGCTCGACGCGTCTTGGCTCACTAACGGCCTACTCCATTATTCGGCCATTTGACGTGAATCATCTTCATTGTTAGTATGTCTTTTTCTTGAGATTTTTCCAACGTTTTCGGGAAGCAGATCATAAATACAAACTTTGAGCACTTTGCAAATATGATATAAAGAAATAAGAGATACTTTATGTACACCGTTTTCAATATTTGTTACTGATGGCCTCGATAACGCTATTCTCTTACTAAATTCAAGTTGCGTTAGCCCCCTCGCTAGCCTCAATTTCCTAATTCTAATACCAATATCGATATAAAGCATTTCTTCCTCTTTTAAATACGACATGTGCTCTCCTCCTTTAAAATCTAGTGTCTCCTACTTAAAATCTCTTAATCACTCAAGAGATATGTTTTTCGACTTTGTTACAACGGGCAACGTTTGCGCTTTTTTCTCGAATACGATTGTTTTTAACATACTTGTTTACACCCATACATTCTTCGGTATTACCGACTTCGGCGCATGGCACATGGTGAGACCTTCCACTTCCCGCTTCTTTCCCGGCGTTTTCCATCCGATCGTCTGCCCCGTCCCAGCTCTTTCCCTCATTCCTGCCCCGTCCCGCTTCCTTATATACTTCCCGCACATGATCTGATATCTAGTCTTTCTTCCGTTGTCTGCCGCCGACCGTGTATCTCAGCTCCGATCCGCCGCCGCAGGTCTTATTCTTCGACCTAGTGAGTTTCCTTCAACGTTTGTGTTACCTTCGACTGACCTGTAAGGCATTTCCCTTTGAGACCAGGTTTTCGCGCAGCGCGCGGCGGCGGCCCCCCCGTCGGACGAAAATTTGCTTCTTGGTACGGATGAAGGAGCAGGGAGGAGGTCTGCTACTGGATATTGAAAGTCCAAAAGAATAAACACGTATATAGGTGTAGAGTTGTAGGACTGCAAATAGATACGAATCTAGGTACTGAAGAGTTGAAGGACGGGTTTAAAGGTGGGTAAATACGAAGAATAGAGGATATGGTGCGCGAGGGCAATCGGTAAGGGTGTAAACAAGTATATTGAAAGAGAGTGTGTCGCTTGCTATAATATGGGTAGGCGAATATATGTTTGGTTGAATGGAGGTATAATGCATGGCTAGTGGCGGTGATTTGGCGTATAACCAGCAAGAAAATGAGCTTAATTTTCAACCGCTCTTCCGTGCGCTGGTGCGGCTCAATCTGACAAAGGCGGAGCGGGACGAAGCGATCGATAATTACATGTTCATGTTCATAGAGGACGGTCGGTTTGCGTACAAGCACTCCTGGACTCGTCAGTATGTTTATCTCGACGAAGCGGGCGGCATCCAGGGTGGTATCCTCAATACGGGCGATTTCTCCTCCCCTCCCTGCTGACCGAGTGTTGACTGCCACGCTGTTTTGGGAACGACGGCACCCTGTTTATGGGACTGAGAATGATATTGAGGAGGTAGATTGTAACATGCCAAGAAACGAAAACCCGATTGAAAAAACTGAATCGCTTGGCCATGTGGTCAAGGTGCAGCAGGTAATCGACTTTATCGTGCTCTCTGATCTCATGAACGGCGGTACACGCTATCATAGCGAAATGGAGCAACATATCACCAAGACGCTTGGTGGCGTCGGCGTCAATGATGCGTATTTCAGTCAGCGTCTCCGGGCTCTTGCTGAGGGCGGCCATGTAGTAAGGCAATGGGATGGTGATAACCGCTATAACCGCTTTTACCGGATCACAGATGCCGGCGAAGAATACTTCAAGCAGCTCCTTCGAGACCTTCCGGAGCGGGTAAACTTGGCGAAGAAGGTGTACGGTCTGTTTGATGCTCATTTGGCGAAGTATAGCAAGATGAGCCTGAAATAGAAAGGGGCGGGAACATGGAAGAGCTGAACTATCAGGAAGTCGTTGAGAAGATCAAGGCGCGGTTCCCGCAGGGCACGGTCAAACATCGAGAGGACAACGGCCGCGCTTACATACCGAATCAGGTCTATACCGACCGTGTGGAGCAAGCAACAGGCAGCCGTTGGGACCGCGAAATCCGCGATGTCGAAATTAATATCCCTCATGGCTATGTCAAAGTGATTGCTCGCGTAACGATCGGTCCGCATTATCGGGATGGAGTGGGGTTTGCTGAAATCAGCGACAGCAAACTGGTCACAAACAAGGTTGACCAAGCGACAAACGAAGCGATCCGCGAAGCCCTTGATACGTGGGAAATTGGTTGGAGCGACCTTGCCCCATATTATCAAAAGGAAAAGGATTGGGGGAGCAATCCCGCTTTGCGCCACCTACTCGATTCCCCTCCGCCCCCAGCCGGCACCGATCCTGGCTTTCAGCCGAATGCTAAGCTGGAACGGTACTGTATTTTCGCCAAGTGCGGCGTGCAGTTGACCCAGGCTGAATGGGACATTCTTGGCCGTGTGCCAAATTTAAACCGAGATAAAATGACCTATTGCTATAAACACCTTCCGGATCATTTGAAGCGGCGGCTGCCGGATGGTGTTCGCACGAAGTTTGAGCAGGTTCGAGAAGAGACGGCAAACCAAAGCACGGAATGAGCAAAGATGGATATGTCGAAAACAACCGAAGGCATTCCAAAATGGGAACTTTACCAGATCCTAATCAAAGGATAACCCGAAATTTCCGGGTCTCATAAAAATGAATAACAACGAGGGCCCTCAGTATATGAGGGCCTTCTTTAGTTCCTGTAATGTCTTTACGTTGATATCCGAATGTACCTTTGTCTAACACAGGAGCTGAAGGAGAGCAAACGACAAACAAAGAAGTGCAAAAAGTTACCAAAACGACTTGGTAAAATTCTAGTCTTATAGTACTATATGTATATTAGTAATCTAATATAATAACTAATATATAAATATATAATATTAATTGGAGGCGAAACCAGCTTGGAAGACTTTATCAACCGGGCGTTAGGCCAGGGCGGGCATCTATCCAAGCTCGTACAAGGATACAGCCCGCGGGCGCCACAGATTCTAATTTCAACAAAGGTCGGCTTGTCGCTCGATGCGGAAAAGCATCTGATGTGCGAAGCCGGAACTGGTACGGGGAAATCGCTCGGCTATCTGACTCCTGCAGCGTATTGGGCAGTGAAGAATAACAAGACCGTCGTGGTTTGTACCCATACGATCCCGCTCATGACGCAAATCGTGAATGTGGAGTTACCGCGTGTCCAGCAAATCTTAAAGATGGAGAAGCTAAATCTTAAATACCAGCTCGTGAAAGGAAAGTCGCATTACGTCTGCTACACAAAGTTAGAAACCTTATGGCAAGAAATGCTCAGAAGCAGCAGCCGCGATTCAAAAGTGGTGCAGCGGATCTTCTCCAAGGTAGCAAAAGAAGGCGTAGGAGATAGAACGGCGCTTGGTTTTGAGGTGGAGGACGCTCTCTGGAACCGGATATCGGCGTCCAGCTGCCCTGCAATCAACAAACCTGACAACTGCATGCTGGAAGACCTGAAAGAGAAAATGCAGAAAGCCCACATCATTGTCACTAACCATGCCTACTTCTTTAGTGACCTGATCATGCGTAAAAAGACCGGGAATGGTCCGCTACCGGCATATGATGCCGTTATCTTTGATGAAGCCCACGAGCTCGAGGACGTCTGCTGCAATATTTTCGAGAAGGAGGTCGACTTAAACCGGTTTGAGACTTTGTTCGATTACCTGTTTAAGAGGGACGCCTTCAACGACCTCGACAAGAGTAATCAACTTGCGCTTACGCAGCTCCGCCAGCAATTCACGCAAAAGCTGGACGAAGTATATTTGAAGGTGGGGGAGGGGATGAAGAACGATGCTTTTAAACTCCTTCACGAGAAGATAGATATGAGTGACGTCTGCTCGATACTTGGACAGTTTATCGAGAAAATTAAATCGCTCAGTATCCGCGGTGTATCGGACATTCTCGATCGGCTGTTCGAAGGGAACGATGACCTGGATTTCATCGGGGAGAACGCGAAACGATCATGGGCTTATTGGGCAACCGTTCACGGCCGCGATCATGTTACCCTCCATGCGGCCCCGCTTTTCCCGAAAGTGGTTCTAGCAAATGGGCTTTTCGATAAGGTGCCGGTCATCCTCGCCAGTGCTACAATGTCCACCAACGGTTCATTCCAATTCTTTGCCGGGCGTTGCGGTGTCAAGGAATACGATAGCGTCATGGTCGGAAGTCCTTTTGATTACGAGAACAAGACAATGATTATTTGCCCTGACGATGCGCCGGTGCCGGATAGCCCGGAAATGCTCACGTACACCGTTGAGAAACTTGAAGAAATTCTGATGTATTCCGGGGGACGTATGCTTGTACTGTTCACCAGCTTTGAAACCATGAACCAGGTAGCCCGAAAATTTCAGAAGCATTGTAGTGAGCGTGGATACAACCTTCTCGTACAATTCCCCGGCTGCGATCGAGAGAAGATCATTAACGATCTCAAGAACAACCCGCGCACGGTCGTTCTCGGTTGTTCAAGTTTCTGGACAGGCGTAGACGTTGCCGGTGACGCGCTCACGACGCTTGTAATCGTCAAGCTGCCGTTTCCGCAACCGAACGAGCCGCTTATCCAGGCGCAAATCCAGTTAATTGAAAAAGCGAAGCGAAACAGTTTTGTGGACTATATGTTTCCGAAAATGATGATTAAACTCAAGCAGGGGTTTGGCCGACTGAATCGCTCTATGAATTGCCAAGGGGCTGTCATTATCCTCGACAGCCGAATGCGGACCAAGCGATACGGAAAAACCGTGTTGAAGAGTCTACCGAAGTGCAAGTATTCCGAGAAGTTAGAGGATATCGTGCGTATCCTACCTGTTTAATTGAAGAAAGGAAGTGGTCAACATGATGGGAAAATCCCATTTGATTATTAGCACCGGTGTAACTCTTAGTGTCCTCGGCATGACCGACCAAAAAATTACGGTGCCGGTAGCAGCAATAACGGTGTTTAGCGCGCTTCTTCCTGATATTGACGAACCTAACTCTCTTCTTGTCTCTCGTGCGATCCCGACCCGCTTCCTTCGCTTTCTTCAGATTGCGCTTATCGGCCTTGGTGCTTTCCTTTACTTCTTCGGCCAAGCATTTGCGCCTTGGAATACGGTGCTTGGTACACTCGTCGCATTGGTTTCGCTTATGCCGACCCGCTCCCTTCGAAACATCGTCATGGTACTTATCGGCGCCGGTCTTATATTCTTCGGCCAACCGTGGATTCCATGGAATATTGTAATTGGTAGTCTACTGATCATTTGCGCGCTACTCCCCCACCGCGGGCTTACACATACGCTGTACGGACTTGTCGGATGGACGGCTCTCCTGTATTTTGCATCCTTGGGCTATGGCCACACGCTTTGGATTGCCGGGGGCTTGTCGTATCTGCTTCACCTGCTTGCGGATTCGGTTACGAATCGCGGGATCCGTCCGATTCCGCCGCTCGCGTGGCGGCTACGAATTAATCTTATGAGCACTGGCACATGGACCGGCTCTGTCGTGGAGGGCGGTTTTGTCCTACTAACCTTCGTATTGGTTTACATTGTTTTTCTTAGCCACATATCTATTTATTGAGAGAGAGGAGTTTTGCCAGCATGGTAATCGACCCGACCAACCTCCAAAAACACCCGCTTATCACCAGTTTCTTTGAAGTAGTAAAGGAACGGTTTCGCTTGACGAGGCGTGAAAGTGAGGTTCTGCAGATGCTTTTGCTCCATGGTGCCAGTAATAAGCAGCTGGGAGAGGTCTTCAATCTATCGGAAAAGACCATGAAGAACCACGTGTCAAACATTCAGCGAAAATTTAACGCAAAATCAAGCCGGGAATTACAGTCGATTGTCTTCCGTGATACGTTGATCCCGGTGTTTATGAATGTATTTCATACTCCGAAAAAGCAAATGGAGGGTACACACCAAGATGTTGCTATATCGTATTAACCAGGAAGCCCAGGAGAGGCAAAACGACGACTCCGATTCGAGTCGTCCTGCACTAACACACGAGGAAATCAACGAGCTGTTGAAAAAGCTAGAACTAGAAACAGAAAACTTCAAGGGAGGCCGCTTACAGGCGGATAGTGAATAATGATACATTTATTTGATACATTACAGAATGTTTTTGATGTGGTTATTGTTATTTTGCTCACTGGATTAGATCTATTAATAAGTTCCTAAAGGGGGATATGCATGCCGTAAATGAATCGGATCATCATCAAGTTATTTGATATTCCACTGACTCTTTACTTGAGTAAAAATCTCTACATTTAAATTAAAAGGCAGGTTATTACTATGAAAACAATAAAGTCAATTCTATCCGTTCTTACCTTATTTCTGATTATTAGCGGTGGTTCCGTCTATGCTAATTCCGCAGATGTTATTACGAAAATGCCAGTGAATTTTACGCCATCAAAGATAAAGCAATTTGGCAACGCTGGTTTTTCATCTTTCTCCGATCCCCGGGATCTATCCGGAATTTCGATTTATGAGAATAACGGTTATGTATATGTCATCTGGGTTGCAAATGGTAATGTATACTTGTCACTTGCGAAAGAAGGTAAATGGGTATATAGAGATAAAGTTGTCACGACCGTAAAAGATCAAAAACCTCTTCCAGAAGCTGAGGATTATGATTACAAAGCAGTGATCTCTGGCAATTATGTTTACCTTACCTTCGATTTTCGTGCAGATAAAGCGAAGAATTGGGCGCCATTGTCATCCGATAATTACTTTAATCCAGTGGCCAGTATCACGCGCCAATTAACTCTCGGACCATCAGGACTTGTCGGTGCGAAGACGTTCCGCGGTTTTGTTGCAGAATCAACCGCTCCTAACAGTGGTTATACGGCCGTTCCTGTGGACACTTCAAAAGGTCCAGGCGTAATTTTCATGACTAATTTTATTGATTCGCCTACAAGGAATTTATATGTACCCGCTGTGGGAAAGACCCTTAAAGTGAACGTTTCATATATCGATAATAATATTGAATACATAGATATAGATAAAAATAAAGCGTTACATAATGATAATTTTAGAGGTACCGGACAATTCAATATTAAGAGTGGCGATCCGCTTTTTAATACAGACGGGAAGGATAAATTAGCGCCGAATGTTTACGGAGACTTTATTCTCAACGCTGGAAATAGCAAGATGTTCTTTAATGAATTCAAATTCTTAAATGATGATAAGTACATTCGCGTTACAATCGGTAAGTTTGACTCGAACCTCATAAATAATTCTAAGAAAAATGTGCAGTTTATGATCCCAAATAATCTTTTCTACGGGTATGGCGATCGAACCAATAGCACTGTCTATGTGACCCAGGGAAGCAAGGAAATTCACGTATGGCAGCTTAATTGGTTTAATCGAAAGGCATCACTTGAAATGTATGTGGTTAATAAGTCGGAACTTCAATAAATACAAAAATGGTCACGCCTCAAATTAGCAGAGGCATGACCATTTTTTTCGATAGTACCGCGTAATGTTCATTTAAAATAAAATTTTAAACTGGAAAATTAAGTTTTAGACTGAGAATATAAAGTTATAGACTGAACTTACCGCTCATAAACGAGAAGGATTGAGCAGCCTATCAGATAATAAATTTTATACATTAAATTTGTACATCAAAAGGAAAGTGGGCCAATTATGTTAAAAAGAATAAAGAAATTTGCCTCCATGCTGCTCCAAGGAATAGACGACCTAGTTGATAAAAACAATAATGTTTTAAAGAGAGGTCTTTATGAGGACTTACGAAGACAAAATCAAATTGGCGTACAGGTGGTAAAAGGGAATCATACACTTGACGATCTTATTGAAGTTGAAATGATTGATAAAAAGCATAACCCTTAGTTGTATATACTGTCACTATCAAACTCGATAAAATGCATGCACCACATCTAATACTTTTTTTTGATTTTAGCTTTCACCTCATCCTAATTATGTGTCAGTCTAAAAATTGTTTTCAAAAGCTGCCGACATCTCAACCCCAAATCCCTGATAATTCAATACTGTAGTCTACAATTTTATTTTCTTCGTAGAAGTAGCAGCATGAAAAAAGGGGTTACGAATTAAGGGAGCGCCTCCGTTAGCCGACTCCCATTTTTTTCTTTATACGTACTCGGTGCTATGCTATAATAGATCCATTACTAGTAGCACAAAATTTTCTTTGCCGTCCTTTTTTCGGTGAAGAACGGGTTAGTACGGCATATAGCCGTCAATAATTATCAGGCGTAAATTTTGACCAGGAGAACAGAAGTGTACCTTATTTGGGTGCGCTTTTTTTGTTTTCCTGGTCTTTTTTTTTGCCTAAACCAAAGGAGGAAATAAGAATTGCGTATCAACCTTTCCCGTTTATCGGCTTCTTTGCCGAAGCAAGAGGAGGCGCCGTATCTGCAAGGATATACGCCAGGTCTCTTTCGAGCGATTGAAGCCGCACATTATGGTAGTTCAAGCCCGAATGTAGATTGGAACGGGTTCACGTTGTCAGAAGCAGAACAGGCATTGGACATGGCCATGAGTTATGTTGATCAACAGGATGCGGAGGAAGAGGAAAGCGCCCCTCAACATCCTAATGAGGGGAACGCAATCCATGAGTTTCTCCATAATTCGGAAGTGATCTACAAGCTTAAGCACATGAAGCCTGAGAAGCAGTCCGAAAACGTAGACTTTTTTTAAGAAAGGGTGCGAGGAGTCATTGGAAAAATCGTATATCTATGCGGAGCAGCTCGGTCAAATGCATGCGACGTATGACGCCTTCACGCTCGTCAAAATCGCGCATGATTCGGGTGTTGACGTCGTGGAAACTCCGATAAACTTTTACTGCTATGAATTTGGAGGGCAGGGACCGGTGTTTTGGGAGTGTTTGGAGCGGTTGTTTGGACAGGTCGATCATGTGAATGAATCGCTAAACGCATGGGGTTCGTCCGTCAATACATATCGAATCCCGCTTCCAGAGCTGAAGTCATTTTATCCACTGCTGAAAGATGAGGAGCATGGCCGATACATCGACAAGTTCAACCGCATGCTCAAACACTCTGATGATTACTGCTGTGAGTTTGAGACGGAGGGCAGGATGGCCGGTGACTGCTTCTACCTCACTTTCAATGGAGAGTATGGTTTATATTCGCCGCTCCTGAAGGTATTGGTGGCAATTCGAAATGAAGTTCGCGAGCTAATCCACTCGAGGCGAGAGCAAATTGTCAACGGACTTCAAAACGTCTTGTTGACGAAAATGGTCTACGACCGTCTTGGTTGCGTGGTGGATGTATCAATGGAAGACCATGTGAATGTGGTGTTCTCACGCATCATGGAGCAGTGCGGGGGCTTGAGTCTTTCGCTTGTTGCTGGAGATCCGTTCTCCTTTGAAACCATGAGAACGATGCTGAACAGCATACTTGAACAGGCGGCATTAAAAACAGTACGAGAGGAAGTGGCGGCATGAGTACGGCTGCTCAATTAGAAAAGGAAACCGGATCGAAAATGGTCATCGTTATTCGCGATCATGGCCTCCCCACGATAGAGGAGTTTCATAATGGCGTGAGTTTGGGGGAAGGGGTTTATACGCATGAAGCGGTTGTGAGTGCACTTTTTCAATCTCTCGACTACTCGGCCATCATGACGCCCATTTTGCCACGGAATACGCTCTTCTATTCTGAGGGACCGTCGAAGCGATACGTCTTTCTTGAAGTCCCACCGCAGAACCGTAAAGTGTTCTATCACGATGCGGAGATCGAGGACGTCGCATTCCCTCGGATGGTATTCGGTTTCGAATGTATGGTGCAAGAAAATAAACTGACCATAACCAAAGTGTACGTGGCGGCGCTGGAGGACCAAATCATTCCCAACGAGGAATCGAAGGTCTTTTTTTATCCCTATACCAACGTCGACAGTACTTTTACGGTTTGCTGGGGAAGCCAAAAGCTGCCGTTAATCGATCGTGTCTCCCAACTCGGTACGATTCCGGAATTGTTCTTCAACTCGCCGAATTCGGACTGCTATTATTCAAGTTCGAATCTTAGCAAGAAGCCATTCCGGGCGCTTGTCGAAGAGGTAAAAGGGGGCACATTTCCTGAAAATTACCTAAAGGACACCGGATTGAAGCTGCAGGAATGGATCCACAAGCTCACCGGCTCATTCTAACCTCTTGTCACGCACGAATTGGAGCTCATAAAAATCTAATATTATTCATGGGGGAATTTAAAATGTCCAATACTAACGATCTGTTTGATTTGTTCTCTTACTTCGACGGAGACTTTTCCGAGCCATCAGCACAGAAAGAGGGTGCACCGAAAACATCACCGGCTGCGCCATCTTCTGAGGCCCCGGCTGCAACCGAAACGGCCGCAAGTACCGATATGGTTACCGGTTCTACTGACTCTATGCTGGAAGGCGTTCAGAAGGGTGATAAAGTCGTTCACCTAGCTTCTTCCCAGCTGCGGGAACAGCGGCAACAGGAGCGTCCGGAGGATGCCTGCGAGGATGAATGCGATTCTCAAGAGGAAGAGAGCGACGAGGATCAAGAGGCGCTCGCGGAAGACAGTGAACCAGATGAAGCTGCAGCTGATAGAGCCGAGCTCGCAGGCGGACAAGCCAACACGGAAGTCAAGGCCGATCAAAAGACGGCCGCCAACAACGTCGCCGCGGCAGCCAAGAAAGAAGAGAAAAAGCCTGAGTTTAACCATGCTACGTACATTGCGTATGCGGGAAACTCGTTCCTGCTGAGCAAGTTTTTCGAAGCAGACAAATTGGCCGAGCTCGACCTCGAGGCTGTACGAAAACGGTTGGAGCGCGACTTTCCGGAGCTGTCCAAACAGCGAACCAAAATGGAATGGGACGAGAAGAAAAACCTCATTATTCCGATGGTTACAGGCGGAAAAAAGGGGTCCTTTTTCAGCCACGGGCTGAAAGGCTTCTTCTTCCGTTCAAAGGACCTTTTCGAGAACAAGGAGCCCATTAACATCCTCGCTGCCCGCGACGGGTACTACGAGCTGCGTGAAAACGCAATCGGAGTATTCATTGCCAAAGCGCCGGTTGTCGATGAACTGGAACCATGCCGAGAAGGATTCAAAATGAGCCTGCCAAAGATTCCGGGAGACCTATTCGCTCAGCTAGTAACCTTTTTTGCTGACTATGCAGCACGCGATGACGGAGAGGTCGAAGTAATGGGCGTTTTCTATTGGGACACGGAGAATAAGCGCTACGTGCTAGATGTACCAAAGCAAAGGGTATCAAAGTCGAGAGTAATTCCAACCTACACTGAGTTCCCGCCACATTTTATCCGTGTGGCCGAGATTCATTCCCATAATACGATGGATGCCTTTTTCAGTCCAATTGATGATGAGGATGAGAAAGCAACAATGCTTTATGGTGTTGTCGGTAAATTGCGGAACGGCCTTCAGGAAATTACCTATAAAGTCCGTACACGTGCAGGGATGGCAGGCCGATTCATTCCTCTTGAGCCAGAATTCATTATCGAGGGGGATTTTTATTCATGGCCGTCACTCGTAAAGGCTGAATACCCGGATCAATGGCATGATCGCGTGACAATCTCCAAATTAAACAGCTCTTTGGGGGTACTATAAAATGATCAAACTACTCGATTTTCATCAAGACCCGCCGAGAAATTACGGCAAGAGTCGGGTCTCCAAGTTCCTCTATTATATCGTGATGATTGGATGCGGCGGGAACGGCGGTTATGCCGTACAGCGGATTACCAAAATGCTCTATGCGTTCAACAATGTCCGCTCGTTCCTCATGCTAGCTGATCCCGATACGGTTGAGGAAAAGAATCTACTACGCCAGCCCTTTATTCCATCGGATATTGGCAAGAAAAAGTCTGATGTGCTGGCGAAACGGTATGGAAGCACCTACGGGTTGAAAATCGGCTCTTTCTCAGAGGCGTACATTGAATCGGTGGAGCAACTGGAAAGCTTGTTTTCGCATACGGACTATCTGCATACGGACGGCATGTTCATCCAAAAAGTTTTAATCGGCGCCGTGGACAATGACTTTTCTCGGAAGATCATGAACGACTACTTCGAAAAGACGGACGATTTGATTTACATCGACGCCGGCATCGAAGGAGTCTATCTTCCCGAGAGCGGCCAAAAGCCAGAGGAGCAGTGGACGGAGGAAGAGACACTGGAGCACCTGGACAGCGGTTATTCCGGTCAGGTTGTTGTGGGCGTGAAGAAGAAGGGGATGGTTGTCCTGCCGCCGCTCAATGGAGTTTACCCTATTGACGCGAAGAAGGACGCTATTCCGCCTTCCCACAGCTGCGGCGTCGAGCCGTACCAACCGCAACGCATGATCGCGAATGAAATGGCGGCATTCCAGATCACAACCGTCATGAACGAACTGTTTGCTGCAAACTCGATTCTCGTCCATGTACTTAATTTCAATAGCAAAACGGGCAACTCCCGTCCGACCTATGTTGAAGAAGTTCTTCTTCGACCCGCTTCATCGGTAGGTGAGTCCGATGCTTCTGCACCGGCTCCCGATCCCGCAGATGAACACGAGGAAACCGAGAACGAGGAATTAGCTGAAGATACTGCCGATGCTGTTTTAGTCGGACAATAGGAGACATTTAGCACAGGGACACCATTCGGTGTCCCTGTTCATTTAAGGGAGGTAATCGGGATGAAAATTAATTATTCGATTTGGCGGCCCATGCCGCCAGTGCTTGAAGCCCAGGACCGCGAGCTGCATCAAAAACAGTTAGATGCGCTCGATCGGTACGATTTCGGGGAAGCGTTGGTGTTGAGCCAGCAGCAATCCGCCTTGCGGGAAAGCTGGTATGAGCAATGCCTCCAGGAGCACCAGAATTCGGCCGGATCGACCGGTGAGGGAGTGAGCGCGGCGTCATGAGTCTAACCGAAGCCGAACAGGAAAAGCTATTCAAAAAGTTTAAGAAAGTCGTGGATTCCCGTGACAGCATGAAGATCGACAAGACGCTGTATAACCATCTGTACCTACGGACGGGATTCATCGCACATTACGATATTCATGGCTTCCGGGAAACCTTTTCGGGCTCCGGCTTCCTTGACTTCGTTGACCATTTCGAGCAGTGCTTTTACGCCTGTTACGGGCCGACGGCCGAGTTCAACCAACGCTTGAAGCGGTACATTCTCGACCATGCAGACGCGATCCGTCAGGAGTTTGCGAGGAAGGCCGAGCAAAAGGAGCTGGCAATGCTCCAAACCCTTGCACAGAAGCACGGCCTTACGGTTTTACCGCACCAGGAGGATGCGCCAGCGCCGATCACGCTTAAGACTTCCATCGTTTGCACTGCAGCGGAATGCGGTCAGTATGAATTTTCGTTTTAAATACCAAGGGGCAGGTGGTCACGGCCCCTTGGTTCTTTTTATTGACGAATTTTGCCGATTCTATTAAGATGGGGTTACTACGAATCACCAAAATTTTCTTTGTCGTTACATTTTCGACGAAGAAGGAGTAACCGATTTACGGTAACATTCACATAATGGGCTTATTTTGCCATGGAGACGTAAAGCACCGTTTAGGTGTTTTTTTGCGTTTCCATGGCTTTTTTTTTGCCCGAAAACAAGGAGGTAATAGGATGTCGTCTTCAAACGGGTATAAAGTTATCGTGCATTATTACCTGCAAAAAGACTGCTGGAGTATTCACGTGAAATCCTGCTGCTATCAAGGTCATTACGTCATCATCGACGGTCCGTGGGGAACAGAGGTTAAGCCGAATCGCAGGAGCAACCCGAGAGGCTGGGTTACAGCCAGGTCTCATCAGGTCAAGTTCTTTTGCGCGGAAGATGCGGAGCTACTTGAGAATCAAGAAGCTCTTAAATACGCTCTCGAGGGCATAAGCGATAGACTGAGGTACAACAAGGTAGATATGTCCTTCAACCTTGAAAACGGCCTTGGCGGGCTTCTATTCACGCCGGAAGGGGCATTTACGCTCCGACCTAAGCAGGAAACCGTTCCAGACGATCTCTTTTCCTTGTTTGAGGGAAGGGAGGCTGTCTATGTCGGTTAGCGTGATGGGGGAAAAACGTGGTGCAGAATCTTTTGTGTTGCCGGAACTACCATCCGAAATGCTCCCGCTTCATGAGTATGACGAAATTCATGTGAACGTATCCGGAGGTGCCGATAGCGTGGCAACAGCGCTTGTCGCTCTGCACGGCTACAAAATCCCGAAGGACAAGATCAAATTGGTTCACATGCGCGTGGACGGTAACCCTAACGACCATACAAAACGGCAACTTTTCGACTGGCCGCAGACCGATGCGTATCTGGAGTACATGAGCAAGATGCTCGATCTCCAGCTGATCGTCTTATGGGATGATTTGAGCCTAGAGGAGCGGATCCGCGAGCGCGGAATGTTTCCATCCTCCACCTGCCGGTTCTGCACATCGTACTTGAAGCGAGACGTTTACGCGAAATGGGTTCGCCAGTTCGATGATGTCAAAATCCTGCTCCTGACCGGCGAGCGGTCCGAGGAGTCGAAAGAGCGGGCTGAAAAGCCTGTTTTTAAACTCCATACGGCACATGCCACGGGCCGTAAGAATCGAACGGTTCATTGGCTCAAGCCGATCAAGGCTATGCTCAAAACCGAAGTCAGGCAGCTTTGCGCGGATTACGGCATCGAGCTTCACCCCTGCTACCAATGGGTGAGCCGCTGCTCTTGTAAATTTTGCATTTTCAATACGTCCGCTGAAATGAGCCGCACATCGCAGCTATTTCCGGAGGATTGGGCGTATCTGAAGCAAATGGAGGAGGAGCTTGGCCATACCATGAAAAGCAAGGATGGCATTTCTCACTCGCTGAGTGCCTTCATCAAAGAGGACCAAATCCCTCTCTTTTGATGTAGGAAATCGACCCAATAAAAAATCTAATCTCTGGAGGTATTTTTTCATGTCTATTTTCAAAGCACCGTTAACTCTCAATGCCGTCGATGCACTGATTACACGGATGCGTAAGATAGTCTCAACTATGATTCCGAAGGAGAAATTCCGGAAGGATTTTGAGATTAACGACAGATACACGCTGCAACACTGTGAAGGTGCCGGTGTTTTTGCTTGGTACGTTTACGACTGCGGAACGCATCTTATCCCCTTGAACAACATCGAGGAGGTTCGGAGCTTCCAACGTGAATGGCTTGACGGTATGAAACAGATTGAAGGGAAGAAGCCGGGTATGGTTGATGCCCTGTATGTACTGAATGTCTGGACGGGCGATTTTCGCCGTGTCTATGACTTCAGATCGTGCGGTGATCTATCCGACCGATTGCTAAAATCTGTGAGCTAGTACGGACGTCTTGAGGGAAACGAAAGCGTTTGACCGGCTGTCTGCCGGTCGATCCCGCTTCGGTTTTCCGAGTAGGCTGCCCGTGCAGTCGATATCATAACCGCTATATTATCATAGGAGGAATTATCGTGAACCAGACCAGCCTTACTTTTCAAGTATTAATTGAGGAAGACAAAGCGCAAGGTGATTTCATAGCCTACATTCCGGCCATTCGGCTCGGTGCCCGCGGTGACTCCTTAGAAGAAGTCCGTGAAAATGCGAAAGATCTGCTCTTGATGCAGATTGAGTCCGGACAAAAGAAAGGCAAAGGTTTTCCAAGCGATAACACAACAACAATAGATCAGATCACAATTTCAGTGCCATCTATAGTGTAATCCGACTCCGATTAATTCCAGGGTGGAAACCGTGAGCCCCCGGTCAAAGGGGCTTTACCTCATTTGCTGTTTAATACAACCTCTTTGATTAAATCCTCGCCTTGATTTTTCACGTAGTTCACAGCCTTTGAGACAGGAAATAACTTCATTTCTTCTGTTGGATACGAGGTTAATAGGGAAGTTAGCAAATCCTTATCCATGTTATTGGTATCTAACCACAAATCGATCCCATTTTCATTGAGAATAACGGGCATCCGATCATGGACTTTTTCGGCAAGTTCATTTGGGGATGTAGTAATGATCGTACAGCTCCAAACGGTATTCTTATCAGGACCTTCCCATGTGTCGTAAAGACCCGCTAACCCAAACGTTTTTTCCGAATTAAGCTGAAAGAGATAGGGTTGCTTACCGGAACCCTCTTTCCGCCATTCATAATAGCCTGAACACGGTAATACGATTCTCTTTCGATCAATCAAGTTACGAAAAGCCGGCTTTTTTAGAATGGACTCGGCACGAGCATTTATCATTGAATAGCTGCTTTTTCCGTCTTTTGACCAAAACGGTACCAGTCCCCACTTGAAACCACGCAGTACCCGTTCACCGTCTACTGTTAGGACGGCCGGCACTATATTCGTTGGGGCGATGTTGTATCGTCTTTGGTATCCCTCAAATTCATTCCGTCCAATATCAAATAATTCAACAATTTCATCGATATCACTGGTTAAGGTGAACCTTCCACACATATCAATACCCCCTTAATTTTATCTATACCCTACTGGCAACACAGTTGAATTGCTTGACCATCAATTCCCATTACCCGAACCTTATCGTCAGTGTTACCATTAAATTAGGTGATGAATTTATGTTCTACCCCCCTATGTTACTTATGCATTCGGTTAACAACGAAGCTTTCGAACATCAGGACTATCTTGCAAGCTTGAAATTAGACGGCATTCGTTTACTTGTTTCTAATATGGATCATTTCAAGCTGTACACAAAAAATCAGGACGTGACCTCCCGATTTCCCGAGCTCCATAATCCACCCATCAGTAAAGGCACCATCCTTGACGGTGAATTAATTGTTGTCGACGAGAAGGGACACCCCGACTTTGAGGCTTGTTTGTCCCGCTTTCATTCCCGCAAGGCGAATTACAAGGTTCAATTCTGCGCCTTCGATATTTTGTATTGCCGCGGTGAAAATGTAACGGGGCTGCCGCTTGAAAAGCGTTTGGAACTTTTAGAAGCGGAGATGCAGGAAACAGAGCATTACTCCCGTATGCGAATAATCCACGGTAATCCAGTTCAATTATTTGAGATCGTTAAGGCAGCGGGCTTGGAGGGTATCGTGCTAAAAAAGCGTGACAGTAAATACGAGACCCGCTCTCGACCCTGCGAGCCGGGAAGCAAAGCGATCCGATCTTGGGCATGGCAAAAGGTCATCAATTACAGCAGTTCCGATGTGGTTATAACGGGTTATTCAAAGGAAAACCATCATTGGTTAATCGGCGCTCCGGAAGACGGCCGTATAAAGCCGCTCGGGACGATGGAACTCGGAATAACGCAAAAGCACCGGAAGGAAATTTGGCCCCGTTTGGGGTGTTCTGTTGTTGACGAGAATAAGAAATTTGTATTCGTTGAGCCCCTTATTACCTGCAGGGTACGTCATCGTGGATATTATAAAAGTGGATTTATGAGGCTGCCTGTTTTAGATGAAGTTCTATCTTAGAAAAAGAATTGCCTCTCGTTTTTGCATAAAGAGACCCCGGGGTATCCCGGGGTCTCTTTATGCAAAATAAACATCGATCAAATTGGCAAAAGTAATGATCTTAATTTCAGAGCCAACCACTATTCGAATTTGCTTAGTTAATGGATCCACTCGTTCTATTGTTCCGGTGACTTCGAAATGTCTTCGATTTGAAAAATATTTCAACACGACATCACGTTCCTCTTGTAAAGCAAGGGAAATAACCTCATTCATTTCTTCCATTTTTTGCTCATCTATTGTAGGTAGTGTGACATCGCTTTCTGAATGATAGAGATTAGCAATTAATTTTTTGTGCTGTGGAATCATGAGGGAAACCCATTTAATTCGTCCTCTATCATGGATCATGCTTTATGCCCTCCAATGGTGCCGGCTCGGGCTAGCGCTGTTCCGCCTTCCATTAAACTTGTTGCCCGGAAAATAGCAGTTGATCCGAATTTGTTTTTAATTGAATCCATTACATAACCAATCTCTCGTTGTTTTGTTTTATCTTCAAACAAGTCTAACTGAACGATTTCATCTTGAGTAAGGTTGGTTAGAGAGACGTGGAGATTTCTAACAACTTGGCCTTCATAATGTTTATTGAAAATCTCCCTGCACACTTCATAAATATCCATCGTAATGTTGGTTGGATTGTGTACCGTTTTAGCTTGGCTAAAACCTCCGCCGCCTAAAGTGTGGCTAAATCCAACAGCCAGGGTGATGGTGCGGCCGGCCATTTTAGATGCTCTTGCTCTTCTAGTGACTTCCTCTACCTGATCCAGTATAGCTGGATATATTTCAGCTCCTTGGTAATCACGCAGAAGGGTGATGCCAGCGGAGAAACCCTTCTGATGCAGATTCGTGGTTTGATTAATTTGTGGTTTGTAGTAGGGATTGGTTAGATCAATTCCCCAGCTATGGTTGTAAAGCTCTTGCCCGATCGCATTCCCGAATTGCTTTTTAAGTAAGTTTAATGGGTATTTTGCAACATCACCCAAGGTGTAAATACCAAGTCGATGTAATCGCTTTTCTATTCGGGAGCCAATTCCCCATATGTCTTTGATTGGTGTTGGCCACATTTTATCGGCGAAAGTTTCATAGGTAACACCCTCGATATATCCAGTAGCCTCATTCCTTTTTGCCAGGCAATCTAATGCTACCTTACTCTGATAATAATTTTCTCCGCAGCCCACCGCGGTAGGTACTCCAATCTCTTTTTTAATTGCTGCCTGAACCTGTCTTGCAATTGAAAACTTATCACCAAACAAATTTTCCGCACCGTCCACTGTAAAGAAACATTCATCAACGCTGTATATCGTTATTGCTTCTAAGGGTGTAAAGCGTTGTAAAATTTTAGGTATTTTCATTGAAAAATCAAGGTAAAGACCCATTCGTGCTTCCACTACATGAATATGAGGATGTTTGGGTATTTCATAGTGCCTGGTGCCAGTTTTGATCTTAAAATCTCGTTTCATGAGCGGACTTGCAGCCAATACAACGGCGCCAGAACGATCAAGCGAGCCAACGACAGCTAAATAGGTAGTTAGTGGGTCTAACCCCCTAAGTACGCATTCGACTGAAGCGTAAAAAGATTTAGCATCAATACAGTAACAGTTATTACGCGGTAGATTGGAGAAGTCCATTTTTATTTCCACCCTTATTTTTACAGTATAAGAACATGAGTTCTTGTTTTATGTATACCCAATTATATGCGAATATATGTTCGGATTGCTATGACAAAAAATTGTAAATCGTATGCATAGAAAAATTTGGCCTGATAACACTAAGGTAGCAAGCTACATCAAAAATGAAGGGTGGCTTTTCAAATGGGTTCTGGATCCAGTAGAAACAACACATTAGTTGTTCCACAAGCAAAAAAAGCGTTAGAGCAATTTAAATACGAGGTAGCTCAAGAACTCGGAATTCAAATTCCGCAGGATGGCTACTATGGTAACTACGCTACTCGAGACACGGGTGCAATTGGTGGACATATGGTACGTAGAATGGTGGAAATTGCTGAATCGCAGCTGTCTGGTTTCAGAAGATAAGCATATCAACTCGGAGATGGCCACAACTTCTGTGGCCATTTTTTTGTCTATATACATAGGCAGAAATACCCAAATGAAGTAAAATGTTGTTTGGGGGGGCTCACAATGGATGATTTAGAACTTGCTATGTTAAGAAAAAAGTATGCTAATATACCCACCGAAATTAGTCATTTTCAAAAAGTTAGCGACGATCCTGTTGCAATGAGGTATTGGGATTCCACTAAGAACATATGTGGTCCAAATGAAGTGAAACTCGCGACAAAGAATCCAGTTTGGTGGAAATGTCCTAAACATCATAGTTTTTCATTGACTTACCGAAATTTTTACAATAGGAAAAACAAATGTTTGGATTGCACTGTAAAAGTAAGCAAACCTAAGATATCTATGGAGGAGCGCTATAACGTTGCAATCTTTTCTAAACATGAGAATGAGACAGTCAGAGGTTTCCTTGGGATCCAAGGGCATTATTCTCAGGATAAGATAAAAGATCTTATTGATGATCAGCGAGCTGTCAACAGCTTATTGCGAAATGATATAAAAAACTTAGAAGATTTATTAAATGTGCGCATTGAAGTTCTTCTGCGGACGCGAAATCTCGGTACGAAAACGTTAGGAAAGATCCTTAAAATACTATATGAACATCTCACCTGAAGGGCAAAATGTGTCGGAAAATCCCAGGTTGGATAAGTGGCTTAAGGATATCGAGTCCAGTAAGTACGGTAGAAAAGTGATCTCTCCGGAAAACAAGAATACTACGGTTAGCGAGCATGTGGTCTACCACGTCATTCAGGAACAGGTAAAATATGTTGGTTTTTGGAGACGTCTATTTGCTTTTTTAATTGATTCTACATTAGTTGGGGCCTTATTAACTATTCTCAACACTTCAATAATATGGGAGATCATCATCTGGTTTTTTTATCAATCCTACTGGCCCTCAACGTATCTTCAAGGCACGATCGGCAAATTAGCCATCGGTGCTGTGATAACAGATAATAAGGGAGCCAAGCTGTTTCTGTATTTTTAATCTGGATTGGTTTTGTAATGATTGCTTTTCATGGAAAGAAGCAAGGACTCCATGACATGATGGCCAACACATATGTGGTCAATAAGAGGGACAAGGGGCACTAGATAATTAGGGGATAAACTTGCTGAATGAACATAGTAATTGTTGAATAATATAAGTCTCAGGGGCTTGGGCCCTTTTTCATTATAATGGACGCCCTTAAGTGGGGATGCAAGCAAGTACAAAATTGTTGTTGAAAAAAATAGAACTGTTTACGATACTTACGAGACCGAAGTTGTGCCAGATTGGAAAGGAATGAGCAGTAAGTACCCTATTCCTGGGGAAGTTGGTGAGTATACATTTAAGGTATTTAATTCAAAAGAAGAGACGCTTGTTGGTAAGGGAATCTTTAGTGTGTCAGAATAAGAGATATGGCTAGTTCTATAACCAACTGGAGGACGGGCAGCGGCTTCTGATAGAGGTTTTGTCGTAAGCGGAAATCAAGCTGTGAAACATTAGCCCGCCCATCGTTTATGTGGAACGTATTCCCGCTGCATCCGTTCGATGAAAGGTGTAAAAACCGGACCTCCATGCGATATGAAATTGAGTGGGGAATTTCGATCCTGCCACTCGTTCTGAATCTTTTTCCGGGCGTCAAGATAGTCTCAGTTGGGAAAAGGCCGGAGGCAGCCTGTCGCAAACTTAAGATTAATACAATCCGACATCTAAACCTACCCGCGCCGGGCTGACATCTTCCGTAAGCAGTTCAAGGAACCGCTCCCGAGTGGATAAAACTCATAAAGCTACAGAGAAGCCAGACCTTAAGTAAGGGGACGAGAAATCGTCTTTTTTTATTTTGGTCGCTAAAGCACACGCGTTCTTCATTGCCGCGGGAGGACCGGATAAGGATCCGCATATACTCGACTGGGATAAAGACGGTGCCTCGTGTTAAGCAGGCAAAAAAGCTGTATCTTCATTATTGAGAAGAGTAGGCTTGGAGGTACACCTTCTCTTAATAAAAGACTATGTTTGGAGAGGGTTTATCTTTAATTGAAATGTGTAATACTTCTAACAAATAGAACATTTCGAGTTGTCCGAGCACATGAGAAAACCGCATTTTAGATATTAATTCTATGTGATGACGAGAGCAATAAAAAAAGGCCCATGAAGGAGTGTTAGTAAATGACAATTTCTTTGATCGCTGGTGACAGTGATCCGCATCTTCCAAAGATGGGGGTAATGAGTTTTTTTGCACTTGAAAGGCATTCCTTAAAGACTGAGGTAAAAGATAATGTAAAATATCTCATATTGTTAGGTGAGCGTGGAAGTAATATTAACTGGAATTACAGTACGATGTCTGATCAAGAAGTAGCTAACAGATTTCAGAGGTACTATGGTAAGAGGGTCTGTTTGATCAGTGAAATTGATGAATATTTTTTACAAGATGCTTTGTTGTCGTCATCAGAGGTTACAGGAAATTTTATAACATTGAACTTCGTTGTGGATGAACGCACAGTACGTAATGATGCATATTTTATCGAGAGCCCCGCTGACCAACTATCAGAATTACTTGAGCAACTGGACGAAAAAATCTGTGAACTTCGTTCCGTTTTTGAACAAGAGACTGCTATTTAGAGGTGAGCAAGCCGAGGAAGGGCAACCAAGAGCCCAGTTGGAGTTCAAGTAACAATCAGCTGTTGACGATGTCCTGAAGACAATGAAATCCTAATATACAGAATTTTTGAATGAAAAAGCCGGTGCAATAAAAAGAACTGTTTTGAGTATAATTGAAAACGACGGCAGACCTTGGGAAGTGAGGCATGCCGTCGTTTTATCATGTGTGTTCGAGTGGGTTCGTTGCGACGATGCTACGGAGCTTTTCTGATTTTATCTTCGTGTATATCTTTGTGGTATTAGGATCCTTATGCCCGAGCAACTCAGCGACAGCTAACAGATCAGCACCCTCGCCCTCGTTGTAGAGGATAGTCGCGCACGTATGCCTTAGTTTATGAGGACTTACTTTCATTCCACCGCCGGCTTTGACGCCGGCTTTTTCGGCAATCTCTTCGATAATCAGCTCTATTCCTCTGCGGGTCAAGCGTTCGCCGCGCTTTTCAGATATGAAGAGGGCATCTTCGTTTAGCCGGTTACGCCGCTGCAGTAACTCTTTTCGTAAAGACATATACTCATCGAGAGCTCTAACGATCTTTGGAGTGAGCAGAAGTTCTCTCTCGACGTTTCCTTTACCAAAATAGCCAATTGTGCCGTTAAATTGATTGAGTTCGCTAACATTAAGGCTTGCCATTTCGGACACTCTCAAACCGCGGAGTAGGAAGATGATCGTGATAAGATAATCTCGAGCCGCCAGTTTACGTTCTCCGGCAGCCTTCTCCATTTTAACTGCATCTTCAAAGGTCAGGCTCTTAGGGATCCGCTCGCCGAGTTGCGGAGTATCGAGAAACTGAGAGACATCATAGCGTATGTAATGCTGTTTTACCGCCCATTTAAAGAACTGCTTGATGGCGGAGATGATGCGGGCTCTGGTCGTCGCGTTAAGCAGTTGCCCTGCTTTGGGATGAGGTTTTGTACCTTTCTTTGTTGCGATTGCTTTGGGATGACGCAGAGTGCCCAGGAAAAGCTGCAAGTGCTCAGCGGTGACGTTCTCCAGTTCAAGGATCTTTGGCGTTTCTCTGAGCCACGTGGCTAGTCTTACAATGGTTCCGTTATATGATTCCACCGTTCCTTTTGAAAAGTTTCTATTTACCTCCAAATAGACGGTGAACGGGTCAATCAGATGATCTAATAAGTGTGCCGACATGCAAATTCACCTCAACATAATTGTACCATGTGCTCTAACTAATGAAAACGTACGTTCTATATCAACATAATTTAATGCCGTTAAATACTTCACAGTATCGTGATACAACGAACTAGGAAATGGTACAATAACAATTGTGAGAAAAGAAGATTCTGGTTAATTAGAAAGGACGGGTGGATATTTGTGTGACTAACGATTGGGGATTCTTAGAAGAGTTAGTATTTAATATATATAAATCAAACTCATTTTACTATAATCAAGATTTTGAGAAAATCATTAAGTATAAAGTAATAAAAAGGTAAATGATTTACTTGCAAAAAGATTAAGACAAATCGATATAGCTATAATTAAAAAGAGGCACGATAAAGAGGTTCTGACAGCAATCGAATGTAAAGATCATAAAAATAAAATTGATGTTCAGGATGTAGAATCATTCATCTCAAAACTTGTGGGAATGGTGCAAATCAAGGAATCATGATAGCTACTTCCGGATTTACAGAATCAGCGCTTAATCGAGGTAACGGCAGCCCTGGGATAACGTTGGAATTGTTAAACCATCAAGACCTGATCAATGAGTACATGTCACTTGATTATCACTATTTCAATACAACATGCACCGACTGTTTTAGGGACATATCTTGGGATGGAACGAAAGTAAATATAGGTCACGTTAACTTTTTTTCATTTGTTAATGTTATCACTAGGAAAGGAAAATACATTAAAATTTATAATGGAAGTTGCAATTAATGCAACACGATCCAATATTTTAACCTAAAATGCAGAACAGTTACACCGGTTCTGATCTAGACTCAAACTTGGAGTATTATTCCAAAGGTGAAGAAATCCCATGTGCGGATAACTGTGGATTAACATATTGTGTCGATCAAGATGATATGGCGGTTACCTATAAATATAAGGATAAAGATACCACTATATTGTCGGAAGTCAAAAACATTGTCCCATTAAACGTCGCGTAAATCGCGGCTTTTTTGTTTTATGGGATCAAGTTCTTGTCATTGGCCGATGTCAAGAACTTGATCCCATTCCCGTTTTGAGTCAAGAACTTGCTCCCATTCCCGAAGGACACGGCAGAAAGAGAATTGGGACACCTAACTAGAATTGAAAACTTAATAAACTATCTTCATATAAAAAATAATTAAAAGAGTTCTTTATTCAATCGACAACAGCTTCATAATTTCGTCATAATATTTCTTTTGACACTATATGTGGTGTCAAAAATTCATTTTCCAACCTATATATTGTCGTATGTTGATTGTTGTGCTAGACTGGTACTGAGACATTCATTCGAAAGATCAAGGTCTCGTTGAATAAGGAAATACGGATTTATGGTTTAAACTTGAACTAATCGAGGGGGTTATCTGAAATGGCAGAACACAAGAAGAAGATCACGATAGTCGTAGAAGGCACTCGTCACGAATGGCCGAAGGATGATATTACTTTTGTAGAGGTAGTTTCGCTTGAGGTTCCGGATTACTCCCAGCATCCAGAGATAACCTACTCCGTTAAATACAAAAACGGTCATGGGAACAAACCGGAAGGTGTTCTTTCACCTGGGGCTTCTGTTAAGGCCAAAGAAGGGATGATCTTTAGTGTTTCAGAGACTGGTCAGTCATAATGATGACTTAAGACTGCTGGTCGAGAAGGGGTACGCTGTCGCGTTCGATAATAATTGTCTTGTCGTGCGCGACATCCCTTACTTGGATAATCAACGTCGATTGCAGACAGGTGCGATTGTATCAAAGCTGGTCTTCATAGACGAGAACAGGGTTACCCAAGACGATCATCAGATTTATTTCGCGGGTTCAGTACCGCATAATCTTGACGGCATGCCGATTCCTAATCTTGCGGGTGGCCCCATATCCCTTCAGTTAGGTGAAGCTAGTAAAGATGTCGTCGTTGAACGCTCATTTTCAAATAAACCTCGGATCGATGGAAGGTTTGCTGATTTCTTTGATAAGATAGAAAGCTACGTCGGAATATTATCCGGTCCGGCTATGGAACTGTTCGATGTTAACCCCTACACTTTTCGCATTGTTGAACATGTGGAAACCGATTCCGTTTTCAAGTTAAATGATACTCTTACTTCTAAAGCTGAGATTACTGACCTATCCGCGAAGTTCAAGGATGATATTGTCGCAGTAATTGGACTTGGGGGCACTGGCGGATATGTTCTGGACTTCTTAGCGAAAACGCCTGTGCGAGAGATTCGGACTTTTGATTTAGACCGATTCTACGTACATAATGCGTTCCGTTCTCCTGGCATGCTTCAATTAGGTGAACTGGGCAAACATAAAACCGAAGTTTATGCTGCGCGTTATGAGAATTTCCGAACAGGAGTTACTGCAGAGGCCAAGTTTATTGATGCCACAAGTAGTGCTGACCTTGCTGGTGTGACCTTTGCGTTCGTGTGCGTTGACAAAGGTAGTTCGCGCGCAGGGATCTTCGATCTTCTGATTTCTATGCACATACCATTTATCGACGTGGGAATGGGGCTTAAGCGAAAGAATGGGGCGCTAAACGGCCTTCTCCGAACGACGTACTACTCGGCTGATGACGGCCAGAACATGCGTGACAAAGGGTATGCAGAGCTTTCGGATGGTCCTGAGAACTTGTACAGATCCAATGTGCAGATCGGCGAACTAAACGCATTAAATGCTAGTTTGGCTATCATACGGTTTAAGCAATTGCGCGGATTCTATTTAGAAGAAGAAAATCCGCAGCACCACTTTTTATTTGAAATTTCAGATCTCAAGATAGTTGGTGCATCGTCTAATGAAGATTAGGTTGCAACGTGTTCAGTATATGCCTAAAGACTTGGAGGAAGGTGTTCTCTACGTATCGGAAGAGTTCGGTACAGCTGCACATTTATGCGCTTGTGGTTGTCGTTCAAAGATCCGGACGCCTTTAGGCCCTACAGAGTGGGCTTTTGAAGATACTCCCCTTGGGCCTTCGCTTGACCCTTCTATCGGTAATTGGCAGCAAGCATGTAGGTCACATTACTGGATACGACGTGGCAATGTTAACTGGGCAGGTTCATGGACACCTGAACAAGTCGAGGCTGGTCGAAAGAATGAAGAAGCGCGTCGAAAGGCGTACTATGACGATCTTAATTCTCGTTCGAGCAGATCACCACTAAGAAGAATATGGGATTGGTTGTCGGGCTTATTCAGAAAATAGACCCATGCAAGAAACGGAAAAGGAGGTTGCTTCATTGCAGCTCCTTTTTTTGTTTAAGGGAAAAGAGAGGATCGTTAATATCAATATTTATATATATCTAGATTACTTTGGGACAATCGGACCATTGCGAATAATCACCTTCGGATGCCACCGCCGCCTTGGTGAATCAGGATTACCAAAGCTTGAATTGCTTAGTTCCTCTTGATTCTGTTCAATCAAATGAAGTAGTAGACTAGACAGCATAAAACACATCGTATTAAAATACAGTTTCTTACAAGAGAGGTGTGCTATTCATGGATATTAGTTTTCCAGAAATAAAAATTACTACAAAAGGCGTAGGGAAAGAGAAGCAAATTGACAAAGACTTTTTCAAAGAATTAAATGTAATAGTTGAGGATTTAATTAAAAAAGTAAAATTAGATTTTTTAGAAGAAGAAAAATGGTTAAAGAGCCAATGGGATTCATATCCCAAAGGTTTTCTCCCTATTGAGCAAGATAAGCATCGGTTTTCACCGTTTTATAATGACCACTTTGTACCTGCGTACACACATGCTTCCTCCATCGTCGATGGCTATCCAGTTTCCGCACCCACTATCGTGGACTTTAGAGGATATTAACGGGTAATTAATTATTGTTTTCAGAGCCTTCTAATAAATCTAAAGTTTATTAGAAGGCTCTAGTTTTAAGGAGGAGAAATAATGATTTATATAATATCCGCCCTACTTGTTGTAGTTACAACATTGATAATTTTAATAAAACTTAACTTTAAATATAGTTTTTCTATTGCCGCAGGGGCTTCCTTTATGTTTACGCTGATAGCTTCAATTTCCTTATCACAAAACTATACTTATAATTTAATTCCAAAGTTAAATGATGGAGGAATAGCAATTTCTAATCGTCTCGCGTATCTTATAATTGGTGAAGATCGTTGGTCCATCGATAAATTTAAGTGGTACTTTGAAACATCCATCACATTGTCGTTATTAATAATCCAATTATTAATCTCCTGTTTGTTATATGAAGTCAGAAGAGGTGAATTAAAACAAAATAATATAACAACACCTCGTTAGATCCTAGTCAACCTAAAAACCTATAATATACAACATTTTTTCAGTTTCATTCTGGGAATAAATTGCCGGTATTCGCTCATGGTCAGAGGCTTTTCGATTCGTCAAACTGTTGTTTTACGTAATTAAATTATTTGAAGGCTGGGACTCGAAATTGAATCCGCGGTCCAATGTAAATTGACAACAAAGTCCCCACACTTATCTTCAACAATAGCTATGCGGGGTCTTTTTTCTTCTTACTTCACGAAACATGTATTTTGTGAAGTAAAATTTTGAAAAAAGTAGTGACAACGAATTAAATAAACCGGCGGCCCTATCCGAAAATAGGTACCGGTGTTGTTTCAAAATAAAAATTAATTCTGTCCTTTTTCCTTTTTGACTTTATCAGAAAAGTCCTCAAGCGAGATGGATGACAAATCATTGAATTTATTAAAGTAAGGTTTGATCATCTTGCTGTCTTCTGCATCAAAATATGTCCCTGTAGGGTGCATAACTTTGTAGACATTTTCAGTGCCTTCAATTTTCTTTAACACAAAAACCATTTTTTGGCCAACCTTTAATTCTGGCTCGTATGGTTCAGACAACTCGCTACGACGAATAATGATAGAAGAAGAAGCATTGCCGCTGATTACTTGTTTTACATCTATTTCCATTGGTGTCACGTGGATTTTCATTGAAGACCCTTTGCTTGCGAGTTTTGCCTTTACCGCATCCTCAGCTGGGCCTGCAATTACAGCTTCTACTTTTTCATTGAATTTCTTAACCTGACCGTAAACAACCAGGTCAGCGTCTGCTATAAGTTGTTCAAAAGTAGGATCATAAAAATCCATAAATTCTGGTTTTACTTGCTGTTGAACTTGAGTTGCAGCAGTACTTCCAATACTTTGAGAGCTTTTGCCTATTCCATCTTTCTGTGCGTAGGAAAGTCCACCTACAACAAGGGCAGCAGCAATTGCGGGAATTATAATTTTAGCTTTATTATTCATTTTAGCCTTAGAAGCCATACATTGCACGAATATCAGAAGCCTCATGGCTTTGTGGTGTTGAATATCCCAAGGATCCTTGACGCATTACAGATGTAGTAGAGGTAGGGATTGGGTTATATGCTTCAGGGTGACCTAATCCCAATACATGACCCATTTCGTGAGTTAGAGTTTTTGATTGATCGGTCTCGCTTGGTCCAGCATAATCTTTATTCGGGTTACACCAGACATTAGCGTAATTCATCTTTTTAGTTGAGTTATATGCTTGAGTATAAGTCATTACCTGTGCTCCTGCCTTATCATACATAATAGTTGCGGCTGCAGCGTAGTAAGGTATACCCGAATTATCCCAAGAAGATTGGGTAGGAGTAGATAAGTCAACTTTTGATGTGCTAAACGATACAGCATAGGCTACAACCGCAGAGGAAGAGCTCATCCAGTTACTAACGGCTGTACTGAAATTATCTGTGTAAGGTGAGCTAAGATAATCCCCATTAGCATCTAGTTTGGACATGTGGCCATCGACACTTAAATTTTGCCATCTTACTGCGACTGTTGAACTTGTTGCTGGATTGTAAAAAACTTCATGCGCAAATGAAGTAGCTGGTATTACGGACAATAGGACAGTAGCAGCTGCCAATACAGATGCGATCTTTTTGAAACTCTTAACCACTATTATTCGCTCCCTTGTATTTAAGTTGTGTTACTCATCATCTTTTCTGTAGTATAGAGCAACTGTTCTCTTTAAGAATTTTACTGGTAAGTTCAATTTTGTGTCATCTCTGTCTCGAGTTAAGTTTGAATTCTATCACCCTCTTACATCATTAATTATCTATAATCTTACATAATGGTATTATAAAAACATATAGATCATTACTATCATTTCCTTTTTTAACCTATAAATAAAATTATCCCCAAATATACAATTAGCGCCCTGAAATTTCTTTTAGTTACTTAGAATCAGGACTTTCGTTATGGTTTTATTATGAAATACAAATTTACGAGGTGCGCCCAAGAATGCAAAAAGCGCCATCTCACGTGCTCCACATGTCTATCAGTTAACACATTTATTGATATTAGCTGTATGACAATTTAATGGACGGAGGCTGCTTTTCAATGGCAAAGACACCAAAGAGACCAACCCGAGATGAGTTTGTCTTAGATGAGATGGGCAATCCAATTACCATAGCATTTAATGAAGAATCTAGTGTGTTACTAACTGTGTGAGCATTGGTAGATCAGGTTCGACAAGAACTTCTATACATACATGAATGCTTTCTCACCGCCCTTCAAACCGCCTTAGAATTAAAATAACTTCTAAGGGTTAACTATTTAACGCTTAATAGTAAAACCGGCAGCAGATCTCTGATCTGCTGCCGGCTTGTTGTATTAAACTTCTTTTGGTTCATTTATTTTAGTCTTATTCACCTACCATGCCGTCACCATCACGATCATCCATATATTTGTACAGCCAGTGTTATATTTAGGTTAGGAAAGCGAAACTATTGAAATTAAAAGGACCACACATATTAGACATATCTAATTTGTGTGGTCCAATTTATTTCCTTGTTCAACTATCGTTCTCCGTTAACATTCCTGTAGGTGTTAGTAGATTGAACTTGCAGAAAAAAGGACGCCTCGCTAGGATGAGTATGTACTGGGTTGCAGCCCTCAGAACTCACCTTAGGAGGCGATATTATGAAGTCTAATTCAATTAATTTTCAAAATCAACGTGTAGAACGAATCTCCACTACCACTCTGGTCATAGGCATCGACATTGCCAAGGAGAAGCATGCTGCACAAGCCATTAATTTTCGAGGTATTGTCCTCACCAAGCGCCCTATTCTATTCTCCAATGACCTAGTCGGCTACGAGCATTTAGTACACAGTATTCGGAAATTACAGAAGATGCACGGCATGAATGACGTCGTTGTGGGAATGGAGAGCACCGGTCATTACTGGTTCAATATTGCCAACTGGTTGGTGGATCAAGGCATTGATGTCGCTCTTGTCAATCCAATGACAACCAAACGCAATAAGGAAAATAGAGATAACTCACCTTCCAAGAACGACCCAAAGGATGCTCTGGTTATCGCCGATGCGGTGAGTCGCGGATTCTATACACCCTTCGCTCCAAAGGATGAAGCATTCCGCCGTATACGGGTCATGGTTACAAACAGAGAGCACTGGGTTGTTAAATCAGGACGGATTAAAAATAGAATCCACCGCTGGCTCGATATCCGTTTTCCAGAATACAGACAAGCATTTGATGATATTTTTAGCGATCGTTCCTTGGCGACTTTGCGCCGGTTCCCAGCCCCCTCTGACCTATTGCAGCTAACTCCGGAGCAGATAGTACAGATCTGGGGTGAATATATGGCCCGACCTGGCGGGGTGCGAGGTAAGAACAAGGCGATGGAACTTCAATCACTCGCTAGACATAGCGTGGGAGACACTATTGCCCTTGAAGAAGACAAATGGGAGTTAACGCACCTCATCGAAGAGTATGAAAGAATTCGCGGAATCATTGATGAAGCGGACGAGATGATTGAAAAGGTACTCCCTGAAATTCCTTGTTCAGATCTCGTTCGATCTTTGGGTGCTTCTGTTCCTGCAACGGCTGCTATTTTGGCATTTGGCGGGGACTTACGTAAGCTGTCTCACGGAAATCAGTTATTAAGGAAGGCAGGATTGAACTTAGCAGAACGAAGTTCAGGCAAGTATAAGGGGCAAATCAAGCTCACCAAACGAGGCAACTCACTTCTGCGTAAGCATCTCTACTTCACAGTGTTTCACCTGTTGTCTTTCAATGAAGCGTTTCAAGCCTTGCATGCTCATAATACCGAAGTGAAACGAATGACGAAAATGCAGTCCATGATGAAGCTGATTGGGAAACTGACCCGGATGCTTGTAGCCATGGCGAGAGAAGGGAAAACTTTTTCCATGGATAAGGCACAGCTACCATTAGCAGCATAAATAGTAACCCTGACACGTAGATTGGCTCATTCGTAGGATCTCACAAAGAAAGCACGGAGTACCGAGATTGTTCAGCTTTAGGGCATAGACCCGTTCCGTTAACGTTAATCGGACTCCACACCTTGGAAAGATAGGACGAAGGAATGTGAGGGCATAGACCCGTCGAGATTTGGGAGAGTGAATCCCCAAGGACCTTGTGGAGAGAAGCGTGCAGCATAATTTTATCATGGAAGATGTTGTAAACACATCAGCACCTTCTGTTCCCGCATGCGCTCTAACGGAACTTCCTGCCACACAGAACCCAAACACCGGAACTCCTATTTACCATGCATTTTGAAATCCTGCGAATGAGCGAGCATTCGTGAGAAAATCCCTATTCTCTGAGGGAGTTGAACATCCTGGCATAAAATGAGTTAATTTTCAGCTAGCTTTATCGCTTCTACAATGACTGGCTCTAGCTTATTTTCTAAGTCATCCATAATTGCATAAAACTGTTCATCCAAGTTTTCAAAGAACTCATTCAGTTCATCATGCTCCCATGAATCAATTATCTCATTCCGTTCTTCAATATTTACAGGAGGTGACCCACCAGGGAACATACAACCAATATTGTTTACTAATGTAATTGCAGATTCTGCTCCGATTGTTTCTAGGTCCTCTATAGTTTCCTTATAATTATCAGCACCATGATTATAAAAGAAACTAATCAAGCCGCCTCCGCTCACAGCACCAATTAATCCATCAACGTTTAACCATATTCTTTCATATTTGTTTAAGCTGGATTTTCCATTACTTTCGACTTTCTGCCAAATTTCATGCCAAACTGTCGCTTTATCCATTTCTCCCCCCCCTTGTGTTGTTACTCAATTAATTCGTCACGTCATTGAATTAACCTGCCCATTACTTCAACAAAGGCTATCGTACATATTCACGGCAGCCTCATTTACTTCCTTTAATGAACTAAC
Source organism: Paenibacillus gansuensis (assembly GCF_042684925.1). NCBI lineage: Bacteria > Bacillati > Bacillota > Bacilli > Caryophanales > Paenibacillaceae > Paenibacillus > Paenibacillus gansuensis. The sequence continues at coordinate 19,775 of NZ_JBHUME010000013.1, read as the reverse complement.
TGTCCCGTTAGCCATCCATGCAGCGCAACATCAGCGCTGCACCACAGAAAATGAAAATTTTTGCTTAGTCTTTTATACTAGAATTACGGCTGGGAGAGGAAGGTCGATGAACTATGGTGCGTTAGAGCCCATCCGTTAGTCTGACTCCAGCGACCACGGTGCACCACTGAATGTTGCTCCCTTTGGGAAGCACTCATAGTAGATTAATCCTATTCTGGTTGCTGCACCAGTCTCCATTCTTGGCGGCCGTAGAAAGGTTGAGTAATGTGGATGTCATTATTGAACGAGCATGCGGTATGGATGTCCATAAGGACAATATTACGGCATGTATCATGACACCTGAAGGAAAGGAGATTCAAACATTTTCGACGAAAACTGTTTTCCTGCTTAAGCTAGTGGATTGGATCAAGCAACACGGATGCACTCATGTGGCCATGGAGAGTACGAGTGTCTACTGGAAACCCATTGTGAACTTGATCGAAGCAGAGGACATTGAGTTCTTGGTTGTTAACGCTCAGCATATGAAAGCAGTACCTGGACGAAAAACCGATGTAAAAGATGCGGAATGGATTTGCCAACTCCTTCGTCACGGGTTAATTAAAGCCAGTTTCATTCCAGACCGTGATCAACGGGAGCTAAGAGAACTTGTTCGGTATCGCAGGAGTATCATCGAAGAACGTGCCAGGCAGCATAATCGAATCCAAAAAGTTTTGGAAGGAGCCAATATCAAGCTGGGCTCCGTTGTTTCAGATATTATGGGGGTTTCATCCAAAAATATGCTTCGTGCTATTGCCGATGGCATAGACGATCCTGAAGAACTTGCCAGCATGGCCCAACGTACACTAAAACGGAAGAAACCTGAACTCGAACTAGCCCTTCAAGGTTACACAAGCCCCCACCAGCGACTCCTGTTAAAAACCATTTTAAACCACATCGATTTTCTAACGGAACACATTGATATGCTGGATCAGGAAGTCGCAAGACGTGTAAGTCCATACCAAGAAGATATCGAACGGCTGGATTCCATTCCTGGTATATCAACACGCATGGCCGAACAAATCTTAGCGGAGATCGGTACAGATATTAAAAGCCAGTTCCCAAGCGCAGCTCATATGTGTTCATGGGCAGGACTTGTGCCAGGACATAACGAAAGTGCGGGGAAAAGAAAATCATCCAAAACCAAAAAGGGCAACAAATATTTGAGATCAGGCTTAACGGAAGCCGCTCATTCCGTAAAAGGATCTAAGAACTACCTCGGCGCATTGTATAGGCGTACAGCAGCACGAAAAGGAAGGAAACGAGCAGGAATTGTAGTCGCTCATGCTATGTTGAGAATCTCTTATTACCTTCTAACTCGTAAAGAAATGTATGTTGATCTTGGTGAGGACTATTTTGATAAGCAAAGGCAACAGTCTATCGTGCGGCATGCGTTACGAAGACTTGAAGGGCTAGGATATTCCGTAACCATTACTGAACCAAAAATCTCTTGATCCTTATCTAATTAATGCTCTACTGAAAAGCCACTCAAGCGCTCTCCCCTTTTTAAAAAACGAAAGAGCTGCGCCTTCTTTAGTGCTGCCTTTTTTCCATATTACGGCGCTATGAATTTTCATAGTAGTTGAATATATAGTTCCGCTAGTCTTGGGATAGATACTTCCTGTTGCCCTCAGGCAGATGCTCAACCCCAATATATCGTAATAATAAATCATTAAGATTTGCGGTTACATCTTCTTGTTTACAAACTATCCTTGTCTCCTTGCTCATATTCCAATCGCAGAAACCTTGATCAACTTGATGAATTAGATCCTCGACTAGATCCACAACTGTATCCAGCTTAAGGCAACTTCCCTCTAACTCCATCTCAGAAATTGTAAACACTTTGATGTAGTTATCTCTACCATCTATATCTTCAGGTGGTAAGTAGGGGTAATCTCCCGGTTCAGATGGTCTGCGTAAATCCAATATGATTAAAAAGCAGAAAAATGGCAAATCAAGTTTCCAAACTTCTGCATTTTTTAAACGTAAAGTTCGTTTAATCCTCATCAAAGTTCCTTTCTTAAAGAGAATTTATAAATATAATTTTCACACTTATATTTACGAGATTTCACACGCTAACTGTCCTTAAGCTTAACGAGGCTGCCTACATATTTGTGGCGACCTCGTATCAATTAGCGTAAATTTATGATCAGATATTATCATATAAAATTTGATGGTTTCTCGCCAACACTATTACAGTTATGTGAACGGATTGCTGGTCGTGGGACAGACTACCGTTAAGCTTCAGAATTGAGATAAACCTCCGAAAACTTATGCATTCAAATGAAGTAAGAAAAACTCACCCGGCCTGACTAGCCAGGTGAGTTTTTGCTTTTTACTTCTTATTTTCCGCCGCCAGCTTATCCGCCGAATCCAACGCTCTTTGCGCAGATACTTGAAGGTCATTCAACGCCTGTTCCACTGTTTTGTTCCCATCCAATATCTGTTGAATCTCAACTCCCGCCAACTCATCAATATTGAAGTTTGGAGGATATTTTGTAAAATCGATCAGACCTTTGCTGTATTTCAGCTTCCAAAATGGCTCCAATGAACGTCCGTCTACCTCTTTGTTATAGGCCGTTCTCGACATCAATTGACTTTCGTTGCGCGAACGGATTCTCGTCCACTCATCGCCGTTGATATATTTAATTACTTCCCATGCTGCTTCCTTATACGGTGAAGCGGAATTCACTCCGTACATGCCGTAAATGTATATCCCTCTTCCTGAGTTCCGGTCCTTGCTGGAAACAGGCTCCGTAACGAGGCCCCAATTCACCTTTTGAGGATTCTTCGCGTTCGATGCTGCCCTCTTCAACTCGCTGATGAAATAAGAACCCTGCAACGTCATAGCAGCTTGTCCGTTGATAAACTTATTTGCCGATGGAGCATCATAAGCCTGAACCTTGTTCGAAGGCGAAAATGCCGGAGCAAGGATGCCTTCTTTAAGAGACTTAATTCCAAGCTCCCAAATATGACGCCAGCCCTCCGTATCCAAGGTGATTTTCCTCTCATCAAGATCGATGAACTGCAACCCTTCCGTCTGACCCAAATTCATCGTGAAAAAAAATGACGGCTGTGTATTATTCATATCCAACCCGTATAAAGGATTCTCTTTAGTCCCTTTCGGGATCCGAGCCGCCAGCTCCAACACTTCCTCCCAGGTCATCTGGTCAGTTGGGTAGGGAACACCATGTTTATCGAACAAATCCTTATTATAATACAGACCTTCGCCTTGGAATGTAGGAGACAGCGTATAAAGCTTGCCCTCACCTTCTTCCCGCAGCATATCCAATATTCTCGGGTTGATCGTATCCAAATCGAATTTATCTTTACTGATGTAAGGGTCCAGCTCCGCCAATTGTCCTTTTTCTTTCAACAAACCTATTTCTCTCGCTGTATTCAGCATAATCAAGTCCGGCTTCTCTTTCTCTACAAACTCCGCCAGCTTGTCCCCGAATATCCCTTGCACTGGAAGAACTTTAAACGTCAAATTCGGATACTTCGCCGAAATCATATCTCCATATTCACTGTAAAAGCTATCCTCATTCCAATGCATAACCTTAAGCTCTACCGGCTGATCCAGCATTGGTTCTTTTTTTTCATTGCAGGCCGTCAAAAGCAATATCACAAAAACAACCCACATCAAATCATACCAACTTCGTTTACTCACTCTCACCCGTTCCCCTACTCTCTACTTTTTTCCACATCTCTTCTATTTAAGTAGAAAAAGGGGAACATTTACATAGGTACAAAATACCATTTTTGAAAAATAGAGGATTACCCCCGCGAACCGTTTCCGAAAATCAGAGCGCGGCATGGCGTAGGCTGTCGGAATACCGATGAAAGTATGTGTATCTTTCAGAACCCGAGGTATCTTCAGCAGGGGGAGTTCCATTGTGTATTTGATCATCGTTTTCCAGCGTATTCCATGATTAGGGCTTTCATACGAGCCACAGTAGTGGTTTGCCCGAAGGGGAACCGCATCCTTAATCGCCTGCTCATACTGAGTCATAAAGTTTTAAGCAGCAGCGGCATACTGTCCTTAGACCGTTGAATTAAAGTCCCCGTTAATTAATAACCTTTTGCTTTTGAGGTTACAAAACTCCAACAAGGAATACATAATTTGCAAACTGCGATATGATGTGGCTGGACCTTCCATTTCGAGCAGTTTAAGTAATGCAGTAAAAGCATCTTCATGAGTTTTGCCTATGAAGTCTGGATACTCCCCATCTATTAGGCCTACTAAGCAGCTGTCATATAACGCCTGAGAGAACGTCCGACATTTCTTAAGTTTGGTCTTGCTCGGTCTATCCCTTGTAAACCGCCAGGCCCACAATACTGAGATAGCATCAAAGTAATGATAGTGAAACTCATGATAGAATTCTGCATCATAGTGAAAAAGCTCTTCCTTTTGATAAGCAGACACAATATCATCTGCCACGAAAGCATTTCCTGAGCCATTAGACAGATCATATCCTATTCGATTACGAATTGTAGGGTAGTGAAGCAGAATCGTGTTCGCGTAAAATGGATCTCTATTATCACGGTCCTCCTCCCAAAAATGTTTATCAGCTTGATTCGCTCCTGGAGGGAGAATGAGTGGTTGTAGAATTACTTCGTTTTCAGGCAGTGATGGAAAGCTTTCAAGTTTTTTAGTAGGCATGTTTAATACACCTTCCTCTATAGCTGACAACTGATATTGTTAACGTCAAAAGAGCTAACGCTATACCGGCCTTTCTTTAAAGTCAGCAGCCGACCGTGGAGGCAGGCAACAGTATCACGATGAAGCTATCGTTCCTTGTAAGCGTAGAGTTTTAGTAAATGTAACCGTAGTAATAAGTTCTCGCTCGTAAGCAACCAATTATTTAATAACGATGGGCTTTAAAGGTACCCACACAATATCATGAAGCCTGTCTTCTATTATTGATACATAAGTAATTGCTGATTTCGGCAGTTCATGATACATAATCTGATACTTAGTTAATTTATTAGGCGGAACCGTATCTGGTCCAACGATTTCGAATCTCTGATTATTAAAATCAAATTCTTGAGCTGTGTCTTCTAGTTCTATATAAAGATTCGGTTTGAAATTAAAATCTTTATTGGACTTGTTTAAAACACTAATCGACATAACAGCTACTATTTTACCTTCTATGATATCTCTTTTAACCGATTCAACAATATATTGGATGTTATGAGATAGTATGGGTCTTCCAAATCCGCTGGCATATGTAGATTGTAAATTATGGTTAGGTATAGGATTGTCATCGACAACCGGTTCAAGGACACGTTCAACATAGATATCCTTCTTGTTCTTATGAAGACTAAGGATTCTAGCATCGAATGCAAGTGCCACATCTCTGAGCGGAACATAAATGGAATTATTATGTAAAATTGGCTTACTAACAACCAATTGCCCATTTAAGGACACTGAAACATCTGGGTCTACATAGGCCTTAATTTCCTTCAGTTTACTTGAAGCGCTTACTGGAGTTGTAAAAACGCATAGGGTTATGAGTCCGAAAATTAGCTTTTTAGAAGCATTCATATTCTTCACTCTTTTCTTATGTTATATAAAACGTTTAGAAAAATTTCATAGAATTAAGTACATACTAATTCTACCATAATTGGAACTAAAATGCCCGTTATTTGAATAAGTATTATATATTCATAAAGTAATCCGTAAGCTTCTCATTATCTTTTTCACGTAATCGTTTATTTTCTTGTTCAAGTTCTTTATTCTTTTTTTGCAACTTTTCAATCCTTCTTTTTAGCGAAGCGATTACTGCATTTTGATTGTTCTCGTCACGTTTAATCCTCGAATCCACAAATACATGCTGTTGTTGATTTCGCAAGAAATCGATACGTTCTTTGAGCTCAGTATGATTGTAAAGGGTTGCTTTACTCACTCCAGCTTCTTCTGCTACACTATTAAAGTTAATAGCTTTAGTACTCCTTGTAAGGCGTTTAATGGCTTCTTCAACCTTTTCTTTAGTTTCTTGCTTTCTCTTTTCATGTAGCCACCTTAATTGTTCCTCACGATCAAAACTAGCCATGTTTAACACCTTTCTTTTTCTCACGTTCTAAATGTTTCTTCATGCGGTCATATCGACCAAAAATAACATTTCCATCTTTGATTGTTTCGTAAATATTTTGGTACCTTTCCAAGTTCTTTTCGTTTGCTTTAACCATATCTTCACGACCATAATTTTTCGACGCTTCAATCCACTTTGCAGTTGTTTCTATGAGAAGCTCGTACTTCTTAACGTCAAAACTTGAAATACCTACTTCTAAATCAAAACAAGGTTTTCCATCGTTTGCAGTAAGACAAGGGGGTTCTGCTGCTAATGGGCAATTCCCATTGACTCTTGCACGACAGGTCCCATAAGGGTTATCTAAGGCATTTAACTTCTCGTCTTTCCACAACATATCAAGAATATCTTTAGGGACATCTTCCCTTTCTGAGATCTTGTCAATTTCCCCATTTATGTCAAATGTAAACACACCTTGTTTCACAACCTTCTCGAACTCTTTACGTTTCGTATCATCTAATAGACGAGCATACTGTAACGTCATTTCGGGTGATGCATGGGCCAATAACTCCTGCACCGTTAAAATATCAGCTCCACCATTTATCATTTTAACTCCAAAAGTATGTCGAAACTGGTGAGGTCTGAAACGAAACAAATTGCCTGATTCATCAGTAATATTTTTTTCAAACGCTAATTTGTTTAGTTCTTCTCGAACAAAACCTTGACTAAATGTCCTTCCCTTACGGGGACCTCTGTAGCGAACAAAAAGGTATTTTTCAGGATTATTATCGTCATTGCTGTTTTGCTTAGAACGGTCAATTAAAACTGCAACTATATCTGCTAGATGATCATCAATGGGTATTTTGTGACCTATTACATACGTCTTTTCAATATCTGTTGTGAGAGTTGACCTTCCGTTTATTTTACCTAAACAATCCTGCGTCAATTCCAATGTATCGCTTAAGCGCAGCCCTGTTTTGAAAGCAATCCAGACAATTGGCTGTACATCTGGATGAAGGTCATTTAGATTATTGAACAATTGTTCCAATACATAGTCAGGTATGTAATCAATATCATCCAATGATTTTTTAGGGAGATTAGGAAAGTCTTCAGGATATATTAGACGAAACACCATTTCTTCAGGTGCAAAATCTTCGAACTTCTCTAAAATTTGAAGATCTCTTATAAAGGCACGCACAAACTTTAATGAATCACGAACATATTTTTTAGGATTGGAACTTGTCTTATTTAATTTGGTTCTTGTATACTCCTTTAACTCTTCTATGTACGTTTCTATATGCTTTCTTTCAAGTTTTTTAAAATCGTTCCACTTAGGGTTTTGTTTTGCAATAGAGTTTAAAAAAGGAACTGTGTATAATCCATAACTTCGAGCTGTACCCCAGGTGAAGTTTTTGCCGCTGATTAGACGACCCTTTATATATTCTTTAAATATTTCACTATATTTTTCATTCTCTATATTTGAAAAAACAATGCCATGACCACTAGTTGATTCATTGAAATCTATCAAGTATTTTTTATTTAGTATCCGTACATCCCATCGATCCTTCTCCCATTCATCACGAGTATCTGTTAATTGGAAAAGTGTATTATAAACCCTTGAAAAAAAGCCATCTATTTCCGTGCGGGCTACGATTTCTTTCCCTCTCATCTTCTTGATGTAACTTGTCTTTTCTCCCTTACCATTCAACCAGAAGGTCCAAAGCTTTTGCTCTTTATTGATGTCTAAATCAAGAATGGAAGTGAGATTTGAGTGCCTTTCGCTTAAATATGCAGTCAGTTTTTTTAGCGATCCTGATATACTTTTAAATATAGTCCTTATTCCCCAACGGTCTGAAAAAATTTGATTGTAGTAAACAAACTTAATCTCCATGTTGACGTTTCTCCATCACCAAAACAAGTAATGGAGGAAATCCCAAGAGAACCTGAGAAATGCAGCCGTTGTGGGGGCTTGCTAGTACTCCGAAAAAGCGCCAAAGGCAGTTTTTTAGGATGTTCTTCCTTCCCGCAGTGCCGGCATACAAAAGCGATTTAAGAAGTACGCTGCCCGAATCTCCAATAAGTCATGCTATAGGACCATGTCGCAGAATGGTCCTCTTGTTAATTCGCTTGATTTAGATAGCCGTTCCGTCGGGCATTAGTAATGATTTTCATCAGGGTCTGTAAATCCTCGCTAGCGATATACCGGTCGCCATCGTGCTTCACCTGATTGCGAAGCTGCGCTATCTCTTTCTGCTGAATTTCAATCGTTTGCTCAAGTTCTTTAATATAAGTAAAGACTTTAGCAAGTGGCTTCTTGTCACCTTCAATATTGGTATCACAGTGCAGGCCTGCGGCTACTGGTATAGTTCTACCTCTTCCTTTTGTGTCACCTATTAGCGCCACGAGCGTATCAGTATGCTGTGTTCTTAAGAAACTATTCCATCGAAATCCGCAAGCAGCCTTAGTCCGGCCAAGTAACACTGCTGCCTCTTCAAAGGCCTTAAGCTGCGTGCTTCTATTTCTGAGATGTCTAAAAACTATCTCTGTTAATTGTTTATCATCCTCATTAGACCAAATGTTTTTGCGTTCCATTAAGCACCTCCATCTTTAGGAAACAGTTTTGACCACTTACACTATACTTATTCAGCCTAACCGCATGAGAATTGATTTTAAAATTTGGCCCAAACCAAGTTGCCGCTGATCTGGTTAATCACCGGAGTTAGTGATCATAAACGTCCGGAGAAGGGCGAATACTAGGGTACTCAAAGGAACTTCGTCACATTAATAATATATTGACTATAGAACCAGGTCGTTGTTCTCGGGTAAGGGATAAAGTTCTTGTGATTTATAACCTCCAAGTTTTATAAGCTGTTGAACCAGTACAGCAGCATATGTGAAGTTTATATGTAGAACTTTCTTGACATGCTCATGATAATGCCTTTTCCTTTTACTGCTTCCTGGAATGCCTGTGAAGTGTACACATTGCCCTGATCACTGAGAAAGATGGCGCCTGGTATGGCTGGCAGTTAGTTTAGCGTATCCAGAACGAATGCCTATCCTGCTTACCCGACACACTCTCAGCCACAATCTCTCCATTAACAATTCTAGAATACTCGAAAGATTTAACATCTCCCCCCCCCCAAATGGCAAATATGTAATTTCAAGTTTAGAAGAAGGATTTGAAATTTTTTTATAGTTTGCTGTTAGGAAACACCGTTTTATTAACCTATGTATATAAGAACAAAATTGGAGGAAACCAACGATGAGTTGTTCCAAGTAGCATAACAAAAGGCGGGAGTATCACTTGCAGTAAACAAAAATAAACGCTCCTATTAGAAGGAGCGCTATAAAATATAAATTAACATCTTTGTATATGAACATGAAGGACCTTACTCATCTGATATAAAACTTATCATCCACATCAAAGTATTGCAACCAGTCCTTTGCAATTACTCTATTCAAGACTTCTTCTTCTTTTTCTGCTTCAAGTCTTAATATTTGTTTTGTTCCATTAATAAAATGCAACCGCACATCAAATTGAGTCAATTGCCCACCCCAATTCGGTCTCGATGTATCTATATGCTAATCAACGACTTGTATTTTTAGCAGGTTTGTCGATCCACTTTTTCCAAGTGGTATACCCGCAGTGATAACAACCAAATCACTTTTACTTATTAAATTCAATTTGGACGCTCTATTAATAGAGCATTCAATCAATTCATCTACACTAAATGATTTGTCTCCAAGTATAGGAATAACACCCCAAACCAAGCATAGTGACTTAACAACGCAATCCTTGTTGGTTACGGCAACTATTGGCGAATAAGGTCTATATTTCGCCACCATTCTAGGTGTAAAACCGCTCTCTGTAGGAGTTATAATGGCCTTTGCATCTAAAATTAAAGAGTTCAGAGCAGCGGAATGACTTAATACCTCCGTAGTCGTGATGCGGCTCTCTTTAAACCTTGAACGTATTAAATTATTATAATCCAATTTACCTTCCGTTTTTTCAAGTATCTTTGCCATCGTTTTTACCGACTCAACGGGGTATAGACCCGCCGCTGTTTCACCTGATAGCATCACTGCATCTGTACCATCTAATACAGAATTCGCTACATCGCTTGCTTCAGCCCGAGTAGGACGAGGATTTGTTTGCATAGATTCGAGCATATGAGTGGCCGTAATCACCGGTTTTCCAAACACATTGCATAGCCTTATCATCTCTTTTTGTATCTGTGGCACATCCTCCGATGGAACTTCTACCCCTAAGTCACCGCGTGCCACCATTATTCCATCCGCTACAGACAAAATTTCTCGTAAGTTATCAATACCTTCTTGATTCTCAATTTTAGCAATAACATTAATATGTCCAGCATTATTATCTTCTAAAATTTGCTTTATTTCTAAGATATCAGTTGCAGACCTTACAAAAGATGCTGCAATAATATCAACACCATTTTCTATACCAAAAAGTATATGTTGTTTATCTTTCTCTGTAACACCCGGTAAATTAACCCTTATACCTGGTACATTAACACTCTTACGCCCCTTTACTTTTGCATTATTTTTTACAACACACACTACCTCAGTACCAGTTACATTTTTGACTTCTAATTCTATTAAACCATCATCCAAAAGGATAATGGTGCCCACCGACACATCACTAGGTAAATTTTTATAAGAAACCGAAATCCTAAATTTATCCCCTATAATTTCTTCGGTTGTAAGAGTAAGCGTATCCCCAGTCGCTAATAAGTAGTTATCGGCTTCAATTTTCCCGAGTCGTATTTCTGGACCTTTTATATCCAATAGTACTGCTACCGGTTTTTTCAACTCGTTTGAGATTGATTTTACGTCATAAATTCGTTTTTGATGTTCCGAAAAATCACCATGGGCAAAATTCAACCTAGCAACATCCATACCTGCAAGAATCAATTCTTTTAATACTGTTGGTTGCTCACTAGAAGGGCCTATCGTACATACAATTTTAGTTTTACGCATACTGTTTCCCCCATTATTAGAATTTTCATAATATTTGCTATTAGTATATATTAACTGCTTACATAATTAATGTAAATTTTTAAGCATAAATATTAAATCAATATTAGCATTGCTATTCATATAATCATTCTTATACTATGTATAGTTTTTTCAAAAAAATCTACCTCCCCCTTTCATGTATCTCACTCAGGAAATGAATAATGGTTTATATGGGTGGTATCCAACTTATAGAACAATGAATTATTGTTATCCAACTCCTCGATAGTTACAATTATGTTATTCTTCAACATGTTTTTTTCAATCAAGTCGGTAATATTTTCACCTTTTAATCTTTTAAAATCACTAATAGATTCGATAATAATAGGGGTAACCCCCCTCATTAATATTAGATTTTTATAAATATCTCTTTTACAAGTAAAGACAATAATATTAGCTGGAGGTCTCCTCTTTGATATACAATTTACTAGATTCATGTTATTACAGATAACAATAATAGCACTTGCATTTAAAATCGTAGCTAGTGAAACTGCTGCTGTTGCATATTTCTCCTCAATTCCTCCCCATTTGCTATTCATTTGATCGTCGAAAATATTTTCCGTTTTTTTTATGATACTACAAAGCTGTTTTACCGTTTCAGTTGGATATTTTCCAGAAGAGGTTTCAGAAAGCATTAGTATGTCAACACCTTGTAAGACAGATACAGTAACGTCTGTAACCTCAGCCCTTGTAGGGCGTGGGTTGTTTTTCATTGAATGTAACATATGGGTCGCTATGATTACTGGCTTTCCAAGCAGATAACACTTCTCTACTATTTGTTGTTGGACATATGGAATATCTTCAAGAGGCATGTCTACACCAAGATCGCCTCGGGCCACCATTAATCCATCAGAGACATCTGCAATTTCTTCTAAATTAGATAATCCCTCTTCGTTTTCAATCTTAGAAATAATTTGAATCTGATTTGCTTTTTTGTTAGCTAGTAAGTTTCTTATCTCCTTTATATCATTTGCTTTTCTAGCAAATGATACTGCAATCATTTCTATATTATTTTTTATGCCAAAATCAATATATTTAATATCTGTTTGGGTTAATCCAGGAAGTGTGGTACGTATACCTGGTAGCGTAATATCAGCGTTATGTTTTAATATCCCTCCCCGTATTACAGTACATATAATTTCATTGTCTATAATATCTTTAACACTTACCTCTATTAATCCTTCGTCAATTAGAATTCTAGACTGATTCCTGAGAATACTAGGTAACTCTTTATAATTAACTGAAACCTTATTAGCATCTCCAATAATAGGGTTAGTTATGATTACTAAGGTTCTACCCTCTATTATCTCAATGTTCTGCTCCTTTAGTCTTCCAATTCTCATTTCAGGACCTTGAAGATCTAATAGTATGGGGATATATGTACCTAATTCTTCCGCAGCTTTCCTTAAGTTTTTCACTCGAATGAGTTGTTTGTCAAAAAGGCCGTGGTTCACACTGATTCTTGCAAGGTTCATACCTGATTTTATCATGTCTTTTATTATTTCAACCGACTCACAAGAATGTCCTAAAGTACACATGACTTTAGTTTTCTTCATATTATCACCCCAGAAATAGCAATGAAGGAAAAATATAAATAGAATCTTATTAACTTTTCAAATTAAATAACAAAACATTTAGAATTTTTATCTCTTTAGATTTTAACTCTATTAAAGCATTAATAGATTTAGAGAAAACAGTCTTATCTTTAACCATGTCACTTTTTAACAATAAATGTAGTACCATACGAGCAGTACTTTCGATCTCCAGATAAGAATGTGATATATTTTTAATAATTCCTAACTTTTCATAAAATAGAATTCTATCTAACATTATTTTTTTATGTTCCCATAGGACATAAATTTGTTTCCTTATTCTAAAAAATGACGAATATATACTATTGTTCAAACTATCCGATAAGTAGTCTTTAATAAATTTTATTATAATGTCGTAAGTATTTACTCCATAAACTACATTAGTATCATATAAAATATTTTCTGACTTATTATAATTTAGGTATTCAGCTATTTCTTTAATGATTAACTTGATATCGAACTCATAATCTTGAGGATGTTCTATGGATTTTAAAAGCGTGAAATTTGGGCTTCTTCTAGTTGATTTGATGAAAGAACCAAAATCAATCGAAGAAAGTGTTAACTTCCCCTTCTTTCCGAAACCATAAATCAAGAAGTTACCCGTTTGCATGTCATAACCACTTATCAATTCGTTATGATAATAATGAAGATGATTTGAAGCGAATCTATTAGTAATGTAATACATATCCATCTTTATCATTATGTAATAGCCCTGGTTAATCATTTCAATAATATACTCTATTAAATTATAACCTAATGAATCAAACGTATTTTTCTCTATAAGCTGATAATCAACATATGGATTGACCTTGACGGTATCTATCAGATAATCATAAAATAAATTTTGTTCATTGAAATTTGAATTGCAATATAATTGGAAGTAATTACTATATACCCAATTCATGTAGGATTCGTTACTCTTTGAATCAATTAGTGCTAATGGATAGGCATGTCGGGTATATGAAGTTATAAGAGGTTCATATAGTGGGTTTGATATCATATAACTACACCGAACCTTTCAGGTTAGTATCTGTAAACTGTAATTCAATATCATTGATACTTAATGCAGGATTTTCAATACATATTTTCACTAAAGATATAAACGTCTCCATATAACGTTCGATCATCGATCTGCTAAATAATTCTGAACAGTATTCGAACACAAAAATATAGGTTGCGTGTGACTCTATTACTTCTACCGATAGATCAACTTCGGCTGTACCCTGATCTATCCTTTTATAGTTTAAAATGTCATCAAAATCTATTCTGGGTTGCATCGAGAAAATATTACGGTAAATAGTATTAGAATTAGGTTTTGCTCGGAAATTTATTGCTTTAATTAATTTTTGAAAAGGGATCTCATGCTTCATTCCATCTATCATTTTTTTTTTAACTACTTTAATAACCTCTTCAAAAGAACTTGAGGGCTCCAGCTCTACTTTAATAGGTAACATATTTACAAACATCCCCATTACATTCTCATATCCGGGAACTGACCTACCAGCAAAAGGTACCCCAATTATTATTTTATTAAGGTCATATATTTTGGAAATAAACAAAAAATATACAGATAATAATAATACAAAAGGTGTACACTGTTGTATCAAAGCTAGTCTTTTTATATCATCAGATAAGCATTGAGCAATTTTTACGTCAATTCTTTTTCCAATATTTGAAGTTCTTCTCACTTCTGTATTCATTTCATCATAGTAAGAATCTTGATTACCTAACTCCTTAATCCAATATCCTATTTTCTCCTCGTGATTTTGATTATATAGGCTTTGAATATTTGAATATTCTGAATATTTTAGTTTTGGTGGTTCAATTTTTTCATTTCTTAACGCACTTGCAAGCTGTTTTAATATTATAGACAACGTAACACCATCAGAAATTATATGATGACGATCTAGAAACAATACATCAGTCTTCAATGATTCTACCCAAAAATGTTGAGCTCTCCATAAAGGTGCACTCTCAAATTTAAAAGGTTTAACTAATTTTTTAGCCTCTATTAACAAATGTTCCTCATCACATACAGAAATAGTAGCTAACTCCGTCTTAGGGAGTTCGTTTAGAATTAGCCTTGTATGTCCTTCTATACGCTGAATAGACATTCGTAAGCTATCATTATTCTTAGTTATTGTACTCAAAAAATTCTCAATTTTTTCCCGACCGAACTCTTTTTTCAAGAAAATTAGACCCGGTAAGTTAAACATTATCCTAGTTTTATCAAAAAATGCAGACACATATATTCTTTTCTGTGCATCCGTAAGTGGATATGATATTTGATTAGGAAAATCATATTTAACTATAATTTCATTTTTTTGTTGTTCAATATATTCTGATAATAGTTGAATGGTAGGTTTTTCAAATAAGATGTGATTAGGTAATTGAATCTTATATAGATCCATAATACGGTTTATAACAAGAGTAGCATTAAGTGAGTGACCCCCGATTTCAAAAAAATTATCGTCGACACTAATTTCAATATAATCAAGAATGTCTCTCCAAATTTCCAGCAAGTTTTCTTCTGTTTCTGTTCTTGGCATCATATTAGCTTTTAATGAAAGCAATTTATGTTTATTATTTATTAAACTCCTTTTATCAATTTTCCCACTTGGTAGTTTAGGGAATTTTTCCAGAACATAATAAAAAATAGGCAGCATATACGCGGGCAAGCGTGCTTTCAGAAAATTTCGTAATGTCAGTAGATTTAATTTACTATTTGCAATAACGTACGCTTCAATATGCTGGTTTGGATTTAACATAACTTGGGCCTCGGTAACTTCATCATATTCTTGAATTATCATTTCAATTTCTCTTAAATCAACCCGCATTCCTCGAATTTTTATTTGTTGATCTTCACGTCCGTGTAGAATAATTTGACCGTCCTTGTTTATAGAACAAACATCTCCAGTCCTATATACTAGCTTTCCCGACAAATCAACGTACTCAAGATTTTTTATCCCTCCAGACATAACATAGCCAAGTGACAAGTTATTAGAGAGTAAATGCAGTATACCTCTTTGACCTTCTGCCACTATTTTATTTTGTTCATTTAAAACAACCGCAATTGTCTCCGGTACCGTAATTCCTATAGGTACAGTACTAAGTGTCATAACTTGTTCACGAGGTATACGCCAAAATAACTTCGCAAGAGTCGTTTCTGTTTGACCATAAATATTAATAAGTTGTACATTCCCTTTAAATACATGGTAGAAATCTTTAACTAAATCTAATGTCAAAGGTTCCCCCGATAACTGTATGTAATGCAAGTTCTTTAAAACTATTTCTCCTTGAAATATTTTTAAAATACTTTGTATCACCGATGGAACTGTATGAACTAGATTAATATTAGAGTCAGATAACCACTTTAGTAGCTCATTCGGATTCATCAATACTTTTTTACTTTCAGGTATATGTAACGTTGCACCGACACATAAAGAAACAAATATATCTCTCATAAAAGGCCCAAAGGATGGAGATGTTAATTGGCTTACATTAAAGGATTCGTTCAGTTTAAATTCTTCGATCTCCCATGAAATTAATTTATTTAAAGAAATTTTAGAGCCTAGTACACCTTTGGGCACACCTGTAGAACCAGAAGTAAACGAGATATATGCTAAATCTTCAGGCCATTCTAAAGATAAGTATTTAAATTCGTTCGACCTAATTGAAACCTTTTGAGTTAGAATATCCTCAATACAAATTATCTTACACGTATTAATTAAAAAAGCAGAGTGTTCATTTATCAATTTATAATTACTTTGATCAGTAATAAGCAATGATACTCTTGCTTCTTTTATAATTGATATTACTCTTTCTAATGGAGCTTCGACATCAATTGTGACAAATACGGCATTAGCTTTCATAATTCCTAATACAGATGATATTAGATTTATACTTGCCGGCAGGAGTAATCCTACAATGCATCTAGGTCTTAATAGCTTTGCTACGTTTTGGGTATTTTTTTCCAGGGATTTAAAAGTTATTTTATGGGCTCCATGATGAATTGCAATTTTATTTGGAAGTCGCTTTTGAACATTATTAATTTCAGTTAAGATATCAAATGAGTGCATAGTCAACCTCCCCTACACCAATGTCGATAATTAAACGAGTATTACATAGTATTTTAAACAGTCGACGGCTAAGGCCATCATCTTCATTAATGCTTTAGAAATGTTAATCCAAATGTTAATGCATTTGCCAAGAAGTGTTTCACGAGAGATTATTGTATTAAGATAAGTATTAGGCTTTAGCTAATTTGCCTAATGGAAGACAAATTAGACTCAAAAAAGTATTCTATTATTGGCAGCTACCCTCGAATCTCTAGATTTTCTTAAGTCTCTAGTAATATTTAAACGTTTTAGCCATCTATCATTTCCATCATATCTAGCTTTAAAGGGCTTCCTACCATGGACTACTTTGTAATTATCGATGAAAGCAATATCTCCTGGTTTCAAGACTAAACTTTTCATAGCACCTTCTATATTTTGGATAATGGAGTGTAGCGCTTCCATTGCCTCATTATCTTCATCTTCTAGATCCATGTAATACGGATCTAAGCGAAGATAGGGTGAGTCTGGATGACCAAAAAGTACCGCTGTTTTCTCGGGGTTAACGTTCATCTTTTCGTTTCTATCATAAATACTTTCAAGAAAAGATTTTGAAACTCCCAAGTCCCTGATACTGTTCAATCTATTCTTTTTCAGATGAGATTCATCCGGTTTAATCGCAAATCTGTTCTGAAAAAGAATACTTTTATAATGATCACTGACCTTAATATCATCAATTTTTGCATATGTAGTCTCTACGTCATCAGGGTTCTTTAGACACATTAAACCTAAATAATCCGTTCTATACGGATGGAAGGCATCTTCCGTGTGCCAAGTCAATAATACTTCGCTGCCGGAACCAATTTGATCCTTTTCATGTCCCTTTATGGGAAGTACGTCATGTAAAATATATCCATCTTGTTGGGTTGCCCAACCGATAAAGTCACCTAGAAGAGATGCACATAACGTAAAGAAAATATCCTCTCTAATTGTGAGTGATGGATATTGCTTATCTTTCCAATGTGAGGGTGTATGTGGTAATGACCCAATACTAAAACCACTGATAACACATATTCCACCAGCTAATTCCTTCATTCGAAAATTATTTAGGTAAATCCTTAAACTACGAGGCAATTCTTGTGCATATACCGTAACTAAATCTAAGAAGTCAGGATCTTCTATGCTATTATATTTATCTTGAAGTTCATCTAATAACATATCAATTTCTAATAATTCTTTCTCTTTTAATACAATCTGATAAACTTCTTCCTGTAATTCACTTTTATTCATTTTACATTCTCCTTTACAAGTTTATTACTTACTCTATTATTTAATAAGGAATGATTTATATTTTATAAAAATGTATAAGTTTTGATTATAGTCAATTTCGCCTACGTAATATTAAATTCTAAATTTATTAATAGTTTGATTCTTTGCAAGTCAACTTTTCCGGAGGGGACGGTAGGAAACTGATTGCAAAGCAAAACATAACGGGGTATCATAAACTTGGGTAAATCGTCTTTTAGATCATTTTTTATTTTATCCTCGGTAATATTATCTGCTCCACGTTGTAGAATTACAGCGAGCGCAGGCACCTTTCCTTTCACCCTTTCTTGAACAGAAAGAACGACGAAGCTTTTAATGTAGGGTAATTTATGAACAGCCTCTCTAATCTCATTAAGATTAACTCTGTAACCTGAAACCTTAATATCCTCGTCAATTCTCCCCACGATATTTATTTTTTTTTCATTATCATAGAAACAAATATCTCCTGTTCGATAGTAGTAGTCGCCTTTATACATATACATTCTTTTGTTTGTTTCTGATGGCTTATTTAAGTAACCTGACATCACTTGAGTACCTGAAACGAGTAGTTCACCAAATACATTTAATTCGTTTATTTCATTATTCTCATCATCTACAATAATAGCTTTTATCCCTTTTAACGGTTTTCCTATAGGGTAAGTCTCTTGTCTATCTGACTCGATTTCTCTAATACATTCGACTACACAAATACAAGTTGCTTCTGTCGGCCCATAAGCATTAACTATTAGTAATCCTGGTACTTGTCTTAATAACTTTTGTGCGGTGTTAACATTAAGGATCTCTGCACCGTTACTAACAATTTTCAACTTACTTAAATTAAACTTCGTTAATTCAACTGATTCTACGAGTAAGGTTAGGAGTGATGAAACAACATCACAGTAATTAATCCCCTTATCTTGTATTACTCTCCATATGTTTTTAGGGATTATTTTCTGGTCATAGAGATAAACATATGCCCCCTGATATAGAGGATAAAAAAGATCCACGATTGAGGCATCTGCAAAAATTGGATTTAAACTAATTGATTTAGAATTTTGATCTAATTCTATAAATTCATATATCGAATTAAAGAAGGAGACAACGCTATTATGTTTAATTAAAACACCTTTAGGCTGACCGGTTGAACCAGAAGTATACATACAGTAGGCAGCATCATCCCCGCAAACATATGGAAACTCAACATTCTGCATGTTTAAATCATCATTTAATATATTTTCTACTTCCTCAAAGGATAATACTATGGTATTTTTTGAATCCTTAATACTATATTCATTGGGCATTATAATTACTTTTGGATTCGTATCTTCTATAATGTATCTGGTTCTGTTGATGGGGCTATCTGGATCTATTGGGATAAATACACAACCACATTTCAATATACCTATAATAGCAGCTATTGTTGAATAAGACTTTTTGGAAGAAATGATTATTTTATCCCCTTTTCTCACTCCTGCTCTTATTAAATATATTGAAAATCTAGTGCTAAATTCATCTAACTCTTTGTACGATATAGACGTTTGATGGGATTCTAATGCTATATTATTGGGATTATGCAATAAGCCTTTAGATAAAATATCTGCCATAGTTTTTTCATTTTTGTGCCACATAGCTCAATCCTCCACTTAATTATATTTACTTCGATTAGGAGAATAATAAAAGTCGATATTGATATCATACTAAGTATTTTTTTTTTTTTT